>CAYPBJ010000072.1:0-1775 GCA_964408945.1 uncultured Rhizobium sp. | reverse complement strand
GTTTTAAAACGCAAATAATCATGAAATACAATCAGCCTCGCATTCAGCCCCAAATGGTATTCGATAAATCATCATTCAGTGATTTAGAAAATCAGATTGATGAGCTGGATGCAGAATTCAAAATCCGCGAAATTGAGGTTACCTTCAACAAAGAGGCATATTTCTTTGGCCAAGTGACCAGTTCCAATGATGTATACAATTTTCTAAAAAGTCAGATTTTAAAAGGCATTGAAATTCAGGAACATTTCATTGCACTTTACCTGAATCAAGCCAATAAAATTATCGGCTATTATCACCATTCAACAGGAACGATTAATGCCACGATGGTGGATGTAGAGATTGTTGTGGCCGTTGCTTTAAAAACACTTGCAAAGTCTGTGATTATATCACACAATCACCCCAGCGGTAACCTCCAACCCTCGGAGGCCGATAGGCAGCTGACAAGAAGAATCAAGGAGTCTCTAAAATTGTTTGATGTGATGTTGATAGATCACATCATCGTGACCAAGGGTGGCTACTACTCCTTCGCTGAAAGAAGTGAAAGTTCACTCAAAGGCGCCGCTTCCAAGTCCAATCCAATGGAGTTGAAACTCAGGGAAGAAATCCTAAAGCAACTTAAAAAAGTAACACTTGCCAATGCACCGAATTTATATGAGATGATGCAATCACCTCAAGGCTATGAGCAGGTTGAGCAAATGGTCATAAACAAAGTGCTGCACGATCAAATGGTTCCTGCAGCTGTGATTCCCTTATTGGAAACTGAACTGGAAATGGTGTAATGGATGTTTCGAGCCCTATATATCTCCGTGCCCGAATAGACATGATTCGCGATGTGCTTTCAAAGGCTGATGCAAAGGACTTTCATGTAGCACTGCTTCGCAATGGTGTATTTCCCAAGAATAGAGATGAAAAAGGACTAGTTGAAATTTATGCCAAACAAAAGGATTATTCCAATGAGCCATTGAGCTTTGCAGAACTGTGCACTTTTAACACTTGGTTTGAACTACATCCTGAAAAAGTATGTGGCGAAGAAGAAATAACTACCAGTCGCGAATTTCCGCTGACAATCAAAGGTGACAAGACCTGGATTATGAATACCATCGGTCATGCGCTAGGGGATTTTAATTTAATACTGGATTTACCAGGAGACTGGTTTATCGACTATCACGACCCTGAATACGAAGACTTTGCGGTTGATTATCGATGCGGAAGCTACAAGATTCAAATCTTCGCTCATGGGGTTGGTTACAATTTTCAAATTCAAAATGAAGACATCTTACTTGAAAACATTAATTACCGAGAAATCAAAGAGGCTAATGCACATGCTTTACGATTTATGCAATCGAATCCATTGGCTAGCGCAGATGTTTCGGTTTTAGAAATTGAGGCATTGGCGCTCGAATACGAACTACAATTAAATAGGCTATGAGTTACTTATCAGGCATACAAAACATAAATAAATTGGGCACATTGAACCCATATACCTCCACCAAAGTGAGAGGCAATGGAACTATCATTGAGCGCATTTTAAAACAAGCAGGAGAACTTCAAGGACTTGGCGATACTGAAGGGAAGAAGATTCCATTTTCGGATGTGGTGGCTAAATACAACAAAGGCATCACAGAGCCTGAAATAAAGGCTTGGGTTTGGTATAAGCGCAGAATGGGAGTTCCCATGAGTGGTTGGCAAACCTATTACCTAAAAGGAAATGGCAAGGTGTTGGAGGAACAACTCTTTGACCTAGTAAAAGCTGGAGCATTGTTTTACCATGCAGG
>CAYPBJ010000071.1:0-1809 GCA_964408945.1 uncultured Rhizobium sp. | reverse complement strand
GGTTGACCTACACCAATAACTCACCCAATACCCTGAATGAAGCTTTTTTCCATTTATATCAAAACTCCAATCAGCCAGGTTCTCTAACAGATAAACTTTACGAACTAAATAAAATTAAACCCACCTACGGCAACTACGAAAAACAAGGTTTGGGGACACAAATCACATGGATTCAAATTGAAGGTAATAAATCAACCAAACCCTACAAAAAAGTCATTTTAGACCCTCAGATTGATTATACCATCATGAAAATTGACTTGCCTGAGCCTCTGCAATCAGGTGATTCTTGCGTGTTTGAAATTTGGTTCAAGACTTATTTTGATCGAGGATCCATTCGCAGGAGAATGAAAGTGTTTGATCATCATGGAGTTAAACATTTCAACGGCGTTCATTGGTACCCAAGAATTTGTGTCTATGACCGAAAGTTCACTTGGGAAACCAGCCAACACTTAGAAAAAGAATTTTATGGCGACTTTGGCACCTTTGATGTAAAACTAAATCTCCCAGAAAAGTACATCGTTGAAGCCACCGGATTACTCATAAACCGCGAAGAAGCACTTCCCGATGATCTCCGAAAAGCCATTGACATCAACCAACCAGACCCCCGCTCCACGTCCCCCGAAACCCAAAACCCGAAACCCAACTACCAACTACCCCCTACCAAAGACCAACTACCCCCTACCAAAACTTGGCACTTCCTTGCTCAAAACGTTCACGATTTTGCTTGGACAGCTGATCCAACCTACAGAATAAGCGAAGTCACATGGAACGGAATTCAATGCGTGGCAATTGCACAAGCCCATAATGCCAAAAATTGGACAAAAACAGCGCAATATTTAAGTGAGGTAATCGCCTTTTACAGCCGAAATTTTGGGATGTATGCATACCCAAAAATTGTGGTGGCAGACGCCGCTGATGGTATGGAATATCCTATGCTCACGCTCTGCGGCGGTTCCTATCCCTCGCACAGATCACTCATCGCACACGAAGTGGCCCACAATTGGTTCATGGGTATGGTGGGTAGCAACGAAACCTATCGGGCAGCTCTCGACGAAGGATTCACTCAATTTTTAACGGCCGAAGCACTGAAAGAGTTGAAAGTAGAGCCATTTCCAGAATATTCTAGGGCCATTGGCCCCTATTTGGATGATGCAATTGATGGCGAAGACGAACGTCTCAATACCCATAGTAACGAATTTCATGAGGCCGTAGGACATGGCGGCGGATACGGAAATGTATACTACAAAACGGCTACCATGCTCTACAATTTGCGCTATTTCTTGGGGGATTCCATTTTCTCGATAGCCATGAAAAACTACGTGGAACAATGGAAATTCAAGCACCCGTACATAGAAGATTTTCGAAATTCAGTCATTCAATCAGCACAAATTGATCTGAATAAGTTCTTCGATCAATGGTTTGAGTCGAAAGAAGTCATTGACTACGGCATCAAAAAAGTAAAAAAGCTCGAGAATGGTCAATATAAAATCACCGTTCGTCGCTACGGAAATCTCACCATGCCCGTGAACTTAGACCTTTTGACACGAACCGAAAGTGGAAAATTAATATTTACCCAATTAACCATCCCCACAAATCAATACATCATTCCTAACAGGCTTTCAACCAAGGTTTGGAATTCTTGGGGACGTTTGAACCGCGATTTTACCGTCAATGTGAGCATTGAACCCAAACATGAACTCACAGAAATTTTCTTGGATGCCACCTACCTTTTGGCCGACATTGACCGAAGGAATAACCGTTGGAAAAAGAAAATTTCCTTTAAACTCGATCAAGGACAAGGTCCAAATA
>CAYPBJ010000070.1:0-1827 GCA_964408945.1 uncultured Rhizobium sp. | reverse complement strand
CGGTAGCGTCGTACATGCGGTCGCCTTTGAAAATTTCGATGTTTAGTCGGTTGGGCGAGGGGATGCGGGTGAAAACGTCGTCACCGGCGGTGGCAGTTTTGTCGGTTTCTTTGAAAGTGATGGTACCCTTGGTGCTACTAGAAGAAGTATTGGTAAAAAAGCCGCTCAATGCTGGTAAAACGTAAGAGGTGCCGAAACTTTTAGTTATAAATCCACCGCTGGTGCCCAAATTGGCATCGAAAACGTAGAAATTATTTCCGATGTTGGTTCTTTGAGACGAAGGTTGATTGCCAATTTCAATGGGAGAGATGTAGGGATTTCCAAAGCTCACCCAAGTTGAATTTGCACTGCTAGTAGCTGAAAACGATTGGTCACCGTAATAAATTGTATCTGAAGTTTGAATGTCTAGGGTAAGTGAATCAGGCGAATAAGAAGTGCCATCAAGCCCTTGTCCTTTAGAGCCCCTAACATAAATGAGTATGCCTTGATTTCGAGTCCAGTTGTTGGTATTTGCATTGGCGAAAGCGGTCCAACCGGCATCGAGTCCTGATGTGTTTCCATCGGAATTTGCTGGATTGAAGTAGAAGCATGAGGGATTGTTAGTGTTTGTTGTTGTAAATCCATTTGTGCTGCCACCGCTTCCGGAAATGTCAATGTTGTCAGTCAATTGAGCCAAACTTAGAGTTCCTCTGAAAGGGTTATTTACATATCTGAAAACTCTTCTTCCTTCTGGGATAAACAATTGAGCGGTTATTTTTCCTAATACACCAGAAGTAGTGCCTTTGTAAATTTTTACTGTTGTGGGATTGGTTACAATAACTCTGCACTTTTTATTTCGGGTAGCTCCTAAGATGAGGTTTTTGTGATAAATTATATGGGTGTATTTCTCAATTTCTAACTCTTCGGTGATGTATAAATCTGACATAAATTTAATGAAAGGGGTAATAGTTGAAGTACTTGTTCGTTTTACTCTTACGGCTTTGATTTTGGGAGTTCCCGAACTGGAACTAAATTTCACACTAGATATGTCGTAAGATTGGTTTAAAACGATTAATTCAGAGTTTTCATCTGGAACTATTTCTTGAACGTTGGGTTTTCCTGATTGTTGCCCTATTTCATTATGTCGATTAAATGTAATGTTCTTTTCGTTTAAAATTAGCAGTGTTTTAGGATTAGCAATATTGGTAACCCCCAGGTTAATTGTTTTTACCGTGATATTTGAAGTTAGTGTTGCGGTACAAGAATATAGATACAAGTTGCCTATTTTGAATGTACCAGGAATTAATAATGTATCAATATTATACGAAGTATAGTTATACATTACCACATTAGGATTGCTGTTGCTGAAGTACAAAGCTCCGACCGTTCCTGCGGTTTTTTGGATTTTAAACGGAGAATACATTTCGGCATGATATGCGATTCTTAAAGTGTCTTTCAATGTAAGCGTACCTTTTTTCCCAAAAAGCCTATTGATGGATAATTCTTGAGTTAATTCTGCATCGAAATCTGACACAGGGTAACCCGAAAGATCTTCCAAGTGAAGAATATCTGTGCTTGAAATTGTAGTTGCAACATTTCCGCTGGCATCAATCCAATTTCCAGGAGTTGAAAGTTCTTTGCTGCCAGAAACGGGTTGCCAGTAAAGATCGACGCTCCATGCAAACTGGATGGTGATAAAAAACAGTATCACTGAGAGCAATTTTTTGAAATTGCGATTTTGTGTTTTAAAATAGTTAGGCATAATTAATAAATTCATTTTCTTTTTACTTCTTTAATCTTCTTCGCCCCATATAAAACTGCCCCACCAATGAAGAAGGTCAATCCGCC
>CAYPBJ010000069.1:0-2069 GCA_964408945.1 uncultured Rhizobium sp. | reverse complement strand
TAAATGCTCATCTACTGGTTTTACATTGCAATTCTGTTTTTTACAAATGGTTTGGCAATAAAATCCTGGTCTATTTTAGTTAGAAATAAAAATAATATTTCGGCCTTAATTTATGTTTTAGCTGGATTAATTTCTGAGTCATTATTTTATCTAATTAATAGTCATACTAAAAGCACATTAACTGCAGCCTATGACGTTCTTTTCCCAGCACTAATTTTCATTTCTGTACTCATTCGTTTACCTGTTAAATTCAATAAATTTGGGTTGTTAATTTCCATTTTATGGGTTTTAGGACTAATCTATTTGGATCATTATGATTTTTCGGCCATGAACTATCTAGTGAGTATATCGGGGTTGTTGTTTTTGGTGGTTTACAGTGCCCAAAAAACATCCTTGAAATTGACTAATATCATTGATGTGGCTATGGCAATCGGACTTTCATTCATGTTAATGACCATGATTATGTCACAAAAAGTGATGGTGTGGAAAGCCTCTTCTATGACGTTGGTTTTCAATCATTTATTTGGATATATATTGATTTCCATATTAATTTTAATCAATGTTAAATTCTGGAGACATACTACTTACTGATATATTTTACCTGCTGTTTCCAGCATTTCTCATTACCCTTACCATTCTTGGGGTTGCCTATTTGTACTTGAAAAGGTTTAATCGTATTTTACAGAGGTACAAACACCAAAAAATCCATGAATCGGAAAACGAGCGAAAACGAATCGCCAATGACCTGCACGACTTTGTTGCGATTAAACTATTGAATATTAAAAACCAATTGCAAATCACGCTCAACAGCTCCCAAGATGAATCGGTGAAAGATAGTTTGAAGGAGGGCATTTCAGCTTTGAATCAGTTTCACGAGGAATTGCGTTTTACAGTTGAATTTATTTATCCGAGGGATTTTATTATCGGGAAATTGGATGAGAGTTTTCTGCGGATGGGCAAAGAAATGAGTAATTCGGATACTAACATTATCATGGACGTAGAATTTGTCAACGAACTTTCTAAAGACAAGGCTCATCAACTGTATCGCTACTTGCAAGAGAGTCTTGCCAATATAATATCCCACAGAAAAGTTGAAAAAATCTACATCGGCATTTTCGAAGATGAAGAAGAAAACCATGTTGAGTTGTCCATTTCTTATCCCAAAATTCATCCTCAAGAAATAAAAAGCACTAAAAACCTACTCAAATATCCGGGTAGAGGAACCACTATTCTGTCTGAAAGATTGAAGATTTTGAAAGCCAAGGAAATCATTAAAGAATCGAATGACAGTTATAAATTGACCCTTTTGTTTCCCATAAAGTAATTCGATGACGGTTTTAATTCTGGATGATCATCCCAGCATGTTGCACATTTTAAGTTCTATGGTGCAAGAGCTATTTCCTGAAATGAAAGTAATTGAAATTTCTGATTTGAAAACGGCAACTCTTTCAATCATAGAGAAACAGCCAGATTTTGTGATTACGGACATCCAAATTGACTCCATAAAACAGATGGATTTGCCAAAAATTTGCTGGGAGAGAAAAATACCTTGTATGGTTTTTACCGGACATGCGAATGCCAGCATTTTGGAAATTGCTATAGAATATAAAGTCAGGTCTATGGTTTCTAAATCAGCCTCTTTGGATGACCTAAAAGAGGGTATAGGCGCACTAATTCAAGGTAGAACGTTTTATTGTGGTGTGTGTAGTGATATTTTGAATGTTTCCAACGAAGAATTTGATTTCATTCCTCCACCCATTTTCACAGAATCGGAAGAGTTGGTAATCAAGGCTCAAATTGAGGGCAAAAGCACCATTCAGCTTTCGAGAGAAATCAAAAAATCAAAAAACACCATCCGTAATCAGAGAATGAACTTGATGGAAAAAAATGAATGTTCCATGGAAGAAGTTGCACGCCGTTACCTTTTTTGGAACACGAAAGGGTGATCTACTCTGGATGGAGTATTACGTTGATGTTCCGTAAATGTAGCTGGGAAGGTACGAATGGCGTTAATAGGGTTGATGCAGGGCAATATTTGTTGGGCAGTGATTCTTCCGCGGTCTCCCGCA
>CAYPBJ010000068.1:0-2454 GCA_964408945.1 uncultured Rhizobium sp. | reverse complement strand
AGGAAAAGTTGATCTTTTACAGGGAACTCGGGTTGGTATTGCGTAATCAGATCGCTTAAGGCAGTGATTTTATTGATGGATTCAGTGTATTCGCTATCTTCGCAGTCGTCGTAGAGAAAGAGTCCGCCTTCGGCAATTAGTTCAGCGAGAAGTTCATCATAGGGTGTTGAATCGGTCTTTTTGGATAGCTTTTCAATCCTCGGAAACAAAGAAGGAAAGAGAGTTTTAATTGCAGACCCTAGCAGTTGTTCAGCCACAAACGTGGCACCTTCTTGTTCGCCTTCGTAAACCAGCTCAACTTTGCCCGTGATGGCGGGAATGATTCCCATAAAATCAGACAAACGAACCGTGGTGTGATTTTCTTTATTGAGCAAAGCTCGACGTTCAGCCGTACTCACCAAGTTTTCCAACATGGATATGCTCATACGAGCGCTCACGCCGCTTTTGTTGTCAATGTACTCGTTGTTTCTCGCCTCAAAAATGATTTGTTCCAAGAGGTCTAAGGCAAAATCAGGCACATGAACTACTTCTGATTGAGATGTATGAATTTTTGCTTCCTGAGCGGATATTTTACGCGCAATTTCAACGCTCTCCGGGTAGTGGGTCAATATTTGCGAACCTATACGGTCTTTGAGCGGAGTCACGATGCTTCCACGGTTGGTGTAGTCTTCGGGATTGGCCGTGAAAATGAATTGAATGTCTAACGGAAGGCGGAGTTTAAATCCGCGAATTTGAATGTCACCTTCTTGGAGAATATTGAACAGCGATACCTGAATACGTGCTTGTAAATCGGGAATTTCATTGATCACGAAAATACAGCGGTTCGAGCGAGGAATCATGCCGTAGTGAATCACTCGATCATCGGCGTAAGACAATTTCAAATTGGCTGCTTTGATAGGATCTACATCGCCAATAAGGTCGGCCACTGTAACGTCAGGTGTGGCGAGTTTTTCGGTGAAACGGTCATTTCTGTGTAGCCAAGCAATGGGGGTATTGTCGCCTTTTTCGGCAATGAGTTCATAGGCATAGCGGGAAATGGGGTTAAAGGGGTCGTCGTTGATTTCAGAACCTTCAATATAGGGAATGTACTCATCTAACAGATTGACCATTAATCGAGCGAGTCGTGTTTTTGCCTGACCTCTAAGTCCCAAGAAATTGATGTTGTGCCTTGATAAAATGGCTCTTTCCAATTCGGGAATGACGGTTTTTTCAAAGCCGTGTACCCCTTCAAAAGAGTTGATGCCAGATTGAATGTTACGAATGAGGTTTTCGCGCAATTCATCTTTGATGGATTTTGGGGTGTAACCTGAAGCTTTAAGTTCGCCGAATGTAGAAATCATATTATTTGAGTCGTTTTTTTCTGTTTGTTTCGTAGTCTTGAAAAATCATTTCACCGAGGCCTTTGAGCCCGGTGTAGAAGGCCTTTCCTTGATTGGCTTCGGTGAATTTATCGACAAATTGTTGCAGATAGGGGTCACGGGCAATCATGAAGGTGGTTATGGGAATGTGAAGTTTTCGGGCTTGTGAAGCTTGAGTGTAGCACTGTTCCGTAATATAGGGGTCTAATCCATTGCTATTCATGTAGTAACGTCCATCGCGCTCTTTCACACAACTGGGCTTACCATCTGTGATCATAAAGATTTGTTTGTGGGTGTTTTTCTTCCTTCGGAGGATATCCATAGCGAGTTGCAAACCAGCTACCGTATTGGTATGGTAAGGGCCAACTTTTAGATAAGGGATGTCTTTGATGGATATGCGCCAGGCATCGTTTCCAAACACCAGAATATCAATAGAATCTTTGGGGTAGCGCGTCGTAATCAATTCAGCTAAGGCCATTGCCACCTTTTTTGCAGGTGTAATGCGATCTTCGCCGTAAAGAATCATGGAGTGACTGATGTCAATCATGAGCACAGTGCTCATTTGGGTCTGAAATTTGGTGTCTTCCACCACTAAATCATCCTCAGTGAGATTAATGTCGCCCAGTCCTTTGCGAATTTGAGCATTTCTCAGACTTTCGGTCATGGAAATGCGTTCGAGTCCATCGCCAAAGCGGTAGCTTCTAAATTCGCCCGTTAGTTCTTCTCCTGCACCGGCGGCTTTGCTTTTATGATTTCCGGCGCCGCTTTTATGGAGGTTGCCAAAAATCTGATCTAAAGCGGTTTGTCTAATAGCGCGTTCGGTTTTAGCGGTAATGCCCATGCCAGAACCTGAGGGATTGTCGAGTTCTTCCCGAATGTAACCGCGATCTTTAAGGTCTTCAATGAATTGATCTACCGAATAATTTTCATCGGTAAGTTGGTATTCTTTATCAAGCTCACGCAACCATGAGATGGCTTCATCAAAGTCACCTGAGGTATGGGTAATGAGTTCTTTAAAAATATCGAAAAGAGCATCGAAAGGGTCTAAGCTC
Source organism: uncultured Rhizobium sp. (assembly GCA_964408945.1). GTDB lineage: Bacteria > Bacteroidota > Bacteroidia > NS11-12g > UBA955 > VMCP01. The sequence continues at coordinate 44 of CAYPBJ010000068.1, read as the reverse complement.
TTTGGTTCAAATTCTTTGAAGTAAAAACCTTTATTCCCTGAAGA
>CAYPBJ010000067.1:0-2611 GCA_964408945.1 uncultured Rhizobium sp. | reverse complement strand
TAGCATATTTGAAATTTATGGTAGGCAATTGATTAGCTGGTAATGATTGTTACTCTATAGCAGCAAACTCTTCGCCCCATTTGTGGAGAGATACGATGCTCGGGAGTAATTTGGAACCTTTTTCGGTTAACGTGTATTCTACGGTGGGAGGTACGGTGGGAAAAACTTCTCGCCTCACGATACCGTTCTGTTCCATGTTTTTTAATTCCTTTACCAACATACGGGTATTTATTCCCTCTACACTTCGTTCGATTTCCTTGAAACGCATCTTGCCTTTTGATAAAATATAAATGATGGGCATGGCCCATTTCCCTCCAATAATGTCTAAAACATCTCTCAATGAACAAGACTTTTCAGATATTTTACTTTTATTTTCTTTCATAATCAATTGATTCAGTACAATGCTTTATATAGTGTTACTACTGTACAAATGTGTAACTACTTTCAAAAGTAAAGTAATGAAGCTAGATTTGCAAGAAACATCATTGTATGAAACTATTAGAATCAATAAAATTAGGCTCTTTTGAGCTGAAGAATCGCATGGCAATGGCACCCATGACACGCTCCCGGGCTGATCATAATGGGGTAGTTGGAAATTCTACGGTAGTGTATTATTCCCAGAGAACAAGCGCCGGATTGATCATTTCTGAAGCGATTAATATTTCAAAACAGGCCGTGGGCAGTCCATTCACACCAGGAATTTATACACAAGAGCAAATTGATGCGTGGAAAAAAGTGACCTCCGAGGTTCACAAGAACAAGGGTGTCATCATTGCACAACTTTGGCATACGGGCAGGGTAGGGCATTCATTGGTGAAGGATGGTGAATTGCCTGTGGCTCCATCGGCAATTGCAATACAAGGTCAGCAGCACTTTACCATGCAAGGAATGAAGGATTATGAAGTTCCTAGGGCGTTAGAATTCAATGAAATAAAAGTCATTATCCAACAATACAAACAAGCTGCTATCAATGCCATGGAAGCGGGTTTCGACGGAGTTGAACTTCATGCTGCCTTTGGATATTTACCCAATCAATTTTTAGCTGAGAGTGCAAATCAAAGAACCGATGAATACGGCGGAAGCCATGAGAATAGAAATCGATTTGTGGTTGAAACCCTTGCTGAGATCGTAAATGCTATTGGCGCTGGAAAAGTGGCCGTTAGAATATCCCCAAGCAGCTCCTACAATACCATCGTTCATGAGAATCCGAAAGAACAATTCGAATTACTGATACAAGAATTCAATCAATTGCCTTTGGCGTATGTTCACATCATGAATGTGCCCTTTTCGGGGGACCAATTTCCCCATTATCCTTTGGATTCCGTTGAAGAATTTGGTGCTATTTCCAAGCATCCAATCATAGCAAATTGCGGTTACAACAAAGAAACAGGAGAAGCAGAGCTTCACAAAGGAATTGCGAAGCTCATTTCCTACGGAACCTTGTTTTTAGCCAATCCCGATTTGCCCAAGCGCTTTGAATTGAACGCCCCGTTAAATGATTTGGATCGAAATACCATGTATGGCGGACAGGATCAGGGCTACATTGATTATCCTTTTTTGAATGAAATTAAATAATTAGAATGAGACAGCAGCTTTTGGTGATTTTCACCATTCAAACTGAAAATCTGCCAAGTAATTTTCAGGAAATCATACAACTCGAACAAGAAGTTGTTGGAGGTTGGAAATCAGAAGGGATTATAGAACATTTATATTTGAGACCAGCCCGAAATGGGGCCATTTTGGTATTAAATGAGTTGGACGAATCTAAAGCAGAGAAACTAATGTCCACTTTACCCTTGTTTCCATGGATGCAATCAATAGAGTATTTCCCAATTATAAATCCGGAATAGGGTTAAGCTTCTCGAGTATTAAGTTTGTGGTAATAAATATATGAAACCGCTAAAATTCCTAATACAACCAAAGGAAAAAATGTTTGTCCGTTAATTCCGTCAATCGCTCCGTGGCTTATTGTGGCAAAAATAAAATCAAAAGCAAATCCTGCATAAGCCCATTCTTTGACACGTTTTGGAATCTGAGGGAAAACCAAAGCCAAAACTCCCAAAATTTTAAAAAATACCAGCGCATTCCCAAAGTACTCGGGATACCCTAAATGCCTGATTCCTTCTTTCGCTAGTTCTGTTTGAGATGTTAAAGCGGGCATTACTCCTTCAAACAGGGCTATGATGGTTGTTGCCGACCAAAATATTATTTTATCTTTTTTCATGATTGGTATTCACAAAATTAATCAATTGGTCTTGGTTTTCAAGAAATGGAATTGGAGGTTACGTTTTCATATTATTTATGACAAAACGAGTATTTAAACAAAAACCCCGTAAACACTGGGCTTACAGGGTTTAAAGGTTAAACAATTGTTGAACTAGGGGAGAGAGGTGAATCAAACTGTAATCCAATATGTTGTAAAACAAGTATTTAGCTTTCAATTTTCACGTTGATACCTCCCAATTTATCAGACAATAGAAATTAGAGTTTCAGGGGTATTTTCATGCAATATAATTAATTCTCTTGGTGTTAAATCACTAATTAAACTGTTGTGAAAACCATTAAAATTCAATCTGTTATTACCGCAACAAATGAAACACACCGTTTATGA
>CAYPBJ010000066.1:0-4073 GCA_964408945.1 uncultured Rhizobium sp. | reverse complement strand
TTACTTTTGATCATGCGCCCATTTAAATCGCTTTCAATCATCGCTTTTTTAATCATCAACTTCGTTGCTAGCGAAACCTTCGCGCAAAGTTTTGGGTTGAAAATAATCTCCGTGAGCGACTCCTCGGTGATTACGAAAGATTTACAGACCTTCGATTCGCTGTGGTTCAAGTGCATGTCTGATTATGGCAGAAACGATGTTTCACCATTATTTGCAGATCACCATCCGGGCGTTTCCAAAACCAATCCAATTACGTTGTTGAATTTTATATCCGGATTTGACATTCCATTCAGCAACATGTTTGGTTTTAGATTGATTTACAATCAGAACCTCAACGATACCGTAAACCTTTATCAGTTAGATATGGGGTGGATGCAATTGGCGGTGCTTTACAATAGTAAACAGAGCAAATTGATGCGATTTGAGTCTTTGAATAGTTTCAATCTGATTCCTCATCGGTATAAAAATCTCACCGTGTTTTCATCCCAAAAAGTCGAGAAAAAAGAACTGGCTAAGTCATACAATCAAATGTTAAGTGCTTTAAAAGAATTGGGTTTGAGCGCTGATTCATTCATAAAAATTCCGCTGATTTTATATTCGGGACCTACCCTGAAAGATGCTTATGCCTATGTTGGAGGACTTGAATACGTCAATTTTTTCAATCCCAAAGCTCAATTTGGTGGGATGGGCGATCCTTTCAACAAAGTCGTTTTATCGGGGATTCCTAAGCCGGTCCACGTGCATGAACTTCTTCACTTTGCCATTCCGTTTAAGTGCAACTATTTCGTGGGTGAGGGCCTCGCCAGTCTGTACGGCGGAATCGGTGCAACATCTTACAAAGAAAACCTTCCAGGTGTTTTAGCTTTCATTAAATCGAAGGACATTCATACGTTTTCTGACGCAATGTCGCTCTGGAAAACATCATCGTACTTCAACTCGATACGCGGCACCTACGTATTGTCAGCCTATATGTTAGACAAAATTAGGAAAGACTTTCCCCGCGAAACCTATCGAAATTTTGTGAGAAACTGCAAAACCGATGAAGAAATGATCAATTCCTTGAAGGAACTCTACAAACTTGACTTGGAAGAGGCTTTGTTCAACCGAATTTACTACGATATGTTTTTCACTTTTTAGTGGATGGTTTTTAGCTTTTTCTAAAATAGTTCTGAATGGGTGTTTTTTAAATGATGGAAAAAAGAACTACTAAATGAATTAGGGAAGACATTTTCCATCAATACTTCCTCCGCTTTTGGAAGAATAAGGGCTTTTAATTGATGATATTCTTTGATTAACAGATTACCACTGATGTTGGCCTCATTCGCCATTGAATGCAAATCAGACTCCGTGATCTCATCAAGTTCAAATTTGCCGTTGATGGACATTGACATTTTACTCGTTAATTCAGGATAGAAAGTAGTACTTAAAACATCGTAAGCCGGCGCCAAAATTTGCTTATTGTTTATGTATAGGATGGAGTAATTTTTTCCATGAGCATCTTTGTTTCCAATGATAGTATTGAACAGAAATAGTCTAATGAATTTATTTATTTCTAAAGAAGGAACGGTGGTTCCCGCTCTCAATAAATTGATACATTGTTTAAATGAAGGCCCGCCATCTGCTTCATATTTGTTTTGATTTTGTATGCCCAGGGCCTGGCAGAAATCTTCTTGGTGCAATCGTTGAATACTTTGGTCAGTCAAAATCCTGTCGTATCGATGAATCATGAAAAGCGATTGTTTTTGAGTCTTTTTCAATTGAACCACGGGTGTATCAATTCCCAATGCAGCCGCAATTTTCATACTTGCATATTCATTGAATACAAGGTCATTGTATCTTTTGTTTGTGGGTTTCACAATTACATTGCTCGGAGACCCATTTTGAGGGACAAAATACTCATTGTTTTTGTAGAATAAGCCCGTTTTAGATTGTGCTCCAGCTAATGACAATCTCAATTCTCTTTCTTGGTACAAAGTACTCATTAGTGAGTCATTATTCATGATCATTTCATCCAACTCTTCGATTGAAATTTTGTCGTACTGATGGGTGATTTCATGGGGTGATTTGCCCATCCTAATGGCACCAATAGGTTCTTGGCCTAATTCACTGAGCAACTTAAAATAATTCAAACTAGAAGTTCCGATTGCTTTGGCCGCAGAAATTAACATTTCTTCCTCGGGAAGTAAACCAGTAAAGTAAGCATGTGCTTCATTTCCATAGTATTCTTCTTTTGTTAAGGGCATTGAATACGATATTGGAGTTCCCTTTGAATTGATATAATCTGAGTTATATCGAAAGGATAATGTACCATATTTATCTTGGGACAATTCACCAGCCAATTGGTCAAAAAAGTATACGTTAAGTTTATTTTTCATCAATCACAATCATTAAGCCTAGAGATTCAATCACCAAAAGTACTTTGCCCATTTGGCATGTTGGTTTGCCATTTTCCAAGTCGGATAAAAATCGAAGTCCCACACCGCAAGACATAGCAACTTCGGATTGAGTTAATTTGAGGGACTTTCTCTTATGTTTTATGATTTGTCCTAATTTCTCGCTGTTCATAATATTACCGAACGGTATTATTTGTGCGAATATAGCTTTAAAATTTAAAATAATTACTGATCGGGAATGTTTATACTTTCCACATAGGTTTTCGAATATTTGTTACCGTGCGGGAATGATTAGTTTAGATTTTATTATATTTTAGCCTGGTTTTATATGGTAATCATTGATAATGTTGGCTCATTAAACTACATCAACCAACGGTTGGGAAGGAGATTTTTGCCCCAATTTGAGGATGTTGAATCCTTGGAGGATTTTTGGAAAGATGAATTTGGACAAGAAAACAAGATTTTAAGGAGACACAGATATCATTTAGAATTTGAATTGTCTGAGTTGAAAATTCGACTTCCCCAAAATGAATTGGAAAGAAACTCTTTGAATATCCTCAAAGAGCGCTCTGCAAGCAAAATGGGAACAATAAAGTGGTTGTTTTTGAAAATTAAGCTTAGTTGGAAGATATATCGAATAGACAGAAAAATCCTTCGAGACAAAAACAGAAAGAACGATTTAGAAAATTCGTTTGACCGGGCGTTGGCGAAAAGTTCAAAAAAGGAAATTTCTTCAGTGAAAGGTATTCGAAGGGTGTTAAATGAAAATCACACTTTCGTTTTAGGAACTATTGGTGAGCAAAAGTTGGTAGAGGCATTGAACTCGTTGTCTGATGAATTTACATTGATCAATGATGTTAATTTGGAATTTCAAAAGTCTTTGTATCGCCGTAAATACAAGGATTATATCAAAACGGTTCAGATTGATCATGTTCTTGTTGCTCCGTCGGGAGTATTTGTCATTGAAACGAAGAATTGGAGTCGCCAGAATTGGCAATCTTCTCATGGAAGTTCTCCCTATTATCAATTAGAGAGGGCGAATTATGCCATGTACAGGTGGCTGGGTATGGGCAAGAGAGTTCCCATTAGAGGACTGCTTGTTTCTACGGGATATAAACCCACCTTTAAAATGGATTTCATCAAAGTGTTGCACCCATTGGAAATAGCTTCTTATGTAAATTATTTCGGTCCTGTTTTAAACCATCGTGAAACTCAGCGTTTAGTTTCTAGGTTCACTAATAAAGGCTTTTGGAATTGGGTGTCAGGGTGGTGATTCAATTTCGATAATAAACAGAGTCATCAATTGAAATTGTATTCACTTCTTTGAGATTATCGTTGATATCAAACAAGTTAAATCCTTCGGGTTCGGTTTTGATTTTAATGGTTTTCTTAGCCAAGTCTTTCCAAAGCGGTTCTGGCGATAGCCCAATTTCGAAACCTCTATTTATACAGTATCTCTTAGGGTTGTTTTTTAGGAGGATGACAATGTCATCAACTCCACCGATAGAAATTTCATTAATTTGACCTTCAACCACCTCGCTTTTTTTATGGATGAATAAATCAGAATTCAATATTAGCACTAACGCTATGATTGATCCAACGCTGATAGTCCAATTGATTAAGCGGCGATCAGTTTTATTTCTCATGGAAGGTATAACGAAAATGATTGGATTTTCGTTT
>CAYPBJ010000065.1:0-4130 GCA_964408945.1 uncultured Rhizobium sp. | reverse complement strand
ATCGACTACAGACCATCGACTACAGACTATCGACCAACTTGCATATTTGTTCAAACAAATGTATCTTTGCAGTAAGATTAAAGAAAAACCAAAAAAATAAAATACACATATGAAAAAAAGTTTCATCTATTTGACCGCCGCTGTTGCCGTGTTTGCAATGGCTTCTTGCGGAAGTAACGCCAGCGACGCTGGTAACGCTGATTCTGCTGCAACCGCTAACACCGGTGCAGTTACTTACACCGTTGCACCTGAAAGTGTAATTGGCTGGAGAGGTTCTAAAGTGGTAGGTATTGGTGAGCACAAAGGCACCATCGCTATCTCTGAAGGTTCTGTTTCTGTTGAAAATGGTAAATTAACTGCAGGTTCTTTTACTATCGACATGAAAAACATCGTTTGTACTGATTCTATTCCTGATGAGTACAAGCAAAAGTTAATTGGTCACTTCCAAGCTGACGATTTCTTCAACGTAGCAAAATTCCCTACCGCGAAATTTGAGATTACTTCAGTTGAAGAAAAAGCAGAAGGTACTAACACTCACGTAATTTCTGGTAACTTGACTCTTCGCGATTCAGTTAAAAACATCAGCATACCTGCTGCTGTTACCATTGATGGAACAACTTTCACTGCTAAAGGTAGCGTAAGCATCAATCGTTTAGATTGGGGTGTAAACTACGATAAAGCGAACATGAGCTTGAGCGACAAAGCTAAAGCTGCATTGAAGAATGGTGTAGTTTCTGAAACCATCGAAATTTCATTAGACATCAAAGCAACTGCTGCTACTGAAGCTCCTGCTGCTGAAGGTGAAACTAAGAGCGGAATGTAATTCCTGGAAATTTTCATTTTTCATTCACATAAAAAAGTCCCGGTCGCAAGGCCGGGACTTTTTGTTTATGGTCATAAGGAGAATAAACATCCCCCGAAAAACTAAGCAAACCTATTTCCAACCCAAACAAATCGTCTGTTGACGTAAAGTGAGTCGGTAAAGGTAGCGTTTCCACTGGGATTACCTCCAGTAACGTGGAAGTCGCTGAAAGCAGCGTGCTGATTCACGAAGGCAGCCCCAGTAAAATTGAAGCTTACCGGAGTAAAGGCTTGCTCGTTCATAACCTCCTCAACTGACTGCATATAGGCCACATCCGTGCTGTAACAAGAACATGTAATTGCACCCACCGAGGATGCCAAATGAGACGCCAAAGCCAAACTCTCTTCTCTACCCGAAGTTTTTACCACAAACAAAATTGGGCCAAAACACTCATGCTTCCAAGAATCATCTGACGCATCTACAGCAACTACTGAAGGCGCTAAAATTCGAGCATCCGAAAACTCAGGATTTTCAACAACGGCGTCATTCGCTGTAGCTGCTGATCCCTTCAACACGTCTTCTACCCTCTTGCGGGTCACGTCATTCTGAATAGCCCCTAAAGTACCAGCACCCATTTTCGGGTTTTCGGCAAGTCCTTTTAGAGCTGCACCCAAGGAAGCTACAACATCATCGTATGACATATTTCCCTCGGGAGTGGTAATTCCATCTTTTGAAACAAAAATATTCTGTGGAGCTGTGCACATTTGTCCGCTATATAAACTCGCAGCAAATGCTAAATTCCCAAAAACAGCTTTTGCATCGGCAACTCCATCTAAAATAACTGAATTGACACCCGCTTTTTCGGTAAACACGGTTTTTCCTGGCAAGGACTCAATATATCGTCCAAAATCAGAACCACCCGTGTAATCAATCAATTTAACCGAATGATGTTCAGCTAAGTTCTTAGTTATTGGATTCGCAGAAGAATCTACAGCAAGTTGAACCAACTTTGTAGATAATCCATGTGCCGTTAAAACCTTCTGCATCTCTTCAACCACGATAGCAATAGGAAGCACACTCTTAGGATGGGGCTTAATGATGCAAGAATTACCCGCAATCAAATTGGCGAAAACACCAGGAACGGTGTTCCATGTTGGGAAAGTGGAGCAACCAATTACCAAACCTACACCTTTCGCAACGGGTTTGAAATTCTTTTTAATGGTAAGATCAAACTTGCCCATGCTCTTAACCCAATCCAATTGCTGTGGATAACGAGTCAATTCTTCGTATCCCAAAGCAACAGATTCAAGTGCACGATCATTGGCATGTGGACCACTTGCTTGAAAACTCATTACAAATGATTGTCCAGTTGTATGCATGGTAGCATAGGCCAATTCGAAGAAACGATCTGACACTTTATCGAGCATTTCAACCAAGATATTGGCACGCTCTAAAGGAGAAATCTTCTTCCACTGACTTTGTGCAGCTTGTGACTGCTCAACCAAGAAATCTGCCGTAAACACTGGGTATTCCACACCCAAACCGACTAGCATGTATGGAGAAATTTCTTCACCAAATTTACCAGTAGAACCGGTGTCATCGAGTCCAACATACGGATTACTCAATTGTTTTTGAAATGCCGATTTTCCAGCTTCGTGCGACTCTTCCGAATACGCTTTTGGATTTTCTGGATAGGCACTGAAATACGTTCTTTCACGCAAAGCCTGAATGGCTTGACTGATTTTGGGATTCAATTCCATATATAATTAATCAAAAATTAAGCTTGTCCTGTTTGCCCACCGAAATTCAATGGAATTCCATTGCCGTGATTCTCGTGTAATTCAATTTCGCCAAAACTATCTTCATAACGAGCTAAATTATCGCTTAAAGCCATAATTAAACGCTTGGCGTGTTGAGGCGATAAAACGATTCTGCTTTTAACTTTTCCTTTAGGCACACCGGGCATCATTCTAATAAAATCCAAGATAAACTCAGTATCACTGTGAGTGATAATTGCCAAATTTGTATATACACCTTCAGCTATTTCCTCCGTCAATTCAATGTCTAATGCATTGGGATTGATGTTTTCATTTTGATTTGACATAACATTCAAAGTTAATTTAAAAATTACTCGGGTTTTACACAAATCACCGATATCTCTACCAACGCGTCTTTAGGTAAACGCGAGACTTCTACCGTTTCCCTGGCCGGATAAACCCCAGTAAAATATTGAGCATAAACTTCATTGACTTTAGGAAAGTCGTTCATGCTTTTCAAAAAAATACTCGATTTAACAACATGGTCAAACGTCAAACCTTGTGATTCTAAAAGCGCTTTAATGTTTTCCATCACCTGTTTGGCTTGAATAACCACATCAGTATCAGAACCAAAGGCGCCGGTCCGAGGATTTAATCCAATTTGACCGGATAAATAATACGTATTACCCACTTTCACACCTTGGCTATAAGGACCAATCGGTTGCGGGGCATTTTCAGAAAAAATAGTTTCTCTCATAATGTATGATGTATTTTTGTAATGACATGAATATAGCAGTATTGGGATCAGGCCCCAAATTAACTTCCTGGATGCGGAAAGCAAATACCGCTTTAACATACGTGCAAGATACAAAAACTCACACCAATTATGAGGTTTTCATTGACCTTGATTTTGATGAACATCCCGAAAGAATTTTAGAATACGCTTCTAATAAAAATACGCTGTTCTTGCTCAATACCTGTTTTATCACCCTTGAATCAGCGCTTTTTCAGTTTGGTTTGTCTCATGACGGACAAAAATTCCTAGGAATTAACGCATTTCCTCTCATGGCCGAACGCAAACTACTCGAAGTCACTTCGCCATTTAATTTTATTCCTTCGGGGGACGTTTTTGCTTTCTTGGGATATCAACCCGAATATGTTCAATCACGCGTTGGATTTGTCACACCACGCATCATTTGCATGATCATTAACGAAGCCTATTTTACAGTACAAGAAGGTACAGCCTCTAAAGATGACATTGATACAGGAATGAAATTGGGCACAAATTATCCTAAAGGCCCTTTTGAATTTTGTAAAGAGTTTGGTATCAAACAAGTGTATCTATTGCTTGAATCCTTATACCAAGACACTCACGATGAACGATACAAAATTTGTTCACTATTGAAAACCGAATATTTAAAATCAAAATAATATAAAAAAAGAAAGGGGCTTACGCCCCTTTTCTTTTTTCATTACTGCTATGATTAAACCAATTGCTTAGTTTTGAATGTTGATTTTGCGAGTGATGCTCTGTGCTCCATTGCTCACTTTCACCAAGTACATGCCTGAGC
>CAYPBJ010000064.1:0-4559 GCA_964408945.1 uncultured Rhizobium sp. | reverse complement strand
CTCAACCCTGATATTTCTTTTTGAATGAATGCCGCTAATTCTTCTTTCTTGGGTAATTCTAGTAAATACTTAGACACGAATATGTTATTGTCCATCCCGGCTGTGGCGTATTCGACCAATTGTTTTCCTTTTTCTGTACAAAGTAAAATGCCAATGGCTATATTATCATCTTCTCGCTTTACATTGGCATTGTAATAGGCTACATAAGTGTTAAGTTGGGAAAGGTATTCGTGCTTAAAGGCATCTACTTTCAATTCAACAATCACATGGCATTTTAATATCCGATGGTAAAATACGAGATCTGCGAAAAAATAGTCATCATCAAACAATAAACGTTTTTGGCGATGTTCAAAACAAAAACCATAGCCCAACTCATGGATGAATTCTTGTAAATGATCGAGCAATAAACCTTCTAAATCTTTTTCTTCCAACAAGCTATCGGATTTCAACCCTAAGAAATCAAAGGTGTAAATAGATTTAATCGCATCGTTTGAATTTGTTGGTTCAATCGTACTTTGTAATTGTTCTAAAGCTATTTCGGTATTTGAAGACATGCCCACGCGCTCGTAGGCCAAAGTGTTTATCTGGCGTTTGAGTTCTTTTACAGACCAAGTACCTTTAATGCAGGCCATTTCATAGAAGGTTCTTTTTAGTGTATCTGCTATTTGCAAAAGGATCTCAATGTGTGAGTAAGATAAGTTGTTTAATATTTTGTCTGCAGGCACCATCAACTTATTTATAGATTGTGGGGATGCTATCCCCACTTTTTCTTTTGCTTCCAAATGGGGGGATGTTATTCCTAAAATTGAATGGGTTTCATTGTGTGATAAAAAATGAGTGAGTGGAGCAATTTCACTCTGTAAATGCGGATAAAGTTTGTAAAAGTCTTTAAAACGATATAATGATCGTTTGTCAATGCCTTTGATGTGTTTAAATTTTGCAGCAAGTTCGGGAAATAGATTTGCACCATATTTTGCTCGGTCATCGCCGTTTAATTCGAATTTTACAATATAGAACCCAATTAGCCAGTTTCTTGCCGTTAGCGAAATATTCACTGCCTTTACTGCATTTCGCTGAAAATGCTGATGGGTTTGCTCTACTAGTGAAACTAGGGAATTAAAATTCAAAGGTTCTTTACTCATGCCAACAATCCAATTAATCCTTTGGTGATCATTTTTCTAATTCTTAGGAAATTTAAAAGTTAACCAATTCCAAATATCATATCAAGAGTTATTAATTGGCATTCCTATTGAATAGAAATGAACAATCATTTTTGCGATTTGTACAAATTGGTAGTTGTTAGGGGGTAGATGGTACCGGGTACCGGGTACCGGGGTTCGGGTGACGGGTGAATGCGTTTTATTTCATAATCTCCCACTTCAGAATGTTGCTTGGCTATTTGGTTTAGTATTCAAGATTGTGGGTCAATGGAAGCTGTAACCAATTTCGATGCTTGAAGAGAATAAGCCGCAAAAATATCCGCTGCTGACATGAATGGGTTGAGTAAGGGGATAGGTGCGGCGGAATTTAAAGTGAAAATTCTTGTATTGAGCGCCTAATGATAAATCTAGACCGTGATAGATGTTCGATGCTAGATTTAATTTTTGATTGTTCAATATGGTAGTTTCAAATGGCAACGTTTCTTTATTGTAGCCGCCTCCGCAATACCCAAAACGGTATTGTAATCCGCAGTTGATATACTTTCCGCCGAAATCAAGTCCGGCGCCAGCCGTAAGCAGATTTATATTTCTGAACCAACTATGGCTGATTTGATTACCGGATCCGTCATAAGCCAGCATGTTAAAATTTCCCAAGGCATAGGCTATATCCAAAACGGGTGAAATTGGGTTGTTTTTCAAGTCAAGCCGCACTCCATTGCGCAAAATGAATCCTTGAGAATTGTGCATGATGGTATGAAACTTTGTGTTGTTTTGGATGAAATCAAAAGAATATCCTGAAGGATAAACCGGCACTGTACTTGAATTGTTGGGTGTAAAAACAACTCCTCCGGCTGAAATTTGATAGGTTAATTTCGTGGCAGTATCCCAAGGTTTTGATGTCGGATAAAAAGACGTTTCAATGCTTGATCCAGTTAAGTTGCAGTGAATAAAAATGAGTGCCGCTGCGCATAAAACGTTGTGTTTAATATTGATTTGAAGTTTCATTTTTCTGAAGGATGTTGAATCGGGTAATATAAAAAGTGATTCGTACATCCATAGACAATTGGAAACTAGAAAATTATGGATTCTGAAGATGCCTTACCGAAAAATGACATGGATTTGACTGTGAAGAAGTTTAAATTGCATAATGTCTATCCCCAAAAACACAAAGAAATTCAATCAGTTGAATGATAAATACCACCTGATTTTATTTATTATGTTTGTTGGTGTTTCGAATTTCGCAGCAGCTCAAAAAACATATTTTAAGACGTATTTTTCTGGTTCAAATGTGTATGATTTCATAGAATCAGATTCTAATATTTGGTGCGCCACAGAAAGTAAAATTGTAAAAATGAATACTTTCACAAACGAAATTTCATATTTTCAACTGCCTGGAATTCCGCCCATTTACGATTATAAATATTATAAATTTCTGAAGGAGCCTTCTGGGAAGTTATGGATTGGGGGTGAAAAAGGATTGTTTTACCTCAGCGACGGAAATTGGTTTCGTCATCCAAAATTCAATGAGCCCAAAACGTTTATTAAAATGTTCCAAGCCGATCCCAAATCGGGAATTTGGTTCGCCGATATATTCTATGACCAATTGTATTTCTTAAATGGAGATTCTGTAATTAAATATCCCCTGAATAGCTCCAATGTGAGAGAGGTGGCAATTTTTGATCGCAATAAAGATCTATGGCTAGATCAATTAAGCAGAGATATTTCTGATGATATCGGAATTTATCGCATGCGCGACTCATTTGTCATTATCCCTGTTTTTGGAGATGCTTCTTGGCATTCGAAAGCCGTATTGTCTGTTTGTTTTACTGAAGATAATACCCTTTATATGAGCGGTATTGCCGTGAAGAATCAGATGTATAATTTTCCTTCTGATTATTTGGTTCAATACAAAAACGGGGTTTGGACAGATATTTTCTCACCTGTTTTAGATAATAATGATCCTGGGAAGCTGAAAAACATTCTGGTAGAGTCAAATGGTGAAAAATGGGTGACCACCTCAAATTACCTTATAAATTTTAGTGCTGACTCCCTAAGAGTGCATTACGTCATGAGATCTCCCATAACGAACATCAAACAAATTTCAGACGACCGTATTTTCTTGGGGACAAAAAATCCCGAATTCCCATATATGGGGGTAGGTGATGGGGCGTTCATCTTAAAAAATGGATCAATCATAGATTCTAAGAAGTTTGGAAACGGACAATTCAATACAAATAATATTATCGCCCTAAGTGTAGATAAAGATTCAACCTTGTGGGTTGCAGGTTTGTACGATCATCTGTCCCTAAAAACACAAAACGGCTGGAAAGAGTATTACACGAGCCAACTTTCTGTTCCATTAATGCCAGATGTGATTCTTCAAAAGCAGGATACCACCATCGTTACAGGTGAGAATGGTGTACATTATTGGTATGATAATGAATGGCATTTCAAGGAAATGGATTTTTTCGGAACCAAACACGCTATCGTGGGTTCGAACGGGAATGTATATGTATCGGCTTACCATAGATCGGTTTGCGAAGTGAATCTTAATTCAAGCCAATGTTATTCGAATTTGAAATTTTCGAATAACAATACCAATGATTTTGATAAACCATTTTGCAAGGATAAAAACGGTAGAGTTTGGGTGGGTTCAGGGAATTTTTTATATCACACCAACGATACGGGTGGATGGACTCAAGTCAATACTTCTAAATGGGGCTGGCCGGAATTAGGCGATAAAACCCGAATGAATTTTGATTCAAAAAATCATTTGTGGATTACCACGGGAAATCGTCATATTTATGAATATAACGGAAAATTCATGATTAAACATTCACCGAATTATACCAATAAAGTGTACCCGTACTACGTCGGAAATACAATTGTTACTGATTCTTCGGGAAGTGTTTTTATAGGTACTTATTGGGATGGATTGTATCGTTACGATGGGGAAAATTGGCACGTTTACGACACAAGTAATTCTGGTTTATTGAACAACAATATCAATGCCATCGCATTAAAAAACAATGGATTGTGGTTGGGTTCTGAACTGGGAGTAGTCGATTTCACGAATTTTGGTTCTGGAAAAAGGGTAAGCAATTTGAGAGATACCGTTGCAAATATGAGTGAATTGATGCCCTTGTATAACGTAAAATTGTTTCCCAATCCAACAAACGGCAAATTCACCATTGAATCTCAAGAATCTCAAGAATTGGATTATGAAATTTTCAATATTGAAGGAAGGTTGATAAAAAGTGGGACATTCAAAAATTCTATCAACCTAGAAATCGCTGCGCCTGGCTTTTATATTTGTCGCGTCATTGATCCAAGCAAAGATGGCGTAGCATATTTGAAATTTATGGTAGGCAATTGATTAGCTGGTAATGATTGTTACTC
>CAYPBJ010000063.1:0-4834 GCA_964408945.1 uncultured Rhizobium sp. | reverse complement strand
ATATTTTACCCATCCAACTTTTAATTTTCAATTCAAGAACGCCAAACAATGCTTCTCTGAATATTTTGGTGCTCATTTTGGATGTCCCAGCAGTTCTATCTGTAAAAATGATGGGATGTTCTAAAATACGGTAACCCTTACGATGGGTTCGAAACTTCATTTCAATTTGAAAGGCATAGCCCCTGAACTTTATATCGTCTAAGCCAATAGACTCTAGCACCTCTCTTTTGTAACATACAAATCCCGCGGTTGTATCTGCAATGTTCAAACCAGTAATGAATTGAACATATTTACTAGCATAATAACTCATCAAAACTCTGCCCATGGGCCAATTGACTACATTTACTACGCCGCCAACATACCTGCTTCCAACACAAACATCGGCGCCGCTTTCGCATTTCTCTATTAGGCGTGGCAATTGGTCAACGGGATGTGAAAAATCACAGTCCATTTCACAGATGTATTCATATCCCTTAGAAAGAGCCCAGTGAAAACCCGCAATGTAAGCAGTGCCAAGTCCATTTTTTTCTGTTCGCTCAAGAATATGAAGTCTATCAGGAAAGTGCTCAATTTGTCGCTTAACTGCTGTTCCTGTGCCGTCTGGAGAGCCATCATCTACTACCAACAGGTCAATCTTTTTTTCTAAGGACATGACCGTTTGAATCATCCGATCAATGTTCTCAATTTCGTTGTAGGTGGGGATGATAACCAGATATGGACTCATTGGGGGAGATGGTAAATCACAAAAATACGGTATTTAAATAAATGGTTATGTACCTTTGACGAAGGAAATTCGATTCTAACGATTTTTACTTAAAATGAACCTGAAAAACAAAGCCATTTTTCTCGATAGAGACGGAGTTATCAATCACGATCCCGGTGATTACACAAAGTCTTTAGAAGAATTTCACATACTACCTGGAGTTATTGAACAAATTAAAATTTGGTACGATGAAGGTTTTAAGATCATTGTAATCACCAATCAAGGTGGAATAGCGAAGGGCTTATACAATGAACAAGCTGTAAATGCTATGCATCAATATTTACAAGGCAAATGCATTGAAGCTGAATGCCAAATAGAGGCGTTTTTCTTCTGTGAACATCATCCCGATTTTAGTGGAAAATGCTTGTGCAGAAAACCTGGTAGCTTAATGATTGAAAAAGCCATCCACCAATTCAACATTGATCCATCGCAAAGTATTATGTATGGCGATAGACAGCGCGATGTTGATTGCGCAGAAACTGCCGGAGTAAAAGGGGTTTTGATTCAAACAAATTCCGTGAATTTTCAATGATATTCTCAAAATATGGCACGATATTTGGGAACTGCAAATCAAACATTATGAAATACGTATTTTTATCTCTTGCATTGGCATTGGCTGGAATGGTAAATGCTCAAGATGCGGTTCCTTCGGTGGTTGTAAAAAATATAGATGGTGAAAACATCAACTTTTCTCAGGTCATCGAGCCAGGTAAAATAACCGTAATATCATTTTGGGCAACCTGGTGCGGTCCTTGCATCAAGGAGCTTCAAGCCATTGATCAACACTACGCCGAATGGCAAGAGAATTATAATATGAAATTGGTTGCAGTGAGTATTGACGATGCTAGAAACGTGAAAAAAGTGAAACCCAAAGTTTTGGGTGAAGGTTGGACTTATCAATTCATACTTGATGAAAATCAAGATCTTGCGCGTTCTATGAACGTCAATAACCCTCCAATGACTTTCATCGTTGATCAAAAAGGTAAAATTGTATATTCTCACCAAGGTTATACCCCAGGTGCAGAAGACGAACTCGAAGAACGACTCAAAGAACTCGCCGAAGTTAAGTAAATTCGCGGCATGGAAAAACCTTCCTTGCCCTCCGGTACCCGCGATTTTGGTCCGGAAATCATGAAAAAAAGAAAATTCGTTCTGTCTGTGATGGAGCGAGTTTTTCGTTCACACGGGTTTCTTCCCATCGAGACGCCTTCCCTTGAAAATCTCAAAACTCTTCAAGGTAAATACGGTGATGAAGGCGATCAACTGCTCTTTAAGGTTCTTAATTCGGGTGAGTATTTTTCCAAAATTAAACCTGAAAATTGGCCGCAAAATCCAACCGATACTGATTATAAATCAATGACCCCACAAATTTCAGATCGTGGTTTGCGTTACGATCTAACGGTGCCTTTAGCGCGATTTGTGGTCATGAATCGAGATAAATTAGCCTTCCCATTCAAGCGTTATCAAATGCAACCAGTGTGGCGCGCCGATCGTCCCCAAAAAGGAAGATACAGAGAATTTTGGCAGTGCGACATTGATATTGTTGGCAGTAATTCAGTGGTTTCGGAGGCAGAACTTGTAGAATGTTACCAAGAAGTTTTTGCCCAACTCAACCTCGAAGTTCAGATTAAAATAAATCATCGACACATTCTCGATGCTTTTCTTCCCCTTCTCGGGGGACGTGAACAGTGGAACTCATTCATGGTTGCCATTGATAAATTTGATAAAATAGGACAAGACGGTGTCAGCCTAGAACTTGAACAACGCGGTTTGCCACACTCTATTTCTGCGTGGAATACTCTATGTGAAATAGCATCTTTGAATAATACCGAACAAAAACTTCATGCGTTAGAACAGTTTTCTGAAATTCAAAATGATTCCTTGACACGTGGAATAGCACAAGTCCGAGAATTTTTAACACTTCTGCCCAATCAGAACAACGTATTTTTAGATCTGCGCTTAGCTAGAGGACTCAGTTATTATACAGGTTGTGTTTTTGAAGTGGTTGGTAACGATCCCCGCATTCCTTCTGATTTTCGCATTGGAAGCATTGGCGGTGGGGGGAGATACGATAACCTAACGGGTGTTTTTGGACTTAAAGACGTGCCTGGGGTAGGAGTGTCCTTTGGATTGGACCGAATACTAGACACACTAGAATCTGCGAATTTATTGGAGGTAAACAACGAATGGGCAGGAGTGCTCATCTGTTGCATGGAAGAAGATTATTTATCGAAAGCAGCACAAATTGCTCGTGATTTAAGGAATCATAATTTGATTTGTGAAGTTTATCCAGGTGCTCCAAAGTTGAAAAAACAATTGGATTATGCCAACTCAAAAGGGTGTAAATATGCCCTGATACTGGGTGAATCTGAAATGCAGCAAAATCAAGCAATGGTTAAAAATTTAAAAACAGGCGAACAACAATTAATTGGTTGGAGTGAGCTGTCACATACATTAATTTTTAAATAAATGAATTCGTATTATACATTGGGAGATGCCATCGCAGCTATCCAAAAGCCGGTTGAATTGAATTCTCAAACAAGAAAGACCATGCAAGATAGTGTGGACTTTCTTCATGAGTTTTTAGAGAAATCAGACAGGCCCATTTATGGCGTGAATACCGGATTTGGTTCTCTTCAAAATATTGAAATCAGTTCTACCGAGCTTAGTAAACTACAAGAAAACCTCTTGATAACGCATGCCGCTGGTGTTGGTAGCCCACTGAGCGATGAACTTGTGCTCACCATGATGTGGCTCAAGTTATTGAATATGAGTAAGGGACACTCTGCTGTTCGTCCAGAAGTGTTTGAGCGTTTGGCATATATGTTCAATCATCGAATCATTCCATTGGTTACAGAACAAGGATCATTGGGAGCATCTGGTGATCTTGCGCCTCTTTCGCAAATGGTACTTCCCTTAATTGGAAAAGGCAGGGTTAAGGTTGAGGGTGAGTTGATCGATGCTTCGGTTTGGCTCAAGAATGAGGGCTTAACGCCTATAGTTTTAGGTCCCAAAGAAGCATTAGCCCTAATCAATGGAACCCAGTTCATGTTGGCGCATGCTTTAGTTGCTTACAAGAAAATCTCTGATATATTGGGTCAACTACCAATGATTGCATCTTTGAGTATTGATGCCTTCGATTGCAGATTGGAACCCTTTCATGAGGCCATTCACAGAATTCGTCCTCATCAAGGACAAATCCAAGCGGCCGAAGAAATCAGAAGTTGGCTCGCAGATTCCGAAATTGCCGCTACGCCCAAAAAACAGGTTCAAGACCCCTACAGTTTCAGATGTATTCCTCAAGTGCATGGTGCAACGCTCACTGCTTTGCAGCATTGTTTCATGGTTTGGGAAACAGAATTGAACTCGGTAACAGACAATCCCAACGTCTTCGAAGAAGAAAATATGGTTGTTTCCGGGGGAAATTTTCACGGTCAACCTCTCGCACTCACATTAGACTACGCAGCAATGGCTTTGGCTGAATTAGCCAATATTTCGGAAAGGCGTACATTTTTATTGGTCAGCGGACAACGGCAGTTAAGTCCCTACTTGGCAGATGGAGCAGGAATTGATTCAGGGTATATGATTGCACAATACAGTGCAGCAGCATTGGTTAGTCAGAACAAACAATTATGTACCCCAGCAAGTGTAGATAGTATAGTGAGCAGCAATGGGCAAGAAGATCATGTATCAATGGGAGCTAATTCTGCTACCAAATTGATGCGTGTTTTAGACAATGTTGAGAACGTTTTATCCATAGAATGGCTTTGTGGAGTCGCGGCGTTATCACAACGCAAGTTACTTAACGATAAAAAATCATCTACTGCCATTGAGGTAGCTATAAATGCCTTTTTATCAGGCGGGGCGCTGGTTCACCAAGAGATTCCAATGCAAGATTTAATAAAAAGAGCGCATGATTTTTTATGGAAATCTGCAAAAAATTAATTTTTGGCACGGTATTTGAAAGTAACCAAGCAACAACAAATTAAAAAAATAAAATTATGAAAAAAGTAACAACTCTCTTCGCAGTAGCTTTCGCTTTCATCGGCGCATCAATGGCTCAAATGGTAA
>CAYPBJ010000062.1:0-5144 GCA_964408945.1 uncultured Rhizobium sp. | reverse complement strand
CGCAACTCTATTGTTTATTATTCTTAAAAATCGCCACAGACTATGGACTATGGACCACCGCCCACAGACTATGGACTATGGACTATGGACTATGGACTACGGACCACGGACTACGGACCACGGACTACGGACTACGGACTACGGACTACGGACCACGGACTATGGACTATGGACCACAGACTACAGACTAAAGACTTAACCCCATCAACTTCCCGCTTGACATTAATAACAAGACCGTTGGTTGTGATTGGTCTGATAACCACGTGTTGAGGGCCGATTCAATGGCGGCGAGGGTGGAAATGGCTGTGCCAGAGGGGACTTGAAGGCGGGATTCGATTGTGGAAGCGCTGGGAACATCCATCTTTTTAAGTTCGAAGACGTGAGGGTCGTAGACGACGCGTAGGAGATCTGCTCCTTCAAAGCAGCCTGCATATTGAACCATGAATTCAGGCATGAGGCTCGAAAAGGTGTGCAGCTCAAAAATGGCGATGAATCGGTGATTGGGATATTGTTCGCGAACTGCAGATACTGTGGCTTTTACCTTGGATGGTGCGTGAGCAAAGTCGCGGTAAACAACGAGATTTTCGGTTTCGGAGAGTTTTTCTAAACGTTTGGCTGTGCCGGGGAAATCGGTGAGGGCATCCCAAGCATCAGAGGCAGAAATGCCCAGCGTTTCAGCGATGGCAACTACGCCAGAGGCGTTTTGGAAGTTGTGCTGTCCAAAAAAAGAAAACGTTCGTCCACCAAGTTCCTGGGGCTGATCATAATCTGACCAAGCAGCAGAAGATGATGAGAAGTTCAAAAAGTCAGCATCTATTCCTTTGAAAACAAAACCGCGTTCAAGAACCGTATTGGTGAAAAGTTGGAACTGCTCCACATATCCCTCGAAAGTGGGAAAAACATTGATGTGATCCCAGGCAATGCCGGTGATCATGGCAACGTGCGGATGGTAATGCAAGAACTTCGGAAGGCGATCTAAAGGGGAGGTCAGGTACTCGTCGCCTTCAATGACTATGATGGGCGCGTCTGAAAGTTTGACCATGCGATCGTAACCGTCTATCAGTGAACCAACTAGATAATCAAATGACAGTTGACGGCGCTTCAAAATGTGCATGAGCATGGCCGTTGAAGTGGTTTTTCCGTGGCTTCCGGCAATCACAACGCGCTTTTTGTTGCGCGAATGTTCGTAAATGAACTCGGGGAACGAATATATTTTTAGGCCCAATTCTTTGGCCTTGATGAGTTCGGGATTGTCAGAACGAGCGTGCATTCCAAGGATGATGGCATCGATTTCGGGGGATATTTTATCTGGAAACCAACCAAATTCCGAGGGCAATATGCCCGCTTCATGGAGCCTGCTGCGGGCCGGATCAAAGATTTCATCGTCGCTGCCCGTAACCTTGTTTCCGAGGGCTAAAAGTTCCAACGCAAGGTTGTGCATGACCGCTCCGCCGATGGCTATGAAATGATAAAAACTCATGGCTTCAAATTTGCCTTATTTTTTTTGTATTTTTGCGGTAAATTCATTTCGAAATGAAAGTTTTAGTCTGCATGAGTGTTGTCCCTGACACCACAACAAAAATTACGTTCACCGACAATAACACCGCCTTCAACACCGCTGGCGTGCAATACATCATCAATCCTTACGATGAATTGGCCATCACCCGTGCATTGGAATTGGCTGAGGCCAACAACGGCACAGTGACCGTGGTTCATGTCGGTACAGCTGAAAATGAACCCAGCATTCGTAAAGCCCTTAGTATGGGGGTAAACGAAGCGATTCGGATTGACAGCCAAGCTTTTGATGCTCAATTTGTTGCAGAACAAGTGGCAAACATCGCTCAAGGATATGATTTGATCTTGACCGGTCGTGAAAGCATTGATTATAACGGCGGCGCTGTATGCGGACTTTTAGGCGCTTTGTTGAACATTCCTTCGGTAAATGTGGTAACTAAAATTGATTTCGAAGGCGGCGTGTTCAAATTTGTTAGAGATATTGACGGCGGTAGAGAATCATTGGAAACTGCCGGTCCTTGTGTGGCATCTGCACAGAAAGACCTTTGCGAGCCCAGAATTCCAAACATGAGAGGAATCATGGCTGCAAGAACTAAACCTTTGACGGTTCTAGCACCCAAAGACGCTCAAAGCAGCACCCAATACAACAGTTACGAAACTCCAGCAGCTAAAAGCGGCGTGAAACTCATTGATGCCGACAATGCAGGTGAATTGATCAACATTTTACGCAACGACCTTAAAATCATATAATTATGTCAGTAGTAGTTTTCGCAGAAATCGACAACCAACAGTATAAAAAAGCATCTCTTGAAGCCATCGGTTACGGCAAAAAAGTAGCTGCCCAATTGGGTACAGAGTGCATCGCGTTGACCTTGCAAACATTGTCAAACAGCGCTGACTTGGGAACTTACGGAGCTGACAAAGTAGTTTCGTTGAACCAAGCAGAGGCGTTCATAGCAGACAGTTGTAGTTCAGCCATCAGCCAAGCTTGCCAGCAGCTAAATGCTCAAGTGGTGGTGATTTCCAACTCATATGTGGGTAAATCATTGGCTCCACGTGTAGCAGTTGGATTGAATGCATCGTTGGCGACCAACGTCATTTCTTTGCCTGAAACCGCAAACGGATTTCAAGTGAAAAGAGGCGTATTCTCTGGAAAAGCGTTCGCTTACACCGAACTTAAAAACAATACCAAAGTGTTGGCCTTAACCCCCAACTCGTTTGATTTAACTACCGACGGATCTGCATGCGCAGTAGAATCGTTGTCGGTAAACGCTTCAACGTCCCCCGTAAAAATCACGGCTGCTGATAAAGTAACTGGAAAAGTTCCGCTCACCGAAGCTGAAATTGTGGTTTCTGCCGGACGTGGAATGAAAGGCCCAGAACATTGGAATATGGTGGAAGAATTGGCTGACCTGATGGGCGCTGCTACCGCTTGTTCTAAGCCTGTGAGCGACATGGGTTGGAGACCGCATTCTGAGCACGTAGGACAAACCGGTATCACCATCAAGCCTAATTTGTACGTGGCTATTGGCATTTCTGGAGCCATCCAGCACCTTGCTGGTGTGAGTTCAAGTAAGACCATTGTTGCCATCAATAAAGATCCTGAGGCGCCCTTCTTCAAGGCTGCTGATTACGGAATTGTGGGAGACGCTTTCGAAGTGTTGCCGCAGTTAATTTCTGCTCTTAAAAACTAATTCATGGGACGCAAGGTAGAGGTCTTCATAAAAAACATCCTTCCTGCGCACTCACATGGAGCCTATACCCTTGTTCTGCACAATCCGAGCTTACAAATTCAACTTCCGGTGTTGATTGGTGCCCTTGAAGCCCAGTCCATTGCTATGGAAATGGAAAATATACAGTCGAGCAGACCCCTCACCCACGATTTGTTCAGTACTACCTTGCGCCAGTACGAAATTGGCATTAACGAGGTCTGCATTGAGCGCTTGGAAGAAGGAATTTACTACTCCACCATCTATTTTGTGAGAGACGGCGAACAAATGGCCATCGATTCGCGCACTTCAGACGCCATCGCTATGGCCATGAAATTCAAATCTCCCATCTTTGTGCTTCAAAACATCATTGATGAAGCTGGTTATACTGACGATGAGCCCTTGAGTGATGAGCCCGCACCATCCCGAAGCGACAACGAACCCTCCAGTCCCCGCCCGCAAAGCACTCATGATAATCCGTTTGTCAACATTGACTTGGAAGAACTGGAAATCATGCTCGAAGAGGCCATCAACACCGAAGATTACATCAAGGCGGCCCGCATCAGAGACGAAATTGCCCGTAGAAAATAATATTTTATGATTGGACATTTTCTCATTGACGGCGAATTGCCCAAGGAAGGACTTGACTGGTCTTCGCGCTTATTCAAATACGGCGACGGTTTCTTTGAAACCATGCGTTTTTTCGGGGGACGTATACAGCACGCTTACCTCCACCAACAGAGATGCCTGCAATCGCAGAAGTTGCTCAAAATGCCCGATCCCGAAGTCTCTTTCGAAACTTTGGAACAAACCATTGCCAAATATTGCATGATGAAAGGCATTTCATCGGCTCGCATTCGCTTGGGATTTTACCGCGAAGCGGATGGATTTTACAGACCCAAAAATCCCATCACCCGAAGCATCTGCGAAATTTACGAGTTGGATTACGAGGGATATCCGTTTAACACCGAAGGACTTATTTTGGGAAGTTTCAAAGAACTTACCAAAAACTCCAACTATACCAGCCTTTTAAAAACCACTTCAGCCCTCATTTACGTGATGGCCGGCTTACATGCCAAAGAAACCGACGTAGATGATGTCATCATCTTCAACGACTCTGGCCGCGTATGCGAAAGCATGTCGAGCAACCTCTTTGCGGTGATTGGAGATTTCATCATCACCCCTCCCCTAGACGAGTTTTGCGTAGATGGCATCATGCGCAAAATTGTTTTGCAATTGGCTCGTGACTACGGTTACGAAGTCGCAGAACGCCCCTTATCAGAGATTGACCTCAACGGCGCCGACGAAATATTCCTGACCAACGCCGCTTACGGCATTCAATGGGTAGGCAACTTCCAAGGGAAGAACTATCGAAATGTAGTGTCAAGGGTGTTGAGTGGGAAGTTGGTAGAGGGTAGTTGGTAGAGGGTAGTTGGTAGAGGGTAGTTGGTAAATTGACGGTATGGACCATTTATACAGTTTTGTTGTTTTAGCCTTTGTAGCAGAAGTACTGGGCACCATCGGAGGATTTGGTTCATCGCTATTTTTCGTACCCATTGCTGCCTATTTTTTGGATTATCATTCCGTGTTAGGTATCACAGCCCTCTTCCATGTGAGCAGCAATTTGACCAAAATTGCCTTATTCAGGCATGGTTTTGACAAGAACATCATTTTATGGGTAGGAATTCCCGCAGTCGCCTTTGTTGTGTTAGGAGCCTACCTCAGTCAATTTGTCAATACTGCCCTTTTAGAAAAAATACTCGGCGTGTTTTTGATTGTCATCAGTGTTTTCTTCTTTTTTAATCGAAACCTAAAAGTAGAACCCTCCCACAGAAACGCCCTTTTTGGGGGCATTTTCTCAGGACTAGCCGCTGGACTTTTGGGCACCGGCGGAGCCATCCGCGGATTAACCCTATCCTC
>CAYPBJ010000061.1:0-5167 GCA_964408945.1 uncultured Rhizobium sp. | reverse complement strand
CCAAAAACGGAAACCGCGCGCGGAAGGCGGTCAAGGGGCCCTGCTCCAAGTATTGGTGTAAAAGCATCTCGCGGTCTGATTGGGGTTCGATGAGGTAGTCGCCGGCGAAGTTGATGACTTGTGAGCATCCTGAATGGGGAATGCTGTTGCCGTCGTCGCCAATGCGGTTTACGCCAATTACGTAACATTGGTTTTCGATGGCGCGAGCGCGTAAGAGCGTGTTCCATGCTAACATTCTCGATTTGGGCCAGTTAGCCACGAATAACATCAAATCAACACCCGCTTGTTGGCGGATCCAGCTGGGGAATCGGAGGTCGTAACAGATGAAGGGAGCGATTTTCCATCCCAAGAAATCAAAAACAACAGCGTCAGTACCCGACTGATAATGCTCGTGCTCGCCGGCGTATGAGAACAGGTGCCGCTTGTCGTATTGGGCGATGATTTCGCCGTTGTATATGGCCAAAAAACGATTGTAGAAATGGCCGTTTTCAGAGATGCTCAAACTTCCGCAGATGCAGCGGTCTTGACTCATTTCTTTCATCCAAGTGACTGCCAAATCAGACATCGACTGGGCGTGCTGCTGCGGATTCATGGTGAATCCGGTGGCGAACATTTCGGGGAGCACAATCAGCGATTGCGGCTGAGTTTGATTGATGTGCCATGTCAAACGCAAGAGATTGGCGTTGGGATTTTCCCATTTGAGCTCGGTTTGAACCAGATAAACGTTCATGTTTTAGTCGTGATATTGAGTGGAAATGCGGTGCAAAATTTCAACCGAATTTAGAAGGGTATCGTCGTTTTTTGCAAAACAAAAACGCAAAAGTTTCGTTACCGGCTGCTCTGTGATGAAGGCGTTGATGGGAATAGACGCCAGTTTGAATTGGCGGGTGACGATTTCGGCAAATACTTGATCGGACAAATTCGATAAATTTCCGTAATTCAATACGGCAAAATAAGATCCCTGACAAGGCATGACCCTGAAAGCGGTGTTGTTGCCCAATGCGTCGATGAATAAATCGCGCTTCTTTTGGTAAAAATCAGACAGCGAAGGCTCCCACTCGGCATGGGCGTTCATGTATTGAGCCAAACCGAATTGGGTGGTGGAATGAACCGAAAAGGCCAAAAACTGGAACACTTTGCGAATTTCTTGGGTGATGTCGACAGGCGCCATTAGATATCCCATTTTCCAACCGGTTGAATGGAAGGTTTTTCCGAAGGAAGACACTTTGACAGCGCGCGCTCTCAGTCCCTCGTGCATCCAAATACTATAGTGTTTTTGTCCGTCAAAAACGATGTGCTCATACACTTCGTCAGAGATTACTCTAATGTTATGATTTTTAATGAGTTGATATAACCTTTCAAAGTCGGCGGCTGTAAAAACGACCCCCAACGGATTGTGGGGCGTGTTGATGATGATCAACCGAGTTTTTGAAGTGATGGCGGCCGTAAAAGCATCCCAAGGAAAAGAAAAATCATCCAAATTGTATTTTACGGCAACGCACATGCCACCGGCAAGTTCAATAGCAGGACGGTAAGAGTCGTAAGCGGGTTCAACGATGATGGCCTCGTCGCCGGGGCGAACCAAGGCTTGAATGGCGGTGTACAAACCAGCCGTTGCGCCGGGAGTGACCGTAATTTCGGAATCAGCGTTAACTGAATGTCGGTGAATTTGCAGCTCCTTGTTAGCGATGGCATGACGCAGCTCGGGCGTTCCTGGCATGGGGGTATATTGATTTTTCCCCGCCAACGATGCCTGATGAATGGCCTCAATCAACGCGGGCGGCGGCTGAAATTCGGGAAATCCCTGCGATAGGTTGATCGCGTTTTCTTCCAGGGCCATTCTCGACATTTTTGAGAAGATGGACTCTCCCACCCACGGTAATTTGCTTTGCAATTGCTGCATGCCACGAAAATAATCAATTGATATCTTCAAAAAAATTCATAGTTTTGGCATTCTCATATTGTAAGTCAAACAATAACCGCATGAATAATTCAAAAGCCACCCGTTTATTCGCTGTTTTGGTCAGCGTTTTCTTTTTCTGGGGATTCGTTGCTGCCAGCAACGACATATTAATCCCCGTTTTTAAAGACAAATTGCATTTATCGCAAGGAAAAAGCCAGATGATTGCCTTCGCCTTCTACGTGGCGTACACCTTGGGATCGCTCATTTATTTGGGAATGATTCAGTTCTTTAAATTCGACCTCATCAAGCGTTTAGGCTACGGAAAGGGTATTGCCGTGGGACTTTTCATCAGCACTTTAGGAACCTTATTGTTCATACCCGCAGCAGATTCAGCGTCGTTTAATTTGCTTCTCGGGGGACTTATTGTTGTGGGCATCGGATTTTCTTTCCAACAAACGGCGGCCAATCCGTTGGCCATTTTGTTGGGTAGTCCTGAAACCGGAAGCCAGCGTTTGAGCATGGCCGGCGGCATCAACAACCTAGGAACCACGGTGGGTCCGTTGTTGGTGAGTTTTGCCGTTTTCGGTGAATTGGGCGCCGGCGGAGCATCCAGCATGGACATTTCGGCGGTGAAAGTGCCTTATTTGGTTCTCGGCGGATTGTTTTTACTGTTCGGAATCATTTTTTGGAACCTAAAGACCGATATGTCGTCCGAATCAGACGATGCCAGCACATCCTCAAACGAAACCGTTAAATCGGCATTGAGCTACCCCCAACTTTGGATGGGTATGATTGCCATCT
Source organism: uncultured Rhizobium sp. (assembly GCA_964408945.1). Classification (GTDB taxonomy): domain Bacteria; phylum Bacteroidota; class Bacteroidia; order NS11-12g; family UBA955; genus VMCP01. The sequence continues at coordinate 2,463 of CAYPBJ010000061.1, read as the reverse complement.
TTTTGTACGTAGGTGTGGAAGTTTCGACCGCATCCAACCTCCCCGAATACCTCAAACACAACATGGGTTATGACACCAACAAAGTGGCACCCTATATCTCTTTATTTTGGGCATCGTTGATGATTGGTCGTTGGACCAGCGCCGCGTCTGCCTTCAACATCAGCGCTACCATGAAGCAGGTTTTGAGGTTCGTTTTGCCCTTCGTGGCCTTCGGTATTTTCTTGGGTGTAAACACCTTAGCCGGCACCGATGTCTCCATTTTTTACAACTACTCGGCCATTATCGTATTGCTCATCGTCCTTGATCTTTTGAGCAAAGGAAATCCTGCCACGCAACTATTTCTATACTCACTCACCGGCATTCTCATGCTGATCATCGGTATTTTTTCCGGGGGATCTCTGGGGATGTTTGCCTTCATTTCTGTAGGATTGTTCTGCTCTACCCTATGGCCATGCATTTTCACCTTATCGATCGCCGGTTTGGGAAAAAGCACGGGACAAGGCTCCAACTTCTTGATCATGATGATCATGGGCGGCGGTTTTGTGAGCGTATTCCAAGGAAAACTATCTGAAAGCATTGGCATCTCTCAATCGTATTGGGTAGGTGTTGTTTGCTTCGCATACTTAGCATTTTACGCAATGACCACCAAGCGCAACTTGGCGAAGCAGGGCGTAGAAATTGGGCCAGCGGAAGTTGGTCATTAGTCTGTGGTCTGTAGTCCGTAGTCTGTAGTCTGTAGTCTGTAGTCTGTGGTCTGTAGTCTGTGGTCTGTAGTCTGTGGTCGGTGGTCCGTAGTCTGTAGTCTGTAGTCTGTGGTCTGTAGTCAGTGGTCCAAAGTCTGTAGTCCATAGTCCGTAGTCTGGTACCCGCCCCCCGTAACCCGTAACCCGATACCCGTAACCCGCCCCCCGAAACCCGAAACCCATGTCACTAATAATCAAATCCTCCCAACTCCCTTTTGAAATTGGCTGCGACGAGGCCGGCAGGGGTTGTTTGGCTGGTCCGGTAACGGCGGCGGCGGTGATTTTGCCTGATGGATTTTATCATCCGGTGTTGAATGATAGCAAACAAGTGAGCAAATCCAACAGAGACGAGCTGCGAAATTATATAGAGGCGAATGCTCTGTTTTGGGCTGTGGGATGGGCCAGCGAGGCAGAAATTGACAAAATCAACATATTGAATGCCAGTATTTTAGCTATGCATCGCGCCATTGAGCAGGTGGAAGCCCAAATGAATGTACCTATAGATTTGATTGCCGTGGACGGTAATCGATTCAAGAAATTCAAAAATATCCCTCACGAAACCTTCGTCAAGGGCGATGCCCGATTCGTGCACATTGCCGCTGCAAGCATCCTCGCAAAAACTCACAGAGACGAGTACATGGAAAACCTATCGTTGGAATTCCCTCAATACGGGTGGGTGACCAACGCCGGATATCCTACTGTCGCTCATCGAGAAGCCATTAAGGCTCATGGACCAACGCCGCACCACCGAATGAGTTTTCAACTGTTGCCGCGACAATTGGGATTATTTGAATAACTTTGATTCGTCAATTATGGCAAAACAAAAATTATCGGCCGTCATCATTGCTTACAATGAGGAAGCACACATTGCGCGATGCATTGGTTCGCTTCGAGACGTCGCCGATGATATTTTAGTGGTTGACAGCTTCAGCCAAGATCGCACCGTTGAAATTGCCGAAAACTTGGGTGCTCGAGTCATTCAAAATGTTTTCGAGGGACATATACAGCAGAAAAATTTCGCAAAAGACAAAGCTCAATATGATTTCGTTTTGAGTTTAGATGCTGACGAAGCGCTCTCCGACGAGCTCATCGAATCCATTCGAACCGAAAAACTCGACGGTTTTCCATGCTCAGGATATTACATGAACCGAAGAAATTTTGTCGGAAAACTCGCGGTAACGGGCTGCGGCTGGTATCCCGACAGAAAACTTCGACTTTGGAACCGAATCGACGGACAATGGCAAGGCATTAATCCACACGATCGCTTCCAACTAAAGCGCGGAATCGGCTTGGTAAAAGGCGAACTAAAGGGCGATTTATCGCACTATTCCTACCCAAACAACAAAGCGGTATTTAAGAAATCTTTGCAATACGGAAAAATTGGCGCCCACTACTGCAAAACACTTCCGTGGCCAACATTGTTACTCAAATTGATTTTCAGTCCCCCGTTTAAATTTGTAAGAAATTACTTTTTCAAACGCGGATTTTTATTCGGCTGGACCGGCTTCGTGATTTGCCTCTCTCAAATGATTGAGGGCTTCACGAAGTATGGAATAGGAATAAAGATGAAGGTCGGTAGTCGGTGGTCTGTGGTCTGTAGTCTGTAGTCTGTAGTCCGTAGTCTGTGGTCTGTAGTCTGTAGTCTGTAGTCTGTGGTCTGTAGTCTGTAGTCGGTAGTCGGTAGTCCGTAGTCCGTAGTCTGGTCTCCGCCCCCCGACCC
>CAYPBJ010000060.1:0-5216 GCA_964408945.1 uncultured Rhizobium sp. | reverse complement strand
GACCATAGACTACAGACCATGTACCATCGACCCGGTACCCGGTACCTGGTACCTGGTACCTGGTACTAATTCGCATCCCAAAGCCTGTAAGTGCGCAAATTGCCTCGCGATTGGAGATTGATGGTGATCACGTCAGAGAATGTCACCCACATGAAGGCTTTTTTAAGTTTGTTGTATCTATATTCTTGTTCTGAGTTAAGTCCAACAGAAGTGACCTCTGAAGTGGGTTCTTGGGTGTTGTTTCTGCTGCGTAGATATTCTTGACACTCTTGGAGTAAGAGGGGTTTCTGATCAGGACCGGCCTGGTTGTGGGCGTGAATATTGATGGTGTTTTGGGAACCTTCTTTGTATTCGGCGTAATAATCGCCCAAAATCTCAAGATCTTCTTGGGTGAAGGGATCTTTAACCTGTTTTAGTCTTAAGTATTTGACATTCAGGTCAAAGGTATCCCCGTAGGGAAGAAATAAATAATGCATGTCGCCCAATACTAGCTTTTTAACTTCGTCTGGATTGTTGAATTGGGCCTTTCGTTCGGAAAAAAGGGCAGAGTTGATGAGGTTTTCACGAGCTTGCACCGAAAGGGCCGACACAAACATATCGCGGAAGACTTTCCAATTGTAGAGAGAATCAATTTCACCCTGGGCATTGAATTTGATCAGCCATTCTTTTTTCTCAATGGAGGTGATGTTTTTGGCCGATTTCTTCCCTTGATCATCAGCGAAAAATCCAATGGAATAAACATCCTTGATTTTGGGGCTTTTTTTGATGATGATGTAAGTGGTATCTAATTTTACGTCTAAAAAGAACTGATTTTCGTTGGTGATGTATTGTTGTGTGATGCGCTGATAAATGATGGTTTTGTAGGCGGGTAAGCCCGAAGTGATGATTTCCAATTTGGGGGGCACCACATTTCCGTTAGAATCAAGCATTTGGGCTTGAGTTTCAGGTTTGTTGGTGATAAGTTGAGCGAAAGAGGTGGAGAAGCTAAAAAAGGAAACAATGATGATGAGTGTGCGCATAAATGACAATTAGACGGAGTTGGATTTAAAATGGTTGACCGTGAATATACAAAATGGTAAAATAATAAAAAAAGCCACCCGATGAGGGTGGCTTTTTGTTTGATTAATGTTTTGGTTTGGATTAACCGTTCATTACTTGATCGAAGATCGCTTTGAAAGCAGCTGCATCATGTACGGCAAGGTCTGCCAACACTTTACGGTTGATTTCTAAAGTACTTGCGTTCAATTTACCCATGAACTGAGAATAGCTTACACCTTGTTCGCGGCAAGCTGCGTTGATACGCATGATCCAAAGAGCGCGGAATTCGCGTTTTTTGGCGCGGCGATCGCGGTAAGCATAGGTTAAACCTTTTTCAACGGCATTTTTTGCAACCGTCCATACGTTTTTACGTCTTCCGAAGTAACCTTTGGCTAACTTCAGGGTCTTTTTTCTGCGCGCCTTACTGGCGACGTGATTGACTGATCTTGGCATATTATATTAGTTTAATGGCTTGAGCGGCACAAGGCACTTGTTTGCTCCGGCCAAAAGTTTTCTTTTATTTTCCTAAGCGCAACATGAATTTTACGTTGCTCATATCTGAATCATGAACCAATGCATCTTTTGCAAGGGCCTCTTTACGCTTCTTAGACTTTTTGGTCAAGATGTGGTTTTTAAATGCTTTCAGACGCTTAACTTTACCGGTTCCAGTCACTTTGAAACGCTTCTTAGCGCTGGAATTTGTTTTCATTTTAGGCATATACTTAATTCTTTATTATTTTTTTCCTTTGGGTGCCAGTAAGATAACCATTTTCTTACCTTCTCTTTTGGGTTCCATTTCTAATTTGGCGTGACCTCCTTCGATGAGTTTGTTTGCAAATCCCATCAAAAGCTCAACACCACGCTCAATGAAGATGATGGTACGACCTTTGTAAAATACATAAGCTCTTACCTTATTTCCTTCATCTAAGAACGCTATGGCATGCTTGAGTTTAAAGTTCACGTCATGCTCATCGGTGTTTGGACCAAATCTAATTTCCTTAATCTCTTGTTTGATGGCGTTGGCTTTGATTTCTTTCTGTTTCTTCTTCTGTTCGTAGAGAAACTTCTTGTAATCAACCACCTTACAAACAGGAGGTTCAGCGTTTGGACTGATTTCAACTAAATCCAAGCCTAGTTCAAAAGCAATTTCAATTGCTTTCTCTGTCGGATAAACGCCCATTTCGACGTTGTCACCTACAAGACGAATTTCTTTTGCCGAGATCCTTTCGTTGATCTTGTGCGGGTCTTCCTGGCGTCTGCCTCTTGGTTTAAAGTTTGGATTCATTCAGTATTCTTTCAGCCAATTGCTGTGTTTCCATTGATCCTAAATCTGTACCGCCGTGCATTCTAACTGAAACGGTTTGGCTCTCTTGCTCCTTCTCTCCTACTATAATCATGTAGGGGATTTTCGCTACCTCTGCGTCTCTAATTTTCTTGCCCGCCTTCTCAGACCTGTGATCTACGGAGGCGCGAATATCGGATATTTTCAGATATTTTCCAACTTCCTCTGCGTAATCTGCATATTTATCTGAAATTGGAAGTACAATTGCTTGTTTTGGAGCCAACCAAACAGGGAAGTTTCCTGCGTAATGTTCTAGCAAGAAACCTATGAACCGTTCGTGGGTACTCAAAGGTGCTCGGTGTATAATGATGGGGCGAACCTTCTCATTATTTTCACTAGTATAACTCAAATCAAAGCGTTCGGCTTGTGCAAAATCCACTTGGTTGGTTGCCAAAGTAAATTCTTTTCCGATGACGCTGTACACCTGAATGTCAATTTTGGGACCGTAAAACGCCGCTTCATCTTCTACCTCCACATAATTCACGCCCATTTTATCCAATACCTTGCGCACCATGCTTTCGGTTTTCAACCAAAGCTCAGGCATGTCAATGTATTTTTGTCCCAACTTAGCGGGATCGTGCTTGGAAAAACGCATAACATATTTTTCAATACCAAACTTTTCAAAGTGTTTCAGATACAAAGCGTTCACCGCCTGAAACTCCGATTCAAATTGTTCTTCGGTACAGTAAATGTGAGCATCGTTCATTTGAAGGCTTCTCACCCTCATCAAACCGAACAACTCACCGCTTTGCTCGTATCTGTAGCAAGTTCCGTACTCAGCGAAACGGATGGGTAAATCGCGGTAACTCTTGGGCGTTGCCGCAAAGATTTTGTGGTGATGCGGACAATTCATCGCCTTCAAATAGTAATTCACCCCATCAATTTCCATGGGCGGGAACATACTATCCTTATAATAAGGTAAATGTCCGCTCTTGATATACATGCTTTCGCGTGCAATGTGGGGCGATTTTACTCTAAAGTAACCCGCTTCTTTTTCAATCTTCTTAGCGTAGGCTTCTAATTGCTCAATGATGATACCGCCGTTGGGCAGCCATAGTGGTAGACCTGGTCCTACATCGTCATCGAAGGTATAAATTTCTAACTCCTTGCCCAATTTACGGTGATCGCGTTTCTTTGCTTCCTCCAGAAGTTCAAGATATTCATCAAGTTCCGACTTCTTGGGGAAGGTGATTCCGTATATGCGGGTAAGCTGCTTGTTTTTCTCATCTCCGCGCCAATAAGCTCCAGCGGTATTCAGCAACTTAATGGATTTGATGTGTCCTGTATGCGGAATGTGGGGCCCACGACAAAGGTCTGTGAAATTGCCTTGAGTATAGAAGGTGATTTGACCGTCTTCGAGGTCTTGAATCAACTCCAATTTATAGGGATCGTTTTTTTCGGTAAAATACTGAGTGGCGTCGGCTTTACTGACTGATTTACGCACAAACGCGCTGTTGGTTTTTGCCAGCTCGCGCATTTTGTTTTCTACCTTCTCGAAATCATCGGAGGTGAATCTCATGTCCCCAAAATCAATGTCGTAGTAAAATCCGCGATCGATTGGAGGACCGATGGCCAATTTTATTCCGGGGTATAAAGCTTCCAATGCTTCGGCCAAAAGGTGGGCAGAGCTGTGCCAATAGGTTTGTTTTCCTTCGTTGTCGTTCCACGTTAATAGGCTCAAGGTAGAATCGGTGGTGATGGGCGTATTTGCGTCTACCACTTGATCGTTCACCTTTGCCGACAACACGTTGCGGGCAAGTCCTTCGCTGATGGATTGGGCAATTTCCATAGGGCTGACTCCGGCATTGTATGAACGCTGGGCACCGTCTGGAAATGTAATGACAACTTGACTCATGATTTTACAAGTTTGCAAAGGTCGTGAAATCATTGAATATTCCCAAGTGATTTAATTGCTTAACTTCGTGTATAAGTTATGAATTGGAAGTGTTTATTTTTTCTGGGGATGTTTTGGGCGCAAGGCGCCGTTTTTGCGCAGAGCGCGGACGTTGACTCGTTAAAATCAAAAGTTGAAATCAAAACCAGCGATGGAAACATCCACCGAGGAACGGTAAAAAAAGAAGATCCGTCAAGCATCACTATACTCAGGGAAGACGGTTTAGAGATAGAAATTCCGAAATACGTCATTGTATATAAAAAGAATGCAGGTGAGAAAAAGGAAAAGGAAACAGAAACGGAGCGCGCCACAGAGCACGCCAGCAGGTACCTTTATTCTCCCTCTGCTTTCCCCATCAAAAAAGGCGAAGGATATATCAATTTAATGTACTTCTCGGTGATTCAAGCGCAATATGGCTTGACCGATAACTTTTCCATTGGAATAACCTCTACTCCCATTTTGATGCCTACCCTGTTGAATGCCAAATATTCTGCGAAGATTGATGATAAACTCCATGTGAGCGTTGGCGGACAAATTGGTAAACTTTGGTTTGTAGACGAAGAAACCCTCGGCATAGGTTTTGCCAACGTGACTTACGGCGATAAAAAAGAGAACATATCGGTGAATGCCGGATACGGATTTTACACGGGCTTGGATGAGAAATTGCCTATCTTTTCGGCGTGTTATGCCCGCGAAACCTCATCGAAGGTGGCCTTCATTGCGGAGTTTTGGGCCATGTTTCCGCAGAGCGAAGGTCCAGTTTACGCCGGTGGACCAGCCATGAGAATCAAAGTTGGTAAGAATTTATTCTTCGACGTGGGAGTCTTGGGCTTGAGCTTCACCAGCAGCGGCCAATACTACAACGCTGACTTGGGAACCTATGAATTCAGAAGAATTCGCGAAACCTATACTCCTCTACCCTTCTTGGGGTTGAATTGGGGG
>CAYPBJ010000059.1:0-5340 GCA_964408945.1 uncultured Rhizobium sp. | reverse complement strand
GAAAAACAAATCAAGAAAAAAAGGAAGATGAAATTTCGTAACATTACTTAGAATTTAATTTTACCTCAAAAATAATCAAATTAAGTAAATTCTACCCGCATCATACAATTAACTTAATGTACCATTTCCCAAAATGAACCCTTCCCATTCTATTTTGTTCTTATTGATATACAATGTTTTCCGAAGAGTTCAAACACAAACTAGAATTAGCAACAACCTACGCAGGTGTGACTGCTTTTGTAATGCACTCTTTGATCATTCTGCTGATCTATCTCGGACTTATTCCCGCTAATTATTTTCCAGAGAACCTTTTTGGACACCCATTTGCCGCACTGTTTTCGCCATTCAGCATTTTACTCATCTATGAAGTCTATTTGTTGATATACTACCTTAGAAAGAGTTATACCAAATCGGTATCGAAGCAGATTGAGATAATGTCGCTTATTCTTTTGAGGAACAGTTTTAAAGACATTGGAAAACTCATGCAGGGCAAAACACCTCTGCTACAAACCGAGCTCATCAAAGATCTCTCCGGATTTGTATTGTTGTTATTACTTCTTTGGACGTTCAATCACCTCAATGCAAAAAGACCCATCGGACCTACAAACTTGAGTCAGAGATTCATTAAATTAAAGTTTCAATTAACCTCTACCCTTTTCTGGCTGCTGATTGGGATTTCAATTTATTCGTTTTCGCATTGGATTTACCTCATTACCCAATTCCATCAAAATCATGCACTGATGGTTGATCCTTCTTATATATTTTACACAGAATTTTTTACCGTTCTCACCTTTATAGATGTGATACTCTTGCTCAGTAGTGCTAAAAATCTTAAAGATGGAATACTGGTCATCAGAAATTCAGGGTATGTTCTATCAACCATGTTGATGCGCGTATCCTTCAGTTTAGAAGGTTGGGACCGAATCATTGCCGTTATTATGGGAGCCGCATTGGCTGTTTTCATGCTTTGGATAAGCAATCGGAAAAATCTAAGTATCCAAGCAGATTAATGAGAATTCAATAGATTCTCTCAATCTCGATGGCATTATCAAGATATCCATTTCCAACAATGCAGGTAACGCGATAGCATTTATTGTATGTTTGATCATTGATAAAGCAACGCTGCACACTTCCGTGATACAGGAAATTTGCAGCGCTCTGCAGATACATAAATGTGCTTCCCACCGTGGTAGAAGAGAATCCAATTCCACTTTCTGCACCAGTTCCGCCCGTAGAGCCTACACTCGACTGGGCATATAAATTATAGGTTGAACCTGAAACAGTGATGCTACCAGAAACCGTAGATATTTGCAAAGATCTATTTCCACTCGTAGAAAATCGCACCTTGAGATTATCCAATTGTACAACATCACCTGCATCTGCAAATGTTGAAATGGAATTCAACGTACTCATCCAACGCTGACCGTCATAATAATACATGCAATTGGCATTGGTATTGTACACTTGCAGCCCTTGAACCGGACTAGTGATTGCGAGCATTTGTACATTGGTCATTCTTGGAAACAAGACGCCTTTAGTGGTTGAGTTTAATTCAAGTTTAGCCGCATTACTGGGAGAACTTGTTCCAATACCCACTTGACCAAAAGATGAATTGAAGCCTGCGAAAATCAACAATATAAAGGAAAGTAACTTGGCCATATTTTAATTCAATTCTTCAATTTCAATGGTAGATTGTGATGACCCAGCAGGTCCAGCAACAATGTTGATTTTGTAGAACTTCAAGTTGGTTTCATCGGTAAACCATATTTGTTGAAGATTCCCTCTAGAAATATAATCAAGTCCGCTTTGAAAATATGAAAACGTGGCACTAAAATTCTCAGACTGCCTCATATATCCCCCAAAACTAGCTGTACCCGAAGTCCCAACAGAGATTGATGCATTCGAAAATAAACAAACGCCCGTCACCTTCACAGTACCCGATTTAAACGCCAATTGAGCACTGGTGTTTCCCGTTGCAGGCAAACGTACCATCAAATTACCCAAAGTAACCGTGTCGCCCACTGCCACCATTCTGCTGATAAATTTCTTCTCGCTCCTCCAATTGCTCCCGCTGTAGGTGTAAATACAGTTATTGGTAGTATTGAATACTTGCAAACCTGCAGGCGGACTGCTGATGTTCAGCATTTCGGTATGGGTCATTCTTGGAACCAACACTCCTTTAGTTGTAGAAGTTACATCTAAAATCGATGATGCATTTGGACTACTTGTCCCAATTCCTTGCTGTGCGAAGGCTTCTTTGGGACATAAACCCAGAATAAATATCCCCAGAAAAAACAAGCACAAACTCTTCATCAATACAAGCGTTTAATTGAAATGAAATTATTGTTGTATCCACCGCCTACAGCAAAAATAATGTAATAAGCTCGGCTATTGGTTTCGTCTTGGATGTTAAGAAACTGTGTTGATCCGTGAAAACCCAGATCTAAATTAGGCACAAAATTGATAAACGTAGTTGTTAAAGTGGTAGACTGCCTGATGTAAGTTTCGTAAAAAGTGGATGAACCGCCAGTAGCTGTAGCGGAGGTGCGGTATAAAATTTCCTGTGTTCCAGAGATGGATATAGATCCAGAAACCGTAGCTATTTGGATAGAATTGGCAGCCGAAGAAACCGGCATTTGAACTCTAATATTGTCCAATTGCAGGGGTGAGCTGGTATTTACAAACCCAGAAACGGTGTTTTCCTTAGATAGCCATGAGGTTCCATTGTAACAATACAAAGCACCTGCGTCGGTATTAAAAACCATCAATCCATTTGCTGGTGAGCTGATTGCCAACATTTGGGTGTTGGTCATTCGAGGATATAAAAAACCTTTCGAAGTAGACTCAACATCCAACACCGAAGATGACTTTGGCGACGTTGTTCCTATTCCCACCTGAGCCACTGCAAACTGAGGGATCGTTTGCGAAAGCATCATCATCGAAAGGACCCAAAAATTTCTTTTGCGAACTGCGTTTGATATTGGTTTAAGTGAAAGAGTTTTCAAGCGGTAAAGTGGCACAAAAATACGGTAATTAGTTTTAGATTTTATGACATTTAAAAATGCTGTACTTTTGAGAATTCATCTCATGCAACAAACACTGATAAAAAAAGCCACTCTATTTCTATTCTGTTTCATCTTGGCCTTCCCATTCATTAAGGGTCAAAACCAGAGTTTAACTGAGGTCGTTTATTTAAAAAACGGCTCTATTGTTAAGGGCAATATCGTAGAATGGATACCAAATGAAAGCATTTCAATGCAAACCTCCGACGGAAATCTCTTTGTATTTAAAATTACAGAAATTGAACGAGTGAAGCGCGAACTCTCAAAAGTGGAAGCAACACCCCAAAAGGAAAAAGTTCAAAAAACACCCAACTTGTATGAATCTAATATCGCATTGGGCTTTGGCTCATCAAGTGGAAAATATGGCTTGGATGTACTTTGCTTTAACTGGGTTTATGGAAAGAATTTAGATAAGCATCATTTCTTAGGGGCTGGTACAGGGGTTCGATATTTCGATGCAATTGAAATGACCATGATTCCAATAATCGTTGATTGGCGTTACAAAATAAATCAAAATGACATTTCCCCATATGTTAGACTATCTGCGGGTTATTCGCTGAATGTAAGTAATGGTATAGAAAATTCTGGATTTTTAGTTGATCCAAGAATTGGCATCGACTTTAAACTAAATCAATCTTTTCTGAGCATTGACATGGGCTACCAAACACAACAAATGGCATTTTTCACCATTGAAAACCCCAATATCCCTTGGGAACTTTCTAAAATTTATCGTTTTTCAGAGTCCCTAAAATTCAGTTTATCACTTTCTTTTTAAAAATTTACTCTGAAATAAAATCCAAATAGTTTTGGGGATGTACAACCTCAAACGTAGCTGTCGGATAAGATTTTGACCGATCAAGCACCTTTTTTACTCACCAACACCATTCTAAATCCTACCCGCGCATCTCCTTTACAAGCCGGAAGCGCCGTAAAACTGCGAGCCCAAACACATGGCGCCGGATCCATGTAAGAGCCGCCCTTCACCTTATACAACGGCTTTGATACCTTAACTCCTTCTAACGGTTCTACCTCTGAACAAGTCCATTCCGCCACATTTCCATGCAAATTGTACAACCCATTTTGGTTCGGATAATAAGAAAACACTGGACAAGTGGTCATATATCCATCGCTAAAAATGAAATGATTGGGCTCCTTCTGATCCATGTAGGCATTGTAATTCAATAAAAATTGCCCCTTGCTGTTTCGCGTAAAAGGCAAATACGGCGCATACCCTTTCATCCTTTTTTTGTTATCGGGGATGTGCATCGCTGCTGCAATAAATTGCGATTCCGTAGGCAAAGCAAACTCCCAATGTTGTATATCACCATTCTTCAACTTCGATTTTAATTGCTGTGTTCTCCATCTGCAATACGCCAAGGCTTGTTCCTTAGATATACCCACCACCGGATATCCAGCATAAGACACATGCGGAAAATAATAATCAGCCATCGGTTGCATCTGTCCGTAGGGAAAATCTTCTAACCAACAAGAATAACTCGGCAACACTGCCACACCATCAAAATAAATCTGGTTTCTACCCTTATTGGCCATCCAAATTGAAATAGAATTTTCGCACTTCACGCAAGTATCTAATTTCAAAAGTTTTGCAAAGTCTTTCATCCTATCTCCGGTAGATTGCCCTTTACACGCTGAATCAACCGCTGCAAAAACGAACTCCCACCATTCTTGGTTAGTCACCTCGGTTTCAGATATACCGAATCCTAGTATCCCTTTCATCATAAAAACTTCCTTATTCTCTGACGCCGAATCAGCATCTAGACCTTTCATTTTGGCTGTCCCCGTCGAATCCCACCAATAATAAACCCCCTTCCGAGGCAATTCATAAGAGGTTCCAACTATGTAATGGTAGCCTTTAACTTTAGGCATCTGAGCATTCAAACTCAGAGCCATCAACCCAATGATTCCAAAAATTATCCGCATAGCCCTAAAACGTAAATCATTGAATTTTATTGCCAATTATTGTACTTTTCACAATAATAACTATATTTGGTAGTTGGTCGTTGGTCCGTAGTCTGTAGTCCGTAGTCCGTAGTCCGTAGTCCGTAGTCTATAGTCCATAGTCCATAGTCCGTGGCCCATAGTCTGCTACCCGCTACCCGCTACCCGCTACCCGCTACCCGCTACCCGCTACCCGCTACCCGTAACCTACCAAATACCATGTACCAACTACTAATCCTAACATTACTCGCCTCAATTTCGGCAGTCAACGCCCAAACCATTAAGGTGGGAAATGGAAGTTATACCACCCAGTTTCCAG
>CAYPBJ010000058.1:0-5347 GCA_964408945.1 uncultured Rhizobium sp. | reverse complement strand
TTCTGTAGCGAGCGTTGATTAGATAAACATATACTCCATCGCTAACGTATTGGCCGTTGACTTGGCCGTTCCAACCTTCCAAGGCATCGCCATCAAAAATAACTTCACCCCAACGATTGAAAATCAACATTCGGGCTTGACCCGGCAATACAGCTTGATTCACTACTTTGAATATGGGATTCACTCCTTCCGGCGTGAATGCATCTGGAATAAAGAACGTATCAAGTAGGCTGGAATCAAATCCCCCGTCAAAAAGAAGGCTGTTGGAATGGCTCCAATTCTTCCCAAGAGGCATAGAATTGCTCGTGATAGCCCTCACTCGATAAGTACTCACACCCAGATCAGTTGGGGTGAAATTTGTGCCAGTCACAGTTGCTTTTACCACCCAAGAACCCAATTCAAGTCGTTGAATTTCATATTGATAAGAAATTCCCAAATTCTGAAAATGAGCAGGTGGGTTCCATTGAAGTTGATTTCCATTTTTTCTTAGTAGAATATTGCTTGAAACGTTGGAAGAATCGGCCGGTTCACCGCATCCAGAATAACGAACCAACCGAAACTCGTATTCCTTGGCTGAAGCATTTGCTGAATTAAACAACCAAGAAATATTTCCGGGGGAAGTAGCTATGCTAGAACCCAACAACCAAATGGAACTTGACTTTTCGCGATAGCGAATCACGCAACTATCGCCAATTTGGGCGAAGCCCGATAATTCAATTTTGGGTTCATTTTCGACGGATGTGTAATAAAGTGCCGTGGGACTTGAAGGAACTCCTACATCATAAGCAATCAGGTCTTTCCTGTTTGAAGTGCTGGTAATTGATCCTGTCTGTTTGTAAGCGCGGACCCAAATTTTCATTTGCAATCCCAACTTGGGAAGGGTCCAAATATAGTTGGTTGATCCGGGTGCAAACGAAGAATCAAAAAGTTTGGCGCCTGTAACCGCATCGATTATAATTAGCTGATGTTTGCTGAATAACCAACCCTTATATTCCTTCCAAGAAACATTCAACTTACGATCGCACTGGTACTTATTTGACAAGTTTGCCGACAACAAAACTGGAGAATGATCTGCGGAAATCACCCCGCCGTTTCTGCAACTATCAAAACCGGCTATCGCCAATCTGTTATTTGAGGTGGTTACATCAAAATCAGATTTCAAGAAACGATAATTCAACACATTTTTCTCGTCAATCAAAGTATTTTGATTGTCAACTTTGAACATGGAATAACCCAATATATCAGTGTCAGCAGGCTTAGACCATCCGGCAATCAATTGTTGAGTGGCATCTTCTACACTGACACTGTCTGGCTCCACATAATCAGGCGCCTTATCATCAATCCAAATTCGATTGGAATTTACCGAATCGATTTTCAAGCAACCGCTATAACTAGACACGTATAATTCCCATTTTTTGTTGTTGGGCAAGGTAAAAGTAAAGGCTGATTGATTTCTTACACTTTTTATTGAGAGCAGTTGAAAACTGCCCGAAGCATTGTCTCTTCCCCAAACTTTATATTCTTGAAAATGACCAGAAGTATCTTGAGACGGTGTTAATTCTAGTGTTAACTCGCTGTTTACTCTATCCAAGCAAGCGCGGTGTAAAATGGCTTTTGAAACTCCTTTTTTGGGTGTGTAACTGCCATCGAAATTGGCAAATAATTGCTCAATCTCACAGACGCTCAATTCTCTGTTCCAAATGCCTACATCATCAATATTTCCGATAGCAGGTGCAGTATTATCAACCTTCAACCCTATCCGGGCCGTTACTGTTCCTGAACCGTATTGCGGCAATTTAGTGCTCGCTGATGAACTGCTATCAACAATCTTCCCATTAACAAAGAGTTTGATTTTTTTATCGGCCCGAGTCAACACCACGTGCACCCATTTACCGGTAGCGAAAGTTTTCTTTTGAGACAATGCGATGGGCGTGGTTGAACCTTGATTGAATGCCAATGCCGATGGACCAGAATACATTGAAAACAGGTTGCTCGCTATACCCAATGCCTGCCCTGAAAATGTTTGTCCATCAGAAACATCCAATATCACTTGCAATGAATTATTTGCCAATGCGACATCCGTATAATACCAAGCAGAATAGCTGAAATTATTTGTTTGGATGTTGTTGCTGGGGATGCTAATATAGGATGCCCCTCCCGTTGGATTTCCACCGAAAGAATAAGCTGAATTTGCATTTCCGAAACGATCTTTGGTAGCACTTACGTTGTAAGTGGTTCCATTTTGCGCATTTCCACTGGCATCGTTTGCGTTGCCCGAAAACGGATAATATGCAAGCAGCCCGTTGGTGGGAATGTTCTGAGCACCGAGTGAAAACCCTTCCAATAGAAAAGCTAAAGCAATAATATATCGATATTTAAGGACTTTAAATAAAATCAACGTTGAGCCTACGAATATAGACGTCAAAACGCCTCTATTTGTTGTAATAAACGTAAAAAAAGTGGTCTTTACTTGAATTTTTTGGCGATTCCCACCAATAATATCAACGCAGGCACTTCAACTAGTGGGCCAATCACCCCTGCAAAGGCTTGTCCGGATCCCAATCCAAAAACAGCCACAGCCACGGCAATGGCAAGTTCAAAATTGTTACCCGCAGCGGTGAATGCAACGGCAGCTTGTTGATCGTAAGGTGCACCTGTCCAACGAGTAACCACAAATCCAACCAAGAACATCAGTCCAAAGTAAATCAAAAGAGGCACTGCAATTCGAACCACATCCATGGGAAGTTCTATGATATTTTCACCCTTGAGCGAAAACATGACCACAATGGTAAAAAGTAACGCAATCAGGGTAAATGGGGCAATTCTGGGAATCACCCGCGTCTCAAACCACTCTTTTCCTTTGAATTTTATACCGAGTTGTCTGACAATAATTCCGAGTAAAAAAGGAATACCCAAATAAATCCCCACGCTTTCAGCAATTTGGCCAATGGAAATATCAATGGCCATTCCCTCGTAACCCATCCATTGCGGAATTTTGGTCATGAAAAGCCAGGCATAAAACGAGTACGCAAATACTTGGAAAACACTATTCAAAGCTACCAAACCGGCACCGTACTCTTTGCTCCCATCGGCTAAGTCGTTCCAAACCAGCACCATGGCTATACATCTAGCCAATCCAATCAAAATTACACCCGCTCGATATTCTGGCATATCTGGCAAAAAAACCATAGCTAGAACAAACATCAAAACGGGACCAATGATCCAATTCAACAACAACGATACTCCCAACACTTTGGTGTTTTTAAACACCGTGGGCAGCAGTTGATAATTGACTTTTGCTAGCGGCGGAAACATCATGATGATCAATCCAACGGCAATAGGAATGTTGGTTGTACCCACTGACATTGATTCAATGGCAGTTGAAACACTTGGAAAAGCGTAACCCAATAAGACTCCCACAGCCATTGCTAGGAAAATCCACAGGGTTAAATAACGGTCTAGGAATGATAGTTTTTTATTCATAAAAATTGGTAGTTGGTAGTTGGTAGTTGGTAGTTGGTAGTTGGACTTCGGACCATGGACTATGGACTATGGACTATGGACTATGGACCATGGACCATGGACCACAGACCTAAGACTACAACCCATTAAACGCATAAAACATTTCCGATGCGATCTGCAATGAGCGCTCGGTGTATGCTTGTGAT
Organism: uncultured Rhizobium sp.; assembly: GCA_964408945.1. GTDB lineage: Bacteria > Bacteroidota > Bacteroidia > NS11-12g > UBA955 > VMCP01. The sequence goes on along the minus strand of CAYPBJ010000058.1, from coordinate 1,679 downwards.
TCATGCGGTGTATCATCGAAGGCTTTAGGGTCTTCGTAGAGCAGGGAAATTCTAACATCTGCCGAAGGCAAATACGGACAATTCTCATCAGCGTGAGAACAGGTCATGATCGCCGCGAAGCGTTGCTGAGGATTTTCGGCATCGTCGTATAACTTGGAAAATAGTCGAATGGGTTCAGCATCGTCGCTGAAAAATGCCCTGTAAAGCGGATTGTCGCGTCCAGCAGATTCAACCCGAAATCCAAATCTCTTCAAAGCACCAACCGTTCTTGTATTACATGCAGTGACCTCAACTCCCCCAGAAAACGACTGAATAGGCAAATGGTAATGATGCGCTGCAACATGCGCCCAAACCTGAGCAAATTGGCTTCGGCGTGAGTTGTGTGTACAGATAAAATTCAGCCTTATGGGATTTTCCAATTCGAGTTGCTCTTTCAAATAAATACGCAAAGGCTCAATCACCGCTTTGCGTTCATCGGAAATGGGTAGCTCCAAGATTTGTTCAAGTTGAAAATACATATTCAATGATTTAACAGCATCCGGACCCCGGGGTGCAACTGGTTGAAGATGATTCAAGTACGGGAATTCCGCAGTGGTCTTTTGCCAAGCAATCTGTAAATGTGGGCTTCAATTTTAATTGACCGTTAACAAATTGTAGGTTATACACTTCAATTGATTTTCCTTGGTATTCCACTTCAACCTCCGTGTTTTCCAATTCCAAATCTTTTTCAGCCATCTCCAGGATCGACAAAAACTTTTGAGGACTGAGTCTGTGATCTATATCGGTGGCCACGAAAAGTTGCATGGTTACGGCAGATTCTTCGCGCTTGGTTCCGCCGCAATCAATGTACTTACGGGTCACGCTTCCCACTTCGGTCACATGAAAATGCGGGGGTATCACTTCCCCATTCGGGAGCAAAAACTCTACCTTATTCAGGTAACTCAACGCGGTTTTAAGGTCTGATAATTTCATATTCAACAACAATTATTTTGATTATTTCGGGGGATATTTTGAAAGAACTGCTCAAACAAACTCTGAATTTCCATCCATCGATCTGGGTCAATGCAATAGCTCATAGATGCGCCTTCAACCGTGCCTTTAATGATTCCGGCCTCCTTCAATTCTCGCAAGTGCTGAGATATGGTAGGCTGCGCCAATCCTATTTCCTGCACCAAATTGGTATTGATGCAAGACTGTGCTTTTATAAGGTATTGCAAAATGGCAATCCTCGCGGGGTGCGCAATTGTTTTCGCAATCTGAGCGAGTTGATTTTGCTCTTGGGTGAATAGTTCAGTTTTGGTTAGACCCATTTTTTATTGGTAGTTGGTAATTGGTAGTTGGTAGTTGGTAGTTGGTAGTTGGTAGTTGGTACCTAGCTTCAGCCCACGGACCACGGACTACGGACCACGGACTACGGACCACGGACTGCGGACTGCGGACTATCGACTATGGACTATGGACCACGGACTATTGACTACCAAAGCAACATTGCAATATTACGATGTTTATTTCAAAACAACAACATGCACGTCAACGAAATGGTGATTTTATGGGGTCAATAAGAAGTTTACATTGTCTTCAAACTGCTTCCGCCATGTTGATTCTTGGTGGCCGAGCCCCTGATCAACTTGGGTTTTCCAACGGCTCTGTGGATATAAGTGCTTTTGTAAGACTTGATC
>CAYPBJ010000057.1:0-5421 GCA_964408945.1 uncultured Rhizobium sp. | reverse complement strand
TATACGAATTCCCCGAAATGCCGCATGTTTGGATGTTGAATGTGAGGTTGGCGGAGGCGAAAAAGGTGTTGTCGGTAGTTGGTAGTTGGTAGTTGGTAGTCCGTGGTCGGTAGTCCGTAGTCCGTGGTCGGTAGTCGGTAGTCTGTGGGCGGTGGTCGGTAGTCCGTGGTCGGTAGTCTGTGGTCGGTAGTCCGTAGTCCATAGTCCGTGGTCGGTAGTCCGTGGTCCATGGTACCTGGTACCTGGTCCGTGGTACCTGGTCCTTGGTACCTGGTCCGTGGTACCTGGTCCTTGGTACATAGTAGTTGGTAGTTGGTCGAGGGTCTAGGGACGAGCGACTAGGGGCTGGGGTCGTTATGGTTGAAGTAAAACTTATGATTACTCCGTAAAAAAAGATACCCAACATTTGCATGCTGGGTACCGTGTTTCCTGTTTTAAAGTGCTGCATTATAGCCAGGTATAATGGGGCACTGTTTTACAAAGGTATTATTCATTTTTCAGAAATTCAAATTTTTCATTCAGATTTAAGAGCTGAAAGTTGGGAAAAGGTACCAGGATGGTCGGAAAAAGGTACCAAGTTCTTGGGAAAAAAGGGTCTTTACTTGATGCAGCTCTTGGTGCTTTGTTTGGAACCCGCATCAATGGATGAGCTTCTTGTTTTTCTTAAATATAATAACCGCAGCTCTTTTCGTGATAGATACATCCTTCCATTGATTGGAGAAGGGCTTATAGAAAGAACAATCCCCGATAAACCTAGTTCGAAGTTACAAAGATATAAAACATCATTAAAAGGAAAGCTCTTGTTGGGTGGGACTAGAATTGAAGCAAGAAGGTACTAAGACGCACCAAAGCGTAAAGTGTTAAATAACAATTCTTTGTGAATGATTATCTCCCAAAAGGTACCAAGAAGCTTGGGAAAAGGTACCAGGATAAGGTTTAAATATCATTTGGTTCTTTATGGGTAAAATCAGGCATTTTGTAGTTGATCTCGGAGGATTGATTTTAAAGTGCGCTTAGTTTTGCCCGTTCCGTATAGTTGTGTAGCTTTCAGCAAAGCATTTGTGTTGAAATCAGAAAAATTCATGCAAATTGTAAGGTTATTGCTTTGGCAAATTTTTAGATTGTATCAATAAGCAGTAACAATCCCACCCCCTACTCCGGCTTGCGGATGAGAACGATGACTTGGTTTTCTTGGTGGGTTTGGTTTTGGATGTCTTTGATGGTTGTGACCGCTACGTAGGCGCCTTCCATGAGGGGTTCGCCTTGGTAGATGCCCGTGAAGGGTTCGTTCTCGCCGCCGTCGAAGACCTTTTCGCCCCAGCGGGTGTAAATCCTGATTTTATAGCTCTTTATGTTGTCGCCTTGGGGATGCCACACGTTGTTGAGGCCGTCTCCGTTTGGTGTGAATGCCGTGGGATAGTATGCTTTCGTGGGACGTTCAACGCGGTAAAGCTGCTTGATGGAGTCTATGCAGCCCCATTCGTTTGAGGCCCACAAGCCTATTTCTGACCATCCGGTGTCTGTTAACGTGTGCTCAATGTTGGTTTGATTGCCCTTTTTGACCGCGTCTACCGTCCAGGTGTAGCGGTTGGCGTACTGCGACCGATTGATGGTGCTGAACTTCTTGCCCTGAACCAATGGCTCCAAATCCACCATGAAGTCAGCGACCGGTGTGTTTACCACACGGATTTTTTGACTCCAAACCGCGCAGGTCTGACCGTTTCGCTTTTGAACTTCCAGTCCCAACCTATGCGTGTCTGCATAGGCAATGCGCAGACTGTCCGTGTGCACTCGTTTTCCGGTGATGATTTTGGGGATGGTCAGCGACTGTCCGTCGTTGAGCTTTTTCAACTGTATGTACTTTCCGATTTGCTGTTGGGTGTCCTTCCAGTAGAGGGGATAAAGATCTATTTTTTCGCCCGTGCAGAAGATGGAATCCATCGGCAGCGTGACAATCTCTGAGAAGCGATGAATGGCGATGATTATTGAGGTATCACCAAAGCATGGATCGCTGATTTTGATGGATATCTGAGAGCCGTTGGAGGGATTTCCCAGCAGTTTGCCGCCCTGATTTTGAACCCCTGAGGGCAAGGTCCATTCCAATGAGGTGTTCCAGCGAAGGTGCTGCCATTGGTAGTCTTGATCTAGGACTTCTTTGGCGCACAATTGCAGCGGATTGTCTAGGTTCAGCGACGGTTTTTGAAGGTAGTTTACCAGCACCCGAACTGTGTCTGTGAACTGACAAGCATCTTGCAGCGTGACCGTGAACGTTTTGCTATCTGTGGGTCCAAGCTCAATGACTTCAAGGCTGTCTGTTAGGGATTTTTGAGCCAGCACAACCCCTGTTGCATCTGCGACTTGCGCCCAAGCAGGATAGGCATTGACCTTTGATTTCACCTGAAGTTGCAGGGGCTTGCGACTGCAAGCGCTATCGATCGATGCAATGACGCTGCTGATTTTTTGGGATGGAGATACGGTGATTTGTTCTAAAAGCTCTTGATTGCATGCATCTTTTATATGGATTTTGTAGGTACCGTATTGCGTCCATGTGGTTGAAGGGAGTGCATTGCCGCTCGCAGAGAATGTATCAGAGTTGGGGCGGGTGATGTTCCATTGGTATGCGGGGCGGCCGCCGATTGCTTCCAACGAAGCGGTCAGCGAGTCCAGCCAACAGCGGATGCCTTCTATAAGTTCTTTCCCCTTGAGTGACAGACTGTCTGCGGCTTGAATGTGAACCGTTTTTTGGTAGTCGGGTGAACAACCATCGGAGGCGATGATGAGCCAGGTTTGATCTTGGGTGATTTGGATGCTGTCTGGCAGTGATGCGCCTGTTAGTGAGTCCACCCAGCGAAGGCCGGGTTTTAGTCCGCCGCTGGCTGAATACCATCTGGCCGGATAAACCCACTCATTGTGGCAAATGAGGGTATCTGATGGACCTGAGATGTTTAGCGAGTCGCGCACCGAAATGACCTGAATGAGGGTATCGTTGGGATGATTGCAAGCATCGGTCAGAACTGAGGTTAGGGTGTCTGAATAACGGGCGATCTGTTTGTTCAGGTCAGCGGTGGTGAAGGTGTCTGAGTCCCAGTAATGGTGTAAGGCTCTGCGCGATGAGTCGCCTCCCATTTCGTTGAACTGGAACCGGAACGTTTGTCCATAGCAATAATAGGTTGGCTCTGGGACTTGAATTTGAAGGGAGTCGTAGGTGCGAACCCACAAGGTATCAAGAAGGTTGGGACAACTGTTGCGGCGAAGCGTGAGGGTCAGCATATTGGGCTGGCCCGGAAGCGGCACATAGTTGAGCCATCGGCAGGTATCGCAGAGGGTTGTTAGGGTGCTCTTCCATTGGGTTCGCACTTCGGGATCTGCGGAAGACTGAACCTTTAAAGTGTCCCCAAGACATAACAAAGTGTCTGAAAAGGGCAACTTTTGCGGCGGAAGAACCACCCTGATGCGGCGGCTGACGCGGTGCTTTACTCCGCTGTCGCAAGCGTGTTCGTCGTATTCAAAATCAAACTTCAGGATGAATAGTCCGGTATCTTTAAACAGGTGCTGAAAGCTATCAAGTTGATGCAAAAAGCTGTCATTCAAACTGGTACGCAGTTTTTTGGTTTGTTGCCAGCCGGTCTCCAGCTCAAAAAGTGCGGCGGTGTTTTGGCACACCTCTACGGTGCCCGTATCGTCTACACCCAGCCAATGAACCCCTTGCCCATTCACCCGAATGCGAGGTTGAAGCGTGTCCCACGAATTGCCGATGGTAAACACGCCGGAGCGGTGATGGGGCGAACTTCTTTCAATAAAATAACCGTTGGTATCGTTGGCGCCGGTGTGAATGATGTAACCGTTAAAACCTGTGGTTGACTTGATGTTTAACACCGTATCTGAATACTGAATGGAGCCGTAGTAGATGCCCTTGTTTTGTTTGGTCAACAGGGTGGTTTTGCCGTTGATGGTGATTCTTCGGTTGTTGGGCGAAAAAAACACCACCCTGTTGATGAGGTTGGTACCTACCCTGCTGGGAATGGGAACCGTGATCTCTTTGATGAGGTTGTGTGTGGGTGGTGAATTGGTCATATCCATGACATTGGCAAATATCTTATCGTCAGGAGCTCCGAATACAGATAAATTCATAGCACCTGAAACGTGCTGCATGACCATGATGGGTTTTTTGGATTGTATCAACAGCGATCGATTGAATAGGGTATCAAAGATCAAGGTATCTTGGGTAAACTTGACCAATTTACCGTTGAATCGGATTTCATTAACCCCTATGTTTTTGATGTGGTAGGTATTGCCTTTGAATGATTTACCGTCTGATACCAATAGATACTCATAACCCCATTTGTTGGATGGGTGTAATTGTTCAATCTCAACTCCAAAAGCTGGATATGTAACTCGATCGTTGTTATATGCATTCGAATTTTTTTCAATTCCACGACCAAAATTTGTAGAAAACACGGCAATCTTTTTTTTACAATCTCGGGAAGTGATCTTTGACTCGCCCATTTTATAGGGAGCAAAGTAGGACGTATTTTCGGCGAGTTTTAATTGAGATAATTTTATTATCTCTCCTTTTCGCAATAAAACACTGAACTTTCTTCCCAATTGGGAATTGAATTCAAGGTCAAAATCTACCCAAGTGCTATCATCAAAAGCCATTGTTGTAAATGAGTATGCATACGCCTTTTGTTGGGGTACCGGAGAAAATTCATAATGAGATAGAGCGTTTGTATAATATAAGGTGTACGTGGAACCGCATTGTTCTTTTTCCAAAACTTGATAGGAACCGGCATATCCCAAAATATATGGATCTGAAAGGATTGGAATCCTTCCAATCAACGATAAGTGATGAATCAACAAGGGTTCTTTAGCAAGAATATACATTCCTCTCTCATTTATTGTTCCGGCAAAGTAAAGAGGAGCCGCCAACAATAATCTTGGAATTCGAATGTATGCACTTGTATTTGCCTTAACAAAAACAGAAGAATCATAATTCCTGAAATTGGTAATCCTAACGGTCTGATCTGTTTTACTGTAGATGTAGGTGAAATGATCTTGTTCTTTGAACGGCTGCGTTGAGTCATGGTAGAAATATACCGTTCCACCATACAAAGCATAGGTGTATTGTGCCTTAGCCTTAGCGGCTAAAGTCAATATAATTAGCGATATGATGAGTCTAATGGATTTCACTAATTACATTCGCATGGGTAAACGTGGAAATCTAGACAATTCAAATTGATAATCCGTTGTATTTGCATTCTTCAAAAAACAGGTTTAATGTTCTCTTTTTATTATCATTTTTGGTACAAATTAATACTAATTTTAGTATTAATTAGATATTTTTTGTGACGAATAGAAATTTACACCCTACTCCTGCTTTGTTGAAATGAGAATCTCTTATTGTACTATTTATATTACAAA
>CAYPBJ010000056.1:0-6041 GCA_964408945.1 uncultured Rhizobium sp. | reverse complement strand
AACAACTGGTTCTACGGTTGGTCAAGAGTCGACAACAGGAGGAACCTCGACAACCGAAACAACTACAGGAACAGGAACAACTGGTTCTCCAGTTGGTCAGGAGTCAACAACAGGAGGAACATCGACAAATCAATCTGGTGATGAGCAAGGTATTAAAGAACAAGTAGGTGATTTGAGCAAGAGTACAAATCAAGCAGATCTAGCTATAGGTTCAGTCTCCGGTTTAATGGGGATAATAACAATGTTCACGAGTATTAATAGTATTAAGCGTGGAAGAAAAAGAGAAGCAGATTCAAAAAAGAAAAACGATTTAGCAGGTGTTAAATTAGGCAATGAAAGCAAAAAAGAAGGATTAGTGTCGTTTTTAAAAGGTGCTCTAACGACTATATCTTCTGGGGTAAAAATCAGCGCGGCAGCGGGCGCTGCGGGGACAACATTATTATCCAATGTTTTAGGTGGTCTTTCTGGAGGTTTGACTATTCTTCAAGGTGGATATAATTTGGTCATGGATGGCAAAAATTGGTTAAAACACCGAAAATTCATACCGAAATCAAAAATAGGTAAGGGATGGTTAAGTTTTGTTAAAAACAAAAAATATCAGAGGATGGCATTTTCAGCGTTGAAAATAGTGGGAGGTTCTCTCGCCATTGCTGGTATTGCAGCTGGAGGCGGATTGCCGCTTGCAATCGCTGCTGGAGTAATTGGCGGAACTATGGGAGCCATCAAATTGGCAAAAATGGGTCGGAATTACTACAAGAAAAGACAGTTGCAAAAAGCTGCTGCACAGAATACTCTATCAAACACTGCCGCGTCTACAGTCCCACCAATCGGCCCATCTACAAATGCAACGCAGAATTCTCCACAGAATACTGCCTCAACCCCAGTACCACCAACAAGCCCACCCACAAATGCAGTTCAGGCCAATCAAACTAATTTAAAATCAACAGATAAAATATCAAAAAAATCTGTTGCAAAAGAAATTGTAAAATCACTTGGAAGTGTTTCGGTTACGGATGTCGATAAGGTTATTGAGGCTGTAAAGGCTGAAGAAACAGGCACAGGGCAGGCTAATCAACCAAATACTGCCTCAACACCAGTAACTGCCCCAGTGCCAGTTTCTTCGTCAAACACAGGGCAGGCTAATCAACCAAATACTGCTTCAACACCAATAACTGCCCAAGTACCAGTTTCTTTGGCAAATACAGGACAGGCCAATCAACCAAATTCCGTCCCTGCCGTTGGTCCAGTTGGACCAGCAGCAAACAATCCAATAAGTATTTCTGAAGAGGAAAAACAAGTATACGATGCAGCTCATATTGTAGAGAAGATTGGAGTTTCACGCGGCGAAGCCTTGTCTGGCTCTGGTGAAGAACTCATTGAAAAACGATTGTCAGTTACAAATTCATTATAACTGATGGGGTTGAAATGGGGATAGTTCAGAGGGGAGAGTTTAGAGTTTAGAGTGTAAAGCTGAGAGGTGAGAGGTGAGAGGTGAGAGGTGAGAGGTGAGAGCTACACTCTACACTCTAAACTCCAAACTAAATCGTTCCCGGCTGATCACCGATAACCGATCACCGTTTACCGATAACCGATCACCGTCTCAATAAAAATAATCCTGCGATTTCTCTAATGCTCCGAAATTAAAGTAGAACGTGAAGCCTACTTGCAGATTTCCGCCTCTGAAGGTTAATGGAAAGTTTTGATTGTAGAATTCTCCGTATTCAACACGCATCTGTCGGGCAGTTGCAAAGGGTTGCTGATAAGAAACCGTGAACTCGTATCTATGCCCCTCTTCGGTGTTTCCACCCATCCCAAATCCCAAGTAAAAAGCAGGAAAAGTCTTGACAATATTGTCATGCACAATTCTATACCTGGCATTTTTGGATTGATTGTATATGGTGTCAGTCAAATTCCCACCCAATTGCTGGTTTAAGGCAATACCGAAGTTCTCAGTAATGAAACTTCCTGTGCTAAATCTTTGCCTAAAGGATATACCCAAAGAAGTACTTAACATATTTACTGGCTGTTTAATCATGCCATTGGCAGGCATAGTGTCGTTGTTGATTCTAAAACCGGTGCCTAAATATCCTACTTTAAAGTTCAAAGAACTGGCCTTGCTCAAATCGTATGTACCTTGCAGATAACCGTAAATGCCGCCTCGATTTCGGGTAGTAAAAGGATTTGCCAGAGTATCGCTAGTGGACGTTTTAGATATAACCGCGCCCGCATTTGCTGCTACAAACCACTTACTTTGTCCAAATGTTGTAGCTGTTAGAGTTGCGAAAAATGCAAAAAATAAACCCGATTTTAAGTTCATACCTCACAAAGTTACATTTTAGCGATCGTATCTTTGCAGAATGACTAGAGAAAATCAGATTCTTCAACTTTTAAAGCTATCCGTCGAAAAACTATCTCTTCAGGAGGAAGTATTGAGACTTGCCGAAATAAAGAATCCATGGTTTACTCAAAAAAACATTCAAGTTGCTTTGGACGGATGGCTGCATTCATTAAATGATTCTTCTTCAGCGCAGTGGCTCAGTCATTATAACTTTGATGAGATTTCTCAAAATTCGGACAAAAAACTAGGAGTTATCGCAGCAGGAAATATTCCGTTGGTGGGACTTCACGATGTTTTATGTGGCGTTTTATGTGGTTATACCGTGTGGCTTAAGCCGTCTTCTGATGATGAAACCCTAATGAAATGGTTAATAACTGATTGGATTACACTGCTTCAACAAAATGGAATTTGGAATTCTGTTGAATTTGTTGAGCAACTCAAAGGCATTGACGCCGCCATAGCTACTGGAAACAACAATTCTGCTCGATATTTCGAATATTACTTCAGACACATACCTCATCTATTGCGCAACAATCGAAACAGCGTAGCCGTTTTAGGTCCCCAAGATCAACTCAACGAAAAGGATTACATTAATTTAGGACTGGATGTTTTTCAACACTTCGGATTGGGTTGTAGGAATGTAACTAAGGTATTTTTACCCCGTGGTTTTGAATATAAGCCGCTTTTTGACGTTTGGGAGCAACACTTTGCTGATACCCTGTTTCACAACAAATACGCCAATAACTACAACTATCATAAAGCATTGCTTTTGATGAATTTAGATCCGCACATTGATGCTGGTTACATCCTAATGAATGAACGCACTCAAATTCATTCACCTGTAGGCATTCTGAATTATTCGTATTACGATGATATCGGTGAGGTATCTCAAGAAATTTTACAGAACCAAGATTTAATTCAATGCGTGGTTTCCAATCTTTCAAACATACCGTCTATTGCCCATATTCTACCCTTTGGAACAGCTCAATGTCCATTACTTTCTGACTACGCTGATGGAGTAGATACTGTTGCGTTTTTGTTGGGACACGGTGATCGGTGATCGGTAAACGGTTTTCGGTGAACGGTTTTCGGTGATCAGCGGTCAGCTTTTTGCGGTCAGCTTTTTGCGGTCAGCTTTTTGCGGTCAGCGGTCAGTACTCAGCTTTCAGCGGCGGTTCTGCCGCTAAGCAGCGCCGAAGGCGCAAGTCCTAACATAGCGCAAGTCCTAACATAGCGTGAGTCCTAGCGAAGCGTGAGTCCCAAAGTCACAAAGACTCCGGCGAAGCCGTCAACCAACAACCGCACTCCAGATCTCACAAACTGCCTTACACATTTTGTTGTCAGTGTCTAAGGATGGATTAATTTCTGTGATTTCGAGGACTTCGGTTTGGGGGAGGTGATAGAAATGGTTGAGGAGCTTTATGGCTTGATCTTTTTGTAATCCGTTTTCAACAGGGGTGCCTGTACCTCTAGAGATTTCGGGATCTAGGGAATCTACATCGAAAGAGACATATAGGTGGTCAATTTTATCTTGAAGGTGGTTTTGTGCTTCAGTTATGGCCCATTCAATGCCTTTTTCGTGAATTTCGTGGGCGTAAATTACTTTGATATTTTCGTCAGCGACTAGGGCTATTTCTTGATCTTCGAAACTTCTAATCCCAATGAAAACGATGTTTGAAGCGGGAATACAGTCGTTGTTTTTAAGAGATTTGATCTCGTTCCACAATGAAATACAATTCTGGTCAATGTCATGCTCTTTATTGATGATATTATCAGATTGAAGGGCCGTATTTAAAGCCATACCATGTACATTTCCGCTAGGGGAAGTATAAGGGGAATGAAGATCTAAATGAGCGTCTATCCAAACTACACCAGCACGTTGAGGATTGATGTTTCTGCAAAATCCGGCAATTCCACCAACGGCATTGCTGTGGTCACCACTCAATAAGATAATGTTATTGTTGTCTTTACGAATAGATTCTATCGTGTCAGATAGTTTTCGCATATGGTTTAGCAACGGAACTCCTCGTTTTAAATAAGGCAATTGAATGGTATTAACGTCCCAATCATCTAAATTTTGAGAAATTGTTACCCTTGGTAATTGGGTGAAAAAGGACATTTGGGAATTTGAACAGACTTCAATGAGGGTTTCGGGACCTTTAGAGGTACCGGCCGTTGCTGCTCCGTATTCCCAATCAGAAACTACTAAACTTACACTATCAAACTTCATACGGAGATAGTCAAAAGTAGGCGGGGAAACCTAAAAAAGCAAATTTTTAACGATAAGAGTTTGTTAACGCTTGGTTTTTGGTTTCCAAAGGATGTATCCAGAAAGCTGTTTTTCAGGGGTGAATTTTTCTGCAAAGAAATAGTCTGCTTCCCAATCACAGCGCGTGATTACTCTGATATCATTTCCATTTTTGGATGGATTTTGAGCATGAGATCTTCTGTTGGATTGTTTGGGATACCATTCGTTTTTGGGGGCTGGCCATTCGGGATTGAGCCTTTTGAAATCATCGGGAGTGAAACGACCATAAAAATAGAGCGCGTGAGTTTTGAAGTACCAAGTTTCAAGAAAATGACCTTTCGAAACTTCAGATTTGATCATCCTGTTGAGATTTCCCTGTAAAGAATCTGCAGCGACAGGAAGTAAGGTAATACTCGCCATTAACGATGTAAGTCCACTAATAACAAATAAATAGGCAGGAGAGGGAGATTTTTTTAAAAGGGAAAGGAGCATCCAATACAACCACCAAACCGTGAACAGCGATGCAGGAATGAACACTGTCCAATTCCAAATGGGTGCGTCATTGAGTATACTCGAAGTAAAAGGGTCAAGTTTTAAATTTAAAGAGGAAATGAAGGGCTTGTATGTCACCGCTAACGGCAATGCCCATAGAATTAAGGCAATGCCCAATCCGGATAAGAATACGCCCAAATTCAATGCGTAAGGGAATTTCCAGCGATTGGTGTGTACCACATACACTTGATAAGCCCCAAAATAGGTGAGTGGCCACCAACACAATGAACTGTAATGAATGAGCTTTGTAGATACAATGCTAAAGAAAATCAATACAACCCAAAATAGAACGCGCATGATGGAATGCCAATCTTCCACGTTTCTATCCATAATGCGATTTTTGAAAAGGTGAGGCAAACCAAGAACTGAAGCTGGGAAGGCAAGGAAAAATAACACAACAATATGGTAGTACCAAGGCTGATTGTGCCATTCAAAATACTGACCCTGCATGAGATCAACTTGATATTGGAAGAATTTCACAAAAAATTCAGAACCGTTTGATTGCAAAAGAGGCAAAACCCAAATGGACAGAATGAGTGATAATCCCAAAAAAGACAATAAAATTTGAGGAGTGAAAATCAAGTGCCATTTACCGTTATGGATGGTTACAATGAGAATAACCAATCCCGTTATCATTATACCTACTGGTCCTTTGGTAAGGAATGCGAGTCCCAAGAACACGCCCAAAAGAAGATAATACAATGGGGTGCGTTCTTCCTTGAGGTAAGCCTGTATAATGTTGTGCCATTGGTATAAAGCCATGACAATGAATAGGTTAAATATTGGGTCTATCAAGCCTGAACGCCAATAAATAAAAGGGATGAAGGTTAACAGTAGCGACAGGGACCAAAATGCACCCAGCATTCGTTTGCCCATTTTATCTCCGAAATGATAGGCGAAATT
>CAYPBJ010000055.1:0-6164 GCA_964408945.1 uncultured Rhizobium sp. | reverse complement strand
GGTAACAGGTAGTGGGTAACGGGTAACGGGTAACAGGTAGTGGGTAACGGGTAACGGGTAACGGGTAACGGGTAACGGGTAACGGGTAACGGGTAACCGACTACCGACTACCGACTACCGACCACCGACTACCGACTACCGACTACCGACTACCGACTACCGACTACAGTCTATTGACCACGTACTATCCTGATAACCGTTCTGAAGCCAATTCTAGCGCTGTGGTAATCGCCGCGGTGAATTTGAACTGCTTCTGGGTTTAAATAGTGGAACTCGTCTGCCCAGGAGCCACCCTTTACAGCAAAATGTTGCCATAAATCAGATTCTTTATATAAAAGACCACTTAATTTTTCTGGGGGGACCGTGTAATCTGGATTTGGAATCAATTTTCCTTCGCCATTGCCTTCCACCGAGGGTAGGGTTAATACCCATTCGAGATCGTTGTAAAGTTTACTTGTAGCTCTGGAAGATGTCCACTCAGCCACGTTGCCTAAGAGTTCAGTATTGGTTAAATTTTTGGGAAAAACCGAATTTGTGGTATTGAAATTTTGATCTGTAACATATGTCAATCGTTCGTCTCTTATTTGTCCGAAATTAATTTGATTGTTGAATGCATTAATCGTGGCATAATATTGTGATGACCCGAACAACGGTTTGTATGGTACCCGAGCGAAATATTTTGAAAGTAATGCCTTCTCTTTTTTAGAAAGTGTAGCGTAAAAATGCTTTGCAATGGCTTCGGAAGATTGCACAAACTCTGCCGAAGTTGGAAGATCTACCTGAATTTTATATCCCTCAGGAAGCTGCCCCTTAAATTCAGCATTTAATTTATCTTCCAACCAATTACAATATTGGGTTGCTTGGAACTGTGAAATTCCCACAACGGGAAAATCAGAGTAGGCTGGGTGTTGGAAATAGTAATTTACAAAAGGTTCGTTGAAGGTAAGCGCAGTCACCCAAACATTGGTGTCTGGATAAACCCACGAGCGACTTAATTTTTGACGTTTGAAGAAACTAGATGTATCATCATTGACAAACGCCCAATATTCTTTATTCGTTACTTCGCTAAAAGCACAATAAAACGGACTGATTTCAAAGTTCTTGACAATTTGCTGTATACTGTCGTGTCCCCAGGGTTGATGAATGTTTACTATTTTACCTGCAATACTCGTGGGTTCAAAGTAATGTTCACTTAACCATTTAGAGAAAGCATTGTTTGTGGAAATTCTGATTCCATTTAGTGGATAATCAAAATGATTGTAATAATATTTTCGGCTGTGAATAGGGTTGGGGAGATCTTGGGATTTTAACGGTATAAACGTCCCAAGAAAAGTAAGAAAACCAATAATTTGTAAGAATTTTTTATTCTTCATGACTTCAATAACGCGTTTGAAGGAAGTTTATTACATCAAGAATGGATTAGACATCACTTTCTTCTTTAATTTCAAGTCTTGTAGCAATCTGCTTACGGGTCTTAAAGTGAATAGCCATTGCTTACCGTATCCATTGGGTATCCAGCTGAACTCTAACTGCCAACAATGTAAATTTCGAACCACACTGAAGGATGAGGCTGCTACTTCGCGTCGTCTGAAGTCATACCCAGTTTGGTAGCCAATTTTCCAGTTTTCGGTGATTGATAAATCTCCAGAAACAGTAAACTGACTTGTAGATAATCTGTTAGAAGGGGTTTGTGATTCGGCGTTATAGTTCATCATGTAAGCAAAATTCACGCTCCAAGGGATATTGAAATCGTAATAATTCATGCGATTTACGTTGATGTCTCGCAATTCGGGTTCTTCTTCGGAATTGAGTTTTTTTGGTTTCAATTGGCCTGATTGTGAGGCTTTTTCTTTGCTGAAATCAGAGGCTGAAAATGTAGTATTTACGTTGATTCCTGCCGTTCTAAATCTGAGCAAACCTTGGCCTTCTTTGTATGCAAATTGATTGATGGTTCTGCCGGTAGCCGTTCTAACATACGGAGAATACCCAGCATTAGAATTGATTCTGAGTTTTTTGAAAACAACCGTGTTGAATGATAATCTGATATCAGACCAATTCATAGAGTCTGCAAATAGGTTGTAATTTCCACTAATATTTAATTGGTCAATGATATTGAATTTTTCAACATTAGTTTTTGAAGTAGAATCTTTTTTAGTGACTTTTTTTCCTTGGAAGTTATTATTTATTCCAAAATTTATATTTCCACTTTCGCGTTGCACTAAATTACCAATGGGACTTTTTTCGAAGAATTGGTAATTGATAATCCGTCCACCAGAATCAGTGTAAGAGCGAGTCCAATTGCGTTTAAAAGGGTCAATTTCTGGTGTGTAAGTCATTCCCACAGTAGGGGTTATGGTGTGTCTAATTGCTCGTAGATTGCCAATTTTTAAATTGTTAATAGTACCGTAAATATTCGTCTTTAGATTGCCTGAGAAGTTGTAGCCGTATTGTCTGAAAAATCCAAAAGTATCGCGATTTACAACTTTGTCAGTGGCGGTGTCCCAAGATTTTAATTGACCATTTAGGTGCCAATTTTCTCTGTAATTAAAGCTGGGTGAAAAATTTAATATTCCATTGAAAAATTTAAAATTAGTGCTGATTGGAATACTGTGTCTCATTCCTGATCTCAAGGAATTAAAAGCTTCCATGTATCTATCAGAAAATATTATGGTATCTTTTGTTTGAATATTATTGGCAATATCTCCAGAATAACTTAAACGTATTTGTTGATACCATTTAGAGTTATTTCCAATTTTGGAAGCAAAAGGTGTTAAACTAGATACGCCTAAATTTACGGAAGGGAGTTCCAATCTAAAATCCCCATTTTGCGTATTTTGAGAGTGTCTGGCCGACATGCTCACATTCAGTTTTCGCTTGAAAAAGGCTCTACTGTAGTTGATACTAGAGGTGAATTGGTTGTTTGCTAAGGAATTTAAATCTCTACTATTTCTTTGATTAAATCCTTTAGTAACAATATTAATATTTCCATTAAATGTGATACCTGGAATTAATTTTGGATCTATATTAAAATTACTTCGAATATTGAAGTCGGCATTTCTAGCAAATTGTGGTGATGCTTCATCGTAACCGTTAGAAAAACGGCTGTATTGAACCGCTAAATTCCCTCTGAACTTATATCTTCTAAAATACTGAGTTTGTAGTCCCAAACGGAAGTCTCCATTTAAATAAGCATCGGAGTTGATTTGCAAGTCAGAGTAGGGTCCAAGTCCGAGGTAATAGCCAATATTTTGAATGTAAAAACTGCTATTGGCACCATTGAAACCAACACTTGGGAAGATTAAACCGCTTTGTTGTCCTTTTTTCAAAGGAGCCAATCCAAACGGAAGAGCAAAGGGAGTGGGGATGTCGGCGAAAACTAAATTAGCTGGCCCAAAAAGCGCTTTGTTATTGGGCATGACTTTGACTTTCGACGAATTCAAAAAGAAGTGGGGGTGATCAGCGTCACAAGTGGTGATTTTACCTTGAACACCTGTGAATGAGCCGTCGTTTTGTTTTAAAACGGTACCCAAATGAATATAAGCCTGATCTTGAACCAATTTCAAGCCGTAAACCCTTCCTTTGCCTGACGAAGAGTTGTATCTCATGCTATCAGCAGTGAACTTATCGGCTTTATCTTGGAGCTCCGGTTTTTCTATATAGTGACCCATTGAATCAATGGTGCCTCTTGCAAATAACTCTTTAGTCACTAAATCTACGTCAATTTCGTAGGCTTTTAAGTGGGTTTGGGCACTTTTAATGTCTGATTCTCGGTAAAGAAATACTCTTTTTTCGGCCAAGTTAAAACTCATGGAGTCCTTTGCATGGAATTCAATGATCTCTGAAAGGCCTTTTTTGGGGTTTTTCTGGGGATTTTGATTCGGATTAACTGAGGTGTCTGATATGTTAGACAATGAATCTTTGGACTCAATGTTTTGGGCAAATAATCCTTCGGGTGCTAGCAACCATATATATATCCACAGAACGACCGTGATATGTTTTTTGTCGAATTTTAGCATATTTCCCAAAAGCGCATCAACTTTGAATCTGTGAAATCCGTTTATAAAGGCATGACTCGTTTGATTGCAGTTGCAATATTACTGTCTTTTATGCCGTCTGCGAAATCTCCGCTGCGGAAAATCGACCAAGTGCAAACAATTGTACTAGATGCAGGACATGGAGGAGCAGATCCTGGGAGTATTTCTGGAGGTTTAAACGAAAAAGACATTACATTGGCAATAACGCTGAAAGTGGGAAAATATCTCAAGGACAGTATATCCGATTTGCGTGTATTATATACACGTACTGCTGATAAATCAGTGAACTTATCTGATCGCCCCGTGATTGCCAACCGAAACGAAGCCGATTTATTTATATCCATTCATTGCAACGCCAATAAGAGTGCTAGTCCGGAGGGAAGTGAAACTTATTTCATGGGGGTCCATAAGAATGACGGAAACCTTCAAGTAGCAAAAAGAGAGAACTCAGCTATTGTCTATGAACAGGATTATAAGAATAATGTAACATATGGCGGATTTGATCCGAATTCCCCAGAAAGTCACATCATCTTTGCTATGGTTCAAAATGCATTTTTGAATCAATCATTGAGAATCTCAACCTACGTGGAGGAGGAAACATCAAAAGTATCGGCAATTCGCAGTCGGGGAGTTAAACAAGCTGGATTTTTAGTATTATGGAAAACCTCGATGCCATCGATTTTGATTGAGACAGGTTTTATTACAAATCCGGAAAACAGGAAATATCTTCAATCAGAAGAAGGTCAAGATGCAATTGCTAAAGGAATCTTTAGGGCAATACGGCATTACAAAGCACATATAGAGAAGAAACGCTGATCGTTCTTCCTGAAATTAGGTTTTCAACTAGTACAATGTCAATATTTTGTAAATCAAAATGTTGAATTGTCGTTATTTGTTAAATTTTTGTCATTAAATAGCATTTAACTATTAAAAACTTTAGTAATAATGATAGAATTTTACTTTATTGCCATCAAATCAAAACAAGAAAGGAAATTCTATGAGATTAAAAACTACATTTTTCAAAAAAATCATCGTCTATGGAATCACGGTGCTCGGTGCTTTCTCGAGTAATGCGATTCTAGCCCAAGGCACACCGTGTGCTGGGCAAGCTGCTTACGGATGCGGTTATCGCTATGGTTACTGCGGTGACGTAGACGGTATCAAAATCAAAAACAGTGCAGGTACCCTGATTGCTAGCTACAGTGGGCAATCTTGTAACACGGTAACTTCTTATCGAGGAATTATGAATCAAGGATCATCTATTGATTTAACTGCCGGCGAAGAAGTAACCATTGAATTGACTGGTACAGAATGGAATGGTTATTACACCCGTCCAGGTGTTTGGATGGATGTAAGTCTCGATAATCAATTTCAGGCTGCTGAATGTGTTATCGATCCTGCTTCGTATACAATCGGTGCAACTGCAACTACCTTTAAAGTTAAGGTTCCTTGTTTCACTAAAGCAGGTACTTCCTATTTGAGGGTACGTGGTTCTATGACTGCTTTTAATATGACCAAGAACCAAGGTTGTGGAAGTGTTAATACTTATGGAAATGTATTCGATATAGTAGTTAACTACAAGTTAGGAACAACACCCGTTGCTAATTTTGCAATTCCCAAAGACACCATGTGGGAGGGTTCTCCTGTATTGTTCTCTGCTACAAATCCTAATGCTGGGGCCAACTACAGTTGGAGATTTGATAAGGCGTCAGTCATAATCAACAACAATTCTACCAAAGGTTCAGCGCAGTGGAATACAGCAGGTAGATACGATGTATTTATGAAAGTTGACTATTGCGGTATTGCAGATTCTATTACCAAGCAAGTGCGTATCGATGCGCCAACTCAAGCTCCAGTTGCTGACTTTATTGCAGACAACAATGAAGTAGAGGTAGGTTATGATGTTAACTTGTTTGATTTGAGTAAAAACGGTGCTACAGGTTGGGTATGGGAAATTTACTCACCAACAGGTATTGGCGATGACATTGTTCAAGGCAATAATTCGGCTGCAAAAAATCCTAAATTCAACATTGTAGAAGGTGGATGGCATAAAGTATGTTTGACCTCATCAAACGCTAAAGGTAACTCAAAAACGGTTTGTAAAGATCGTTACATTGAGGGATTGCCAAC
>CAYPBJ010000054.1:0-7123 GCA_964408945.1 uncultured Rhizobium sp. | reverse complement strand
AAATCAAGGCGGTCCGCAACGAAAAAGAATTCAACTTCAGCGGCACGGTTAGTTTGTTAAGATGAGGCACCAATAAGTTTTAATACTACTTTTAGTATTAAAAAATACAATAAATGGTATTGCAATTATTCAACATAGATGGTATCATTGATCTTAACTTATTTAAAATTGAATTTTATTACAATTAAATATATAATTAAATCTGCATTAATTATTCTGGGATATTCAAAATTCAGCTCATCTAAAGAAAAAAAGTATTTGTTATTTTCTCTAATAGCTGCCTTAGATATTTTTACAACTTTATTGGATAAATATGTCTTCACTTCAAATTTAGAACTCTTTTTAATCAATGATTTATTGGCTGTAGGATTATATTTTATGTTTTTTCATTTAATTGAAAAACCCTTCATTATTAAAAAAACACTCCTGTCATTTTTCGGATTATTGTTACTTCTTGCAGGCTCATTATTCTTTTTTGATTGGCCAAAATCAGATATTAGTTTATACTCAAAATACGGTTATTTAAACACGATAGAATATTTACTTTACTCTTTATTTTCAGGTTTAACTTGTTTAATTATTTGTGCAATTCTACTGGTAAAAATGTTCAAGATTGATCTTGTTCGGCTAAATAT
Organism: uncultured Rhizobium sp.; assembly: GCA_964408945.1. Lineage (GTDB taxonomy): Bacteria > Bacteroidota > Bacteroidia > NS11-12g > UBA955 > VMCP01. The sequence goes on along the minus strand of CAYPBJ010000054.1, from coordinate 6,488 downwards.
TATATTTATTCTGTTTGGAATAATGTCATTTTATATTGGTGATATTATACAAGCAGGATTAGGGATTTATTTCATTTCAGATATCAATGTCCATTTTGTGTTCACAGAAATATTTTTAACCCTTAGACTTTTTGCTTATTCTGGATTCATTATTTTGGGTTTATTATGGAAAAATTGAGCCGGTTCACCTTGACATTTTACACTCACATAGGCTACACGGAATTCCGAATTTAAACGTTCTAACGTCCCCCGCAAAAATGAATAAATGCAACTTTAACATGAAAAATTATAAAAAGAATTTACTGTCGGGTTTTCTCCTTGTTTTTGCGCTTTCATCCTTCGGGCAAGCCAATTTAAAGCTTGATTTTTTTAAACACTTCAAACACGGACACCGAAAATATACAAACGGATACTTTAAGAATCCTCAAATAGAAATGGATGTTTTAGGAAATACATTTGTTACCATCTCTCCTACCGATTACTATGAATTTGAATCCTCCAGCGACACAGGAAGCCTGTTGTTGCTGCTAAAATTTGATAAAAACGGTGATTTAAAGTGGCAAAAAAAATGGAAATACACCGATCTATCTTTTGCTGCTTTCTCGGGATTGCAAGCAGATGACGAAGGCGGCGTTTGGGTTTCGAGTCCATTGAGCCTCTCTGTAAAAGCCCTAATTGATGGAAAAAGTTACACTACTTTTCCTGAGGCAAGAACTTCATTTCATTTTGATAAAGACGGAATTTTCAAAGAAATGGCACCTTTGCATTTTGCATGCACATCCGAATTAATGCGGGGTTTAGACGGAAACTTCTACAGCATTGGAAGTGCAGGAGAATTGTCAAGTTTCGATAAAAATGGAAAAGTCGCTCTTAAATATTTTAAAGCTTACTATAATTTCTCCAGACCTGAATTTGCCATCGACGCAGATGGTGATAGAGCCTATATTTCAACTGAAAATCCCGGATCTAGGAATATGGGAGATACCATTTATTCATGGTCTACAAGCTCTCATACATTGATTTGTTTCGACAGCACCGGAAAAGTAAAATGGCATCGATTGATTTCGAACTTAGGCTACAAAAATGAAGCCGCGGGGCATAGAATGCGATACGATAAACAAGGCAATCTTTATGTTGCCACTAATTTTTCAAGAACCGCCCCGGGGAAATCAGGCCTTTTTTCTTCAGGATATAGAGCCATTATTTACAAATTTGATCCTACTGGAAATTTGATTGGTGAATTTTATGACACAGCCAACATCGGTCAAGCGACCATGAGTTCGGAAGCTTGGCTTTACAACGATGAGCAGGGACGTGTCAATGCAGTATTTTATACTTTCCAGGGATATAACGAGCAGAAATATCCCAGCTTCACCCTGCCCGCTGAACAATCGGATAAAATGCTGAAAGTTGTATTTGATTCTACGTTTAAAGTACAACAGTACTTCCTGGGTCCCAATGGAGGGGTTCCTGGCAACTCCATGCCTTCTCATAAGTTTTGCTTATTCAGCAAACCCAATTCAACGGCAAAATGGTTCTATCTGCCTGATCAAACCGAAATCACCCTACTGACCAATCAAGATGTAATATTCATGGTTCTAGACAGCATTGGAAGACCTGCATCTACTGAAAACATATCAAAGGAAAATGTCATTTCCATTTTCCCTAATCCCAACAACAGCAACTTTAAATTTGCTTTAAATACTATTCCATTCAACACTTTAGAGGCATCGATCTACAACTCAAACGGTCAATTGATTTTTAATCAAAACCTATCAAAAAGTCCTTCCGGAGACTACAACATCTCCATGCCCAATTCAACCCCATTGCCTGGCATTTACATACTCTCAATAGTTACCGATAACGGTATTCAGTATCGAGAAAAATTCGAAATAAGAGAATGAGTTTGGTCCGTAGTCTATGGTCTGTAGTCCGCAGTCCGTAGTCCGTGGTCTGTAGTCTGTAGTCTGTGGTCCGTAGTCCGTAGTCCGTAGTCCGTAGTCCGTGGTCTGTAGTCTGTGGTCCGTAGTCCGTAGTCCGTAGTCTTTAGTCTGGCACCTGACACCCGAAACCCGAAACCCGAAACCCGAAACCCGAAACCCGACACCCGCTACCCGCTACCCGCAACTCGCAACCCGAAACCCGACACCCGAAACCTGACACCCGCAACCCGCAACCCGTTACCCGCAACCCGAAACCCGAAACCTGACACCCGCAACCCGAAACCCGAAACCTGACACCCGCAACCCGGTACCCGATACCCGCTACCCGGTACCCGATACCCGCTACCCGCAACCCTCTTGGAATACTCCAAAACAAGTGATACTTTCGAGCACACAAAGTTTACAGCATGAAAAAACTGATCTTTTCCCTCTTTTTGTTTTTGTCTGTGAGGATGATAAACGCTCAAATCAATGCCATTACTGAGTCGGGAGACGAAGTTGTTTTGTTGGAAGACGGCACATGGAAGTACCTTCACGAAGAGGAACACGAGGAAACTGAAGTCCCCCTAAACCAACAAATATTTTCTAAATCTGCGCTATCGACGTTTTTGGTAAAAAGCTCAAAAGTAAATGTGGGTATTTGGATTAATCCCAAAGTTTGGACATTTACCAAAGGAGGAGCAAACGATGTGTTTGAATATCAATTCCGGAAGAAGCAAGACGATTTGTATGCGATGCTCATCACCGAACGACTTCAAATTCCCATAGAATCACTCAAGACGATTGCCATCGAAAACGCGAAAAAAGCAGCCCCTGACATTAAAGTAGTCAAAGAGGAATACCGAATGGTAAACGGCCAAAAGGTCTTGTTGATGCAATTGGCTGGCACCATTCAAGGCATCAAATTTGTTTATTACGGTTACTATTATTCGAACGAATCGGGCACCATCCAACTATTGACCTACACTAGCGAGAATCTCTTAAAATCGAATTTACTAGATATCGAGTTATTCTTGAATGGGTTTGTGAGTTTTTAGTAGTTGGTACATGGTACATGGTACATGGTACCCGGTACCCAGTACCCAGTACCCAGTACCCGAAGGACAGTGAATATTGGGAAATCTATAAAACCTTAAAAGATTTTTTAAGTTGTTCATACACCTGATTCACATCAATACTCCGTAGCCCCATTTCTTTAAAGATTACTTTATCTGGTATTTCGTTATGAATAGTTTCTAAGAAATGATTCAAATGATTTTGAATAATAGAAGGTAATTTAAATTCTGAATGTGGAGACAACATTACAGCTAACCGAAAAATATCCGCCTTGTGTTTCTTTAGTTGCTTTGAATCCTCCTTACTGCCATTTTCAATTCTTTCTTTAATTTCTAAAAATGCTATAACCTTCAGACATATCAATGCTTCAATATTTGCTCTACGCAACCCATCTTCAAAATGGCTATGTTCAATCATATAATTGTAATATTCATCATTGATCAATATTGCAGATAAACTAGATAAATTATCATCCACTGGAATTGGAGTAAGATGTGAATCTGGTGGCAAAACAATGATATCGGGTGTTCTTGAGAACAATTCAATTTGAAAAGGGAAATTCGCATTTCTGGGCTTTTTAAATCGATAGTATTCACGTTCATCTATGCTCTTTTCCTTATCTCCATAATCACCATCTTTGATAAACTGCCAAAATTGTTGAATGAATTCTGGGCTCAAAGCCTCCACAATTAAAATAATATCTATATCCTTGGTTGCCCTCGGAATAAAACCGGCCTCACCAATGATAATATCACAGGCAGTTCCACCTATAATAATGTAATTATCCGGAAATTGCTCAAAGTACTTTTTAAAAACATCTAACCCCACTACCATATAAACCTCTGTGAAATTTGATCTAATGCAATTTCAATGCGTTCATCGGTATTATCCCTAATACTTAAATACAATGAAAGAGGATCAACAACTTTCATATCGGTAACAATGCTTAAAGGCTTGTATTTCCAAATTTCTAAGGCATATTTACCTTCCGTTGGATTTTGGTTCACTAATAGATTGTTCTTTTGTAGTCTGTAAAAATCATCCTTATCAATGGCATAAAATGCTTGACTACTTGGATTCAAATCTGAAAATGTAGATAAAGCACTGGTATTACTTTTCAGCAAGTTTAACCCATTGGGTTTTTCGTCTACGAATACAGTTTTGATTACTGGAGAGACAAATAAATTTTCCTTAATTATCTTCTCCCATAAAGCCTTTTTATCGTATCGAAATCGAATGAATTTGTGCTTTTCTCCAACAACATCTATTAATTCATGGCTTTTTAAATTATCAATGGCTTTGGTAATTGCCATAGGTGAATAATCAAACTTTTGTGCGATGTCCTTAAATGGATGTTCTTGAATTTTCCAATTCAATTTTTCACTGAGCAATTTATAAATGATGAGCAACTGTGCGGATGGCATTAATGTTTCTTTTTTTACTTTTTCCGGTGGATAGCTTTCACGCAGGTCAATGAGTAATTCAGGCAAGTACAATTGTTTTCCCGGAACAATGAAATTAATTTGCTTATCAATCAATCGTTTCCGAATGTAAGATTTCATATTTTGAAGAACTATAACCACATATTTATTCAAATGCTTACGGATTTGTTGCAGTTGATTCTCAATTTGTAGGATGCTCAAACTTTCGTTGTGTTTTAATTCTGCAACTATAATTTCCTTATTAAATAGATTTATGTGATATAAATTGAATGTCTCATTTATATACATGGGCAATTGACTTAGATTGCTCAAATCAATAAAATCTGCTTTGACATTTATGCCAAGCACTTCGTTTAAATATTTCAGAACATTTTTCATTCTACAAGTATTAATATACTTATTATTCCACAATAAACCTATTTGATTTATTATGCAAATATAAGTTTATTATATTGATTTACAATTCTATACACTTTTCATTTTCAAATAAATCATTCTCTTGATACTGCAAATACCCTAATTGATTGGTAGTTAAGCGCGTATTTCCGATGTAAAAGTCAGGGACATTACAGTGATGGTGTCCATATCCCCAAAAAGAGACATTGGATGTTTCGATAAAGTCAAACAGTTCAGTAGCAAATGCTTCGTTCAATGCATCCCCTTTATATTTAGGCGGATAGTTTAAGAAGGTCGGACAATGATGAGAAAAAACCACCATCTTTTCGCCATTAGATTGTTTTACTGATTGCTTTATAAAATCAAAACTCTCGTGATGCAGTGCATTGTAATGTTCCGAGGTAAAACGCAAACCGTTGTGCTTGATTTGGTAGAAGTCATTCAAGTTTCTTTCAATCTGCCATTGATTCTCAATACTAATATGGCTCCACAAGGTTGAAAACAACAATTTAACTCCGTCATGATCAACTGAAGTATTATTAACCAGCGTCACATTATCTTTTATTTGCTCATTCAAAAATCCACACTTGTCAGAGATATCAAAATGGTAATACTCATGATTACCGGGCAACCAATAAGTATGTTCAAAATGATCAGCTATGTAATTAAAAAAATCATCATGTTGATTCATGATTGCAAATGGAACAATATCTCCAGCCAACACTAAAATATCGCCCACAGGTTGTAATGGATTTTCTTTGATGAATTTGCGGTTCTGCGGAAACTCTAAATGCAAATCAGAAGCAAATTGAATTTTTAATTTCATGTACTTCAAAGGTCCATTTTAACCTTGAATCCATGAACTAAAAAGATTTGCAATTTTCGCAAAAACAACATCACTTGCCGATACATAAATTGATAAAAAAGAAAAACTAGTCATCAAATGTTAGCAACCGAAACGCACGCTTCGTTTGTTCGGTTCTAGTTCATGATTTTTTTTGTTTGGGTGCACGTTTTTTAGTGAGGATTCCAGCATCTTGTAGTTTCCTTCCTAAGGGATCTGCAGCCGCAACCAAGGTTAAATCTTTCTCTAATCCTAGGACAAAAAGTACTTGTAAATAGCTTCCTATGGCAACGGTAGGACTGCCTTGTTCTATGTTATAAATGGTTTTTCTTCCGAGTCCTGTGCGCTCAGCAATTTGATCAGCGCTCAGCTTTCGTCGCAAACGAGCCAATTGTATATGCTCTCCAAGATCTTTTAAAATCTTCAAATTTTTAGGCAATATAGCGGGTGCTACCTTCATATAACTTGTCTTATATGGGACAAAATTAGTGTATTTTATCCTTTTTATGACAAGTTGTGGTCCATAGTCCATAGACCATAGTCCGTAGTCTGTAGTCTGTAGTCTGTAGTCTGTAGTCTGTGGTCTGTGGTCTGTAGTCTGTGGTTTGTGGTCTGCCCCCCGAAACCCGACTCCCGATCCCCGTTACCCGGTACCCGGTACCCGGTACCCTGTACCCGGTACCCGGTACCCGTCACCCGTAACCCGTCACCCGGTCCCCGTCACCCGGTCCCCGTCACCCGTCACCCGTCACCCAAAAACGGAAACCGCGCGCGGAAGGCGGTCAAGGGGCCCTGCTCCAAGTATTG
>CAYPBJ010000053.1:0-7211 GCA_964408945.1 uncultured Rhizobium sp. | reverse complement strand
GTCAACGCCCAAACCATTAAGGTGGGAAATGGAAGTTATACCACCCAGTTTCCAGGTACCGATGTGGCCGGAAGAAACGGATTTCCATCGGGTACGCCATATCTGATTGATTCGCTGAAAAAGAAACCCGTACCTACAAATGATTGGTGGTCGGCGAAAGTGAAAAATGCCCATTGCGACAACCTGTTTAACTATCCGCTGACCATGAAAACAGTCAATAGCGGACTGGTGACTTCGTACATTCCTTGGGGAGTGATATCTGATATTGAGCCCATCACCGTAGGGGTGGAATCACTCAATCACAACGCGCCATACATTTCGGCTTACAGCGACTGGCACATCACAATGGAGTGGAAAAACGGTTCACAGCGATTTCAAGCCACTGTGGGAATGGGAATGCCGTTTGTATATTATCAAAAAGACTCATCGAATAAGGCTCAAATCAAGATCAATACGGGCACAGCAACCATATCCAACGAAAAAATCATCATCGAAAACGCCTATAACGGCGCCGATTTCGTGGTTTATGGCCCTAAAGGTAGTACGTGGACGAAAAACGGAAGCATCTTTACATCCAACTTGAACAATAAAAATTATTGGTCGGTGTTGATGCTGCCTCAAAATAGCACCAATTTAAATGCCTTGGCCGATTCTTTTCAGAAATTTGCTTACGTTGAACCCATAAACACTCAGGCAAACTGGCAATTTGATGCTCAAAAAAGCCAAGTTACCACTGCCTTCAGGATCAGTTGCAAAGTGCATGAAGGAAAAGATTCCATGCCTTTGGTTGGACTACTGCCCCATCATTGGGCCAATTCAACTTTGAGCTCTGGCAATTACCTCAACTTTGAATACGCAAGTATCAGAGGCAAAATGAAGATGATTGCCCAAAATGAATTCAACGTAAAACACACATTTAAAGGAATTTTACCCACCCTCCCTTACGTCAATAACCGAAGCGCCAAGTTTGATCCGCTTCTGTTGAAGCAGAAAATTGAGAACATCCAATACGATGGACTGAGCACTTGGACAGACTCCTATAACGAGGGACAGGTGATGAATCGCCTCATCCAAACTGCCAGAATTGCTCATGAAATGGGCGATGAAAAAGCCGTTCAATCGATGTTAAAAACGGTTAAATCCCGACTTGAAAATTGGCTTACTCACCAATCGCCTGAAGTGGCTTTTCTGTTTTATTACAACAAAACGTGGAGCTCCATGATTGGCTATCCGGCTGGGCACGGACAAGACAACAACATCAACGACCATCATTTCCACTGGGGATATTTCATTCACGCAGCCTCGTTTATTGAAGAATTCGAACCGGGTTGGGCTAGTAAGTTCGGTGCTATGGTGAATTTATTGGTCCGCGATGCAGCATCCCCCGAAAGAAACGACAGCCTATTTCCCTATTTGAGAAATTTCAATCCGTTTACCGGACATTGCTGGGCCAATGGATTTGCAAGCTTCCCGCAGGGAAATGATCAAGAATCGACCTCCGAAAGCATGCAGTTCAACTCGTCTTTGATTCACTGGGGAAGCATTACCGGCAACGATCAAATTCGAAACCTAGGAATTTACCTCTACACCACCGAGCAAAGCGCGATTGAGGAGTATTGGTTTGACAAAAACAAGCGAAATTTCGGTTCAAATCAGCAATATGCCTTGGTTTCTCGCGTTTGGGGAAACTCATACGACAACGGCACTTTCTGGACCAGTGACATTGCAGCGTCTTATGGAATTGAGCTTTACCCCATCCACGGTGGATCGCTTTATTTGGCGCACGATACCAGCTACGCCAAACGTTTATGGGCCGAAATGGCCAAAAATACCGGAATTTTGAGCAATCAAGCCAACGACAATCTTTGGCACGATGTGTACTGGAAATTCTTGGCTTTGACCGATGCCCCTCGAGCTATAGAACTCTACAACAGCTACCCGAAACGCAATCTCAAATTCGGAATTTCCGATGCCCAGACTTACCATTGGTTGCACTCTTTGAATGGCTTGGGAAGGCTTCAGTCAAACATCACAGCGAACCATCCGCTGGCAGTAGCTTTCAAGAAAGACACCCAAATGATTTACGTCGGAAAAAACTACGGTAAGGATACTTTGAAGATTGATTTTTCCGATGGATATCAACTAGTTGTTCCGCCTCGAAAGTTGAAAACCAGCCTTGACCTTGACGGGAAAGCACTCATTTCAACTGATTTTGAGCAGGTGTATAAAGGAACAGATGTTACTGTTCGATTGGATAGCGTGAATTTCAAACCCGATTCCATTCAATGGTTTTCTGGAGCCACACTTTTGGGCAAAGATTCATCGAACGTGATTCTGAAAAGTCTCCCCACAGGAAAACACACCGTTTTTGCTAAGCTCTTCCAAAATGGCAATGCCCTGTTTTCGAATTTCTTGACCATCATTTCCGGTGAACAAGTCCCCTACAATAAAGCCGCTAGAGCCATCCCCGGAACCATAGAAGCCGGACACTTCGACGAATTCGAAGGAGGCAACGGACAAGGCATTTCATACTTAGATGTCAATACTGAAAACCTCGGAAACTTCAGAACTACTGAATCGGCAGATGCCAGTCTCAACCCCAATGAGGGAGCCATTTTGACTTGGATCGAATCGGGCGAGTGGGCTGAATACACCGTAAACATCCAAAAAGATGGCTTGTATGACCTCAATATTCGCTACGCTAATGGAAACAACGGCACTGGTGGAAATCTATCGCTCTTGCTTGACGATAAAACAGTTGCAAGCGGAATTAAATTCCCTAGCACCGCAAAATGGGAAACCTACGGAACCGTTTCGTTCAAGAATATTCCTTTGTTGAGCGGCAGAAGAGTATTGAGATTATCGTTTGAAGAATCGGGCATGAACCTCGGCAAATTCACCTTTGTGCGTGCCGCAGATTTACCCAAAAAGTTGCCTGTGGCCCATGCTGGCGGCAATAAATCGGTTCCTACTTCACAAGATTCAACCTCACTTGATGGCTCTTTGAGCTCTTCTGGTTTCTTGGGATATTTGAACTACCAATGGAGCCAAATTTACGGCCCCAATAAGCTCAACCTTACGCCTAGCAATGAGGCTAAAATTAAGCTTTTGAACCTAGTAAAAGGGGTTTACAAAATGCGACTAACTGTTTCTGATAGCTTGAATTCTGATTACCAAGAGGTATTTATTTACGTTCAAGACGGAGGAAACATGAAACCTGAAATCTCATTATCACAGCCCACCAATAATGGCACTTACATTATTGGACAAACCATTCCCATTGCTGCTTCGGCCGATGATTGGGACGGCAAGATAACCCATGTCAATTTCTGGATCAACAATGCATTGACCCATTCTGACAGTTCCGCACCGTTTGAATTCAGAAAGTCAATGCCGCTAGGAACCCACCAAATTTTCACCGTTGCCTACGATGATCAGGGCGACTCAGCTGTCAGCAGCACACATAAATTTACAGTTATTTCCATAGCCGGTGACTGGCGCTTGGAACCCATAGCCGGAGCAATGGCGGTTGGACCCAACGCTGGTTCTTTGACTTGGTGGAACAACAGTTTGGCCGATGTTAACACTCGTTCATGCCTGTTCGACGACGTTTATCAGATCTCAGAAAACGGAACTTTTCAAAACATCCTTGGAAGACAAACTTGGCTAGAGGGCTGGCAAAACGCTGGAAAAGAAACTTGCGGAGACGCAGTTGCACCTCACAATGGAGCAACAGCCGGAAGCTGGACCATTGACAGTATTTCTGGAGAATTTGTATTGAATGGGAAGGGACAATATTTAGGACTTCCAAAGGCAACCAACAACGGCGAATTAGGCGCAGGCGCTACAGAACCCGATTTCAGGAAATATCAAATCACCTTAAACGGAAATAAATTGACCGCAGGCATCAACTTCGGAACCGGATATTGGCAGTTCAAATTCGTGAAAGCAGCTCCAAGCACGGGAGTTGTTAAAAACGCTGAAGCGGCTGCATCTATAGTTCCCAATCCAGCGTCTCAGCGCATCGAAATTGTGAACGTATTGAACGTAAAAGGGGTTAAAATATTTGATCCGTCGGGCCGATTGTTGTTGATGTCCATCGAAAAAAACATAGACATTTCAGCACTTCCTGATGGCTTATATTTGGTGGTCATTGAAACTCCCACCATACAAATCACTTCACGTATTCTAAAGTCTGTCGAATAGGATTGAAAAATACAATATTTGCATGACTCCATTGCTGCAACTCTGAAAACTCTATCATTTTATGAAACAACGATTCATCGAAAATCGACTCGTTGTATTTCAATAAATAACTTCCATCTCCATAAGATTGTCTCAAGTTTAAATGGGCATCATCAATCAACTTCTGAAGTTCAGGTGTCCATTCCCATCTCTTTGGCTTGACATATAATTCACCCGAGAAATAGGTAATTCCCTCATTTTGATTTATTTGCAGTCCTTGATAACAATCCTTGATCCAGCCTCGAGAATGCCACTTCCGAAGTTCTTGCATTACTAAATACTTTTTATTCAGAGGAAAAGTCAAACTTAAAAAATTCTCATAGTGCCTATCAGATTGATAGAGCACAATGCCCAAATCTCCTCTACTTAAATCAGTGTACAATTTCAGCAACTCTGCTTTCTTACCGTCGTTCCATTTGATCATGAACTGCGTATCTACAAACTGATACGGCTGATAGGTGTGCATCTGCGGATATTGCTTCTTGAAATACTTCTTGTCTTTCATATTAAACAAATCCACCGAAAACATCTGAGTTGAAAATAAAGTCAATCGCATCAATTGATTGCTGTATTCACCCCATTCAACCACCAAAGTATCTGTCTTCGGTGCAATCCAAACCAAGATATTTTCGCCGTAATATCTTTTATCTAAAGCCACTTTTCTCCCCCCAACCATTTGATAAACAGATGCAAAGGGCGCTACATTCTGTCCCTTACAACTCACGGCTATTTGCACCCCCACTGAATATTGAATAAATTTTCTAGGCTCGCGAATATGCCAATCCCCAATCCGTATCAACGTATCGTTCTTTTCCAAACATTTCCCGTACGACATCAACCTATTTTCTTCGACTTCCAACACCCAAAACCACCCAAGAGGCGTGGGCTTAAATCGATAGACCGGTTCGCTTAATTGCAGATTGGTCACGTCAACCATGGCATAATCAGCCTTCGCCGACAAGGTTTGATGTCCTTCAAATTCAAACACAAACTCCAAGCTTTTTTCCTCATAAGGGAGCCCAAGCACGGTCGAAACATACCTGCCCGATGGTATCAAATCATACACAATCCAAGCGGTATCTTTGGCTTCCACAAATTCCGGAATACTCAACCCTTGATATTTCAGCATCAGCTCCTGTGGGGTCTTTTGCAACTTCAAGTACGGCAATTCGACCCGCTCATTGCTAAGGTTCACGATCATCAGGCTATCTCTGAGCTGGTAGTTTCCTTTGACCTTCAACAACTTCTCGAACTTCTCAAAGTACAATTTCTGACTCCAAATGACCGGCCGAACCGCAGGTGGTTCTTCTTTTTTCGGGGGATTTATAACCGGTTTAGGTTCCTGTTTCGGAAACTGCCTCACAAATCCATCTCCCATGTCAGATGACTGATACTCGTCAATCAAATTCAATGTAATTATTTTTAGAGGACCTGTGTGTCCGCACAAATGATTGGCATCAGACACCCTGACTGGAAATTGCTTCGACCATTCCTTCGGGTAATTCCTATTACCGGAAGGCGGCGCAACATTCACCCACCAAACATTACCTCGATTGCGGGGATTTGCATCTCTAAGGTCAAAAAAAATAACATATAAATTCTGATTTATGGGCAGTTTATAAAACTCATCCAAAGCGCGTATCCCCGTTTTTCTTCCTTCCAAATTCGCCCAAAACTCTGGCTGCCTGATGGGCTGGTTGCGTTCATCGTGCAATCGCAACTGCAGCCCCTCTATATTATCGCTATCGCTACCCATCACCACTTTCACCACAAATGCCCCTAAATAATCATACCCGCACCTCTGTGCGTTCAAGCTCAAAGTACTTAAAAACAAAACCACAAAAAATTGTCTCATGCGGGGCTTAATACGATTTAGTTAGCAAAGGTAAATGATTCTCGGGTACCGGGTACCGGGTACCGGGAACCGGGAGCCCGCATCCCGAATCCTGATACCCGATACCCGAAACCCGACACCTGACACCCGAAACCCGATTCCCGCAACCCGTAACCCGTAACCCGAAAAACCTATCTTCGCAACATGATTCGTCTGCACTTTCTATTTGCCACCATAATCATTTCCGCCTGCCAAAGTCCAGCTACCAAAGATCAGGTACTAGCCACTAACCACCGACCCCCGACTACGGACCATGGACTACCGACCACGGACTACGGACTACCGACTACAGACCATAGCCTTTCCTACCCCTCCGCCTCGGCTGGTTGTTTGGTTAATAACGAATGGTGGATTATTGGCGACGATGCCGCGGATATGCTGATTTATAATCCCCAAAAAATGGAACCCATCAAATATCTGAGACTTCCGTTTCATGGGAAATTACACGACGGTGAATTGCATGCACAGCGCATGCACAAAAAAACGAAACACGACATTGAAGCACTTTCATTTTGGAAAGACCCAAAAGGGGGTGAGCATATTTTAGCCTTCGGAAGCGGATCGAAAATCCCTCAAAGAGATAGCGGATTGTACTACATGAACGGAAAGATGGAGGTGATTGATTGGGGGCCCTTGTACCAGTTTCTCAGAAAAATTTCAGGTCTAAAAGATGACGATTGGAACATTGAAGGCGCATGTCACGATGGAGATGGAAACCTGTATTTGTTCAATAGGAAACCTTCTTGCATTTTTAAAATTCAAGCGCAAGATTGGTTTAAGTATCTAGAAATTGGATCTCTTCCGTATGCTGAAAAGGTGGTTTATAAAAAATTCAATCTTCCAAAATTCAAGGGCGAAAAGACAGGCTTTTCTGGAGCCGATTTTGATGTAAAAAATCAGCGAATTCTATTTTGTAGTAGTGCAGAAATCACCGACAACTCATACCGCGATGGCGAAATACTGGGCTCATTTGTAGGCGAGCTTGAATGGCCGTCACTCGAAAAAATCAATGTACTGTTAGAAATACCAAATCTCAAAGTGGAAAGTGTTGCAATTAATGCAAATAATTCCC
>CAYPBJ010000052.1:0-7345 GCA_964408945.1 uncultured Rhizobium sp. | reverse complement strand
ACAGTAGCATAGAAGTTTCCTGTTTCAGCTGAACGAACCATCTCAATTCCACCTTGTAGAATTAGAGAATAGAACTCCTTACCCTCACTGGATAGGCGTTTCTTGTAGTTTACGATTGTTACCATAAAAATGTATATTAATGGCCCCGTAAATCATCCTCCAACATGGGGGAATACCAGGGGGCCAATTACAAGGAGGGGTATGTCAGATTGGTGACCCCTAAGAGCGGGGGGGTCTGAAAAAAATCAGAAATCTAAAATCGGTTGTATTTTGGCTATATAATGTACTGCACAAAATCCCTAAAACGCAGTCAATTACAGTTTCATACCGAGGTATAGTACCCCCAAGTAATTTTATTTAATGCTGATTGAACGGTATTGAAAAAGTGTTAAATTCGTATTGCTAATGGTCTAATTTTCGTACGATTAGGGGATTACAAAGGGCTTTAAAAATTAAAACATTAATAATTAAGTAGATAGAAACAGGGTTCGAATCCCTTCCTCTCTGCAAAAGCGAAAAGAGCAGCATATACATGTTGCTCTTTTTGTTTTTAGGGCAGATATGAACCCTAGCAGAGGGTTCGAACCGACGACCAACGGGAGGAGCTCACGAGTCTGCCAAGCAGCGAGTAATCCCTTCCTCTCTGCAAAATAACCAATTGTTTTAACTTTAAAACCCCGTAAGCCCAGCGTTTTCGGTTATATTTGGAACTATTTAACTTTTAAAGTTAAGCTAAACGTTATGATTCTAGCATATTATTTATCTCCCTCATCCAAAAAGCCTTCAAAGATGAACTTGTATAAACAGTAAAAACATATCCAATAATAGACAATGCATACAAAGATTGGTTAATTGAGTTAAAGCAAAAGGTTCGCACGGCTCAGCTTAAAGCAGCTGTAGCGGTTAATACTGAACTGATTATGCTGTACTGGGAACTTGGTAAAATGATTATTGAGAAACAAACCGCTTGGGGTTCAAAATTCCTGGAACAACTTTCGCAAGACTTGCGCATTGAATTCCCAAATATGGAAGGTTTCTCTGTAACCAATTTGAAGTATTTTCGGCTATTTTATCAATATGTAAATTTTCGTCCCCAAGCTGAGGACCCATTGTTATTGCAATATTTCAAGCAGATTCCATGGGGACACACAAAGCTGATAATCAACAAAATAAAAAATACAGATGAGGCACTTTTCTATATCCATAAAACCATCGAAAACGGCTGGAGCAGAAATGTACTTAGCCTACAAATAAATGCTCACTTATTTCATTGCAGAATATGCATTGAAAGATATTAATCAACCTATTGGTGTAAGTGAATATCAACCATCGAAGAAATTGAAAAGGAATTATCCAGTGAACTCTGATTTTTCTTTCACATCTAGCTAAAGCGATATCCATCCCCAAAAAAACCACTTGACAAATAGCCAAATATCGGCAATTCTTGCAATTTAGGAATCCAATTCCTAAATTTACAAAATGAAACCCCTTGAGCGTGATATTGCCCCCAAAATATTAACTGCACTCTCTCAATATCCCATAATTGCAATCACGGGTCCCAGACAATCTGGTAAAACAACGTTGTGCAAAATGATCAAACCCCATTTTACCTATGTAAACTTGGAAGATCTTTCTACACGCGAGTTTGCCAAGTCCGACCCCAAGGGATTTCTCAAAACCTATTCGAAAAACATCATTATTGATGAAATACAATACGCACCAGATTTACTATCGTATCTTCAGGTACACACCGACGAAAGTCAGCAAAATGGGGAATTTATATTAACCGGTTCACAAAACTTTCTCTTACTTGAACAAATTTCCCAATCACTAGCTGGCAGAGTCGCACTTTTCACCCTACTGCCATTTTCAATACCAGAACTTCAAACTGGTAATTTCTTGCACAACGACTGGGAAAAATATGCGTTGGATGGATCCTATCCCAGAAAATGGATGAATCAAATTCAAAATCAAGATTACTATGAGAATTATTTAAAAACCTATGTAGAACGAGATGTTCGACTCATTAAAAACATTACCAACTTGGATACCTTCCAAAAATTCATCAAATTATTGGCGGGGCGCGTGGGACAACTTTTCAATCAAAGTAGTCTTGGGAATGAACTTGGCGTAGACAACAAGACCATAAACTCTTGGTTAAATTTACTAGAAGTATCTTATATCGCGTTTAGACTTCAACCCTATTACAAAAACTTCAACAAACGAATTACTAAAAGTCCCAAAATCTATTTTTACGATACCGGATTACTTTCCTATTTACTAGGATTACAGAATTCCAACGATATAAACTTGCATTTTGCAAAAGGCCAAATTTTTGAAAACATGATTATATTGGAGCGCATCAAACATGCATACAACTTCAAAACCCACGAAAAACACTATTTTTGGAGAGATACGAGCGGTCTAGAAGTTGATTTATTGATTGAACAAAATCAACAATTCAAAGCCGTGGAAATCAAATCAGGACGTACCATACAAAAAGAACAATTCCAGTCGCTATTAAAATTTCAAACTTTCGCTGAAAACCAAGATAACTTCCTTGTTTATGGAGGTATTGAAAAGCAATTCAGAGAAAAAGTTCAAATTATTGGGTTTAACCAAGTAACCACCATCTAAAACTGTTGAAGAATTAAGGAAGAAAAAGGTCAATTATACCATCCTCAATATGGCTTTTTCAATTCTCTTTTTCGACTCTTCGCCTACTTCGCAGTTGTCTGCATATTGATTCCAATTCAATACAACCGACTTTACTTCATCAATAATTTGGCTTGCGTTTTTTACCTTGAAATAATTGCCCAATTCCAACAAATGCTTTTTGGATGGATTTTTACTTTCACCAGCAACGCAAGTACTATGCAAACCATGGCTTGAACTTGAAAATGTCAAGTCATAGGCTGGAGCTACTTTCCAAATCCCTTCAGAATCCATTAAAAAAGCAAAGTTTTTGCTGTGATCATCTCTGTTATGTGCAAATACATTGAAGGCTGCCAAACGCAATATTTTCTCGTATGCGGTAGCATCTTTTTCAAGAAGAAATGCGCAATCCATTAAATGGCCATAGTCGATGTTACTCAATCTAAAATTATCATGCATAATTCCTGCGGCGGAATGCATGTGTAAGCGTTGATTGTGAATTCTATCAAACCTCTTGGTTCCAAAATACACCTGTCCCGATTCACCCTTTAACAGTTTTGATTCACTCATCTCTATTCCCGCATCAATAGCCATTTTGTAATAAGCAAACTCTATGTTCGCTATATCAGGTCTATCAAAAGAAGAAGGGAATTTAATTAACCAATGTTCGTAATCATTGGGGAGGACATTTTCATTTTTAATGATGTGTTGAGTTGTTGAATTATAACCTACCAGTATTTTGGGACGAGCACCTCCTGAAGAACCTCCAAGGTGGAATAATTCATCCAACACATTAGTAGCTAAGCCATTAATTATTTGATTGGTTGCACGAGCAATCTCATCAAGTTCAACTTTAAAATCAAATTGTCTATCATCAATGATTTCAGGTCTATAAACGAGGGCTCCCATTCCGTTGTTTCCAACATAAGCCAGTTGATCAAGTACGGTTATGTCGTTAATATCAAATCCTTGAGCAGCCAAAGATCTATCCAACAATAGTTTACCCCAACCATCTGGCAGTGAATCATCAAAAACACCAAACAAACCCTCAAATGGAATAGAATCTGCTTTATATAATTGAGTATTTAACTTTAATTTCAGAGGGGAAATTTCCAAGCCTCTTTTTACGAAGTCTTGATGATATTTAAAATAAATGCTTCTTCCATCCTGTATCAATTCGCCTACCTCAATTTCTTTTTTATCGAATTTAATCGAAACGAAAATCTTTTCAATATGTTCCATCACACCCTAGTTTTATCGCTGAACAATTTCTCGATTTCTTCAAAATTCTCAATGGGTTTAAATACTTGCTCAAAATCATTGAGCCGATTTAAAATTTGAGCCAGTTTCAACAACGATTCTAATGAGATTTGCCCAGTAGATTCAAATCGTTTGATACTACCCAACGAAACTCCTGAGCGCCGAGCCAATTCTCCTTGAGACAATTTAAATTGTTTTCGCAATGTTCTATGTCCCATTGCAAGATCTTCCATAAAATCAGCAGGATGTTTATTGAGTCCAAATCTTCCCATATTGGCTAATATATTAAACAAATATAACCCATTAAATGCAATTTGGCTAATATTTTAACTATTTCAGTTGAATGAAGATGGAATTTCCCTTGCAAAAGGATTAAGCTCCGGTTACGCTGCTTTGGGAGCCGCTATCATGGACGCAGAAAAAATGGAAAACAGCAAATCAGCCGATGATGTTTCTTCCAGCTTTGCATGGACACCACACCCTTCAGCTGCGCTGTTTCGCTCGAAACGATAACATCATTCCCTCATCAACTTCACTACTGTTGGGCCAAGGCTGGTTTCTATCCTCAGGAAATAAAGTCCCACAGGGAAAGAAATCAAATCTAATTCTTTAAGCTGCGTGCCTGCAAATTCATCCGTCTGCAAGATTCTTCCGTTGATATCCAACAGTTGGAACGACAGCAACAATCCGTCTGAGCAAGTAATTTGATACTTGCCGGAGCCAGGATTGGGATAGACATTTATGGATCCGCAATTGAAAACTTCGGTGCTGTTTTGAGCCTTGGTTGTAAAACTCCAGGTTTCGCTCCAGGGACTCTCTATCGCGCCATTCTTCGTCATTACATGCCAATAATACGTTGTGCCGGCCACTAGGTGACTGAACGTGGCAAAAGCAGTGGTTGCATCTTTCATAACCACACCAGTATTGAAGGTTTTATCTTTGGATATCTCCACTCTGTAGCCCGTTGCAGGGGTAAATTTCACCCAAGAGAACAATACATTCAGGTTTTGATTCTCTGACAAATTCGCAGGCGTCAATAGCTGCGGCTTGGGGATGCCAGAATCGGTCGAGAATGTCCAAGTTTCACTAAAGTCATAGAATTCATCACCGGAGGAATTTCTTCCGCGAACGCGCCAATAATAACGAGAATTGGCTTTTAGCGAAACCGATATACTTGTGCCTGTAGAGGTAGTTTTTACCGCATCGCTAAAATCAGATTTCAAACCATAATGCACGGCATAACTAGCCGCCCCCGAATACGCTTGCCATTTTAATTGGGTAAAAATCGATACTTTTTCAGATGAATCTGTAGGACTGGTCAAAGTAGGTGCCCAACGAGGTTTGGTCGTAAAATTCCAAACCGTACTCCACTCGCTCGTATCGATTGGGTGAAACAATTTGACCCTCCAATAACACTTGGTATTAAATCCAACGATGTCTGGGGTTTTCATGAAGTAATGGAAAAAAGAATTGGTAGCAGTGTCTTGAACCCTGAAACATTGTTTAAAATTTGGGTTGGTATCTACTTCCAATATGTAACCTGTAGTTCCGTTAATGCTGTTCCAATCGAGACTCGTTAAAGTTAAATTGGTGAAGTTATTTTTAGGATAATTTAACTTAACAGGCAGC
Source organism: uncultured Rhizobium sp. (assembly GCA_964408945.1). Classification (GTDB taxonomy): domain Bacteria; phylum Bacteroidota; class Bacteroidia; order NS11-12g; family UBA955; genus VMCP01. The sequence goes on along the minus strand of CAYPBJ010000052.1, from coordinate 1,801 downwards.
ACCTTAAACATCCAATTCTCACTCCAATCGCTGGTGTCATTGTACGTCATCGCCCTAATTTTCCAATAATATACAGGTCTAAATAATAAATTTCTACGAATCAACTCAGTTGCTTCAACCAAACTATCAAAGCGCAGAGGAGAGTTGAAATTGGCTGTGGTATCAATAATTATTTGGTACTTCACACCGCCCTTCAAAGCTTCCCAAGAAAACTTTGTGGTTGATCCTGTCCCCAAAAAGTTTGAGTTGGTGGGGGTTAATTGCTTGGGATATTTAACTGTATTAAATACCAAAGGGGTACTCCACGAAGAAGTGTCTCTATCATGCCAAGCACGTATTCTCCAGAGGTATTTAGTAGATAATTTAAACCTAAGACCCTTGATATTGTGTGTGGTTTTTGGCGTAAAACTGCTAATTATAGTATCCAAAAACAACAGCGAATCAAAATTACTTTGAGCTGTTACCTGAATTTGAAATCCATCCATACCCGTTCTCGTAGCAAACTGGAGGCTGTCGGTAATCTGCACTACCGATGTTGAATAAGGATATTGCGTGTTGGGGAATTTCAAAATATTTATAATTCGAGTTCTTGTCCATAATCCAGAATCCTTGGCATGAACGGGTCGAGCACGCGCATAATATACTTTTCCGAAGAAGAGGTTATATGCAGTATCCAATCCATTCTCACTAAAAAAGACTTTTTTCTCAGGACTATTAAAAGTTGCAAGAGTATCCAGATGAATCTCATACGATTCTGTACCACCAATTTTTGTTCTAACTTGAATAGAAACCATGGGATCAGCGTAATTCTCTGCAATTACAATATCGTTTCCAAGTCCTTTGGTGGTAAAAGCACTATAAGACCAGCGCGAAGTATCTTTTTCATTTACAGCGCGAATACGGTAATAATGATAGGTTTCGTAATTTAGGTTGCCAATCGAAAATGGTTCTGCATCAAATTGTTTAGTTCCATCCAAAGCGAAAGTATCAATCAAATAAGGTGAATTAAAATTCTTATTGGTATCTATCTGAACCTGAAATGCCTCTTTATAATAAACCCCAGTAAATTCAAAAGAAATTTTTACATCCTGCAAAAATGCGGTGGTAGGATATTTCGGTGTGATGGTATCGAAGATGACGAATGAACCAGTATCGGTCCACTTAGCGGAATTATCTGGAAGTCCGCGAACCCGCCAGAAATAGGTCTTTCCGTAAAGAAAGTTTCGCGGTTGATTTTCTATATAAAACCAATCAAAGGTATCGGGAATGATAACGGACCTTTTCAGTTTAGAATTAAATTGATTGCTGGTGTCGAACTGAAATTCAAAACTATCTAATCCGGCAGCCCGATAACAAGAGACATTCGCAAAAGAAGCACCCACTTTGGCCATATTTTGCGTTGGAGCATATCTCTTTAATCTGGAAGCTGTTTTAAACGTGTATATGGTGGTCCAATCAGATGAGTCTTTGGTTGTTAGAGATTTAACGCGCCAATAATAGCTGGTATTTAATTTTAACTTATTGATCCACAATCGCGTATAATAACTACCCTTCACCACTTCTACACGCGTTGCATTTTTCATGGATGCATTCTCACTGTACTCAAAAGCATAGGCGTTCACGCTTTCGGAATTCACTTCCAATTGCATTCCCGTGGGCGCACCTACCGTATTGTTAGCCGGCCCATAAATAACGGGTGTGGTTAATTTACCAAAAAGCGGAGCAATCCAAAAGGCACACAAAAATACCACGCCTGCACGCACAAACCGATTCATTTATCAAAGATAGTTATCTGAGTATA
>CAYPBJ010000051.1:0-8537 GCA_964408945.1 uncultured Rhizobium sp. | reverse complement strand
GAAATTATGGCTCCAAATGCATAGCCCAAATCGCGCCACAACCTAAATGTACCTATACTTTCTGCACGTTGGAGCGGATGTGATACCTGCGCTATAGTTGATAAAAATGTGGGATAAACCAACGCCGTGCCCAGTCCAAGAACCACCGATAACCCAGCGAATTCATAAAATCCTCCAACTAATGGAAGCGCAACAATGGCCATTCCCTGAATGAGCATCCCCCAAAATAGCATAGATCTCTTTGAAAAATGATCTGACATCTTACCCGTAAACAACTGTGACAATCCCCATACCGATGGATAAATTGCTGCAATCATGCTCATTGAACCGGCATCCATTCCATTTCCAATCAACAAGATGGGCAACAGGCCCCAAATCATTCCATCGTTTAGATTGTTAACCAATCCAGCCTGAGTTACGGCACTCAATGTTTTATTTTTGAGGGTAGTTTCCCAAAAAACCGACAAACCACTAATTACTTGAGCCGTTTTTGCACTTTCTTTTTGCATGAAACTGCTGGTCTCTTTCACCCAAATCAATGACAAAAGCAATCCAACAATAGAAATCCCAATACCCAAATAAAATGGATAAGGCGTGACGCCGTATCTATGGGCTATAGTTCCACTAAGTAAAGCAAAAACGCCTACGGCAAAGTAACCGGCAAATTCGTTGATACCCATGGCAAGGCCACGATTTTTATCGCCCACCAAATCAATTTTCATCACCACCGTGGAGCTCCAAGTGAGTCCTTGGCTCAAACCCAAAAGAACGTTGGCAACAATCACCCAGCTCCACTGAGTCGCGTAAATGAGCATGAACGGAATGGGAATAGCTAACATCCAGCCAAATACCAGCAAGTTTTTACGCCCGTAAATATTGGCCAATTTACCGGTAAAATAATTGGCTGCTGCTTTAGACAAACCAAAAGCGGTAATAAACGACAAAATTGCAGTTGCTGATTTCACGCCAAAAAGAGAAGCGAATTCGGGGAAAATACTGCGTTCAATACCCACCATTCCACCCACAAAGGCGTTGATAATTACCAAAAGCGTAAACTGTTTCCAGTTCTGTTTCAGTCCGTGACTAACGTTTTCTTTTTCTGGGGATTTTGATTCGGGAACGGACATTTGAGAATTGCAACGATTTCAATTGCAAAGCTCATTTTGTGCCGTGAAGTTTCCTTTTACAAATGTTAAATAATCATCAATCTATAATCAAAATTTTAGCTGTGCCATCCGCTCTTAAAATATATTGACCTGAGGGTAATTCTGGCAATTTTACATTAAACATTGAACCATCAAAAAAGGAAGAAAAGACCTTGCTACCCATAAAATCAAAAAGTTCTACATGATGTTTCCTGATATTGTCTTTAAATTCCAGAGTAAATTCACCGGTTGTCGGATTAGGGAAAACCTCAAACAATTGATAGGAAGGCCTGATATATTTCGCCGAATTTCCGAAGATAAATTTACAAGTGTCGGTTCTATTCTCGTTGAGGTATATAAAGGTAACGTTTAAAGGTTCGCAATAATTTGATTTTATTAATTCTACCGGATAATCTTGGGTGGTATTTCCAATCTGTCCAAAATAGAACATTTGACCTTTTGCGATGGTATCTCCCATACAATCTGTTATCACTGGGATATAGGGATAACCAACCATTTGGTTTGTATTGGCTTGAAATTCAATACCCATTTGCATGGTATTGATGTTAATTGAATCTGCAATAAAATGCTTGATCTTGAAGTTATCGCAAGTAATGGTTTGTGCATTGAGATTACCAAAGTGCAAAACAAAAGCCAATGAAAGTTTATAAAAATAATTCAAGTTCATCTTTCGAAGATCTATCAATTATTGAGATAAATGTTAACTCATCCCCAAAAAGGACCTAATAATTACAAAATTTTATTGCGTTTAAACCAGACATAAATTACCAAGGAAACGACTGCCATACCCACTAGAATTATATAATAACCGTAGGTCAAAGAAAGTTCAGGCATGTGTTGAAAATTCATTCCGTAAACACCAACTATAAATGTCAATGGCAAGAAAAAAGCAGAAAAGATGGTGAGCAACTTCATAACATCGTTGCTCTTTTTTGTATTTACTGATAAATAAGCATTCAATAAATTATTGGCATTTTCCAAAATCTCTTCGTAATTCAAAACTAAACTTACCAGTTGATCTTTAAGATCGTAAATAGCTGTAGAGTATTTAAATTCTACTTCAATTTGATTTATTACTGCTTGAAACATAACCAGTAATTTCTTGGTGATGCGCGTTTGAGTTTTCAATAAGTACAAATCTTCCAATGAAATTTTAGATTCATCTTTTAAAAAGACCTGTTTTTCCAAAAGTGCAATTTTTTCATCCAGCTCAGACAACGGCTTCTCATAAGTAAAAATCATTTTTGAAATTATTTGAATGAGCAATTCTTCGGGATTTTTGAAAGACGGATTGTCTAAATGCAAGAACGTAAAATCAGTCCGGTGAACCGTGATAATCCAATTCTTTGAATAAAAAAAAGCAATTTTATTCGATAATTGATTGATGGTTGTTGAACCTTTTTTTATGCTTGAGGTAAACGCCCTCAAAATCAGAAATTTATGTGAATCTGACTGCTCAAACTTGGGTAAATGTCCAATTTGTAAACTATCTAGAATTTGAAATTCATCCAATTCATATTCTTTTGAAAGTGATTTTAATGTTTCTTTATCTGGATTTGTAAAATCAAGCCACTTGAAGTTTTCAAATTCTACTACTGATTTTTTTGAGGATTGCATAATTTGAATGGTAAGATATCAATTCCGGTTATTTACTCTTGAATTCAAGCTTTATCTATTAAAAAGTGGTTTTCAACTGCATGTCTTTTCCCATTTTCTCATAGGCTTGATCATTGGGCTCCCAAAGTTCAACTTTATTACCTTCGGGATCCATAACATGGAGAAAATTGCCGTATTCATAGCGTTGAATGGTATCTAAAACGGTTACACCGTTATTTTTGAAACGCTCCAACAATTGATCCAAGCCAATAACCCTGTAATTAATCATGAATTCCTTGTTGGATGGTTTAAAATAGGTTGTACTTTCCTTAAATGGGCTCCATTGTAAAAATCCTTTTTGTGTGCTATCGCCCCCTTGATACCACTCAAAAACAGCCCCGTACGTGTTGATATTCAATTTTAAGTTTTCCGCATACCATTTTTTCAGTTCCTGAGGATTTTTTGATTTAAAAAACACACCACCCAAACCGGTAGCCCGGGGAGTAGTATTAAATGAAATAAACTCATTGGTTTTAAATCCAACAAAAAAAGAAGCAACAATCAGGACCGCTGATATTTTCAGGTTAAAATTTGATTTAGGCATTACAATATTTCCAAATCGAAGATAGGCAATATTACATATCCTTAAGGATTATTCAGTTGTTCAGAAGTCTCATTTAATTTTCTTCAACATGATGGTTGCTAAATACAATGACGTCAATGTGAATGTTATACCTAGTGCTAAATACCACGGATTCAATGTCCTTCCTAAATAAAGAAATACAATGGTACCCAAAGTGCCTAATGCTAACAAGAAAAAAGACAAGCACTTAGAAATCAATTGTATTTTGTTAGTTTCTTGTCGTACTTTTCCGTGTTCACTTGATTCAGGAATCCAACCTGGTGGCATAAAAAGGAGTTTAAATTTATTGGAATATTTCGGAATATTTACCCAAGTGGCAGCTAAATATTTAAAGTGGTAGAAAATTGAGTTCACCGGATTATTTTCTGAAAACTCAGACTTAACTCCATAGACAACCTCTTCTGTTTCTTCTTGGAAAGTCCCGAATAATTTATCCCAAAAAATAAAAAAACTCCCGAAGTTTTTATCTAGATAAATTTCGTTTTTACCGTGATGCACTCTATGGTGAGAAGGAGTAACTATTACATTTTCAAGCCAACCCATTTTCTTAATCACAGTAGTATGTACTAAGAAATCGTGCAAACCAGAAATTTGAAAACATAGTACCAAAACTATGGGCTCAAATCCCAAAACGGGCATCCAAAGCCAAAATAATATCCGAAATAAACCCTGAAATGGAGAAGTTCTGAAGCCGTTTGAAAAATTAAAGAAACTAGACGAATGGTGAGTAATGTGTCCCGCCCAAAGCAAATTAATTTTATGCGAAAATCGGTGGTACCAATACGATGTAAAATCTACGGCTACAAATGCGCACAACCATTGAATCCATTTAATATCCCAAGACAAAAGAGTGAAATTTGAATGCACAAAATTCAAACAAGCGTATAAAATAAAAAGGTACCCAAAAGATGAGAACTGATCAATTGCTCCAATAGTCATATTGTTTGAAATGTTAGACCACTCAAATTGGCTGGTATGTTGATTTTTTTCATATTTCCACTCAAGGAAAATCAGCAACAAGAATATCGGTATCAAAAGTGCTAGTGGATACAACATATTTGCACTGCCAATTTGAATAAAAATCAAAAAAAATCATTACGAAAAAACGCAACTTACTAAAATGATTTTAAGCAAAACCCTTAAAAAACAACACACTAAAACTTCCAATCTTGTGTATTTTTACCATATGAAACACTCCTTCTTAGTCATTTTATTATTTGCATGTACTGGAATCTTACTTGGGCAACAATCCAAAACGCCTGACGTGGAAAAAGGTGAATGCTTAATTTACCACGGACAAATAGATAAGTACCCCATTGCTTTAATTTTTGAAGTATTTGGCAAAGAGATTTCGGGAAGATATTATTACAAAAACATTGAGACAGCCATTGAATTGGAGGGATTTAAAAACGATTCAGGATATACATTAAAAAACAAATACGAAGATAATTTACTTGAAACAATCACTTTACAAATCACTGATAATGAACTGTATGGTACTTGGAAAAAAGGTCAAAAACAACTACCTATTTCCTTGGCTCGTTTCATAAACCCCATGTCCATTTACCGACTCAAACGAACAATAAAATCAGAAACTTTCAAGAAAGGCAGTACATCGGAACTTACCCTAAAATTTACTGTTCTTTGGCCAGAAGATGCTTCTGACTTTGCCCAAAAATTACGATCAGAACAATTTAAATTGATCAACGAATATGAATTCGGTCAAGAATCTGCATCAGCCCTAAATTTCAAGCAGGCTGTTGATCCCAGAACGGTTCAAGGTCAACCCCAACAGTTAACTGCTCAAATGCAGCGCATTTCAGATTCAATGGTCAACCATTTCAAACGCGAAACCCTTTCAAACCAAGACGACTTCTTTGGAAATCGCGAGTATTCGATTCAAAATTCAGTCATTTTTGACTCAGATCAATTTACTGTAATCGAAACATCCCATTATGAATACACTGGAGGTGCTCACGGCTTGTGGGGACAACAACATCAAACTTGGGAAAAAACCAAAAACCGCTGGGCCACTGCCGACAACAAACTCACATCAAAACAACTATTAAAGCTCCCAAAACTAATGACCTCAAACCATAAAATCGCTTTAAAAATACCCCAAAACCAATCTTTAAAATCAGCAGGTTATTGGATTGACGAGTTTGACCGTTTAGGCGGCGACACATATTTCACTGATCGTGGCATCCATACGTCATTTGGACTTTATGAAATTGCACCTTACAGCGAAGGAATCATCACGGTTTTTGTACCTTGGTAGTGGGTAGTGGGTAGTGGGTAGCGGGTAGTGGGTAGCGGGTAGTGGGTAGCGGGTAGTGGGTAGTGGGCTTCGGGCTTCGGGCTATATACCAGAGACCAGAAACCATAGACAACCGACTACCGACTACCGACCACCGACTACCGACTACCGACCATCGACTACCGACTACCGACTACCGACTACAGACCATCGACTATGGAATATGGACTATCGCCGTCACAAGACACTAGCCTCTAAAACTACTGCCCCTGCCCTAACGAAAACGCTGGTTTGCCGTCGAAGGCGTATAGGTTTTCTGTTTTGATTATGTCAATCCCGGCAGCTTCTGCTTTCTGGAGAAGCTCAATGATTTCGGTGTTCGACATTTTCTCGCCATCGGACTTTTTAAAACGGCAACGCCAATGATCTGTCAAGAACGTTTCAGGGAAACCGTCAGGATACACCTTGATTCCGCGGTTGGTAATCATACTCAATTTGACAGAGTCTAAAGCGATCCCTTCTAACATTGCACCCAATTTATTGGTATCTGTATGTGCCCAATGAACGAAAAGGTCAACTCCCAAAAGGTCTTTCTTTTTGGCAGGTTTTCTCTGGTACTTTGGGAGTACCAATGAGCCAGCCTCAGCGAAATTCACCGCTTTTAATTGTTGAGGAACCTGACCTAAGCGAGCTATTAAAGCATCTGCAAATTCTTTGGTTCCTACTTTTTGGTTACTCACTCCCGATTTGTAAATATCAGCTGTGTGAATTCCATCTTCCAACGTTTTTAACCAAGCATTTTGAATCTTCTCACCAACTTTAGGTTGACCTATGTGTGCCAACATTTGAATAGCTCCTTGTATCAATCCTGATGGATTTGCAACGTTTTGTCCTGCAATGGTTGGTGCTGAACCATGAATGGCTTCAAACATAGCACATTCTTCACCGATATTTGCGGAGCCCGCCAGTCCAACAGAACCGGTAATTTGAGCAGCAATATCGCTGATGATATCGCCATAAAGATTCAATGTTACAATGACATCGAAATCTTCGGGAGTATCTGCCAACTTTGCAGATCCAATGTCAATGATCCAGTGTTCGTTTTGGATATCTGGATATTCTGCTGCGATTTCGCGGAATACTTCGTGAAACAAACCATCGGTCTGCTTCATAATATTATCTTTCGATAAACACGTTACCTTTTTACGGCCTTGTTGCTTGGCATATTCAAAGGCGTAGCGAATGATTTTTTCGCAACCGGGTCTACTGATTAATTTTAAGCATTGAACAACCTCATCGGTTTGTTGATGTTCAATTCCGGCATACAAATCTTCTTCATTTTCACGAATGATAACCAAATCCATCAATGGGTGTTTGGTTTCAATATATGGGTGCAGGCTGAAACAAGGACGAATGTTTGCATATAAGCCCAAGAATTTGCGTGTGGTTACATTCAAGCTTTTATATCCACCACCCTGAGGTGTGGTGATGGGTGCTTTTAAGAATACTTTATTCCGACGGATGATGTCCCAAGCATCATTTGAAATACCCGAGGTATTTCCTGAAAGGTACACCTTCTCACCAATTTCAATTTCGTCAAACTCAATCTCCGCCCCAGCTGCCTCTAAAATACGAAGTGTCGCTTCCATAATTTCTGGCCCAATACCGTCGCCTTTGGCTAATGTGATTCTCTTCTTTTCTGTCATGATAGATTTATTCTTTTGCAAATTTGATTAGTACTTTTAAATAATTTTTATTTATGTTTGAAATGGCAACTATAAATATTATTTATGATTGTCAAATTGTATGCAAAATTAAACGAAACAACTCAATACAGAATTGTAAGACTATGAATTACACATTAAATCAGTTGAATGTTTTTTTAAAAGTTTCACAAACCCTAAACATCACCAAAGCCGCAGAGGAACTGCACTTGACGCAACCTGCTGTGTCTATTCAATTGAAAAATTTCCAGCAGCAATTTGACATTCCTTTGATTGAAGTAGTCCAAAAAAAACTATACCTCACTGACTTTGGAAAGGAAATTGCAGAAGCAGCGGAACGAATCATTGAAGAAGCAAAAGCCATTGAAAACAAGATGCATGAACATCAAGGTGCTCTTACGGGGAAACTAAAAATGGCATCTGTTTCGACAGGAATTTACATTGCGCCTTATTTCATCGGATCGTTTATCAAAGAAAATCCGAATGTTGAACTTCAATTAGATGTAACAAATAAAACTCAGGTACTTGATAGTTTAGAACACAATAAAGTTGATTTTGCATTTGTAAGCGTACTTCCTGAAAATTTAAATATAAATCATATTGAACTGCTGCCCAACAAATTGTTCCTAATTGGCAACCAAGAATCCCCCGAAAACAATCAAGATCTCGATAAACTCCCATTGATTTTCAGAGAGAAAGGATCTGGGACACGACATGTCATGGAAAAATATCTACTCACTCGGAATTTATCGCTAAAACCCAAATTGGAACTTACCGGAAATGAAGCCATAAAACATGCGGTTATTGCTGGCTTGGGATATTCAATCATGCCATTAATTGGCATAAAACAAGAATTAGATAAAGGCTTGTTAAAAATAATTGATAGGCCAGAATTCCCCATCCAGTCTAGATGGATGTTAATTTGGATGAAAAACAAGAAACTTTCACCTGTGGCACAAGCATTTTTAAATCACTTAGATCATAACAAATCTGACATTATTCAATCTCAATTTAATTGGATTTAAAAGTACATGGTACATGGTAGTTGGTAGTTGGTAGATGGTCCATAGTCCGTAGTCCATAGTCCGTGGTCTGTAGTCCGTGGTCTGTAGTCTGTAGTCTGTAGTCTGTAGTCTGTAGTCCGTAGTCCG
>CAYPBJ010000050.1:0-8587 GCA_964408945.1 uncultured Rhizobium sp. | reverse complement strand
AACCATTAAAATTCAATCTGTTATTACCGCAACAAATGAAACACACCGTTTATGAAACGTACTTCATTTGATTGAATGTGTTTAAATTGCATGACGTATAAATACATGCCTTCCGGGGATTCTTCTTGCATATACTCACCGTTCCATGCCATGGGGGCATCAAAGAGTTTTTGTCCCCATCGATTGTATATTTTCATACTTTGAAGTTCCCAACCCTTACCCACATAATAAAAAGTATCATTTAATCCCTTGCTATTAGGGGTAAAAGCATTCGGAATATATATTGTCGAAGGACGGCCGCAGTAAATGGGAATGATGCGAATCGTATCATATTGCTTACAATCTTTTATGGTAAACAATACAATATCTTGTGCTTCGCTGGCGATTATATCATATTCTGTGCTGCTACTTTTCAATATGCCATTAACATACCAACTCGCAGGTGTAATTAAACTTTTAAATTTAAATGAGCTATCCCTGCAAATATTATATGCGGTTGCGGCAATGGCCGTATGAGAGGGTTTGACATCTATGTTAAACGTGTCTGTGAATGAACATCCTTCCAATGTTAATGTACGTAGATATCTGCCTGATATGGAGGGCTGAATAGCATAGGTTGTTTGGCCCGTATTCCAACTATAATTACTTACCCCAGCTACCGAATCGCCCAAAGTCACCACATTTCTACTACAAAAACCGGTATCTATATTTTTTGTCTGGTAGGGTGGGGCAGATTTAATTTCTATGGTATCATAGCCTAAGCTGCCGTTTCTGTCTTTTTTGAGCCAATATGTACCGGGCGTGTTTACCCTTATGCTTGAGGTGGTTTCTCCTGTTGACCATAGATATTTGTCAGTACTATGATTTGAGCTAGCCTTAAGTGTATTTCCAATTAAAGTACTACACAAAATTGTGTCTCCCAATATTTTTACAGGGCTTTCCAACAAAAAATTTGTAGTAAATACTTTTACTTGATTGATCCAATAATTTTCACAATTTGGTTCCAATAAATTGACCCAATTAACAGTAGATCGAAAAAAAGTATCTTCTTTAATATTATGCTCAATTTTAAAGGTTAAAAACTTCCCATTATTTTTACCTCTGATATTTTTTCTTATTTTAAAATAAACATCAAAACTATCTTGACCTGCATCCCCAAAAGGGAAAGTGTCTTTCCCCACTATATCAAACCTATCAAGCCTACACAATTCCTCACCGGTCTCATTTCTATCGTTTGACTGTGTAACCACAATCTGAAATTTGGATCTTGGATATAAATTCCGAATATGAAAATTCTCACGGAATAATACAGCCGTTCGAGCACCTCTGATTGAAAATTGCAAGGTATATAAACTGTCTTTGATCAATGGGGAATTGAGTTCTAAACTCCATCCTTGTCTGCTCATGGTATCTGAATTATATCCTAAAGATATTTCGCAAATAGAATCAGCACGGAGATTAGGATAAAAATCTCCGTTTACTCGAATATAATAGGGTTCTTTTAACATTCTCCTTACTTGTGTAACATAGGCAAAATTACCACCGTGCACATCTAATGTATCTAAGCCAGGGACTTCATTGTATATGTATTTCACTTGATCTATGGGCCAGGAAAGCCAACAATTTTGCAAAGTTGTACTTGTCTGTAAAGCGTAATATCTTTTGTAATCTTCCCCCATTTTTGCAATGTACATTTCGTTTAAAAAAGGGTTACTAAAATATCCTCCAACAGTAGGCTTAAACCTTAATTTGCCATTAATGAATTGTTGGCCCAAAACAGGTCTATTCATGAACAAAAACAGGCTCAGCAAGATAACTAGGCCTGTTTTATTTATAATGTTTATATGGTTGTTAATGCACATATATTTTCCGCTTATCTTTTACATTGTACTTGGTAAATCCGTATTTTATGTATGATAAACCAATCTACCGTCTATGCCCTAAAGGTAATAAGCTATATCAAATTTAGGGTCATTTTAAATTCCTATTTTATTTTCTGGGGATGTTTGTCCAACAACATTCAACAGCCCAAAGGGGGCTTGATTGTCCGTATTGATTTCATTAGGTATTAAAAAGAAAATGAACCTAATTAATTTGCAATTCAAATAGCGTAACAACGCCCAGTCTATTTATAAGAGTAATAAGGTTTTTGCAATTGCTTCTCTTAAATCCTTCTTCACATCTGTTTGTATTGCAAATTCATCCCATTTACTAACAGCATGGTGCACCTGATTTATGATTGCATCCGCTTTTTTGATGTTCATTTTTTTTGCTACCTGCAATAAATCGTTTCGCGTAATGTTTTGTCGTTTGCCATTGATGCTCATTGAATGTTGACTTACCCATGTACTATCAGGCCGATAGGAGTGGCACACATCAAATGCAGGGGCTAATTTCCATTGGCCCGTTTTGTCCATGATAAAAGAAAAGTTCTTTGTATGATCATCACAATTTCGTGCCATCACATTAAATACCATCCTGCGGTAAAGTTGTTCTGCATCCGTGTAGGGTAATAACATACTTCGCATGGTTTCGAATAACTGTTCGTAACTGAAAGAACTAATTTCATTAAAATCATAGTGAGCTATAGCACAAAAACTTTGAACATGAATTTTACCTTTTCCATGCTCTCTATCAAAACGTTTTGTCATAAAATGGGCTCTGTTATTTTCCTCTAGTAACCTGCATTCAGTCATTTCAATTGCAGCTTCTTTAGCCATTAGATAGTAGGCCATTTCTACTCGACCATAACCTGATGAAGTACCAAGCTGCTGATCAGTAACACCGTCAAACTTCAATAGCCAATGGGTAAATCCTTTCGGAGCATCTGCCTGACCTGAACGTATTTCTTTTGTGTCGGGATTGAAAGCGATAACAGCCTTGGCTCTTGCACCACCAGCTGAAGTACCTATTTTCAAGATGTCGCTCAATGCCTTTGCTTCATCAGCAGATAAATTAGCATTAAATTGTTGCCTACCTGTAAGTATCTGTTGAGCAATTTGAATCAAACTGCTAAGCTCAATTTTAGTAGCTGCATTATTTGCTTTGGGTAAAACTGGTTCAAATTCCAAAGCACCCATTCCACGTGCACCAATAAAACACAATAGCTCAACTGGATTCATGCTATCGGAAGGACGACCATTGCTTGCCAACCAAGCGTTAATTAAGCTTCTTCCGTATTTATCTGGTAGTACATCGGCTAAAAGGCCAGGTAAGCCTTTAAATGTTGTTGTATTTCTTAATTCTGGAAAGGAAAATACTTGTTTTTCTGCACCACTAATAGGCATTTTCAATGGAGATAAATCCCACTGATTAGCAAGAAAGGAAGGTTCGTATTCAAAAGAAGCCAAACCACTATTTGCTTCCCAAGCAATTGCCCCAACTCGTTTGTTCCAAATGTTTATGTAAGCTGTTGTAATCATTACCAATCACTTTTAGGTTTTTTGGTTTGACTGACTTTTTTAGTGCTTGCTCTTTGACGTTTATTCTGTTCCAACTTAGCAAGTTGTAAGGGGCTAAATTGTTGCTTTATTTCAAAATGCTCAAAGATTTGAAGCTGCTCCAGTGCTCTCAAAACTTGTATAAAAGAAAGCAATGTTCCTCCTGCACCTTTTTCAATTTGCACCATTGTGGAACGATTAATTCCTGCCGCAATAGCAACTTGTTGCTGTGTTTTATTTTGCTGCAACCTTGTTTGTTTAACAAATTCACCCAATTGTTCAAGTATTGCAGGGTCGCTCAGGGCGTGCCAATATTTGATACTTTTTTCCATCATTCAGTCTATTATTACTATTTAATGTTAACCAATGCCAACATTATATTTCAAATTAAATGTTGGTTTATTCCATCTCAAATGTACATATAATTTCATAATGATGGCAAAAAGCAACAATTCAATGTAGTAAAAATAAGAAAAAAAGTGCTAAGCAACATTAATTAGGTTGCTCATCTTCGGTTTGCTCCACTGAATAAATTTAACAAGCGAATTCATTAACCCCTTAAATACATAACTCAGCTGATCCCTATTGAAGGTGCTAAATGATGTGTGATCTAGATAAACATTAGAAATGTTTGTAGTGTCAAATTCCTATAACCTAATTAGAATCAAATATTGTAACCAAGTAGGTCAAGCTTCAGCGTTTTTTTTCATTTCTATGCTTAACGCCGTTTTCACAAAATTAACTTGTGGCAAGTTTGTCATCGGTCTTATTTCTTGCTTAATAAGTTTTGATTTTCGGTTAAAACTGTAATGTCATGAGAATCAAAGTCACCATCATCAGTAACCACTACGAACCTATGCTTTTCCATAAGTTTCATATAGTATAAATCATTAAAATCTACCTTTCTATTTAAATCAATCAGTAATTCCATTGGATTCAACTCTATAAAGTCATCATTAACATATTCATAGATAAGGGAATATGACTTTATATCATCAAGTAGGATTTTTAATTGTTTGTCGTAATCGGAGTGTATATTATTTCTGTAATCCCGCTTTAAATTACCATCAGGTTTATTTAGAAAGGAAGGCATAGCAACAACCCTAAGGTAAGTATTTATAATTTCCGATAATAACATACTGGTCATTACAATTTTGGGCATATTCTTTACCTTTTTTTGTAATCTAGGATCTGTTATTTCGTTCAGCTGAACTACACCTTCAAAAAAATCTATATAAGGTGTAAATCTTCTATCCGCATTATTTTTGTGATTGTATTTTAAAAATGCAATCCAAACATTTGAATCAAAAAAATAGTGCGAGAATGATTCTGGTAATTTTTCACTAAGCTTTTCTATTTGAGCCATAAATTACTCAAATAACTCAAGTATTGCATTATCGATAACTAAAGCCTTTTCTGGGTTTTGAGCCAATGCTATTGCATCTTGTATTTTCTCAAACCAAACAGACGACAGGTCTATATTTTCGATAGTTATATTCTGAGCTAATGATGGATATTTAGTATATATCTGCCCAATTGATGCATTGCAAAAACCAGAAGTTAGGTTTGTAATACCGGCGAAATCTAACACAACTGAAGCACCAGAGTTTAAATTAGAAGACATCAATTCAAATACTTGATTCCCAAACTTTTGAATGATCGCATTGGGCGTGCCAATAATTTCAACAATATTCAATCTAACTTGGCTCATCTCTCGAAGATACGAAAAGGGTCGCAAATTTACAATATTTAATTTAAATAACGAAAAATTAAGTGGATTGTTGTACCGGAACGATAGTTATTTATAATATGAGAATTTATTGATTTGTTTTGAAATGACCAAAAATAGCCATCGGAAACAATGTTTAACTCGCCTCCGTTTTTATAACAGTACAGCATGATTTTTCTTAGACCATTACCTCCATTTATTGCATCAGATTTCGTACTCCCTCCTTTTACTGCCCAACTTATAGCTTCTGACCCAGTTTTGATCTCGTTGAGAGTATGTTGAGCAATTTTCTTCAAAAAACCGTCTCCATAATCTGTTAATGTGAATTTAAGTTCCCCGGAAGTTGGAAAGTGCTGTCCACAACAAATAATTGGCGATTTGGAGTTAGCGTGTATGCCAACATTATCAAAAATCTCAAAGTAACTAGATTTTATGCGGTCTTTTGAATTCTTATCAATTCCATCCAGTCCTCTTTGTTTTAAGAAAATATTCTCAATGTAATCCGCAAAACTATCTACATCTTCGGTTTGAAACGCTTTTATTGGAATTACTGTTTCTCTGTCATCTACAGGTTTAAAATTTTCCTTATTGTGCACAACATAATATGCAAATCCGTTGCGCGATAATACATTTAAATCCCCTTTAAGAATTGAATAATCAATAAAAAATTTAAGTTTATTATTCTTTTTCAGATTATAACAGTACAACAGCAACTCTGATGACAAATTAGCATCAATCCATTCTAATTTTTCAAAATCGATGGTAAACCAACAGTTTTTAAATTGTTTAGCATATTGATAGAAATCATTTAACTGCTGAATCCCTTTGGGGTCTGTTTGAATTCTACCTCTGAATGAAAATTTTGACATTATACTTTTCTAAATAAATGTACTCTAAACCGTCATTATGATTTAGAAAATTATCAAACAAAATTAAGCGATTGATTTTAATCAAACAAAAGGGGATTTTCTGAGTAAAGTTGAATAAATTCTTTTAATTCAATATTGGAAATCTGAGTTTTTGGCTAACCTGTCCGATACTTTTTCCAATGTTAAGGAAACAGAAAATAATGAATCAGAGGTGCCTGTAGAGAAGCTTTATGCCCAAATTGGTAAGCTCAAGGTTGAGATAGACTTTTTTTAAAATAAGTGCAAAGAAATTGGAGATACCCGAGAACGAATGGAAGCCATCAAATTAAAAATGAGTTCGATATCACTTCGCAGACTATGTGAGTTACTTTGTGTGCCCAGAAGCTCTTTGTACTATGCCCCAATCCCTGAAAATCCTGAGAATTGAAAGATGATGTACTTGAGGCCGCCATCGCAGCAAACGGAGTAATTGAGATCATTAACTCAGACCAAGGCTCTCAGTATACAAGTTCTAGTTGGACGAACTATCTGGAGGGAAAAGGAATAAAAATATCAATGGATGGAAAAGGACGTGCAACAGACAATATTTGGATCGAGCGCTTCTGGAAAACAATCAAGTACAACAACATTTATTTAAACCCTTGCGATACAGGTCTAGAACTATTTGAAGGAGTTCAGACCTTAATCGAGTATTATCACAACAAGAAACACCAAACCATTGGAATGAAACCAAACGTAGCTTACAATAAATCTTTAAACCAAAATGCTGCTTAATACAGCTCAAAATATTAACTTAGCATCACTAAACTTTTGGTCCAACAACTGGGGAGTATTATAGAAATGCCAACTCAAACTAAAAATCATGTATCTGAAATAGCATCAAGCCTATGAAGATTTTCCTTATACTTCCTCTGCTTTTGTTAAATGCTTGCACAAACAATGATAATTCATATATCGAGTATTATTCTATTGAAAAATCTCTTCAAAATATATCCTATGGAAAAATTGAAGACGATTTTAATTTTTATAAATTTCAAAAATACATACAATCAGTAAGACTTGATTCGAATTATTTAGACCAGTATAATTGTAATTTTGAAGATTCTGTTATTTATTATTTCTTGTTAAATAAATACACTAAAATGGGATTTAATGATCAAATTCAGCTAATTCAACAAATTGGCCGACTAAATGCTGATAATTTTAATGATTCAAATATTATTGTATTAGATATTAATGATTCTATTTCATTGATTAGTTTGAGTCCAGAATTTTCAATTCAAGCCAACGGAACTTGTTGTTCTCATTATCTGAATTTGATCATCAAAAGAAGGGGCAGCAGTCTAATTTTCAAAGAAATTGATGATCAATTAACAAATGGTAAATTACTAGGAGTATATTTAGACCACAAGGGAAAAATAGATGGGCTATTAATACAGGGCTACTCAAATAATAATGGAGAATTCAAAGGATTTAATTCGACATATAATTTAAAATATAAAGTTAACAGCAAAGGTATTTTTGCTGAAGAAATACTCAACGTTCGAAGTGGTGAACCATTTGACAAGAATGACATAAATCCTGAAAAAATAAATTCATTTGGAGTGCATAGTGTTTATTTTTGATACGAAGGCACTGTAATTAGACCTAAAACCAGACCGGAATAAATTGGAAACAATAGACCAATGATCCTTGACTAAATCTCCATACTTCCCCCAGCATTAAACCTGCCAGTCGAGGTTGCTTTGCCTTTATCAACCTGAACAATGACATCCACTTCATGGGCGTGTTCGTTTACCCCTTTGAAGTTGCCTCCTTTGGTGGTGTGATAAATAAAAATGAATGAGGTATCAGGATGCATTTTGCGTAATTGATCAATGGCATTCACATCCATACCTGCTTTGGAAACGCTGTCAATAAAAACAAATTGAAAATCATTCAGGTTTTCAGGGACACGGTCTGTGATGTAGAGGTTCGAGTGATGTGCCTTCAATAGTTCGATCTTTTCCTTTAGCGTACAGCCAAAACTTTCCTCGATAGCACAATAGAATACCTTTCCGTGGTGGGATGCCAGGTAATTGTCAAAATCCAAACACATGGTAGACTTGCCCGGCTTAGGAAGTACATAAACCATGGCAGTAAAACCAACGCTTGGATCTCCAATCAATTCTCGGTACTAGCCCTTTAGGCCTATTGTATGAAAGTCCATGGCTAGCAGTTCGCCAGAACTTACAATCATTCCAATAACTTCTTTCGTGTCCGTTTAAGCTTTTTTTTGAAAAAGGTCTTCCCCTAAAACACCGATGAGGCCATTAAGCTGTACCTTGTTGATATTCAAATGTGCAGCTTTAATAATGACTAGAGAATGTTTAGCCTACTAAAATTATGCAGGTCTATGCAATTGCTCCAATCCACGCTTATCCAATTTGTATTGGATATAAGCATACATGAATTCCCAAATGGCCTTGCAAGTGTCAAGGGTGGAAGACCGCCTGAGTAATGGAGCGATTCGCTTGGTGTCGTCAAGGTATTTCCAAACGACTTTCTCC
>CAYPBJ010000049.1:0-8753 GCA_964408945.1 uncultured Rhizobium sp. | reverse complement strand
CACAAGGGCGACCGCTTCGAAACCAAAAGAGTTAAAATTTTCCCTTAGCCAATGATATCTTGAAATTATCAGGATTTCCCTTCATTCTCAAATTAATGAATTTAACCTTCTTGTTGGGATCTAATGTAGCAATTTCATCTGTTTTTTCTGGATCAATTTCACTCGGTTTCTTGCCTAATAATTTACCCATCGCTTCTTTAGTGGCCAATTTCAAAGGGATTCTTAGATAATAATCAAAATTGAAATCCATATCTTGCTTGCCTGATAGCTCAATAAACCCGAGCGATGAATTGATCAGCATTTTTGGAATTGATAACTTCCCATTAGTAATGTCTATGTGATTGACCAAGGTGTCAAATGATACCTTTTTAAGATTCTTATCTTGGAAATAATCAGAAAAATACATCATTGGCCCGTAGTTTATCAACTGACCTTGAACAACCTCTAAATCTAAATGCACTTCTGAATCGTCAATAATGGGAACCAAATCAGGATGTATATGTATTTGACCATACAAACGACCTGAAATTCTGCCGTGTAATTGTTCTGATACCAAATGATCTTGACCAAAATTCTCGAATTTAAACATGAGTTTATCCAAATCCACATTCTGGAAACTCATGTTTGGATTAAAGTAAAGCTTACGTTTGCTAGATCCATTCAAATCGCCATTGAGTCTTACTTGACCTCCTGCAGCTAAAACACGCATAGAATCAATGTGAATATGGTGATTTTTTTGTGTGCGGAATTGCACATCAAAATTATCCAATAAGATTCGATGGTATTTCAAGTGCTTTACGTTGAAATGAAAACTCATGTCAGGAAAAGGTACTTGAAACACATTAAACGCCGAATCGTGATTTACAGTTTGAGTATTCGAACCAACTGGAGAAGGATTGTAATTAAACAATTCATCAAAATCCAAATGAGGTGCATTCAATGAGAAACTATTATTTCGCTTCTTTTGCTTCGAATCATCGCCGTAATAATAAGTCATGTTGGCTGTAAAGCTAGACTTCCCGATTTTGCCGGTAAATTTATCAACGGTAAGGTTATGATCTTGTAAATGAATACGACCTGAGAACTTCTCAAAACGCATTGGATGAACCTTCATTTTTGACTCCAATTGATCAATATAAAGATCTGTAGACTTTAGTCCATTGTTAAAATGAAGATCGGCAAATCCATGAAGCTTGAATTTGCTAAATTCCTCATGACGATAATCTTCTGGGACATAATTTTCACCACCATAAGAAAACAAATCAACCAATTGCAATAAACGTGAATCCAAAGCAAACTCTATTTTGGTATCACCCAAGGGTTTATCCATTAACCACAAATCATAATTGTAAAGCTTCCCCGAAAAATGAAAATCGCTCCTATCAATTTCACCTTTAAAATCAATAATTTTAAAATCCCGTTCATCAATGATTACATCCGCCCGAAAATCATGCAACGTATGAGGATAATGCTTCATTTTCGCATGTAAGTTGTTTATAAAAAATTCACCCACGGGCAGGTTGGGCGATTCTAAAATTGCTTTAGCGGAACTTTTCAAAGCTAATTTTGCACTGAAATTTTCAATTTGTTCATTGAACGGTTTGTTGCCGTCTTTACCGGTATTCGTCAGTTCATGTATATCTAAATATTTTGACTGAATGTCTAATTCCGTCAAAACCGACCTATCCGTGCGATGCAAGATTGCAGGTAAATCACTGATCTTTCCCTTGATAGATAAATCTGACTTCCCAACCTTTAGGTTGAAATAGTTCAATTGGGCTTCTGTTCCTTTAATAGTAGTATTTATATCTAAATCCTTAACATCTAAATGATAGTCAGGCGAAGAAAAACTAAGGTCTTTTACTAACAACTCAGTAAAATAAGATTCATTCAATTTTTCTATGCTTCGCTCAGGATGCTCAAGATCTATGATATCCCTGAAATTCATAGTGAGTTTTACACTGCCTTTTAGATTTTTCAAACTCTCCAAATTCAAAAATTTTGCTAAAAAATCAAGTTGAAAATCAGAAATTAGTTTCAATTTGATATCGGGAGAATCAAAATTCTTGACAACCAAATTCCCACTAAATAAACCCGCTTCAGGCCTTGCTCCAAAATTCATGATGGAAAACTCAGAAGTAGATGCGTTCCTGGCTTTACCGTTGGTGAAATGTCCTTTGAATTGCAGTTTATCTAACTTTTTATGGTTGATTTTATTGGAAAAATACGCCTCGGAACAACCAAAATTTGCATCAATTTTGGGATTAAAACCATTGATTGATTTGCCTTTAACCGTGCAATCAAAATAAACCTTTCCTTTGTTGTCGTACTTTTTTAAAACAGGTATTAATTCTGCCGGAGCGAATGCAATAAACAAATCGAAATTGGGCTTTGCACCCTCAAATTTTAGGTCAAGATTCATGTCATCATCAAAATCTATATTCCCTTTCATTTTAAACAAAGCGTCTTCCAAATAAATTTCGGAAGGTTCTAAATTCAATACTTGAGATGCCTCAGTATAATTGAGCTTTGTATCAACATCAAAGTTTTTATTCTTAATAACTGTAGTATCACCATCTTGAACCACAGTAAGTAAAAATTTAGAATCCAAAGTGAAACTTTTCTGTTCCTCGCTCAATGCTAACTTAGATTTAGCTTTACTAATTTTTACATCAATTAAAACGTTGTTCTGTTCATTGAGTTTATCAATCTCAACATTGACAATTTCAATTTGCCTCAATTCCAGATGTAAAGCCTCACTCGATACTGTAGATTCCTTATTCGATTCAAGGGCTTTAACAATATTAAAATCACCATTAATATCCTGAATGATGTGACCGTAACCATCTTTCAGTTTGATTAATTTGATGTCATACTTTCCAGATAAAATAGTCCATAGGTCAAAACCTACAAACAAATCTTTTACATCTAATATTGGAGCTTTACCAACTTTCTTATCTTCAAAAACCTTAACCTCTTTTAGGTCAATCGAAATATAAGGAAAGTTTGCAAATGGGGAAATTTGAACATCTTTCAAAGAAATCATACCGACAAAACCGGCATTCAATTTCTGAACAAGATCTTTGACAATTTGGTCTTTTTTGTAACTAATAACCGAAGTTATAGCGCCAAATATGATTACTAAAACCGCTAAAATACCCAGAAATACCCTCTTGTATCGATACATTAACATCGAAGATTTATTTGCGAAGATATCACAAAATGAGTATTAAAACTTGAGAGAAAATGGGGCAGAAAATCCAATAAACCCCACTTTCAGCACTACTCCACGGTAACGCTCTTCGCCAAGTTTCTTGGCTGGTCAACGTTGCAACCCCTCATGACCGCTATGTGGTAACTCAATAGCTGCAAAGGAATGGTATTAATCAACGGACTCAAAGCTTCAATCGTTTCAGGAACTTCAATTACGTGGTCTACCAAAGAATTCAAGGTCTTATTGCCTTCAGAAACTACCGCAATAACTCTTCCTTTGCGGGCCTTTACTTCTTGAATGTTGCTCACCACCTTTTCGTAGTGCTCACTGTTAGTAGCAATCACCACCACAGGCATTTCGGCATCTATCAAGGCAA
This sequence comes from uncultured Rhizobium sp., assembly GCA_964408945.1. Lineage (GTDB taxonomy): Bacteria > Bacteroidota > Bacteroidia > NS11-12g > UBA955 > VMCP01. The sequence goes on along the minus strand of CAYPBJ010000049.1, from coordinate 5,163 downwards.
TGGGTCCGTGTTTCATCTCCGCTGCTGGATAACCCTCAGCGTGAATGTAACTGATCTCCTTCAATTTCAAAGCCCCTTCTAAGGCTACCGGGAAATTATATCCACGTCCCAAATAAAGGAAATTCCGAGAGTCCTTGTACAACTTCGATAGCTCTACAATTTCGTCATTCAACTTTAATGCCTTCTCAATTTTAGCTGGAATTTGCTCCAACTCCTTCATCACTTCCGAAATAGCTTGAATGCTCATCGTACCTCTCAATTTGGCAATCCCCAACGCCAACAACGTTAAAACAGTCACTTGTGCCGTAAACGCTTTGGTACTGGCCACACCAATTTCAGGTCCAGCATGGGTATAAGCACCCGCATCACTCAAACGAGGAATACTGCTTCCAACCACATTACAAACTCCAAATACCGTAGCACTCTTGCGCTTAGATAAATCCATCGCCGCCAAAGTATCTGCCGTTTCACCACTCTGTGAAATAGCTACTACCAAGTCGTCAGAGTATAAAACCGGATTTCTATATCTGAACTCCGATGCGTATTCTACCTCAACCGGCAAACGAGCAAAGTCTTCAAACAAATACTCCCCCACCAATCCTGCATGCCAACTTGTACCGCAGCCAATAAGAATCAATCGTTTGATATCTTTTAACTTATCAGCATGCTCTTCCAAACTACGCATGTGGAATGTGCCGGTAGGTGCGTCAAATCTTCCTCTGTAACTATCAAAAATTGATTTCGGCTGCTCATAGATTTCCTTAAGCATAAAATGCTCATAACCACCTTTTTCCAACTGCTCCAAATTCAATTCAAGTTCTTGAACATAGGGCACTTGAACTACATTGTCAATGCTCTTGATGATCATTTCTTGGTTCTCTACAATGGCAATTTCACCATCTTTCAAGTAAACCACTTTCTTCGTATACTCCACAATGGGCGTTGCATCCGATGCAAAGAAATACTCGCCCCTATCTGAACCAATTCCAACCACCAACGGACTGCCTTTTCTTGCTGCAATCACGTGCTCAGGATGGTTTTTACTCAAAATCACGATGGCATAAGCTCCAACAACTTGCTTCAACGATGCCCTCACCGCATCTGCCAAACTCAACTTTGCATTTTGCATCACATCCTCAATCAGATGCGCCAAAACCTCCGTATCAGTATCGCTGCTAAACTTATGCCCTCGCTGCAACAACCCTTCCTTGAGGGTTGCGTAATTCTCTATAATTCCGTTGTGAATAATACTCAAATCGCCCGAATCACTCAAATGCGGATGCGCATTCGCGTCATTAGGCTCCCCGTGAGTTGCCCAACGCGTGTGTCCCATTCCAATATGTGCACTCACATCGCTTTTGCCCACCAATTCCTCTAGGTTAGCCACCTTTCCTTTGGTCTTATAAATGCGCATGTCGCCGTTCAATAAAGCAACTCCAGCACTGTCATAACCGCGGTATTCAAGGCGCTTCAAACCCTTAATAACAATGGGATAAGCTTCGCGTTTTCCAATATATCCTACAATTCCACACATATTTTTTCTTTTTTAGGGGGACGTTTTTTCGGGGGACTATTATTCGTTTTTACAGACCAAAAGCAGATTTAACCGCAGAAACCGCGTTCAATTCTTCCCATGGGAACAACTTAACCGAAACCGATTTCTCATTCTTGCTGCCTTTATTGAATACCTTTGTCACTGTCTCACAAGGTCTACCCATGTGGCCATAAGCCGCTGTTTCCAAATAAATGGGGCTTCTCAAATTAAAACGTTGCTCAATGAAATAGGGACGCAAATCAAATTCAGGCATTTCCAACAATTTAGCTGCAATTTCTCCATCGGTCATACCCACTTTAGCGGTACCATAAGTATCAACAAACAAGCCTACAGGTCTTGCAACACCAATAGCGTAACTCACTTGAACCAATGCGGTGTCGCACAAACCTGCTGCAACAATATTTTTTGCAATGTGTCGTGTAGCATAAGCAGCACTTCTATCTACCTTACTAGGATCTTTACCTGAAAATGCTCCTCCTCCGTGTGCACCGCGTCCACCGTAAGTATCAACAATGATTTTTCTTCCTGTCAAACCGGTATCACCGTGAGGACCACCAATCACAAATTTACCTGTAGGATTGATGTGATATTTAATATCTCCTTCAAACAAATAAGCCAATTTATCACCCAATTTATGGATGATTCTTGGCATCAAAATAGTCTTTAAATCGTGTGCAATCTTAGCTAAGATAGCATCATCCGCTTTATCTTGAGCCTCTTTGCTATCATTCTCAGGCTTGATGAAATCATCGTGCTGAGCAGAAATTACAATGGTATCAATTCTCAAAGGCTTGTGATCATCAGAATATTCCAAAGTCACTTGGCTCTTTGCATCTGGACGCAAATAAGTAATGTCAGAATTCTCTCTGCGAATCGCTGCCAATTCCTCCAAAATCATATGTGCCAACATCAATGGCAAAGGCATGTAATTTTCAGTTTCGTTGTTTGCATAACCAAACATCATACCTTGGTCACCAGCTCCTTGTTCTTCAGGATTCTTGCGCTCAACACCCTGATTGATATCAGGACTTTGTTCGTGAATGGCACTCAACACACCACAACTGTTTGCGTCAAACATGTATTCACTTTTGGTATAACCAATTTTCGCAATCACTTCACGAGCAATTTTCTGAACATCTAAATAAGCATCAGACTTAACTTCCCCCGCCAAAACTACTTGGCCGGTAGTTACCAAAGTTTCGCATGCAACCTTACTACTGCGGTCATACGCCAAGAAATGATCAATTAACGCGTCAGATATTTGGTCAGCCACTTTATCTGGATGGCCTTCGCTCACAGATTCTGAAGTAAAAAAATATGCCATGATTTTTAATAAAATACAAAAATACGCAAATTTTCATTCTACTCCTCTGACCTATTTGATTATTAGACCATTTCAATTAATAGACGACTAACTCCAACACTCTACAATCAGTTTTGTTATCTTTGTACCATGTTTGACAGTCTGCAAAGCAAACTCGAAAAGGCCTTCAAAACCCTTAAAGGACAAAGCCGCATCACCGAATCTAACGTTACCGATACCGTAAAGGAAATCCGTAGAGCCCTCATCTCTGCCGACGTAAACTTCAAAGTAGCTAAAACCTTTACCGATGATATCATGGAAAAGGCCACCGGAGCCGAAGTATTACAATCGGTTTCACCAGGACAAATGCTTACCAAGATTGTTCACGATGAACTGGTTCAACTTCTCGGGGGAAGCACTGCCGAACTCCACCTAAAAGGTTCCCCAGCCATCATTTTGGTGGCAGGACTTCAAGGTGCTGGTAAAACAACCTTCACCGGTAAACTAGCCAAACACCTTAAAAGTCAAGGTCGCACTCCCATGCTGGTAGCTGGCGACGTTTATCGTCCAGCAGCACGCGAACAATTGCGCGTCCTGGCCGAACAAACCGAAGCCGAATACTACACCGAAAACGACAATAATAACCCAGTTCAAATAGCCGAAAACGCCATCAAGCACGCCAAAGTCAAAAACTGCAATGTGCTGATAGTCGACACCGCAGGTCGTATCGCCATTGACGAGGCCATGATGAAAGAAATTGCATCCCTCAAGAAAGCCCTCAACCCCGTTGAGACCCTTTTTGTAGTAGATGCTATGACCGGACAAGATGCCGTCAACACAGCAAAAGCATTCAACGATGTACTTGATTTCACCGGCGTTGTTCTAACGAAATTAGACGGTGACGCGCGCGGTGGTGCTGCACTTTCAATCAAATCCATTGTCAACAAACCCATCAAATTTGCCTCCAACGGCGAAAAGATGGACGCCCTAGATATTTTCCACCCAGATCGTATGGCCGGAAGAATCTTGGGTATGGGTGACGTTGTCAGCTTGGTTGAACGAGCTCAAGCAACCATTGACGAAGAAGAAGCTCAAAGACTTGCCAAGAAAATCGCCAAAAACAAATTCGATTTCGAAGACTTCCTAGCTCAACTCCAACAAATCAAAAAGATGGGTAACATGAAAGATCTTCTCGGCATGCTGCCCGGCGTTGGAAGCAAAATCAAAGACCTCGATGTTGATGAAAACGCCTTCAAAGGCATTGAAGCCATCATCCAATCAATGACCCCCGAAGAACGCGCCAAACCTGAAATCCTGAACAACTCCCGCAAACAACGCATCGTTCGCGGCAGCGGCAGAAACATCCAGGAACTCAACAAACTCCTCACCCAGTTCAATCAAATGCGCCAAATGATGAAAATGATGAACAACAGCAAAGGCCGCATACCCGGATTGTTTTAATCCGCTACCGGGTAACAGGTAGCGGGTACCACCCCATCCCCCGTCCATAGACCAGCGACCAACGACCAGCGACCAACGACCAACGACCATAGACCAATGACCAATCTCTCCGATATCCGCAAAACCTACATGAAAGGCAGCATTTCTCTTTTGGAAATGCCCAACGAACCCTTCTCAGCATTTAAAAAATGGATGTCGGAAGCCATTGAGTCGCAGATTCATGAACCTACCGCTTTCACGTTATCAACTTCAAACGATGGCTTCCCCGATTCACGTGTTGTTCTGCTCAAAGATTTTAGCGAGAAAGGATTGGTGTTTTTCACCAACTATCACAGTCAAAAAGGACAACAAATCGCTAAAAATGCGCAAATTGCCATAAACTTTTTCTGGCCCGAACTCGAAAGACAGGTCAGAATCCTCGGCATCGCCGAAAAAATATCCCCCGAAGAATCAGATAAATACTTTTACTCCCGCCCTATTGAATCACAAGCCGGCGCCATCATCAGCCTACAAAGCTCAGCAATCGATGCTGATCGCAATCTTGAACTTGAAACTCAAGAACTTCTCAAAACTCCAGAAAAAATAATCCGTCCAAACCACTGGGGCGGAATCAACATTAGTCCCATTCAATTTGAATTTTGGCAAGGCAGACCCAGTCGCGTGCACGACAGAGTGCGTTACAAATTAGCGAATCAGCTATGGACTAAAGAGCGACTTGCGCCATAGTCCATAGTCCATAGTCCATAGTCCATAGTCCATAGTCCATAGTCCATAGTCACCCGACACCCGACTCCCGACTCCCGACTCCCGGTACCCGGTACCTAGTACCATAGACTAGTCTTTG
>CAYPBJ010000048.1:0-8814 GCA_964408945.1 uncultured Rhizobium sp. | reverse complement strand
TGATTAAAAAAGCGATGATTGAAAGCGATTTAAATGGGCGCATGATCAAAAGTAACATTTAAGAATAAACAAACCTAACGCCCTCTCCCACCAACCAAATAATCATATCCGTGCCGCGTCCACAACTGAATATTCTCGCATTCTTGAGCACTCAAATTGAGCACATTTTCAAACTCCATAGTGTGCGCATTTATAAGCATAAAACCCAGCGGATTTAAGTCCCAACAAACAAAATCAGGATTGAAATGAAGGCATCCTTCGCAAGAAATGATGTCCATTTCTCTGTAGATGTGGGCAATAATCACTCGCTTTTCTCCACCGTCATTTGGTTCATCTCTTGGGGGGGGCGGCGGCGGTGAAATAGACGTTGTTTTCTCAGAAACTACGTCAAACATGGGGTTGACTTTTTTTCATCACAACCAAAATTACAAAATAAAAATTATATCGGTAAAATTATTATTTCACCTTACCGATATTATCTTTGTGGTATGTACTCTTGGGCACCTTCCAACGGATTGATTGATAATCATCGACAAAGAATTGAAGCTAAAAAGTTTCAACTCGATGAATTGAGGCCGTTGCCCGTCTATATTTTAGATAAATTAGAACAGGAAATGGCGGTCGAATGGACTTATAATTCTAATGCCATCGAGGGAAATACGCTCACCTTGAATGAAACCAAGGTGGTTTTGGAACAAGGCATCACCATTGGTGGAAAGACTTTGAAAGAGCATTTTGAAATCATCAATCATCAGAATGCCATAGAATGGCTGCAAGACAGAGTCAGTAAAAAATTAAAATTTCAATCTCAAGACCTGCTAACCTTGCATTCTTGGATCATGAAAGGAATCGATGATCAGCATTCAGGTCGATTTAGAACGGGTCGCGTTCAAATAACCGGTGCCAATTTTATCCCTCCCAATCCGCTCAAAGTGCCCGAATTGATCGACGAACTCGTACATTGGGTGAATGAAAATCCCCAGAAACTCGACCCCATAGCATTGGCCGCTGCATTTCACCACAGATTGGTGTGGATTCACCCATTTTTTGATGGCAACGGCAGAACAGGAAGACTAGCGATGAACCTCCTTTTGATGCAATTTGGTTTTCCACCGCTAGTGATTCTGAAAGTGGATAGGCTGAAGTATTACCGCGCCCTGAATTCCGCCAATCTTGGAGAATGGGAGAAACTATTTTTACTATTTTTCCAAGGCATGGAAAAAAGCTTGGATCGATTCATTAATGCCGTAAAACCAACATCCAATGATGATTATCTTCCGCTGTCACAGATTGCTGAAGACCCGCAAATTGGATACGGACAAGAATACTTAAGCCTACTCGCAAGACGCGGTAAAATTGAAGCATTTAAGGAGGGACGAGTTTGGTATAGCACCAAATCAGCCATTAAAAAATATTCAAAGCAGTAATTCTTATTCAGCCAATACATACCTAACACTCAATCCAAATCGCCCAGGTACAAATCGGCCACTAACCGTGTTCCCAAGGAAAATACTTGGACGCCAATCTGCAGAAATAAACAAGGGCAAGTCGGGCAATTGAGTTTCCAAGCCAGTCATAAATTTTATAAAAGGCACAACCCCAGCTGCAGTAAATCCAGATGACAACCCCACACCATTGTACCACTTCATTTTATCACCTTTTTTTATTTCCTTATGATATTGGTAAAAAACATTGGTGGTAACCACACCTGTGCCAAACAAGAGTTCTACATTGTATGCAGTATTTGCGGTAAAATAATGTTTGTATGAAGGTCCAACAATGGAACCTCCACCCCCTGTTTCAATTCCCAACCCGACACTCGTTTTAAAAGGAGATTTAGGCTTTTTATCTTTTAAACTACTCTCGAAAATTGAGGGCAAATCAATCCTACTCAACTGATTATTGATTGAATAGCCTTGAGCATTCAAAGCACTGATAACCAAAAGAATAAAACCCAATAAAAAATGCTTTTTCATATGAATAATTATAACAAATATAAAAAATACTTGAATCCTATTTTCAATTTAAGGACTTTAAAAATTGAGTGATCAACTCCGGATTTTGACCCAATAAATTTGAAAGAAAATCAACACCAGATGAATTAACATTATGGATATATTTGTCTTCGTTGCCCTGAATCAGGCCGTTTCGGCTGCGGTAAGACAGTCTCACCTGATTGTACAAACCTACCGGGGTGTTGATTTTTTGGTATTCTTTAAAAATCCGCTCGAAACACTCAGCGTGAAACAAATTCTTGCGCACCGCCTTGGCGAAGGCCCGATTGGATGCTTCAATTTCTTCTTCGGTGGCATCAACCCCCATTAATAGGGCTTCCGGCATTTCCGAAATGAACATGTCAGTGTAAAAACCAGTCAGATGGTGGCGCTCAAAAAACGACTTAGCATAGCACCAAATCCCCACCAATTCTTTGTCGCGCAGCAACGACACGTAACTTTCGTCAATGATGGTTTGGTAATAATTCAACAGTCCGTGGTGGAATCCGTGTCCCAATAAAATGATTCGCTCGTGCAATTCGATGAGCTTTTTGATTTTCTGGGGATGAAAATCCGTCCTAAGTTCAGTGAATCCTCTTCCATCGTAAATGGCGGTCAAAAAGTCGGTTGTGGGATCTTGTGGATGAATGACTAAAGTTTGTTTTTTCATATTTACCTATTTATTTACTTACCTCACCCCTATAAGGGTGAGTAAATAAATAGGTAATTAAACCCGAGGCGGAGACATTCGCATCCGATTGACGCTTGTCCCCACCCCAGATCTTGAAAATACCTTCCGAAAATTCGGGGAGTTTTCGTGGGAAGGTGAGTTATTCAAAGTGAGCCACCAATTTTTCAACTCACTCAATCAGCGGCCTTAAAGTAATAATCCTGCCATCTTCAATTTGGATGCCCCCGTTAGGGTCTGTGGCAAACCGCAGATTCCGTTCACGGCCCTTCTTCCACAAGGTGAATAAATAAACTCCCTGCGCGTGAACGCCCACAATTCCCGTTTTGAGTGCAGCTTCAAACCTCTGATTCAATGCCGCATCATCCAATTCTGACAGCGTATTCCAAAAATTTGCATAAAGCAACTCGTCGCCTTCCCTTTTGATGTACAAAAACGACCTCATTCTGCTGCCCTCCCGTTGTTAAGATGCTTTAGTTTCTGGATGCGCTTTGAATCCAGTTGTTCCCAGGGGAAATTTTCATTACCAAAATGCCCGTAACTCGCGGTTGGGAAATAAATGGGTCGTTTCAAGCCCAATTCTTCGATGATACTGTTGGGTGTCACCGGAAAAACATCCCTCACGCACTGCTCAATCAGCCTCAAATCAACCTGATGAGTCCCAAAAGAATCGATGTACACCGAAGTAGGTTCGCTCACGCCAATGGCATACGACAGTTGCACCGTGCATTTGGACAACAATCCCGACGCCACCAAATGCTTCGCAATGTACCTTGCGGCATAGGCTGCACTGCGATCTACTTTGCTCGGATCCTTCCCCGAAAAGGCTCCTCCTCCGTGAGGACAGCTTCCGCCATAGGTGTCCACCACAATTTTCCTTCCGGTAAGACCGGTATCGGAATGGGGTCCCCCGAGGACAAAAATCCCCGATGGATTGATCAAATATTCAGGTTGCTTTACTTGAAGCCACGGTTCGAGAAGAGGTTCCAGTACCAACTCAATGATGGCTCTCCTGATGTCCGCCTGCGCAACAGATTCATCGTGCTGCGCAGACACCACCACTGTATCCACGCTGATGGGTTTGTCGGCTTCGTAGGATATGGTTACTTGGGATTTTGCATCGGGCCGCAACCACGGAAGTGCCCCGCTGGTGCGCAATTCGTGCAATTTTCGAACTATCTGATGCGACAGCGATATAGCCAGAGGCATTAACTCAGGGGTCTCGCTACAAGCATGTCCGAACATTATGCCTTGATCTCCGGCACCGCCGTGCACCACACTTTGATAAATTTGAGGACTTTGCTGATGGATGACTTGCTCAATGGCGGCCGTTTTCCAATCAAAACCGACCTTTAAATCATTGTAACCGATCTGATCTAGCACTTTCTCAGCTATTTTGACGGCATTGACTTTAGCGGAGGATGTTACTTCGCCGGCTATGAGCAGTTTCTGGGTAGTAATGAGGCATTCGATGGCCACCTTTGATTGGGGATCTTGAGCCAGGTAAGCATCAAGAATGGCATCTGAAATTTGATCTGCGATTTTGTCGGGGTGACCGGCCGATACCGACTCACTGGTGAATTGATGGATGTGTTTTTTCATGTATTTGTTTGAAAATGTGTTTTGAGAAAAAAACACGAGACCCGGTCAAGGAGCGAACAAACAAACCAAAACCAACCAACAAACTATTGGCAATTAAAACACGGTCGAACAAGAACTTAAATTTCATTTCCCTTTGTTTTTGACGATTTGTCCGCATCATTTTACCACCGTAGCAGGGTTAGTGCTCGGTTGGTGACCCATGTAGGTCTCGTGATACTGCTGCAAATATAATAATATTCTAGGTATTTGATTAACTTTACAATTCATTAATGCGATCAGAACAATTAATAGCACTGCGAAGCGAAATTCCCTTAGATGATGAGCGCTGCTCACTAGAATTGGAGCACTTTCAAAACGTATGCCTACGTCCCATATTGAAATTTCAAAATGATGCCCTCATCCTATATTTCAAGTCTCAAATAAACGTATTTAAGATTCCTAAGTTGAAAAATGACCTTGACAGTTTCATACGGTTGCAACTTCAAAAAGAAATCACCCTTCGCAATGCACTGATTGGAATGGTATTGGGTCTTATGAGCGAGGAAGAACTAGCCTTTTACTTATTGCACAAAAACGAGCTCTCTAGGAGAATTGTCAGCATGTTGATACAACGACTTTCGACCGGCATCAAGTTGTGATCAAGCTTCTTTTTCGAGGTAAAAACGGGCGAAAAGCTCTTCGCTGTACCAATTGTGTTTCCGGGTCAACTGAATTACATTTTTGTGGGCTTCGTGCTGATATGCGTAGCGTTTCACGGCATCCATATTGGCCCAAATACTGATGGTGGCTTGCTGAATCAAGGGCAATTCACCCACTCCAATAGCAAATTCCAACTCATCGAATTTGTACAAATCATCAGCTGTATTTCCTACCTTTTGCCAAAAATGCCACAATTTAAATAATCGAATCCGCGCCCTAGTCAATACCACGATTTTTGATCCCTCGGGAAAAGAACCCACCGACTCAAATGGATTAACTCCTGACCATTTTCCGTGCGACATCACGTTCTTCAAATGCAAAATTCGGGTATTGGAACATTTGGCCTTGTATCCCTTCAAATAGGAATTGCCGTTCAGAAAATTCTCAGCGTATGTGCTATTTTCCCAAACCATCAACCAAGCGTAATTGCTAAAGCTGGGCCAAGCGCCGAAACCGCCTCCACTCCCCGACCCCATAGACTTGAAAAAAGTGAGTCCTGGAATGCGTTTCATGAAAAATCCTGCGAGCGGCACTTGCGCGAACCCCCAAATTTTATTGATGTTGCCTTTCAATTCAAAGAAGAGAACTGTGGTTACTTGCATGATGTTATTTTTTTTGAACTACCACCGTTTGAATCCCCAGCGGAAGAACTTTTTCTAAGGCAAACAATGGAAAAGTGAGCCCCTTTAGGAGAGCCAAATTCAAGAAGTGACCTTCAAAATTTGTGTTCCAGAGGTAATTTTTCTTCTCTGCTCTTCCGAGCCACCACAAAATAAAGGGATCTAGGGAACCGTATTTGTGATGATCTAAAATGGTCCAATGTGACGCAGAAAAAAGCGTGCTCCATGATTTAAAACTGAACAAATTGATGTGTCGTGGAGTATGCCAACCTTGCCAGTGATTTTTCTGGATTCTGGCCAAAAGCCCTTGATACATGGGCACCTCAATAATCACCAGTCCGCCGGGTTTCAACAATTCTAAGCATTTTTCTACGGTTTTTTGGGGATGATAATCGTGCTCCAAATAGTGCCAAGCGGTAATGACATCGTATTGCTCTGTTGGCTGGTGTTGAGTCCAATCGCCTTCGGTCAAATTCAGTTTCGAATACTTCGCATCACCCCAATGAGCCTGTTTGAAATCAACTCCAAAGCAATCAGAATCAACGCGTTGATCAAAGTGATAGAGAAAATCGGGCTTCCCACAGCCTACATCGAGGATTTTTATTTTCTGGGGATGCTTTTTCGGGGACAGGAATTTAGATACCAAATCAACCCTTTTGATATTGAGCGCGTCATCCTGTCGTTGAACGATTTTAGCGTATTTCCCCCAAGCCTTTTCCCCTCTGTAAGGAAGGTAATAATCGGGATAAAAATCGCCTAGCGCACTTTCATCTAGTGGATTTTCTAAAAAAACGGTCTCGCAATCATCACATTTCAGAAAGCGGTATTCCTTGCTTTTATCACCATCTACCATCAAAGGTCCGGTATTAATGTAAAAGCTATTGTTGGGCGAATTGCAGACAGAGCAGTTCAATGTTTTATGGATTTAAAAAAGTGGCCAATGGCTTCCCTTTGAATGCTTGAATGAGAGAAAGTAGAGCCAGTATTCCATAAAGAACAGATACCAGCATAGTAAGTTTGGTGTTTCGTAAAACATAAAACGAAAGCACTGGCAACACTTGTAGGGCATGCATTCCTATGAAATGAGCTACACGTAAATCGCCAACCGTCTTACTCCAACCTAAAATAAACAAATTGGAATTATCGTTCAATGCACCCACACTGTGATTGAGTCGAGAGCCCATGGCAAATCCCTGGAAAGAAAAAATCACAAAAACGACAATACCCAATCGTATGGCCCATAGGTAATGCACTGGCAACTCTGGGAAGGTCCCCTTGAAGAAAAGAAATCCAACATAAGCGGTATAAATGGTAACCAGCGAAGCGGCAAGCGCCATGAAGCTGTACATCATTGAATAAAACGGGGTACTCATGTTGTAGTGGGAAAGCTGTCCGCGAGAAGCTTGCAGTGCAATGTATACTATTTCAAATCCGAGTAAAACAATGACCGAAGCATTGAACATTTTAATGTTGAAATCGGGCAAATAATGGCAGTACCAAGCCATTGCCCACGCAAAAGTAACAGTAGATGCCGCGAATTTAAAAGGTTTGAACCAAGCGTTCACGCCGTACACTTGGGTTGTGGTGGTTTTAGCAAGAACCAAAAACACCAATGCGCTAATCAAGCAGACCCAACCGAAATAAAATAGCGGTTCATTACGGTCTTTGAGCTGATTCAAGAAGTCAATCATAAAGTAATTGCGAAATTAGTGTAATCCATCCAGCAAACACCGATACATCTATTTAATGTTTAATTGCCGTATATTCACGAAGTCAATGAATTAAATCTGCCACATGAAACTCAAACTGCATTTACATAGTAATAAATCACTTTTTTTAGTGCTTCTAACGCTTGGACTGTTCACATCGGGCAAAGCCCAAAAACCAGCCTTCCCCAAAATTGAAACCTATTTTCCGAAGTTGGTAAACTGGGAAGCGTCCCTCAAAAAAGCCAAAGAAGCCAATAAATTGCTGTTCGTAGATTGCTATACCGACTGGTGCTATTGGTGCATTGTGATGGATAAAAAGAACTTCCGCGATACTTCTGTTAGCAATAAAATGCAGTCGTTCATGGACTGTTATTCCCTTGAAATGGAGCAAGATTCACTCGGAAGACTTCTCAGATACCATTACGGCGTTGCGTCATTTCCTACCTTCTTAGTATTCAACGGAGATGGAAACCTGTTATTCACCTATCGGGGCTACACTGAAAAGGAATATTGGATGAAGGAAATGGATTCTGCATATAACATCATTCAAACTCAAGGATCGAAAGGAAAATATTCACGTCCGGGCTTCCCCAAAATGAGTCCTAACAATATTCCTGATTGGTTTATGCCTTTCATTAATAGCAAAGATTTCACCATGTATAAGGATACTAGCACTAGTGGCTTTTCAGCACAATACAACAAAATCACAGATGTATTTGAGTTGTTTTCCGTGGGACGCTTAAGCCAGTATTACTTCACCAAAGAACATACTCAGCGATGGATGGCCAACTTAAAACTGTTTGATTCCCTTTATGGAAATGACCTTACCCGTTTTCATACAGAGCAGTTGTGGAGCACTCAGGTATATAAAGCCATCAACACAAACAACGAAAATCAATTCAAGGAGAGCCTAGAAGAGTTGTTGAAATGGACGGAATACCCAGATTATGCAAAATATTCAAATTGGATGCATTGGTATCAAACTCAGAAAAACTGGAATGCTTTGGTTAATCTATTCGACCAACATTGTAAAACGGCTAAAGAACCAGTATTAGCCCGAGAATACAATCAAACCGCATGGACCTTATGCAAAGAAACAGATGACGTGGCTCTTTTGAAAAAAGCATTGAAATACTCTAAGAAAAGCATCGAACTGTCACCAGAATTCAAACACTTTGATACTAAAGCACACTTAGAGTTTAAATTGAAAGATTATAAATCGGCTGAAGCCAGTGCTGAAAAATCCATTGAACTTGGCATTGCAGCAAAAGAAGACATCAAGAAAACACAGGAATTTCTTGCTGAAATCAGAGCGGTGGGAACCAAAACAAAAAAGTAGATTTACAATTTAGCCATCCTTACCTTCACAATCACCGCAGACAACACGGTTAATACTCCAATAAGGTAGATCGCCCAATCTATGCCAAAATAGTCTGCTGTAACTCCGGAAATTATGGCTCCAAATGCATAGCCCAAATCGCGCCACAACCTAAATGTACCTA
>CAYPBJ010000047.1:0-9329 GCA_964408945.1 uncultured Rhizobium sp. | reverse complement strand
ACAAAAAAAACCCGGAACTTACGCCCCGGGTTCATTTGTTTTATTTTGCGAGCCTCTAGTCTCTAGCCCTTAGCCTCTAGCATCTAGCCTCTAGTCTATGGCCCACAGACCACCGACTACCGACTACCGACTACCGACTACCAACTATTGACCACAGACTATCTTCTTCACCGCTGTTCTGCCCATTTGATCTACGATGCTTACCAAGTAAACGCCGTTCAATCCTGAACAGTTCATCTCTACGATTGAAGAATTGGTATTCATGCTGCGAACCAAACGTCCGTCGATGCTCATGATGCTAACTTGAGTTGCAGTTGATCCTGCCAATCTTACGGTAAAGCTTTCTACCGCTGGTACTGGTGAAATGCTAACCTCTGAAGACAAGTCTGAAACATTGCCGCCAATTGGAATTGAACAGCTGTTAAATGTGTAGAACACAGTAATTGCATCTCCGTTGGTACGTGTCAACTTGCGGTTGAATGCTCCCAAACCGTTATCAACTAAACAGCTGCGGTCTGTTGTATCTGGGAATGTTTCACCAGTAGTTTGTGAATTCATCACTTCATTTGCGAATTTGTATTCGAAGTAATCTGGACAAATTCCTTTTACTGTTGTCTCGTAAACGTCTTTCTCAGTTGCTGATGGAGTCATAGCAATTGCACCTGACTGCCAAGCTGGGATGGTCATTGAACCCATCAACCATACTGTGTCTGCAGCGATTTCTTGTGACATATCTACTTTGAAAGTTACGTCTGCTGCTGGAATGGGTGTTCCTGAACATGCTTCGTCTTTACCGAAACAACGAGCTACCAACGTAGTATCCTTGTGCGCGAAGATTTTGCGGTCTGATCCACCTTCCCAAGATACGATGTCTGAACCGTTTGACTTGGTGATTTTTCTGAATTTGTGTGCAATTTCTGCTCCTGAATCCAATACGATGGTTGTACTCCATACAGTTGACTTTGAAGTGTTTCTATCATATTCAAACTGCCAGTATCCTCCACCAAAGTTGATGTAAGTGGTCAATTTGGTTCCTGTGATTGAATATTCGTAGGTAACTGAATCACGAGCATCTTCATTTTTACTGATTTCAGCACCGTTTACTACTTTAGGGATACCTACGTGACTTCCTTTTCCGTATACAGTGAAAGTTCCGTTTCCGTGGTCTTTCCATGTTCCTGCTGTTGATCCATCAAATGGAGCTACTGGAGTTCCACAACCGTTTGCTCCTGTTTTCTGCCATCCTTCTATCCATGTCTCAGATCCCATTACATTGTGGAATGAACCATCTCTGTTTAAGATCACGCGATCGTCTTGCATACATGCACGTGTGGTTGAGTTGATGTTCTCGCTGAACCAGCTGATATCACCTTTAGATGGACCTACACCAATTTTGGTAATTTTCCAGTCGCCGCTCAAACCTGATTGGTTTGAAAGCATTGTTCCGCCTGACCATCCGTTGATTTTACCACCGGCAACATCTACGTCGTCTACGTTACACTCGCTTGCCATATCTACTTGGAAAGTAACTCTGTATTTTGGAGATGGTGCACCTGGACATGCTGCGCATGATCCGTAGCATACAATTGATTGCTCAATGTTTGCTCCGTTTACAGTTACTTCTCTGTTGTTGTTTACAGCACATGCTCCTGGTACTGACTCGTCTTTACCCCATGCATTTCCATTTACAAACTTGTATGCATAGGTTCCATTGTCTAAGCAGAAAATGATTTCATGAATCTTGTTGCTGCTGAATAAATTAACCATGCGTGATTTACCTGGATCCCATCCCTGTAAGTTGCCCGCTAGGTGAACTCCGTCTGCGCTAACACTAGCTTCAGCCTTTAAATCAACAGCAAAACGAACTGCAAATTGGTTTGCAGGTGCGCTTCCGCCAAATTTGAATGCAGGTAATACCAATGTATCTTTTCCTGTGCCAGACCAGAACCAACGGTTATCGTTTGTCTCTCCGTTGTTCTTATGTCCTTTTTGTGAAATAGCTGGAACACCTTCCACTCCTGATGACCAATCGTTGTTGTTGATGAATTTGTATTCAACAAGTGAGTTGGTATCTACTTCAGCATACACTGAGTAAATTCCTGTCGATCCTTCTTGTGTTAATTTTGTTCCTGATGGACTCCAACCTTGGAAGTTTCCAGCTACGTGAACCCCATTGGCACTTACGGTTTCTGATGACATGTCAACAGAAAACTTAACCATGCGCTTTTGGGCAAATACACCTGCCACTAAAGCAAGTGCACCTGTAAAAAGTAATAGTTTTTTCATATTTAAAGAGTAATTTGTTAATCTTATACGCAATAATAAATAAAAAAGTGTCACGTTGACAATTACTCCTTCAGAAAAAATGGTTTTCTTTGTAAATCGATGAACAAAAAGCCCATTATTTCGTGCCTATTATTTGCTTTAAACCTCCTATTTATTGATATCTCCAACGCTCAGTTTTTCAATTTCTGGGGGAAACCCAAAATTCAACAAAAAATATATCATGTCGCGCCTCCCCATTGGTATACAGGGTTCGATGAATCTCAGTTAGAAATCATTTTACACGCTGAAAACGCTTCTTTTTTCACCTATTCTCTCAATGAATCTGAAATAACCTCCGTCATCACGTTTGACACCTTCTTAAATTCAGCAAATAGACATGTAGTTTATCTACGACTAAACATCCCCCGAAACGCAAAAGCGCAAACACTAAAATTCACGGCTACCCCCATTCCAAACATCGATAAAAAACTGCATTCCTTCGAATTTTCTTATGAGATCAAGGAGCGTCGCAAAGAGCCCATGTTGCCCATCACGTCCCAAGATGTTACTTATTTGATCTTTCCCGACCGATTTGCCAATGGAGACCCTACCAATGATAATGCCGAAGTTCAATACCCGGAAGAAGTCAATCGGAAGGCCCTAAAAGGCCGACATGGCGGTGATTTGGAAGGAATCATCTCCAAACTTGATTATCTTCAGGAACTAGGAGTGTCAACGCTCTGGCTGAATCCGGTGCAAGAAAACGACCAAGAAAAAGAAAGCTTCCACGGATATGCCATCACCGATAACTACCGAATTGACCCTCGATTTGGAAACAATGAACTTTACCGAAAACTGAGTGAATTGATGCGCAAACGCAACATGAAATTGGTCATGGATATCATTCCCAACCACGTTGGAAACAACCACTGGATGTACCAAAATTATGATACTGGGTGGTTCAATTTCAGAGATTCATTCATTCAAACCAACTTCCGAGCGAATACGGTCATGGACCCCTACAGTTCTGTTCAAGATCGCTTGCAAAATGTGGATGGGGCATTTGTAAGAACCATGCCTGATTTCAACCAAAAAAACGAGCATATCAAGTGCTATTTGGATCAACTTTATTTGTGGTGGATTGAATTCGGCGGACTCAGCGGCTACCGAATTGACACCTACCCTTATCCAGACCAAGAATACATGAATCACCTATGTGAAATGCTGATGAAATACTATCCCAAATTGGTCATTTACGGCGAAACATGGGTGGAGCAAACGGCAACTCAGGTGGCATTTACCAAGAATAATATCAAAGGTTTCGAAAAAAATCAGCTTCCTGGTGTCACTGATTTCGTGCTTTGCTGGGCCATGCAAAAGGCAGGATACGAAAAATACGGCTGGTTGGAAGGCCTGAATCGTGTGTACCAAACCCTCGGCGAAGACTACCTTTATCAAGACCCCAACAAGAATCTCACTTTCCTCGACAACCACGATCTTTCCCGCGTTTACTCCGTTTTGAACGAAGATTTCAACGCATGGAAGCGCTCTCAAAATTTACTTTTTACTCTTCGGGGGATGCCTTCACTCTACTATGGAACCGAAATTCTGATGAAAGGAAAGACCAGCCCGTCTGACGCTTATGTTCGATTTGATTTTCCCGGAGGATGGAAGTCGGATAGCATCAACAAGTTCAAACCCCAAGGCCGCACCGCTCAGGAGCAACAGGCGTTTTTGCACATCCAAAAACTAGCCAAATTCCGTGCACAAAATCCGGTATTTCTAAACGGCAAAATGGTTCACTTCGCCGGCAAAGACGAAACCTACAGCTACTTCCGCTACTCCGAAAACCAAGCGGTATTTTGCATTTACAGCCAATCAGACAAGTCCCTCACTATAGACCTCACCCGTTACGAAGAAATAACCCGCAAATACCGCGGCATGCGCAACATTTTCTCCGGCGAAGTTATATTATTCCAAAATAAATCTATGATTCTCCGCCCACAGGCTTCGGAGATATACGAATTATTTAATTAGTATTTGGTACTTGGTAGAGGGTAGCAGGTTTCGGGTTTCGGGTTTCGGGCGTCGGGTTTCGGGTTTCGGGTTTCAGACTACAGACTATGGACTATAGACTTTGGACTATAGACTATGGACTATGGACTATGGACTATGGACTAAAAACTAAACCGTCATCATCTTCTCAAATTGAGAAAGACGGGCATTTAGTTCATCGTGAGTTACACTTTGTAAGCGTTCGGTGCCGAATTTCTCCACGCAGAAGCTAGCGAGTGCACTGCCGTAAACTACGGCTTTCTTCATTGATTCGAAATCTGTGGCTCCTTTGCTGGCTAAATATCCCACGAAACCACCAGCAAACGTATCACCAGCCCCCGTAGGATCAAAAACTTCTTCTAGAGGCAAGGCTGGACAGAAAAACACTTGATCGTCAGTACCGAACAATAACGCGCCGTGTTCGCCTTTTTTGATGATCAGCGTTTGAGGACCCATTGCTTGAATGATTCTGGCAGCTTTTCTCAAACTATATTCACCAGATAGTTGGCGTGCTTCTTCATCGTTGATGGTTAGAACATCTACTTTAGCTATAACTTCTTTTAGCTCGTCAAGAGCAATATCCATCCAAAAGTTCATGGTATCCATGACAACCAACTTGGGCTTTTGAGAAATTCTTTCGATAGTTTTTAACTGTACTTGGGGACTTAAATTCCCCAACATCACGAAATGGGGTGCACTTTGACTTTCGGGAATGATGGGATCAAAATCTCCTAAAACATTGAGTTCAGTAGTAATGGTATCGCGGCTATTCATATCGAGGTGATATTTTCCGTGCCAAAAGAAAGATTTCTCACCTTTTTTAATTTGAAGTCCATCGGTATTCACTCCTCTTTGGTTGAGGGTTTCCACAAAATCGAAATCAAAATCTTCACCTACCACAGCTACCAAACCCACCTGATCATGAAGGAGGGAAGTGGCCAAAGAGATGTAAGAAGCGGCCCCACCCACAATTTTTCCGGTTGAACCGAAGGGGGTATCAATAGCGTCAAATGCAACAGAACCAATAACTAAGAGACTCATTTGAAATTTTTTTATAATTTTTTTTGCAAAGGTATTGAAATTTAGCTCAAGATTGCATTAAATTTGCACTCCCGTTAGGGGAATAACAGACTCCTCGATAGCTCAGCTGGTTAGAGCAATTGACTGTTAATCAATAGGTCGCTGGTTCGAGTCCAGCTCGGGGAGCAACACTAGACAAGGCGACAGAAATGTCGCCTTTTTTTATGCCTGATTCTTGGAAACCCTTGATATCACTGAGGATTAGAGAAGCCAAAATACTCTGATAGGTAGTTCGAAAATATCATACAATTTTATAACTTGCGTGAGTTAAGAATGAATTAAACCTGAGAAATGAGTAAATTGAAACTAATAAATAGACTGAAAAGAACGTATGCCATGGAAAGATCGCATGCCTTTATTACTTTCCCTGCTATTGCGGTTTATGTGCTGTTCACAAACTCTCCAATTGATGTTGTTTTTCTTTTATACGGACTGGCTCTCTGTATTTTCATCTTGTTTCAAGGGCAACATTATTTTAAATTGAAACTGCATAGTTTAAAAGGAGTAACTATTGACCAAAAATCTAATCTTTTGTTTTTTAAAAAATCCAAAATACTAAATCTGCTTTTTATTAGCTTAATCCCTTTCGTATTTATTCTTCAGATTTTCCTTAATAATTGGACTGTAAAAACTAATAATTTGAATTATTGGGCCATTGCGGTCAACGTATTTGGCATTCTTGAACATATAAATTACTACTATAGACAGCTAATGATTGACAATACATCCGATCTTAACTACATATTTAGAAACAGAAAACTAAAAGTTGCAAGCTTATCAAAGGACTTATTGGAAAATAAAATATAAAAACTAGCCACTGTCATAATGAGGTCTGAGATTATTTTCCATGGTTACCAAAATCAAAAATGAGTTTTAATCAAAGTTCTGGCAACAATTAGTGCATCATGCTAAGACTTGTTATTAAATAGTTAAGAGTCGCATAGACTCTCAATTCATCCCAAAATTGGTTCGAGAATAGCCCCGTTTGGGGAGCAAAAAATAGAAAGCCTCACAGAAATGTGGGGCTTTTTTGTTTTGGAATCACAGTTAATTCTTATATCTTCGTTAGATACGTCAATTTCCAACCGCAAGCTATTATGTACCGAGAAATTGAAATAGACAAAGAAAACCTAACCATCATGGGAGTCAAGTTTTCTAGTATAGAAGCATTGGAAATTACTGCAAATGCAATTGGCAGCAATATGTTTGAAGGTTTTGAACCTACCAAAGAGTTGCTACAACTCTATGTTGATTGGAAATTCGGTACTGTATCAGAATCAAGTTTCTTGAAAGCATTGTATGCAAATTCCAAATAATCAGTATCGATATGTTGACCCTATCAACCAATATGTACAGCAAAATTGGGTTTTACGCAATCTTGCCAATATTGAGGATGAAAAAGTCCTATTGGCCTATGAGCGCTTTAAGGTTTATAATTGTATAGTTTAAGCCATAATTAATGAATGACCTTGATGAAATAAAAAACTTCGGTCCATATATGGTCAAAATAATGAACCTTATTGAAATATATTCTAGAAAAGAACTGATAGAATCAGATTACAGAACTATCAAGAAGAAATTAGAAAGATCCGGAGTAGTTCCACACATTAATATATTTTACTCTATTGAAATGGGATTGCAAGGTAAGAGTTGGAATGAAATCACCCCTCTTGAAAAGGATGAAATTAAAAAAATCCTTAAAAAACTACCATGATTCAATTTTTTAAAAATTGCAGGAAGTTCAACCCTTTAATTTTCTAATCATCATATACTCAATCATCGGTTGATGGTTGTATTTTTGATCAATTAGAGGAGCATATAAAAGTAAAAGGATTATACTTGTATAGTGTAACCCTTTTTTGTTTTTGGGAAAGAAATCTCACTTTCTGCCAAGTAGAAGTTAAGCAATAAAGAATCTTCTTGTTTTTTTAGGAATTTTAGGAATGGGAATGAATGTAAATGCTCAAAAAAATAAGCCAGTTGCTAAAGTTGAGTCTGTTATCATTGATTATAATGGCAGAAAGGTTAAGGCCAAAAAACTAACTGTCCATTGTGAGATTCCAATGGGGATTGATACTGCTTGGGAGAATGTCAAAACCCCGGCTTTATTGGAATTTGTGGCAAAGGGGATGATAAAATTCAAATCAGTGGGTGAAGATTTTCCTAAGAAATGGGAAGTTGGAAAAACCTACGGGGCTAAAATGCGTGTTTTTGGATTTATACCTTTCGGCGGGGTACACTACTTATCAATAAAGAAAATTGACAACGAAAATTATACTATATCTACCAATGAATGGGATAAGGGTGCAAAAGTTTGGAATCACGAAGTAATGATGAGAGAATTAGGTAATGGTAGCATTTATTACGAGGACGCAATAACAATTTACGGGGAAATAATGACCGGATTGATAACCTCTTTTGCAAAGAAATTTTATAAACACCGTCAAAAACGTTGGCAGATTGTAGCGTCCAATAATCTTATATTCGGGGAATAATTAATCAGCTTCTGCTTTAGCACTTTAGAGTTAAAATAAAATCTTTTAAATAATTCGCATGAAAATCCATACTACAATGCCCAATCGATTAAAGCCGTTCTTTCGTGACGAATTGGAAATCGCGCATAACTTTTTTTCAAATAATGATTTCAGGACAAGCTGGCACCACTTAGAGAGGGCGCATATTCTTGGTCAACCCTATCCCTATCATCATACCCTGGTTCATTGGAAGATGTTAATTTTCGGGATTAAGATTAAAGACCTTAGAGAGATAATTGGGCAAATACCTCGTTTACTTGTCGGTGGTGTAAAGTCGTTTGTTGGCGAAATTCCTGTTGGCAATACGGGAGGTGCCAACGTACCTCCATTAAAACCAATGGAGATACCGGCCGATTTGAAATCTATTATTGAAGAGAATAAATAACCAATTATTACCTCCTGCAAATTGACAAGAAGACTAACTCTTTGATTTCGTTATAGTTAGTAACTCAATCATCTTATAATAGCTGCATCTTTCGTCAATAAGGGGAGCCAAAAGAAAGCCATCATTTCTGATGGCTTTTTTGTTTAAATTTGCTTAAACCGAATTATGTCTAATTCAAAAGTATATTGCAAAACAGACATTCTAAACTCCGTTGCTGAGGCTAAAGATGCATTTGCACAATACGGGGTAAAATCAATAGGATTGTTCGGTTCGTTTGTAAAAGACTCAGTAAATGAAAATAGCGATGTGGACTTACTGGTAGATTTCATACCTGAAAAGAAGTCATTCGATAATTTCATGGATTTGGCATTTTACCTAGAAGAATTATTTGGTAGAAAGGTAGAAATCGTCACCCCGCAATCTTTAAGTAAACATATCGGGCCACATATTTTGAAGGAGGTAGAAAATGTCTATCAATCCTGATATTGAGTTAATCAAACACATTCTTGAAGAAACTTCATTCATCTTAAATCATAATACTGAATTAAGTCGAGAAGAGTACTAACGGATGAAGTACTCTGCAGAGCTTCAATTAGGTGTCTTGAAATTATTGGTGAAGCGACCAAAAAACTATCAGACGAATTCAAAAAAAATCACCCGGGCATTGAATGGAAAAAGATTGCTGGCACCAGAGACAAATTGATACATGATTATTACGGTATTGACTATGATATTGTTTGGGATATCATCAGTTTGAAAATCAAAGTACTAAATCAGTATCTCATTGACTTAAAATAACAGAATCCCAGTTAATCACGAATTGAACTTTCTTATAATCACAAAATCAATCATCTGTTGATGGTTGTATTTTGGAAATTAAATTATTTACAAAACCACTTTATTGATGTGTTAGTAAACAATTCATTTAATCAGTGTGATTTTAAAAATAGATTAAATTCCTTCTGGGCATTAGAATCTTGAAACAGCGATCCATGGCCTTTTTGAGGCAC
>CAYPBJ010000046.1:0-9898 GCA_964408945.1 uncultured Rhizobium sp. | reverse complement strand
ATTACAGTTTTTTGGGCATCATGAGCTACACTTATTTTGAGTGTAAGGAAAAAGAGTTGAACCTTGGTTTGGACCTTCGCGGAGGAATGAACGTAATCTTGGAAGTTGAAAAAGACGCCATCATTCGTGTACTTGCCAATGACCCAACAGATGCTGACTTATTGAAATCTCTTCAGTTGGCAAATATTGAAGTTAGAGATAAAGGAACAGACTACGTTGAGGCATTTGTTTCAAGTTTCAAGAAAACTGCCCCTAATAGAAAATTGGCGGTTTTGTTTGTTAAAGGAAATAATTCAACCATCCAAGCGGGAAGTGAAGAAATTGAAGTAAAAAATTACCTACAAGCTTCCATTAAAACTGCAGTATCTAACGTTAAGCAGGTAGTTGAAAAACGTATAAACCAAGCAAATGTTACCCAACCAAACGTTCAAGAAGTTGATGGTGGTCGTATCAGTGTTGAATTGCCTGGTGTCGATAATCCTCGTCGTATGGAAGAATTAGTTGAGAAATCAGCTCAATTGGAATTTTATGAAGTTTATGGAGGTGTTGAGGGTTCTAAAATATTGAATAACCTAATGAAGGTTATACCTGGGGTTGCGGCTGCTGTTGAAAACACAGATACCACTGCTACTGATTCATCAGTTGCAAGCGTTCCTGTAGGTAAAAGTCGTTTAGCTACTATATTGAAGCCTTTCGGTACCGGGCAAGAATCGAGCATTGCAACAATTAAAGCGGCTGATCGTGAGTTATTGGAAAAAATGTTATCTGAGGAAGCCTATCAGGCCGTTTTAGCTAATAATGTGAAGATTGCTTACAGCGCTAAGCCTATGGATGTTGATGCAAATGGTAAGGAGATTGCAAATTCTGATGAGTATTACGTATATTTTTTAAAGAAAGATCGCGACGGAAATGCTGCTCTTGCCTCTGGTGATGAAAACATCATTGAAGATGCGCGTGAAAATACGAACCAAACAGGCCAGATTGAGGTTGTAATGCAAATGACTCCTGCAGCGGCTACTCGTTGGGCGCAGGTAACAGGAGCAAACGTAGGGAAGTATATTGCAATTGTTCTTGATAACCGAGTTTATAGTGCTCCTGTAGTAAATCAAAAGATTACAGGTGGTAACTCACAGATTTCAGGAAATTTTGATATCCGTGAAGCTCAAGATTTGGCAAACGTTTTAAAAGCAGGTAAACTTCCTGCGCCTGCAAGAATTGTTGCAAGCGAAGAAGTGGGGGCATCATTGGGTAAATCTTCTATTAATAGAGGTTTGAACTCTTTGATGATTGGTTTTTTGTCAGTCGTGATTTTCATGGTTCTTTATTACAACCGCGCAGGTTGGATGGCTATTGTAGCCGTTTTAGGTAACGTATATTTGATTTTTGGTGTACTTGCAAGCTTGGGTGCGGCATTAACCCTTCCAGGTATAGCAGGTATTATCTTAACAGTGGGTATGGCCGTTGACGCAAACGTACTGATTTATGAAAGAATCAAGGATGAGTTGGCAAGCGGAAAGGGTATGCGAACTGCCATTGATTTAGGTTTTAAACACGCATTAAGTGCCATTATAGATTCTAACATTACTACATTATTAGCAGGATTTATCTTGACATTCGCCGGTTCCGGACCTGCTTATGGTTTCGCTATCATCTTGGTAATTGGTATCTTCTCTTCAATGTTCACCGCATTGTTCATCACTCGTTGGTTGCTTGAAAATCGAGCATCTAAGGGTAAAGATATTGCATTTGACACCTCATGGAACCGCAACTTCTTAAAGAACAAAAATATAGATTTTGTAAGTAATCGTAAGAAATACTATATTTTTTCAGCATTATTCATTGTTGCTGGAGCGGTGGCATTTATCATGAAAGGCGGTATTACTACCGGTATAGATTTCAAAGGCGGTAATTCGTTAATTATTCAGTTTGATCCAAGTCAAAATTACCAAACAGAGAATATCAAAAAAGCATTAGATGAAAATCTAAAAGGTTCTAGTAATGAGGTAAAGTCTTTTGGTAGTGAAGGGCAGTTTAAGTTATTGTCAACCTATTTAGTTAAAGACGATAGCAAAGAAGCAAGAGACAAAGTAAAAACCGATGTTTTGGAATCATTAAATAAGGGTGGTTTCAAGTTAATCACTCCAAAAGATGCTGAGTCTCCGATTATTTCAAGTCAAAGAGTATTTGCATCTATAGCAACTGAAACTAGAAACACCAGTACCATTTTGGTGATATTGGCAATTGTTGGTATTTTCTTATACATCGTTCTGCGATTCAGAAGCGTTGCTTACGGTTTGGGTGCAACGATAGCATTGATTCACGACGTTTTAGTTGTTTTATCAGCGTTTGCAATTTTGGACGGCCTTATGCCGTTCCCTACGGAGTTTGATCAACATCTAATTGCAGCTTTGTTAACCTTATTGGGTTACTCAATAAATGATACTGTTATTGTATTTGACCGAATAAGAGAATCTCTTGCGACTAGTAGAGCGAATAATAATGACGAAGGATTAATCAATGAAGCTATCAATAGCACTTTGAGTCGTACGGTTGTGACCTCTGCTACCGTCTTCTTCGTGTTGATAGTTCTATTCCTTTTTGGAGGAGATGCATTGAAAGGTTTCTCTATGGCTCTGTTGATAGGAGTAATTGCAGGTACTTATTCTTCAATTTGTATTGCAACTCCAATTGTAGTTGACTTTTCATCTAAAAAGAAACAAAAAAATTAATCATCACCCAGTGATACATAACGAAGCGGGGTGAATTCACCCCGCTTTTTTTTTAATATTAAACTTTATGAAAGAGATAACGAATAAAGAGCTGTTGAAAATTGCTGCCAATTATGGTACTCCAACCTATGTTTACCATGCTGAAAAAATCATTGACCAGTACCAAAAATTAAAAAACTCATTTCCACAGGTCAAGGTGCATCTTCATTATGCCATGAAAGCACTAAATAATATCAATGTTTTGAGATTATTGAAGGCTCAAGGTTGTGGACTAGATGCGGTTTCCATTCAAGAGGTTTATTTAGGTCTAAGAGCAGGATTTGAAGCTCAAGAAATTATGTATACTCCCAATTGTGTTGATTTTGATGAAATCAAAGAAGCGGTTGAGTTGGGCGTGATGATTAATATTGATAATATCTCCATTTTAGAACAATTTGGAAGTTATTACGGCGATTCCGTGCCCTGTTGTTTGCGTTTGAATCCCCATATTATGGCTGGCGGACATTCTCATATTTCAGTGGGACATATTGATTCAAAATTTGGTATTTCCATTTACCAATTGCGACATGTTCAACGGGTAGTTCAATCCCATAAAATCAAAGTAAACGGACTCCACATGCATACGGGTAGTGATATTCTCGATGCCGATGTTTTTTTGCGTGGTGCAGAACTTCTCTTTGACTCAGCTGAGAGTTTTCCTGATCTTGAATTTATGGACTTTGGATCTGGGTTCAAAGTAGGCTATAAGGATGGTGATATTGTTACAGACATACAGTCTATAGGACAACGCATTTCGGATGCATTTAAAGAGTTCTGTGCGCGTTATGGACGCGAATTAGAGCTTTGGTTTGAGCCAGGAAAGTTTATTGTTTCTGAAAGTGGTTCGTTTTTAGTGAAAGCCAATGTCATAAAGCAAACTACTTCCACTGTTTTTGTGGGAGTGAATAGCGGTCAAAACCACTTGATCAGACCCATGTTCTATGACGCCTATCACCACATTGAAAATATCTCAAACCCCGAAGGGATAAAGAGGCTCTACAGCGTAGTAGGATACATTTGTGAAACAGATACATTGGGCTACGACAGGCAGTTGAACGAGGTAAGAGAAGGCGATGTTTTGAGAATTAAAAATGCAGGCGCCTATGGATTTACGATGAGCAACAATTACAATGCAAGGTTAAGACCCGCCGAAGTTTTGTATTATAAAGGTCAAGCTCATTTAATCAGAAAAGCGGAAACATTGGAAGATGTTTATCGCAATGAGATTGAGATAGAACTTTAAGCAGTTTATATCTATAACTAAAAAGGCTCGGAATGATTCCGAGCCTTTTTAGTTATTGTTTTGTTTGACTTAATAACAGTTGGTGTTGAACCAGTATTCTGGAGATTCAGCGGTCCAGTCAAATTGTTTTCGAATATATCCACGCATCACTTTGTATTCTACAGATAAAATTCTTTGTCCACCCGTATTGATGGATTCAAACATTTTATTGGGAATAAAACTGAGTCCAAACTTGCCGTTGCCGTAGTTTTTCATTTTCATTTGTGGGACGCGGCCAGCAATGTCTCTATCTGCAGCCTTGATGTTATCACCATCTACAAAAAAGATGAAGTCATTGGCTCCCAATCCTACACGAGCTTTTACTACGCAGTAAAAGTCTTCTTTGTCTTTAAGGGAGTCATTGGTTTCCAAATTGCGGTCATAGAAAATGGTTAATACATCGCTTGGGTTGATGCTTAAGGTGTCTTTGGTCTTTTTTCTTGGGAAAGGATAGTGTTTCTGAGGGCCAGTTGTTGGTGCGGTGATCTTGATTTCAAGATCTTCGGTTTTACATTCTGAACCACCACAGTCTAATGAACCATCTTTCTTTTTGATTAAAAGTTTAATGGGAGAGGTATATACTTGAGAAGCGGTTACCTCATAGAAAGCGGTTGGAATCATTCTATAAAAAACAACTCCATTACCTGCCTTTTGAACCTTAAGTGCATCATTTGAAGCACCCCAAGTACCGTTATGTAGTGGGTGTCCAACAGGATGCTCTTTGGGTGACCAGGTCCACATGTACAAATCATCTGTAGTAGAAGCCAATGTAGGTGCACCTCCAAAGGTACATTTGTTTAGGTCTACCCAAACAGTGATTGAATCATTGGGGTTGATGGGGTCTGGTTCAACCCAAGCTGCTTGTCCGAAGAGGGTAGTCGCAGATATTGCGGTAAAACCGCTCAGTAAAATTTGTTTAAAAGATTTCATAGTCATTTTATTTTCTTACGAACCATAAATGATAAGACACGGTGCGGTCAGAACCGCACAATTTATTGTACTTAATGGCCAAGTATGCGTCTTGAGGACGAACTGGACGAATTAAAGAATATTTAGCAGGGCCAAATGAATTGTTCAGTTGCAAGTAAGATGGGTAATTGTCATTATCAAATTCCCATGTTCCTAAGGCATTAACAAAGAATTCAGAACCAGCGCCTTGAGTAATTTCAAAGTTTCTGCTGGATTTATCGAAGCTGATTTCCATGGGAGTTGAAGTTAACATAGCAGATGTCACATCAAGTAGGGTATCGCTTTCTTGGAAAGCCAATTCTACGTTCACATCAATTTGGTCTATTTTAGTCAAAACCCAGGTGCCATTGATTCCTTCAACTTGGCTAGCGCGAGGACCCAATTCTTTGGGTTCAGGTTTGCATGCAATCACAGAGATTGACAAAACCAGCGCAAATATGATTTGTTTAAAATTATGTTTCATTAGTTGCATCCTCCTGTAGGATTAATTTCGAAGATATTGGTTTTTTCAGTTATGGGGAACTGCATCATCATGCCTGGGCAATTCCATTCGTGTCCACGAATAAACATTCTTTCGCCTTCAATGGCACCTAAACGTTTAACCTCATGAATTCTATCACCTTGAAACATCAGCTCTATACGACGTTCTTGGCGCACTCTTGTCAGAATTTCGTTAGCTGTTGCTGTGCTAGATAGAGTAGAAGGAATAATATAAGCACGGTTAATTAATGCATTCATCAAGGTTACTGCTGTATTTAAATCTTGATTCTGTTTTGCTAGACTCTCAATGGCAATGTAGTACATCTGGGTAAGGTGTAAAACAGGCACATCGAAGAATGGAGCGTCAAATTGCGTAGTTTTAATATACTCATTCTGTGCTCCTTTGTTAATTACCTGTAGTTGTCCCAATCGTTTATCATTTTCAACATTGTTGAAGCCTGAGTACACTTGTTTAGCCAAAACAATGGCAGGCACTCCAGCTGCAAAGTTTGAGGTATATGCACCGCTGCGTTGGTCATTAACACCAAAGCTTATGATGCTGTAAATGTGCTCAGATAAGGCAGATGCATGAAAAGTATTTACTGTGTCAGCAAATTTAAAGGCACCTGAATTGATTACTTCTAATGCATTGGTTCCAGCTGTTGCATAGTCACCTTTTTGGAAGGCCACTTGCGCCATTAATGCCTTAGCCGCCCATTTAGTGGCATAGCCGTTGTTCGTTTCAGGAAGATTTGCAATGGCGTTAGTCAAGTCTTGTTCAATGCTCGCGTATGCAGTTGCTACTGATTCTCTTGCTTGAGGTTGTGTGGACACTTTGGTTACTACAGCAATTCCTGGATGAGAATTATCTGCAGTGTAACCATAGGTCTGAGCGTACATTCTTACAGCAGTGAAATGTCCCAGAGCACGAATAAATGCGACTTCACCCAAGATTCTATTGCGATCAGCGGGTGTCAAATCTTTGGCATCGTCAATATGGTCTTGCACAAAATTTGCCCTGAAAATACCGCGATAAAGCTGCGAATAAAACGCTCCAGAAGTACTGTTGAAGAACAATACATTGTGATTGTAAACTTCTCTGTAATCATTGTTGTTTGGCAACGCTGGATTGTCGCTCAACAACTCCGCCATAGTTTGGTAAAAACCACCAAAAGTATTGGCTATTTCATTGTAACTGCCGTTCAACAATAGTTGAAGATCCTGGGTATTGTTGATGGCATCTTCCACCAATATTTCGTTGGGTGGAGGTGTTTCGATCATTTTTTCGCAAGACGTCCCCAAAATGGCAACTCCCGCAAGGGCCCAGATATATTTGCTTGTTTTAAATAATTTTTTCATGATTTTAACAATTAAAAGCTAAAGTTAATGGCTACACTGATGCTCTTTTCTTGAGGGGGAGTCAAGTAAGTAATGCTTCCGCTCATATTACGATCTGTAGCGTTTTCAAAGTCACGGGCAATTTCAGGGTCCAAACCAGTGAATTTGGTCCAAGTCAATAAATTGGTACCAATAACCATGATTTTTCCGTTTTCGAAACGCATTTTGTTCAACCAGTTTTTCGGTAAACGATATCCAATTGAAATGCTTCTCAAACGGGCATAAGTTCCGTCTTGCAACCACAAATCAGTATTGATCCATGGAGTGGTAGACCCGTGATTGAAGGTACTCAAGGTCATTCTTGGGATATTTGTTACATCACCAGGTTTTTGCCAACGATCCATTACACGTGGATCCATATTCCAATCAGTAACTAAGCTCATTTGACGTTTCAAAGAACTTTCGTAGATGTTACCGCCAATGTTAAAGTAAATATTGGCATTCAACTCCCAATTCTTGTAGTTGATGGTGTTTGAAATATTTCCAAAGGCGTCAGGCAAGATATTTCCTACGGCAACACGGTTTGAAGGGTCCCATTTATCGGTTACATTGCCGTTGATGTCGTAATATCTTGGAGCACCTGTTTGAGGATCAACACCGGCATATCTTACTAAGAAGTTGGTTCCAACGGGTTCTCCAACAACAACGCGAGTATCGTTAGTTCCTCCACTGATTGCATCTGGAGAATATACGCCAATGCTGGTGATGGCATTCCAGTTGCGAGCAACGTTGATGTTAGTTTCCCAACGCATTTTTTTGGTGCGCACATTCACGGTTTTCAAAGTGAATTCAAGACCTTCATTTTTGATCATTCCAACGTTGTCATAGAAGCTTCCAAAGCCAATATGAGTAGGAATAGATACGTTCATGATTACGTCTTTGGTGCTTTTGCTGTAGTAGGTGAATTCAGTAGAAACTCTGCCTCTGAACATCTGAACTTCTATGCCTGCATCAAAATTGGTGGTGCTTTCCCAACGAAGATTGGGGTTTTCTAAACGTGCAGGAGCCAATTGTGGTTGGCCGTTGTATAACGGAAGGTTACCGCTAGGAGTGATGGTACCCCAACGAGCATAGTTGTCAAAGTTTGCATTTCCCGATTTACCAATACCTGCTCTAATTTTCATGAAGTTAATGGCCTTGATGCGCTTAATGAACTTTTCTTCAGATAGGATATATCCAAAAGCAGCAGCAGGGAAAAATCCGTAACGGTTGTTTTGTCCAAAACGGCTACTTCCATCCCAACGAGAGGTCAATTGAACGTTGAATTTCTTGTCGAAGCTGTAGTTGAAACGTCCAAAGAAACTCAAGAAAGCCCAAGTGTAGGGTGTATTATAACGACTTAAAAGCGCAGTATCTGGAATTGCTACTTTATCAACTGGGCCAGTGGCGTCAAAGTTCTCAACGAATTTACTTTCTGAAACCGAGCGCTGATATTCATTACCCAACATCACAGAAATGTCGTGTTTTTGGTTGAAAGTTTTATTGTAATTAGCGGTTACAAAGTAGTTGTAATTGTTTGTCCAACGGGGCCACCACTTCGCATTTCCAGCCTGTTTATAGTTTTTGTTGTAATACAAAATCAATTCGGCAGGTTCGTATAAATATTCGTTATAATCCATGTAATCAATGCTTCCGCTGGCATTGATGGATAAGTTTTTATTGATCTCGTAACTCAACGATGCATTGTTAATTGAGCGAATTTCTATGCTTCTCCAATTTTTTAGATCCCTCAATGTGTTCAAACCAATAGGAGTAGTATATGTTCCTGATGCAGAATCATATACGGGTGTTTGAGGATAAATATTAAGCATAGTACTCATAGCAGAACCCAATCCACCAGCCCAAGCAGCATCTACGCGGTTGTTGGTTCCGCGGCTCAATGAATGCGAAAGTTGGATATTCATTCCTTTGAAAGGACGGATGTCTGCATTCAGTCTGTGGCTCAAGCGCTGGTAAGAGTTTCCAATGATGTAGGCTCCATTATCATCCCAAGAAACGATGTCTTTGATGGCAAAGTTTTTACCTGCATAATTGGTTCCTAAACTGTAACTCTGTTTGGTTCCAACGCCAATCATTTTCGATACCCAATCGGTGTTGACTCCTTGAGCATCATCCCAATTCATGCGAATACCAATGGCGGATAAGTTGGGCTTACCCACGTTACCGTCGTTGTACCAAGCTTCTTCATAAAGTTGCAACCACTCATCGCCTGAAATCATAGTCGGCATTTTTGTAGGAGTTGCAGCCCCAAAACGGGTACTTACGTCAAATTTCAATCCTTTTTTTCGTGCTCTTTTGGTTGTGATTAAAATAACACCATTTGCACCGCGAGATCCGTAAATGGATGTTGCAGCTGCATCTTTCAGAATTTCAATATTTTCAATGTCTTCTGGATTGATGCTCGCCAAAGGGTTATTTGCAAAACCACCTCCGTAGTTGTAGCCATTGCTTCTATTTAAAAAGTAATCTTGTGTGATGGGAATTCCGTCAATAACATACAATGGATCACCAGCCGCTGAAATAGATGCCGCACCGCGTATTCTGATCAACGATGCAGAACCGGCCATACCGCTACCAACAGTCACTTGCACGCCGGCAGCTTTACCTTGAAGCGATGCCTCGAAACTCTGTGTTGGAACTTCGGTGATGTCTTTTCCGGTTACAGTGGATATTGACCCCACCACATTCCTACGGTTTTGTCGGCCGTAACCGATGATGACAACATCACCCACACTTTCAACTTCCTGAGGATTGATTGCAGTATCGGCGGGTGCCGACTTCTGTGCCCGTGCACTACCTGCAGCTCCCAAGGTTGCCAAAACGAGTGACAGTCCTTTAAGTCTATGGTATACTTTGCGCATAATAATTTCTTAATAGGCGGCAATTTACCAAAAAACTAATAAGTGTCAAAATTACATTTACTAAAATTTAAAATAGTTGGTAGGTGGTAGTGGGTAGTGGGTAGTGGGTAGTGGGTAGTGGGTAGTGGGTAGTGGGTAGT
>CAYPBJ010000045.1:0-10034 GCA_964408945.1 uncultured Rhizobium sp. | reverse complement strand
ATTCCTTCTGGGCATTAGAATCTTGAAACAGCGATCCATGGCCTTTTTGAGGCACCTCAACAAACTGTCTTTTGTTGCAATTCGTGCAATTCAAAACTTCTTGTTTAAATGTGGGCCAAGAATATAATTGAATTGGCGAATCACCTAAACCTTGAATAAATAAAATATCCTACGATCCAATTATGAAATAGTTTAAATCATCGTAAATTGAAATCCAATAGCGACGAATAAAAAGAATCGCAATGTCTAAAATTGGATAGTGAAAGTGACCGTATCTTGTTTCAATGTGGGGGAAAGAGGATTTAAAAAGGTGTAAACATGAAAGTATGCCCCTCTTTTATTCCTGCATTTAACATCTATCATTAATTACGTCATCTTTAAACTGAAGCAATTGCTTTTTCATTTCTTTAATCTCCTTCATCTTTTGTTCCAATGAAACAAGTTTGTCATTTAAAATATAGAGCTTTTGCTCCTTAGAGTATTTCTGATTGTACCAAGCGTCAATAATTTGACCTATTTCCTTAATGGTAAATCCAACCGACTTTGCATCACTTATGAATTCAAGTTTTTCAACCGTTACGTCATCGTAATGAAGATAATTATTGGATTTAACTGATTCGTCTTGCTTGCCTTCTATTAATCCCGACTTTTCATAAAAACGAATAGTATGAGCAGAAATACCAGTTTTCTTTGATAACTCATTTATTAACATGTGTCAAAGGTACAGTGTTGAAAAATAAATATCAACCTTAGACCATACTCTAATGTTGATGGTTTAAATATTGCCGTTTAGCTTTGTCCTAATTAAACCAAAAGAAATAATGAAACAGACAGTATTAATCACCGGAACTTCCAGTGGAATTGGGAAAGCAGTTGCATTTGAGTTTGCTAAAATGGGTTGGAACGTTATCGCTACCCAAAGAAATCCAGAAAAAGAAACTGATTTCAATCATTTGCCCAATGTGAAAATTCTTAAAATGGATGTCACAGATTTAGAAAGCATTCAAAATGTCATGTTACAAGTACAACAAGATTTCGGAAAGATTGATGTTGTAGTAAACAATGCTGGCTTTGGTGTTGATGGTGCTTTTGAAGCTATGTCTGATGAAATTATCGAAAAACAATTCAACACCAATGTATTTGGCTTGATGCGTGTAACTAGAGAAGCAATTAAATACATGCGACCAAACGGTGGAGGAATAATCATTCAAATTTCAAGTATGGGCGGTAAAATCACATTTCCATTATACAGCATTTACCACGCGACAAAATTCGCAGTAGAAGGATTTACAGAATCACTGCATTATGAGTTGGCTCAGTTCAATATAAAAATGAAACTCATCGAGCCAGGTCCTATTGTTACAGATTTCTATGGTAGAAGTCGCTTATTCATTAAACCCACAGATACTAATCAATATGATGTCTTTATTCAAAAATTTAATGATGCAGCCGTAAAAGTCATGAAAGATGCTGAAGGCCCTGAAGTAGTTTCAAAAATTATTTACAAATCTGCAACCGACAATAGTAATAAAATGAGATACTCTGTGGGTAAACCAGGACCCATGCTGTTAATGCTTAGAAAATTACTATCTGACAAACTCTACTTTTTAATGGTGAAAAAAAGTTACAACTTATAAATAAGGATCAATAGAAATACATAAGAATGAAGCATTTGATTTTCTCATCACTATCTAGTCCCTCTGAGAATTGAATCACAACTTTACTCAATTTATGCAGCAGTGGAAGAGCCACCTGAAACTATGACTTATACTTGTAGACAATAACGCTTTTTTAATTTGATATGAAACCAAAAGAGATACTCCAAAAGTGGGTTGAATTATTCAACCCATACGACTATGAGAATTTAAGTGAATTGTATTCAGCGGATTGTACAATTCATCAAACGCCAATTGGAATCATAAACGGAAAGGAAAACATTAAAAATATGTTCAGGAACGAATTTGAACAATTTGAGATGGTTTGTATTGTTGAGAACATTTTTGAAGATGGAAATGTCGGTATGCTCGAGTGGAAAGACCCCAAAGGTCTTAGAGGATGTGGATTTTTTTGGATTGAAAACGATAAAATAATTTATCAAAGAGGGTATTGGGATAAACTATCATTCATGGAGCAACAGAAGTCACTTTGATGCATCTTTCAATTCAGAAATTACCAATTTTGACATTTTCATCATGACTGATGAAACCGATCCAACCGTCTTCGGATTCGACATTAATTCCCCCAAAACAGTAGGGACTATTTGCCATGACACGCCGTATTTGTCTTCCAACCACCCACATTGACCTGCTCTACCCTCTTTGGTAAAATAACTCCAATATTTGTCTAATTCGTCTTGGTTTTCAACAGTCAAAACTAGAGAAATTTTCTCGTTGAATTTCATCTCAGGAACCGCGTGTGTTAGACCCATGATTCGAACGCCTGCTATTTCAAATACAACAGCAATCGGACTTTCTGAAACCAATTTAAAATCTTCAAATACGTTCTGATAATAGGACGGCATTTCTAGCGCACTGTTATCCCAAAGACAAACAGAAAAAGATGTGGACATGACGCAAATGTAAATATGAAAATCGATTGATTTCCTTTAAAACTCAAACTGAAAATTCAAATTATTTCGTCTGCAACAAATAAAAATAATTCGTATTTTATGTCCAAATGATTACAATGACAACAATTATCAAATAACTATTTTTATTAATTTAGTTTTAATATTTAATATGTAAAATTATGACTAATAAATTACTAAAGAGCAAAAAATGGTTTTTAATTTGGCTCACAGGATTCATTCATTTAACTATATTTTCACAAACTCCAAAAGGCTCTATAATTAGTGGAACAAATGCTGGTGAATACAACGGAAAGCTTGTTTGTATGCCTGATGCCAATACGATTGCAATTAAGAAATCAAAACGCGTGAGCTTTTACACATTTGACGGTTTCGATTGGATATCAAAACGAAAGGATATCGGAAACGATACCTCAAACGACGGAACTGGATACTCCATCAGTATGCCCGACCCAAATACTATTGCCATTGGAGATCCGTACAATAGTGAAAAAGCAAACCGAGCTGGTCAAGTAAGAGTCTTCGTTTGGAAAGATACAATTTGGGTGCAAAAAGGGTCTGACATCAATGGCGAAGCCCTTGGTGATTGGAGTGGAAGATCAGTTAGCATGCCCGATGCGAATACCATTGCAATCGGAGCACCTCAAAATAACGGAACGGCTAGTGATGCTGGTCATGCGAGAGTGTACACTTGGAAAGATTCTATTTGGGTACAAAAAGGTCCTGATATTGATGGAGAAGCCAGTGGGGACCGAAGCGGTGAATGTGTCAGCATGCCCGACTCAAATACCATTGCAATCGGAGGACCTATGAATCGAGGCAATGGTTTTGAATCAGGTCATACTCGCATCTATACATGGAACGGATCAAGTTGGGTGCAAAAAGGAACTGACATTGATGGAGAAAGCGAAGGAGATAATAGTGGATGGACAATTTGCATGCCTGACCCTAAAACTATTGCTATTGGAGCCTATCTGAATGATGGATCTGCGAATGCGTCTGGACATACTCGAGTGTATGTTTGGAATGATACAAATTGGCTTCAAAAAGGCTTAGACATTGATGGCGAAGGTGAACTTGACCTATCTGGAGGATCTCTCAGTATGCCTGATTCAAATACCGTCGCTATTGGCGCACATTTAAATGACAACATCGGAACTGACGCTGGCCATACTCGGGTTTATGCATGGAATGGCTCAAGTTGGGTGCAAAAAGGAATGGATATCGATGGACTTACAAGTGGTGAAAATTCCGGTTATTCTGTATCCATGCCAGATGCCAATACGCTAGCGATTGGAACGCCTAACTGCGGAATTAATGGCAAAAATTCTGGACAAACAAGAATTTACAACTTAAACAATGCCCGTATTACTGGAAACACGTTCAATAAAAACATCAAGCTTTATCCTAACCCAACCAATGGTGAAGTCAACATAGAATTAAATAATGAATATAGGAATATTTCTTTAGTTGTGAGAAATTCTATAGGTCAAGAATTATTTAAAAGTTCTTACAGGCAAACGAATAAAATCAACATACATATTGAAGGTGATCCTGGATTCTATATCTTAGAATTAAAATCAGATAATAATACCATGTCAATGAAAATTACAAAGAATTAACTCTGATTAGGGACATTAACAACTTTAAATATGATATAACAAAAAAACCTCACATCTCTGTGAGGTTTTTATATTACAAAACAATTTTAATTATTGCATTGTACGTACAGGGCGTACAATGAACTTAGTAGTCTTATCGAAAAATTGGCAATAGCTGTTGTTGTCTCTGCTTCCGAAATCTACTGCCCAACACCAACTGCCACGGTATGTCTCCCCTGTCCAATAAACACCAGGATAGAAATTTCCTTTTCCCTTGTCTTTCAATTGAATTACCATAGAAAATAATTCATGCATATTGGGCATTCTCCATCCATCACCGAGGTTTTTGCATTGTTGAACGGCTGCATCCCAAGTCATTTGCTTACCACCGTCTAAATCTTGGTTGTAAACTTCAACTCTCTTACCCTCTGAATAAACAAATTCATAAGTTTGTGTAGATTCACCTTTAGAGTTCGCTGACTTAGCTTGTCCCATTGCACTTGCATTGCTAGAAGCCTGAGAGAAGGCAGTGGATCCCACTACCAACATGCCAATTGTAAATAATAATTTTTTCATGTAGTTTAATTTTACAAAGGCAAGTTAATTAAATAAAAATCAGGCCCTTAAATCAAAAACCATCCTTTTACTGTTGGTGCAAATTATTTACAAACGCACTAGTTTTATCAAAGTAATGTCAGAAAATAAATCACAAATCCCGTACAAACCAATAATCTGTTTGCGGTGTTTTACCCAACGGAAAATCATTTTTTATTCCACTGTTTTTAAAGCCGTGTTTTTCGTAAAATCCGCGTGCCCTGAAATTATATTCCCATACCGACAAATACATACGCTCAAATCCGCTATCTACCGCAAAATTCACAGCAAAATTCATGAGATCGTTGGCAACACCGATTCCGTGGTATTCCTTCAAAACATACAACCTGACCAGCTCCACGCATTTTTTATCCAACCATTCCGTTACAGGTGCCGCATGCAATGAGTTGATTCGCATGTAGCCCTTCACCGTGTTATTATCCTCCAAAAAGAAGAAAAAATCATTTTCATCGCTGAGATCTTTCTTGCATTGATCCAAGCAAAAAAATTCATTCAATACGTATTTCATATCTTCCTTGGTGCAGGTGCCCCCAAAGGTATCGTCGAAGGTCTTTACTCCTATTTGATGCAGCAATACCGCATCTTTCTCAGTTCCTCTTCTAATGAGCATATTTAATGCTATGCCTTGCGCGATTTTAAAAAATATTCTAAGCTAAATTTCCCTGGACCCGTTTGCTTTATCAATAAAAACAGCAAAAAGTAAAGCATAGAGTGTTCTTTTTCGGAAAAGGGTTGGCCAAAATGGGCACCATAAGCCGCAACAAACATGGTGAAGACAACCAAATAGCAAGCCCAACGAAATTGATATCCCAAAATAACAAAGATTGGAGCTACGAACTCACCTATAATGCAAAGCACTAGCGAAATTTGAGGTCCCAATCCCAAAAAGTCATAAAATTTAATATCCCCGCCTGCTAATAATTTTTCCAATTTATGAAATCCGTGCGTCATCATAAATAAAGAAGCGGGCAGCCTCACCATAAATAGAAACCAATCGTGCTCCAAAGGGCCTTTGTTTTGAAAAAGCTTGAATTTCATTGCCCCCAAATATCAAATAAAATAACTGTATTTCAAAAGGCCCTTCTCCTCACCTTGTTGATTTTTGCTTAATCCTATCTCTTGTTCTCTGATCATACCCGCTTTTTCCATCACCTTGCCTGAGGCTAAATTGTCAACAAAGCAAGTACCGTAAACCCTTGCCCATTTCAAATCCATTCTTGAATATTCTAACACCCTCATCAATGCCTCTGTTGCATATCCCGCGCCCCAAGCATCTTTTGAGATCCAATATCCCACTTCAAAATACTGACTTTCAGTCCTAACATGAAGTCCAATCTCACCCACTATTTGTTGATTTTCTGGGGATATTAACAGCCAAACAATTCCTGTTTTCTCCAAGAATTTCTCTTGAATCATTGACAATCTACTCTCGGCAAACCCCATCGTGTAAGGAAACGGCAAATTATAGGTCTGCTTCGAAATATCGAAATCGTTGCATTTCAAAACCAGTTCAGGCAAATGATTTGGTGTAAGTTGAATGAATTTCAACCGAGAAGATTCAATCACGGGAAATTCCATTGGCCAGTGAACTTTCATCTATCAAAGCTAATTAATTCCAAATAAACAATTATATTTGTTCAAACAAATATCAACATGCAAAGAAAAACATTTCTAAAAACCCTTGCACCGTTGTTAGTTGCAACACCTTTAACTGCTGCATATATGAAATTGACCGAATTAGAGAAAACGACTTCTCAGCTTTATCATTCCCAGAAAATGCCAGTGCTTTTCTTGGGACATGGAAGTCCCATGAATGCCATAGAAGAAAATGAATTTGTTAGAGGCTTCCGAGAGATTGCGTTAACAATACCAAAACCACGGGCAATTTTGGTAATCTCCGCACATTGGGAAACCAGAGGAACTCAAGTGACGGCCATGGAAAACCCCAGGACCATTCATGATTTTGGTGGATTTCCGAAAGAGTTATTCGATGTGCAATATCCAGCACCGGGCAGTACGGAATTAGCCAAAGAGACTAAAAATATGATAAGTAAAACCGAGGTTCAATTAGACGAAAAATGGGGATTGGATCACGGCTCTTGGAGCGTCATCAAACATCTTTATCCCAATGCAGATGTGCCTGTGGTTCAAATGAGTTTAGATTATACCCAAGCACCTCAGTACCATTACGACCTTGCACAACAACTGTCTGACTTCAGAAATAAGGGAATTTTAATTATTGGTAGTGGCAATATGGTACATAACCTTGGGTTGGTTGCTTGGCAACGTTTAAATGAATCGTTTGCTTTTGATTGGGCCCTCGAAGCCGATTCAAAAATGAAAGAGTACATACAAAATGACAACCATAAACCCTTGTTAGAATACTCCAAACAAGGCTCTGCATTCAAATTGGCTGTTCCCTCTCCAGAGCATTACATGCCACTTCTTTACACTTTAGCTCTAAAAGAAAAGACAGATACCATCCAATTATTTAATGATAAACCTATTGCAGGAGCATTAACAATGACCAGCGTTAAAATAGGATAACATAAAAAGCAAAAAGCCTGGAACAATCAAAGTTTTTAATCTGTGATTGAGCCAGGCTTTGGTTGAGTATATAAATTTTATCAGTTGCCTTTATTCGTAGAACCGCCAGTTGCAGGAGCTGTGCCAGATTTTGGGGCAGTTCCTTTTTGGATGGTTCCAGATTTGGGAGCTCCAGAAGGATCTGAAGTTGACTGCCCCCCTTTATTGGGACCAACAGCGTTTGACTTGTTAGCTGAGGCAGCTTGTGAGGTAGAAGCACCAATCTTGCCAGCAGATGACTGCTTTGTAGAAGATGCTGGATTAACCTTGCCTTCAGATTGATTTAAACTTCCGGAGTTAGAACTAGCAGCAGCCGCTGGCACTGCCATGCCTTTGGAATCAGGCGTTGATTGACTCGGAGCTTTAGCATTTACCTTGCTTGGAGCAATGCCTTGAGCATACAAGCCACTGACTCCAAAAATTACACCAATTGTTAAAATTATCTTTTTCATAAAAAGCAAGATAAATAAAA
The DNA here is from genome assembly GCA_964408945.1 of uncultured Rhizobium sp. Classification (GTDB taxonomy): domain Bacteria; phylum Bacteroidota; class Bacteroidia; order NS11-12g; family UBA955; genus VMCP01. The sequence continues at coordinate 2,173 of CAYPBJ010000045.1, read as the reverse complement.
AAATCGAAACCTCGATATTCGATTTGTATATAATAGAAAATAATGATTAACTGCATAAATGGCGTTTCCACCATCTACCAGAGTCTTTCAATATTCTTCTTTGTGTGGTAAAATCTAAATATACCAAACCAAATCGATCTTTATATGCCTCAGCCCACTTTGTAACCTCTGAATAACAATGAAAAAATTACAAGATTCAACGTCAATTTCTAATCACTCTCTTTCAAAGACTGACTCAATAATGTCTTGGAACTGCCAAGCATTGTCCCCGCCTTAAGCAGCCATTCTTTTCAATTCATTTGATTTTTCGGGGGATATTTTTCTGGGGGATATTTTTCCTTGTCACTACAAAGTACAAGAAAACGGAAGACTAAATTGTTCCCAGAGGCAGAAGCCATAAAATAACAGTGGAAACATATGCCCATCTAGGCAATCCCGAAATTTTACTATGAAAGTTCAACCAAAATTCATGAATCCGACCAACCAAATTCCGCCCTGTAACAATATGATAACCACACAAAATTAAATATTTAATAAGTGCTTAACATTCAAATTCAATTGCAACAGTTCTTTTGAACATGCAACTAAAATTAGCAGTCCTAGATATGGCTGGGACCACCATCAATGACGGTGGACTTGTTCAACAAGCGGCCATCAATGCCATGTCAAATATTTTAAATTTGACCATTTCCAAAGCCGATGCCGACAAGGTCATGGGCATACCAAAAGGCACTGCATTTCAAACCCTGTGTTCCATTTCTGGTGCTCCGTCTGACCAAGAAATCATTTCAAAACTGGTATCCTATTTCAACAATGAGCTAACGGAATTGTATTCCAATAAAAACAACATCTCATTAATGCCTCACACGCAGGAATTATTTTTGGCTATGCGACGAAAAAACACCAAAATTTATTTAAATACAGGATTTGAAAGAAGCATTGCAACAGTAATTGTGAATACTCTTAACCTTGACAACTTGATTGACGGTTACATTGCCTCTGACGAGGTACAAATGGGTAGACCACACCCCCACATGATTCATAAGGCAATGGAACTTTCGAAAGTCAACTACTCCCACCAAGTTATGAAAATTGGCGACACGGTGAGCGATCTTTACGAAGGATTTTCCGCAGGATGCGCCTACAATATTGGGGTTTTGACAGGAGCCCAGACTTATGAAGAACTAAGAGTTGCTCCTTACACGCAAATCATCGCCAATTTAGAACCAGTACTTTATTATTTTAAATGATAGAGCTATTGTTTTGGGTAAAAAACTCATTACAGGCTCTTGTTATCGTCTTTGCCTCCCCAACAGTACTCATTCCTTCCTGGAACTTCTAAATCTTTCTAAGCAAATTTGAGTTTGACCACAAATTGAGAGCCAACAAAAACAGTAATATATTGGTTGAATTGAGCGAAAGTTTCATCAACCAAATCTAGATTCTCAAAAAGTCCCCAATATTTCCATTTAGATACTTTTTTGTTAATCTGAACCTAAAATTGACATTCTCAAATAACAAAACAGTAATCCTTTTCTAATAAGTCTGTAATCAACCAAATAAATATTTCTTACTCTAAATTATTTTTGCCCCATGAAAATTCTAACCCCAAATTTCAAAATTATCTTGAGTAGCATTGGCATTGTCTTTGTTTTACTCTCAATTTCATTATTTGCTAAAGGATTGCAAACAAGCATGATGGAGTTCAAAGTCCCTGACACAACCCTAAACTCAGAACACTATTTAGACGCCCTAAAATGGGTTTATATTCATCAGATTTTCATTGGTGGACTGATATTTTTCATGGGTCAATCAGTGACAAACTTGAAACATCAAAGATCAATTACAGTATTTATCCTAATCGCCATATCTTATTACGTTTATCTTGACTTTAGAACATCTGACAGTAGCTTCGGAAATGGATTATACAAAGGTGAGCAATCTATCATTCCAGGTTTTATTAATGTAGTGATTTCAATTATCTTAATTTCTCTTCTCATTTCACTAAATTCAAGAATTAAAAATCCGCGAAATGAAAATAAAGGAAAATCAGTATAATTGGTTACATTTGTTTTAGCTGAAATCACTGAAATCAGTAGTAATAAAGATGTTTAACTTGAAATTTTCCATATTGCTGATTTTGTTCTGTGGATGTTTTTTCCCTTTAAAATCA
>CAYPBJ010000044.1:2568-10211 GCA_964408945.1 uncultured Rhizobium sp. | reverse complement strand
GTTTTTGCCATGCACCGATTTTATCGGAGCCACTTTTTTCTTCCCAAGAAATAAAGTAAACCGGTAATTGGAAGTCCAGCAATGATGATCGAAACCAGAAATACCAATATTTTGCCTGGAATGCCAAAGATGCCCCCGGTGTGAATATCATAGTTCCCTTTGATCAAAAAATCAGCAAAGTTCTGGTTATCACAAGAACTATACACCGAATTGACTTTATGTTCAATTTTATTTCCAGTATCGAAGAAGTAATATTTCGTATTGAAATAATTCCCCAAAATAGGATTCCAAGCCACCTCAAAGGACTTCCCGAATTCAGGTGGAGCGTGAAAATCAATGTATCCAGATGGAATTAAACAGTGAAATTTTTTCTGAAAAGCGAGATCTAATTGAATAGAATTGAATTCTTTAGAAGATGAATTCGGTTCAATATAAATGGGTTTATTACCTCCCCAAAAGCGATAATAAGCATCTCCAAATCCATCAAAACTCCAAAATAATCCCGTCACTCCAAAAATCATTATTGGAATCAACACATAAAATCCTAAAATTCTGTGTAAATCGGCATTTTTTCGTTTCCATTTAGTATCTGATTTCCATTGAAAAGTGAGGCAATTTTTGAGTGATTTCATTTGTTTGGGCATCCACAAAATCAAGCCAATCAATGCAGTAAATATGAAAATAACTGTAAAGTAACCCACCACTGCTCTACCTATTTCTTCGGGAAACCACAAATACATGTGGCCTTTCAATATCCAAGGGAAAAAGCCGGTTTTTAAGTCAATATACTGTATGATTTTCCCTGTATATGGATTTATTAAAAGCCTACCATAATGTTGATTTTCTTTTAAATTGCTGTAATAAATGACCTCACTTGGCTTGTTATCGCTGTAAAGTCGAACAGCGTGTATTGTTTTGGAATCATCGAAGTTCTGACCAATTTTCCAAAGTTTTGAAGGTGGTAATTTTTTGTTTGTTCCAAAATTATCTGATAAATCTATTTCTGTTCTATAATACCATTCTCTGATTTCAAATTCGAAAGCATATATACTCCCAGTGAAGGCTATAATAAACACAATTAGCCCGGAAATCAATCCGAGCCAACTGTGTAATTTTTTCAATAATCTCTTGTTCTTCAATTTTAAAATTTGCATCTCAATGCTAAAGAGATATTTCTAGGTGCCTGTGGAGAGACTGTTGACCAACCCGTGTAATAAAGGGTATTTCCTAGGTTATTCCCTTTTAAAACCAAGCCAAATTGATCGTTTTCCCATTGAATACTTGCATTGATTAAAGTATATGCCGGTAAAACGAATGACCCGGTATTTGACCTATTTAATGTGAAATGTTCGCCAGAATAGTTCATGCCTGCACCTACTGATAAACCTTTAAATATTCCAACAACGGGTAATTTGTATAATATCCAAACATTTGCCATATTCGCAGGCCCTGCACTTTCAGGTCTCAATCCTAGATAACCGTCTTCAGGTGAATCTTTAGTTACTTCCGCTTTGTTCAAAGCAGAACCTGCAATTATTTTTAAGTTAGATGTTAGATTTCCCGCAATACTGAATTCTATTCCATGGCTATTCACACTTCCACCTTGAGTAAAATCATTCGGATTAGATGCATCAGACATCACCATATTGGTTACATTGATGTTGTAGTAGCTCACTGTTAATTGAATTTTATTGTTTAATCCTGTCCACTTTACACCGGTTTCAATTTGATTCGCCTGTTCAGGATCAAACACTTTCAAATAAGGGTTGCTTCCATCAATGTTAGAAACTATGGCTGGATCTAAATAATTAAATCCATTCATATAATTACCAAAAACGGAAAGCACTTCACCCAATGGTTTGAAAACCAAACCCAATCGAGGCGAAAATGTGGCCTGATTGTCAATATCAACGGTTGACCAAGCAGTAGGCTTTCCGGAGAATTGATCAATTCTGACGCCTATTGAAAGGGTTAACATTTTATGAATTTGAATGACGTCATTTAAATAAACACCCTTATTTACCAATCTGACATAAGACAACGTAGGTTGCTTTTCTGATAAAGATTGATTTACATAAGCTTGACTCAAATTCCCTGAATCGGTTGCATGTTTTAAAGACACTTTTCCGTTGGAAATCCATGCAGAACCATAATTTGAAATTCCCCTTTCAAAATAATCAAAACCCACCACCAAATTGTGCTTCATATTAAGAAAAGTGAATGTACCATTGAAGTTCTGTTGAAAACCTGATCCATCTGTTTCGCCGGCCACTCGTGCAATATATCTTGTGAAATCCCTTCCATTAGAAGCATCCCATAAATAATGATAAAATCCTGCAGATTTGGATGAACTTCTTGAAACAATAGTTTGAGAATTCCAATTACGGCTTAATTTATACCAAGCCTGAGCTTGCAAGTTGAATGATTCGTTTCTAATGGTTAAATCATTGGAAGTAAATGATTTTCTATAAACACTGTCAAATAATCCGATACTATTGAACGAAACTGGCGCGTACCTATTCAAAAATATCATGGGAGCATTTGCCGATTCGCCATTCTTATATTCGGCGTTTATGAAAATGGTCATTTTTTCTGAAGCTTGTACCCTAACTGAAGGCGCGATGAAAGAATATTGGTTGAATCCAGCGTCTTGAAAACTCCCTTGTTTATGCAAAGCGGTGTTGACTCTAATAGAGGTTCTTTTACTGAGTGGAATATTGATGTCAGATTGAATTCTATTCAATCCAAAAGAGCCCACAATGTAAGAAACATCCCCGCCAAAGTTCGAATGTGCTTTTTTCGTATTGATATTGATCAATCCGCCATAACTCGTCACAGCGGATCCGTATAATGTTCCTGAAGGACCTTTAATCACTTCAACAGACTCAATATTTACGGGATCAACGGTTGATTGTGATAGTGCCGGCATGCCATTGATCATGGTAGGTTGAATAGAAAAACCACGCATAGAATAATATGAGGCTCCATCACCCACTCTGCCGGTAGATTCCCATAACCTATTTACTCCTGTGGTATTATCTAAGATGCCCTTTAATTCTGTGATGACCTGTTGTTTAATAACTTCTTGGTTTACTCTATTTAAAACTTGTATTTCATCCGCAAAAGAAATTCTCAATTTGGAAACCGAAAAAAATGTATCCGCTATCAGAGATCCCGATTTGCCCGTAATTTCAACAGGGGTTATAGACTCGGCTTGTGTTGAATCTGTTTGTGCGTTTAGGCTTAATGTGCTCAAAAAGAACCAATAAATAAATGTATAATTCAATATTTTTTTCATTGGTGCAAAATTGTTGCAACTTCAGAAAAATCATTTTTGAAATTGGAAATTCTAGTTGCGAATTCGGGAATTTATCTCCTTAATTCCTGGGGAGAAAATCCAAAAAACTGTTTAAAAGCAGTGCTAAAACTGCTAGATGATGAATATCCTACACTTTCTGCAATCTCTGTTAGTTTTTGGTTTGAATCAGACCTAATCATTTCATGGGCTTTATTCATCCTGATTCTGGTAATTGTTCCAAATATGGTTTCACCGTAATGCATTTTAAATTTCTTTTTTAAATAACATTGATTGGTTCCAACCTCTTTTGCAATTTCCGGAATGGTTAATTTTTCTTGAAATCTATTTGTAATGATACCCAATGCTTTCTCAAGAAATTCAGTTTCGGAATTTTCAATTTCCAGCATGGAGCAAGAAATGCAATTGAATTGTATCTTATCAATAGATAAAAATGCGTTTACCAAGGTTTCAAGTGATAAAGATGTATATCGCATTTCACTTAAAACATGATTTTTATCCATTTGCAAAATGTCATTGATACTCTTTTGCATTTCACAAGGGAGGTAATACCTCACTCCAGATATTGGTTTTACTTTGAATTTTAGTGGATTATCTTCAAATTTTGTCCAAATTGGATCAGTGTACGTCAAAAACAATTTTGTATAAAGACTAATTTGGTACAGAAAATCTTGAGGAGATAAATGAAGTTCCATTCTGATGAACTGCTGATCAGAAGACAGTAGAAAATAACTTTGATTGGGAAGGATTCCTTCTTCAGTATTCACTGTAATTGCCACCCCCGTATCCAACCCAATACTCCACATGGGGCAAAATTACATCTATTTAGAATAATTCCAAATAAAATTATAACTGAAGTGGGACTTCCATCAGCAGAATTTCAGCATCTTTTGAATTAGCGGTAATTTGCAACTGATCCACATTCCAAATTCCTAAGCCATCTCGGTGTTCTAATGCCTGTCCATTTATGTTAAAAGCGCCATTTAGAACAAATGCATATACCCCATTTCCCGGTTTTTTCAATGAATATTGGGTATTATGGTTCTCATCAAATTTACCCATATGAAACCAAGCGTCTTGATGGATCCAAACGCCTTCATCATTGGGATTGGGCGATAGAATTTGCTGCAGTTTATTGTGCCTATCTGCAAGGTTCAAAGGGATTTGATCGTAACGTGGTGTTACATTTTTCTTGTTTGGAAAAACCCAAATTTGAAGAAACTTTACCTGTTTGTCTTTATTACGGTTGTATTCGCTGTGGGTAATTCCAGTTCCCGCACTCATTACTTGAATCTCGCCATGTTTGATAGTGGCTACATTGCCCATAGAATCTTTGTGCTCCAAATCGCCTTCCAACGGAATACTGATGATTTCCATGTTGTCGTGAGGATGCGTTCCAAATCCCATACCGGCAGCAACGGTGTCATCATTTAAAACCCTTAAAACCCCAAAGTGCATTCTTTCGGGATTGTAATAGTTGGCGAAACTAAATGTGTGATGACTCTTCAACCATCCGTGATCAGCTAATCCTCTTGAAGATGACTTATGTAAAACCAAGTTTTCCATGACTTTTGATTCAGTATTTTTTATGTGATTAAATCCGAGAATGTCTAAAGGCTTCAATTCATCGATGTTGTTTCTAATGATATCGGCTGCCGCTGCTCCAGAAGCCAAAACAGCTGTACCTAAAACTCCTTTTTTGATGAAATCTTTTCTTTTCATGGGATATTTATTCGTTTAAACAAATATACGTCTTAAAGGTTTAAAATTTCAACCCATTATTTAGGAAAAATGTGGCTGGTAACAATAATGATTCTGGATCAAACTGAAAAACCGTCTTAAGTTCAGGCATATAGATTGTGCATTGATCTAAGCTATTTGATGCTATGAACTTCCATTGTGTTTCAGGATTTGACTGACTATTATGCAATTGATCAAAATTTATTTCAATACTTTTATTTAATCCATCTTTATTTGGAGTTCTATCTACAACAACCCATTCGTTGTATCCATAAACCATTTTTATGAAATTTAAACTCTTTCTTTGAATATCTCCTAACATGAAATTCGAATCAACAGGTTTGCCATTTTCTAAATAACCCGAAACAATGGGACTTAGGAAATTCCTCCATGATTTTTCGTCGAATTTCAAATAGATATAGCGCCTTTTTTGTGAAAATGTTGAGCTTTCGATCAATTGTAAAATGATGTATCTATCGTTTTCCGATCTTGTAACTCCAAAAACCAAAACATGGATATCTCTCCATTTCTTGGTTTTATGAAGTTTTCCAGAATTCAATAACTTTATCTTGATATTCCCTTCTGAGAATAAACTATCTGATTTCATCAAGAATTCGAGAACGTTGTTCTCCAATTGGCGTCTAACTTCAGAAGTATTGAAGCCTTTTAGTCTAGTTGTTAAATCTAATTCGCCGTCAAAATGAGATTGGGCGGCTACAAAATTTGAAATGGAAAAGAAAACGATTAAAGCAAAGATTCTCATAGAGCAAATATAATCAAATAAGGAAGTCCTAGGCTTTTCACCGATTTTGGCTCAAATGGATGGAACTAGTGGAGTCTTTACGCATCAATCTGTAAGCGATCATGATTAGGATCAACCCGGTAAATTCCGTAATATACAAAACCTCTACATAACCAAATCGGGTGAAACTGCCTCCTATTCCGGGTAAAAGTCCCCCTAAAGCAATCCAAAGATTGCCCCAAAATCGGGTGCTACTGCCTTGAGATTTAAAATATTTGACAGCAGAAAAAACCGCTCCACCCACTAAAAAGGCAAGGGCATAAATATTGATAAACGGTGAAAAGCTTCTTACCCATTGCCATTTGAAAATTTTGCCCGACATCCTTTCAGGATTGACTAGCGATAAATCGACTGGAGACAACCAAACACATACGCTCGCAATGGAAATCAATGATATTAGCAATGCTGAGAGCACATGAGCTGATCTTTTGGGCAATAATAAGTAGACTGTTCCTTGGGCCAAAGGAGCCCCTCCTAACAGAGCACCCGTAATATACCACCACTTAAAATTAGTAACTGACCATCCAACCAGTGTATTTAAACTCTCAGTTAGTGTTCCAGCACCATAAGTTAAAACACCTATCAACCACCACAAAATGTATGTAGCTTCGGGTTTATGGCGAAAATGACTGTACAGCCTGAATGAAAAGAAAATAGACAAAATAAAAGTTCCAATCGGAATATAATAAACCCAGTTCATGCCGCGAAATTAGGTTACACTTGAATGCGACTTTGTCATGTTTATGTAAGGCAATATTTGAAAAATCATGAATTTCGACCGCTGAATTAAAACATTAAGATTTCTTGATTGTAAAATTGCATATGGATTACAAGAAATACTTTGACGAATCAGTTGACTATCTAACCTACCAAAACGAATTCATTACCAAAATCAACAATCCTTCAGCTTATAATTTCGGGGAGTATATTCCCATGAATCAACACAGAAGTGCCCGAATTGATAGGACATTTGAACTATCAGAGGAACAAAAACATATTGCTAAAGAAACAACAAAAAGAACTTGGCTGGTAATCAGCGAACACTGGTGCGGAGATGCTTCACAAATCATTCCTGTGATGAATAAAATTGCTGAGGCTAGCGAGGGAAAGATCAATTTCCGTTTGGTGTATAGAGAAGAAGTTCCAGAATTAATGAATGCACACCTAACTAACGGTGGAATGGCTGTACCCAAGATTATACAATTAGATGAACACTTTGAATTGATCAACGACTGGGGTCCCCGTCCGAAATCAGCTCAAGAAATGGTCATAAAATTAAAATCCGACCCAGAAACTGCGGCTAATTATATTGAAGAGTTGCATAAATGGTACGCACACGATAAACAGAAAAGTACGGTTGCTGAATTACTGGATTTATTGCGCTGATCGCAAAACTTTTTCCATTTTCCTGCCCTTTGCCAACTCATCAACTAGTTTGTCGAGATACCTGACTTTTTGGGTTAATGGATTGGTGATTTCCTCTACTTTATAACCGCAAATAGAGCCTGTAATCAATCCTGCATTGGGATTCAGTGTGATTGGCAAGAAAAACTCCTCAAACGTGAGTTGGTCTTGAATGGCTTGGTTGATTTCTTGGGATGTTAATCCGGTAAGCCACTGAATGACAGTATCTAACTCTTGAGCTGTCCTCCCTTTTTTTTCAATCTTTTTCAAATAGAGTGGATATATGGCTGCCAAGGTTAGCTGTGCAATTTTTTCATCGTGAGTTTTCATTCTTTCTCCCATTTATCAATGGCCGAAATGGCTAATCCGTTACCGAGAACA
>CAYPBJ010000044.1:0-2468 GCA_964408945.1 uncultured Rhizobium sp. | reverse complement strand
TCATTCTTTCTCCCATTTATCAATGGCCGAAATGGCTAATCCGTTACCGAGAACATTGGTCATGCTGCGACCCATGTCGCAAAAATGATCTATGGGGAGAATGAGTGCAATACCTTCTACAGGAATATTAAACATAGAACACGTTGCGGCTACAACCACCAATGATGCACGAGGTACTCCGGCGATTCCTTTTGATGTTAGCATCAAGACCAGCAGCATGGTTAATTGGGTTCCAAGGGTGAGAGGGACATTGTATGCTTGTGCGATGAAGATGCTCGCGAAGGTCATGTACATCATGGAGCCGTCTAGGTTGAAGCTATATCCTAGGGGAAGAACAAAACTTACCACTTTCTTTTTACAACCAAAATTCTCTAGTTCCTGGCTTAATTTTGGGAATACGGCTTCGCTGCTGGTCGTGCTGAAGGCCACCATGAGTGGATTTCGTAAGTGTGAAAGTAACTTCCATAATTTTCCTTTCAAGAATAAATATCCTACGGAAAGCAAAATAACCCACAAAAGTCCAATGCCGGTGTAAAAGTAGATCAGATAGTCCTTGTACAATTTCAAAATAACCAAACCTTTAACCGCTATGATGGCTGTTATTCCCCCGAAAACACCTAGCGGAGCCAACCACATCACGTAACCTACAATTTTCAAAATGGCTTTACCCATGGTATCAAGGGCATCGATTATAGGTTTTGCCTTTTCGCCGGTTTGATTCAATGCGATGGCAAACAAAACGGCAAACAACACAATTTGAAGTATTTCATTGTGCGCTAAGGCCTCAAAAATACTCATAGGAAATACGTGTTCCAGGAAATTTTGAAGGCTAAATCCTTGTGTTTTACCTACAACGTCTGCCACAGAAGAGGTATCGGTGGTTCCAAAATTTGCGTTTACACCGGGTTGGAAATAATTCACGAGTACAAGTCCCAATAATAGAGAAACCAATGATGCCGAAATGAACCAAACCATGCTTCTCCCTCCTACTCTGCCAACGGTTTTGATGTCATCCATCTTGGCAATTCCCGCAATCAGTGTGGTTAAAACCAGGGGTGCGATGGTCATTTGAACGGGTCTCAAAAATATATGGGTGGTGAGTAGTTTAAAATAGGAAGCTATTTGTTTTGCCGCATCCAATTCACTGCCAACTAGTTGACTATCGCCATTGGCATCAAAATGCATGAATAGTAATTGTCCGGTAACCACGCCAACAAGCATTGCAGCGAGAATTATATATGTCAGTAAATGATTTGATTTCTTCATTTAACTACAATAATAACGGCAAAAATCGAGTATAAATAAAAAGACCACCTCATGAGGGTGGTCTTTTTAAATTTGAAATCTGATTGGAGTTATTTAGTTACACTTCTCAAGAGATACATCGTTTCCTTTACTTCAATGGTCATAGATTTCACCGTCGAACCTGAAGATATTGAACTAATCGAATTGCTCAATTGATTACACATTTGAACACAGATTTGTTTACCTGCAACCAACTCCCATTTTGTCAAATGGAAATTTGGGATATCGTTGCAATGAGCAGGCGAAGACATTATGACTGTTCCTCCTGATGGATTTTGACCTGGAGAAGGTCTCCCACCCCCTTGTACACTAGTATTTAAAACCTTTCCACAAGGTGCATTTAATGTAGTTTTGGGAGGTGTGTTTGAAATTAATTTCACATTGGCAATGGTGATGGTTTGTCCCACGTATTTTTGGGGATTTGAATTGAAATCGGCTGCTGTTACAACGGTTTGCGCCCAAATAGCTTGAGCTGCAAAGATGAATGTGGCAATAATGGCTAATTTTTTCATGTTTTTTTTTGCGAATATCAACAATTTTCATGCCAAAATAATTGATTTAGAAACAATTTCCTTGTTCAAACGTTCATTTTTTATGAAGTTTTGGATTTTTATAGCTGTGGTTATTTCATTGATTTTGATTGGTTTGGTGTTTTATTCTTTCCGTTTTAAGGACATTGAAACGCCCAAGTACAAAATCATCAAAACCTTGGGAACGGTTGAAATTCGCGAATATCCTGGAATGATTTTGGCACAAACTTCGCTTCCGAAATCTGATTACAACACCGAGGGAAACAATGGGTTCCGAACGGTTGCGGGATATATTTTTGGAGGTAATCAGTCTCAGCAAAAAATTGCCATGACCGCACCGGTTATCATGAAAATGGGCGATTCTGCAAGTATGTCGTTCGTTATGCCGAGCGAATACTCCCTCGAAGATTTGCCATCACCTAGCAATAATCAGGTAAAATTGGTGAGTGAAGGTTCTAAGGTATTGGCAGTTGTTCGTTTCGGGGGATTTTCAAACTCTGAAAAGATCAAACAGCATGCAGACCAATTATATTCAGTCTTAGATTCAAACGGGTTGAAACACCGCGGGGAACTGTTGTATTTAGGGTACAATGCTCCTTGGGATGTAACCAATCGCAGAAATGAGGTGGCTGT
>CAYPBJ010000043.1:7698-11411 GCA_964408945.1 uncultured Rhizobium sp. | reverse complement strand
AACGCGCGTTGCGACTGATTGGTGTTGAGACGGTTGAGAGGATGTGATTACCAAATGGATATACCCATTCATTAAGCCATCAATTTATCATAGTTAAAAAATACTAAATTAGCAGTTTACAATAATCTCAAGTTATTGCAGTTGCTTCGCATGAACGCATTTTACACTTACTTTCGATTTCTTTTAGTTCTATTTTTTACTGTTAGGCCAATGTATGGCCAAAATGGCTTTATTGAGAATAAAGGTCAGTTTATCAATGAGTTAAACACTACTGACAATGCAAAATTTATATCAACGAGCGCCAACTTTAGTGTATTATTTCGAAAAACAGGATTTGCATATCAGAAATTCAACCAAAATTTAGAAAACTCTGACCTTGTAAATATTCATCAAATCTACTTTGAGTTTGTCAAGCCAAATAAATTCGAATGGACACCTATAGGGCATGAAAAATCTAACAACTATTATTTAAATAATTCAAGTATAGAGAACGTACCTATTTATAATGAAATATGGATACATAATCTTTGGAACAGTATAGACTGCAAATTTAGCATTGACGAATCAAATAATCCAAAATACGACTTTATAACTCCCGCAAAAAAAATTCAAAAGATAAAATTAAAAATCCAAGGGGTAAAAAATATTGCAATCAAGAACGATACCGTTTTACTTACAACGGTTCAAAACCAACAATTTATTGAAGTTATACCAATTAGTTATTTAAAATCTAATCCGCTGCATAAAATCAAAATATGCTGGGTTAATCTTGGCAATAATACCATAGGTTTTAATCTATTAGACAACAATATTGATCCGAATGAGATAATTGTTATTGATCCATTACCAGTCTTAAAATGGGCTACATATTTTGGAGGCGGGGGGAATGACCAAGGATATTGTGTTGAATCAAATAGTGTTGATGGTCATGCCTACTTTGGTGGAAAAACATCTAGTACATCTAAAATTGCCAGTCAAGGCACACATTCTACAACTATTGGAGGAAGTGAAGATGGATTTTTAACAAAATTCCATAAAGAAGGTGGTAGTTCATCGTTAATTTGGGCTACTTACTTCGGAGGGAAAAATGCTGATATCGTTCGTTCAATCGCTGTTGATAAATCTAATAACATAATTGCTGTAGGTGAAACACAATCCGATTCAATAGCTTACAAGGCAAAATTCGACTCTTCTTATCATTCTAAAAAAGATATTATTATTGCTAAATTTAATGATTACGGACAGCTAATATGGTCTAATTATTTAGGTGGTTCAGAGGATGATATTGGGTTGGGTGTAACTTGTGACTCTAAGAATAACATTATTGTAGTGGGGCAAACATACTCTGACTCACTTTCGATTTCAAAAACAAATTTCACAACCAACCAAAACAAATATACCAACAACGGTGATGGCTTTGTTGCTAAATTTGATAGTACAGGAAATATACTATTTTTCGATTATTTTGGTGGATCAGGCAAAGACCTACTTAATTCTGTTTCCACAGGTAAAAATGATACCATTTTTTTTGTTGGAACAACAAATTCAGATTCATTAAGTAGTATAAATCTAATATCTAAATCTAATGATGCAATTATAGGCAAGATGGCGCCTACTGGAAACCTAATCTCAACAGTATATTTTGGAGACACAGGCGAAGATTATGCCAATTCCGTTATTGTTAATGATAGTCAATTATATGTGGCAGGTACTACAAACTCAATCAAAGGAATTTCTAGAAATGGCCATCAAGATAGTTTAAATAAAGGCTCAACACAATTATCAACTAACACTGATGCTTTTTTATCAAAATTCAATACGAATTTGAAATTGAAATGGTGCACATATTATGGCGGAGATGAAAATGACTTAGGAGTTGGAGTTGATTTAGACGATTCTAACTATGTTTATTTGGGTGGAACGACTGAATCAGCTAATAATAGGAATGGACGTACAAATATTATTGCCACTAGCGGCGCTTTCAAAACTTATAAAAATGCGGAAGACGCTTTTGTAGTAAAATTTGATGCCCTAGGAAAACGAAAATGGGCTAGTTATTTTGGTGGTGAGGACAATGATAACTGCCACGGCATTTCCCATGGCAGATTTGGGGATATCTATATTGTTGGCCAAACTAAATCCGACACAAATTTGAGAAAAAGGGCTTATCAGTCTACATATGGGACTGCCACCGACGCCTATTTTGCCGATCTATATTATTGTGAAAAATTTGCTTTGATACGATTTGATACTGCATGTAAAAATGACACTATGCATGTTTATTTTACGGACAGTGCTAATTATTTAAAATCCCTTAGTGATAAAACCTACAACCCTTGGAACGTTAAATTCAATCGCTACAGATTCAAATGGTATAAAATATTTTCAAATGGCACAACTAAAACACTTGATTCCACAAGTCAAATTTTTAGATTAAGAATTACCCCAAGCGACACCGGAAACTATAAATTAATTGCATATGATTCTTTAGGATGTGTTGATACTGTTTTTTTCAAAATCAATTTCTTCTGGCAATTGCCAAACAATAAAATCATTGGAGATTCTCAATTATGTATTGGCGATACAATAAGCTTTAGATTAGATCAACCTCTTAAAAATAAAGAGTTAATAAGTTGGTTTAAAGACTCCGTTTCACTCAAAAACACAAAGTCTAGTTACCAAACCAGGATCAATTCTCTGAGTCAAGCTGGCAATTATATTTTTGAAATCATTGATTCTAACTCATGTATTTTGCGTGATACCGGATGGGTTGAAATTGGTCCGAATTTTTCGATTTCAACACCAGTTACTGTTTGTTTATTGGATAGTTTCTTTTTAAACGTTTCAGGTAGTCGAATTAATAAAATAACATGGAAACTACCCAACAATGATTCATTATTCTCAAAATCTATTAAGGGTGAAACCACCTTTAAAGATACTGGGATTTACACAACCTATTTAATTGATTCTTTCGGATGTAAGGATACACTTATCACCGGGGTTAGAACTTATCCAATTACAAAAATCTCCATTAATTACAGTGATTCTGTCTGTTTAGGTGATAGTGCCACCTTTAAATTCTTTTCAAAAAAGCATTCAAAAATAACTTGGACCAGAAATAATAAAACCGTAAGCACTGATTCCATATTCACTATTAAAAGAACATCTATTTCAGATTCAGGGTTTTATAAATTAACAGTTATCGATTCTAATGGTTGCACGAGAGATACACAAGTTTATTTGCAAATATTAAACCTTCCTTCTCATAAGCTAATTGGCAATACGTCAATCTGTTTGACGGATTCGATCAAAATAAGAATAAACAACCCAAATTTTATTAAAAATTACTCATGGAAATCACTTTCAAACAATTCTCAGTATAAACCCTTACAAATTGGAAATACCAAATTTCTAGACTCAGGCAAATATTACTTAAATATTTTAGATTCAAATGGTTGTAGTTGGGATACCACAATAACTATAACTATTAATCCTCTACCGAAAGCACAATTCAAATTTACAACTCCTACCCAATGTCTTAAAGGCAATAAATTTTCAGTAATCGATAGTAGCACAATCTCATCTGGATTTATCCAAACCAAAAAGTGGTTTATAAATGGCACTCTTGATTCATTTGGAAAGCTAAATTCTGGCTATACCTTCACCTCGGCGGGAACTAAAACCATTCGATTGTATATAACCTCGGCTCAGGG
>CAYPBJ010000043.1:0-7598 GCA_964408945.1 uncultured Rhizobium sp. | reverse complement strand
TATATCCTCAGCCTATGGCTAAGATATCTGCCTCCGCTTCGGCCCTGTGCTTGAGTGAGACGGTAACCTTCACCAATGCCTCCGCTTCCTTCCCTTCCATCACCTCCTATCGTTGGTCTTTTAAAAATGGTTCTCCTGATACCGCTAATAACGTGGGTCCTCACAAGATATCCTTCACCTCGGCGGGAACTAAAACCATTCGATTGTATATAACCTCGGCTCAGGGTTGTACTCACGACACCTCCATCTCCGTAACCGTGTATCAGAACCCAACGGCTCTGATCTCTCGTAAAGATACTTCCTTGTGTTTTAGAGCCAACAACTTCTCTATCACTGATGGTGGTTCTAGTGCCGCCTCTGGTTCTTCTCTTACCTCCTACGCATGGACTTTTAACTCCAATGCTTCTCCTTCCTCTGCCTCTACCAAAGGACCTCACTCTGTCATTTTTAGTACCACCGGTACCAAATACGTTCAACTCATTGTTAAAGACGATAAAAACTGTTACGATACCGCCAACTCTACCCTCACTGTCAGAGAACACCCTAAAGCTAAGATTACCCTCAACGACTCTATCCTGTGTCTGAGAGGCAACTCCTTCTCCATCAATGGTGGTAACTCTACCGGGGTTGCTGGATTTAGTGGCATCACCTCGTACTCTTGGTCTTTTGGTAGTGGCGCCTCTAGCTCCTCTGCTACAGGCGTTGGTGCTCATACCATCAAATACTCTTCTACCGGTAAAAAGTCTGTGGCTCTGATCATTCAAGATGCTAACGGTTGTTACGATACTACCTATCAAGGCATTCAGGTACTTGAACATCCAAAAGCTCGTATCTCGTATCCTGACTCTGTATTGTGTCTGAGAGGCAACTCCTTCCTCTTTAATGCCAACAGTTCCTCCTCCGCATCAGGTTCCACTGGTATCAACTCCTATGCGTGGACCTTTGGTAACAACGCTTCCAGTTCCTCTGCCTCAGGCGTTGGCAATCATACCATCAAATACTCATCTACCGGCAAAAAGTCCGTAGGTCTTATCATTAAAGACAACAACGGCTGTTACGATACCATCGCTAAATCCGTTGAAGTGCTTGCTCATCCCAATGCCGTCATCACTAAAACTCTTAACGACTCACAATGTCTTAAAGGCAACCGCTTTAGGTTCCAAGACTCTATCTCTTCCTTTGTTACTTCTGCCGCCTCTTATCTCTGGACCTTTGGTAGCGGCGCTTCTAGCTCATCCTCAACCTCTAAAGGACCGCACAACATCACCTACAACTCCAGCGGATCTAGAGACATATCTCTGATCATTAAAGATGCCAACGGTTGTTACGATACCGCCAAGTCTAAAATCGGGGTATATCCTCAGCCTATGGCTAAGATATCTGCCTCCGCTTCGGCCCTGTGCTTGAGAGGAAATGAATTCAGACTTAAATCAGATTCGAGTATTGGGAATAACACGGTTAAAACGAGTATCTGGAAAATAAACGATCCAAATAATGTTGGAAGCAACGTACAAAGTGATTCAATTGATGTAAAGTTCACTTCTATAGGACAAAAGACAATTATTCTCATTACTGAAAATAATTTTGGCTGCTTTGATACAACTGTGAAATCCTTAATCGTAAAAAACCACCCAATCGCCAAAATCAATCAGAATCTAGATAGTTTGTGCTATAGAAATCACAGCTTCAATTTCGATGCTGATTCTACACGTCCCATAACAAGTATGGCTTTATATAATTGGAACTTTGAAAGTGCTGTTGGAAATAAATCTAGGAGTGGGGCTAAAATTCAAAATGTAAAATTCGACACAATAGGTAATCATAAAATTAGATTAATTGCAACAGACGCAAATGGATGTTCGGATACTGCATTTTCTGTAATTGTAACAATGCCGCATCCAAAAGCAACAATTCAAGCATCAGATACTATTGCATGTGCATCACTTACGACTTTAAACTTTAAATCAAGTTCAACGATAGTTCCAAGTTCAAAAATCAGAAATGAATGGTTTGGTGACTACACTAACCAATTATTGAAAGATTCCATCTCAATCAAATATCCTCAAGTAGGTAAATTTAAAATAAATCTCATCTCCATTAGTCTTTTTGGCTGCAAAGATTCTGTTTTTCAAGTGATACAAGTTGATACAGTGCCAGAAATAACTATTTCAAATCTCACCGATGCTCAACAATGTTATTCTAAAAATAACTTTGTCATTATTGACCTATCAAAAAATAAAATTCAATATGGACTACAATCCTCTAAAACCTGGGAATACGAGGGTAAGAAAATTACAAATACTAAGGATACACTCAACGTAAAATTCTCTGATTCTGGCACGTATTATTTAAAACTAACGAGATTTTCAAAGTTAGGTTGCAAATCAACCGATAGCATTAAACTAGTTATTCATCCAAATCCTGAAACTGAAATTATAACTGTAAGAGATCTAATTTGCCACGACTCCAAAACAGCGCAATTGGCAGCAACATCTGCTGGTGGAACTCAACCATATAAATATAGATGGAACAACAATAACAAATACGGTAGCGTACTTTTAGACAGTTGTACAGCTGGTTATTATAATGTTATTAGCATAGATAAAAATAAATGTGAGGATACGGCCGATATTTTCATAAAAGCACCAGACAGCATGTTCTTAAACATCCTTTACAAAGACCCAACCTGTTTGGGCTCACGAAACGGAAGTGCACAAGTATTTATTAACGGAGGAAATGGGGCGCCGTTCAAATATCAATGGTCTGTAAATAGACCCAGATACTCTGATACTCTAACTGGACTTGATTCAGGAAAGTATTCAATTAAAGTAACAGATAAAAAAGGTTGCACCTCTCAAACTGAATTTGCATTAGTGGCACCGAGCAAATTGACTCTAACCTTGACGCCCAACAAACCTATTAGCTGTTATGGATACTCGAATGGCGAATATATTGGAACCCCCAATGGTGGAACTTCTCCTTATCAATACTCTGTCAATTATGGACCATTAACAAATTCAAATAAGTTTTCAAATCTTCGAAAAGGAAAATACATTATTAATTACATTGACAATCAAGGCTGTACAGGCTCAGACAGTTTCACAATAGACCATCCAGAACCTATTACAACGCAATTATCATTTGATTCGATAGTATGTTTTGGTGATTCTTCAGGAAAAATTTTCAGCTCCGTTAAAGGTGGAAATGATAGCTATAACTTTCTGTGGTATAATAGTAACAATTCATTGATAAGCAATAAACCCACCCTCAACAATATCAATTCAGGGCAGTATAAACTAATAGTTGAAGATATTTTAAAATGCAGGGACACAACAGAAATTTATATCCCTGATGGCGAAAAATATTTCAATCAAGCTGTTTACAATCCTGAACATTGTTGGGGAAGCTCATTCATCATACAAACAAAAAATCCTTCATTTGCCAAATGGCAAATACCAGGAGCTACAATTGATTCTGATAAACTTCAAATCAAGAATTTCTCATTCAGTGATACGGGGAAGTATATTGTTTCAGTCATTAACAATAAAGGTTGTATATCATCAGATACTTTTTATTTAAGGCCATTCATTTACACATATTCAATAGGGGATACTGCGATTTGTGAGCAACAACCTCTTTCTATTTTCCTTAAGAATATTAAAGAGTCCGAATGGAAACTAAACGACAATATTTTCAAACCTAATCTTTTCAATGAACTTTGGATTCCACATGCAAATAAAGACGATAGCGGAACTTACAAGGTAGTATTTACGACAAAAGATAACTGCGTAGATTCTTTTGATTTCAATTTAGTCGTTCATGAAAAATTAAATGTATCTTTTGATACGTCAACTGGACCTTTCCAAATTTGCGAAAATCAAAACAAAACAATTACCATAAAAACCAATTCATCTTTTGATGGTTTTTGGAAATATCCTGATGGTTCAATTGTACCTGTAAATTCAAATTCCTTCATTCGTTTCACAGATATAAAAAAATCAGATGAAGGCTTATATACTCTATTCAGTATTGACAATAATGGATGTACAGATACGTCCAACTTTTATTTAAACGTTGGAAAGATTAGTCCAGCTAAACTTTATAAAAACTCCGAAATAAGTTGCTATTTCCCAAAAGGTAACCCATTTTTCATCAGCAATATCACGATAGGCTCGACAACTTCTCAATTCTATCTTAATGATTCTTTAATTGCCGAAAATAAAATAAGCATACCCCTGAAATTCGATCGAAGTGGTTACAATAGAATCAAACTTATCATAAAAACTGATGACGGTTGCATCGATTCAACGGAAGAAATTTTATTTGTAAATGAATCACCAAAGCTATTCATTCCAACCTCGTTCACGCCAAATAATGACAAGTTAAACGATGTTTTCAAACCGGTTTATAACACGTCAATTAGAAAATACAATTTGGAAATATACAGTAGATGGGGTGAAAAAATATTTGAACAAGAATTTGAAAACAACCCTAATTCTGAAACCGGCGGTTGGGACGGAACATACCAAGGAAACCCCTGTCAAGTGGGCGCATATGTTTATATAATTCGATACAACGATTCATGCGCTCAATCAGATTCAGTATTTAATTATATTCAAAGTGGAGATGTCACTTTGTTACGTTGATGAATTTCAAATTCACAACCAAAACCTTTCCTCTTTGGGAATATCCTTACCCCGCCCCGCTTCGAACGGATTGAAATTCCATTTTGCGAACAAATACCAAGCAGCGCTCGAAACGCAAGGTTTGGTGTCGGCGCCTTCCCAAAGGAGGTCAGCACCGTAGCCCGTGCCCCGATTGGTGGCGTAAGGAAATCCGCCGGCATTCGAAAGAATTGCGCTTCGTTGAAAGGTGGAGTCGATTTGGTTGAGGTAAAAATCTTTTTGGGCGTTCAGACCTGCCCTTCCCAAGGCCAAGCACATTTGCGCGGTACCTTCCAGCCATACGGCATCTTTGTCTTCGTCAAAACAATAACCGGTCACCGCGGTGCCCGAAGCAGATTGTTGGGTATTGATGAAGCGATCAGCTGCATTTAGGGTTTCTCGGGGGAAGTCTTTAAAAATCAAATAACTCCACGGATGAAGATCTAGCGCATACAGGTATTTGGGATTATCGGGCCATGAGATTAGGCTTTGATTTGTAGCGCTCCAACGATCCGTTTTCAAAAATTTGAGCAACTTACTGTGTGCCGGAGTATAGCCGGGAATGGCCGAAAATGCATCAATCATGCCTTCGGTGACCTTGTAATTGAGCAACTTACTCTGAGCATCGTAACCGGCAAAGAGTCCGCCATCAGCATCTTGCAGGGCGAGCAACCATTTTTCAATTTCGTCGGCCATGTGTTGATACTTCTTTGAACCCGTTCTTGCATGATAGTGGTTGATTGCGATGAGCAGCCAGGCGTTATCTCCCATCCATCGATGATTTCCGGGGACGCCCATAGGGTTACGAAACTGAAAAAATCCACCGACGCCCTAGGTCAACTCCTGGTCTACTTTGTTGTCGAAAAAGTCAAAAATCTGCTCTGCACTTGCAAGATCTTCATTCTCGATGAACACCAAGGCCGCGAGAGCATTGTCATACAGTGAGATCACGGTTCCATTCTCCACGCTGGGCATGAGTCCGTTGGGAAGCTGAATTTGCTCAAACCAGTTTATAATTTCTTTTTCGCGCTGATCTGTGTGGTAGAGGTTGTTTCGGGAATTGGGCTTTTCGCAGGAGCCTAGAGCAAAGATTAAGGCAAGCAGAAGGTAGGGTTTCATGGTGTTTTTGAATTGATGAAATTACTCATCTTGCACCCCTTTCCACTTAAGAATTCTAGCTTCGCATTCTTTTTTGGGAAGATTGAGCTTGATATTAATGGTTTGGAGTTCAATTAATTTATTTATTGCAGTTTGACTATCAATACAATTATGCTCTAACATAGCATCAAATACCCATAAATGACCATGCACGTCTACTTCTTGTGTTTTAGCATATTTACGCAATGTATTATCTGATGTTAACAATGAAGCATTTAATTTTTTTGCACAATAAAATGCCGAACAATCCTTATCAGAGAGTTGAGGTCTTTTAAGTTGGATTTCTGTGAGAATTTCCAATTCATCTGCATTTAGTGTTTGTATATTTAATCTTCCGCTTTGTATGTAGAGTTCTAGTTGTGCTTTTTGATCTTCGTAAAATTCATTCTCAATAATTAAATCTGTCGTATGAAATTCCCAATCAATTTTAAAAAAAGCTTCTAATAATTGAAGCTTGATTAAATCTATCAGTAAATTAGCATCGTTAACAACAACAATCATATTGCCATGAATTCATCGCGAAATTGAGCGAGTTTAACATTACTCAAACTTGCTGCTTTGCTCATGGAAATGATTTCTTCTGCAGCCGCTCTGTATAGCATCTGCATAAAACGAGATGAATGTTCCATGCCATTGAATTGACCAAAACCAATTTCCTTCTTTCGATTTAAATCTTGATTGACCCAAATTCGGAATCTAACAAATTGATCGTTGGATATAATTTCCAAATCTCTCGCTCGAGCCATGATGGCTTGAATGGACAAACCGTATGATTCTTTCAAATAAATAAGTTCATTCAATGAAATTGAACTTCTTTTTTGACCTAACTCTTTGTAAATAGTTTGTCGTGGCAACAGCATTGAACCCGCAAACATGTTACAAAACTTCTCCAATTCTTTGTGTGTAGTTTGATTCTTGTCAACCTCGAGCAACAGGTGACCTAATTCATGTAACATAGTAAAGCGTTTTCTTTCTGCATTAAAGTTGCTGTTTACAACAATGAACGGTATATGTTCATTTGCCCAACCAGATAACCCATCAAACTTATCATCAGCTTCAATTTCTATAACTTTGATGTCTTTATCTTCTATCATTTCGATGACATTCGGTATAGCATTGATACCCAAATCCCATTTATGTAAAAGCACTTCTACGGCATAATCAACATCTGAATTATTACTTATTTTTATTTCATTTATGGGATTCTGAAAAGTACGTTGAACATTCAAAAGTGACTCTAATTCTAAATATCTTTCTATACTGTCTTTGATGCTTTCTTTAATTGCATTGATTCTTTTAATGGGAAGACTGCTCTTTTTTCTAAACTCTATTTGACTAATTTCTACGGTTTGAGTCCTGAGGAAATAATCAGTTTTCACATTCAATGCTGAAGAAATAGCTATGAGCACTTTGCTATCTGGCATCATTTCGCCTTTTTCATATTTACTAATTGCATTATGGCTAACCAAACCATTTAGAGCCTCAGACAACTCTCGAAGTGATAAGCCTGCAAGTAAACGTGCCGATTTTAACCTAATTCCGATTTGCGATTTCATTGCGACTTCTATTGGTTTACAAATTTAATAATTATTTGCGATATGTAAACCCATCATTGTCATTTTAATGGCACCAGGAATTCAGTGCATTTCTCTAAATATAATTGATAATAAGCGCATTTCCCCAAATTTAATGGTTTCTAAGTACCTTCCCAATAATTAAATCTGAGCAATAATTCCTGGAAACTACACCCATTTTTTTCAATTGCCCGAGCACGAT
>CAYPBJ010000042.1:0-14112 GCA_964408945.1 uncultured Rhizobium sp. | reverse complement strand
GGTCTAAGCTCTTTGGTTCAAATTCTTTGAAGTAAAAACCTTTATTCCCTGAAGACGATATCATTAATGAACAACGAGGGAAGTCCCGAAATTGTTCATTGAAATTGATAAATATTAACCTTGTTTTCTGCGAACATTGATAGCCGCTTCACCTTTAGGACTTCTTTCTATTTCGTATTCAACCTCAACGTCTAGTTTCCAATCGGGAGGAAGATTGCTCATGTGAACAAATACACGGTCTTGCGACTTATAATCTTGGATGAAGCCGTAACCTTTTTGGTCGTTAAAATAGGTGATTTTTCCTTTACGGGTGTTGGTAACTACATTGTGTACCACTTGATAACCGCTGGTACCGATGTCTTCAGCCTGAATTTCTACTAATTTGGTAGGGTCTGCTGGACGATCTGAAATGTTACCATTCTCATCGACATAAGCTAGCATGTCTTCGAATGATTTACCTTTATTGTTCTCAAATTTGCGCTGAGCCATTTTTTCTTGTTTCTCTTGGCGCTTTTGAATTTTCTTTTTTTCTTTTTCTTTTTTGGAGAATGTGGTTTGGGATTTAGCCATTGTTTTTATTAGGGAAGGGGAAAAAAGCCGCCCTTTTGGGGGCGGCTTGGAGGGTCAAAATTACCAGCGTGAATTGCGATTCTGATTGAAACCGCCACGAGCGGGTCTTTCAGTTCGTTCTTTAGCTTCAGAAACTGAGATTGTTCTTTCGTTCAGCTCAGATCCATTTAACGCAGTCATGGCAGCTTGCGCTTCCTCGTCTGAGTCCATTTCTACAAAGCCAAATCCACGAGATCTTCCGGTTTCGCGGTCTTTGATAATTCGGGCAGATGCTACGTTCCCATACGCGGAGAACGCCTGCATCAATTCATCGTCACCTGTTCTAAAATTCAGGTTTGAAACGTACAAGTTCATTTAAAATACTAGTTAAAATTTGTGGCTATTTCCACACTCGCAAGGTAGTGCGAATATTTGGTAAAAAATAATTAAATCTTCTTTACAAACTCACTTTTTAATCCCATAGCCCCAAAACCCGGTATTTTACAGTCAATATTGTGATCGCCGTCAACCAATTTTATGTTGGTGACCTTTGTGCCCACTTTGATGCTTTTCGATGCGCCTTTTACGGGTAAGTCTTTGATTATTTGCACGCTGTCGCCATTTTTCAATAGGTTTCCTAATGAATCTTTTACAATAATTTCGTTAGACGGTGCTGCATACTCATCTGAATTTGGGTCCCATTCAAATGCACATTCTGGACAGACCCACACATTATCAAGGGGGTAGGCATAATCGCATTTGCATGAAGGGCAGGGGTAGTTTTCTTCGCTCATGATGCACAAATTTACATTTAATTTGAGCGATGCCACTTTAAATATGTTGAATAGTTAATCTGATTACGGTTGGATAATTGGAATTTTAGATGGCTTTTCAACAAGTTTTTATGTTGAAGATTTTGAATTTCTCCGCTGAATACTTTACTTTTGGATCCTGAACCATACGCAAGAAATAGTACCTTAGACTTTTCTTTGATTTCTCCGAATGTCAAATGACTGATAGCTGCCATTAAAATGGAAGCTGTATACATGTTTCCTATTTCTGAAGATGCCCTTTCGCTTGGTTCAATGAAGTCGGCCACAAATTTTTTATAGGTTGGGTGCTTAGAAAGAATTTTATAAAATTGTTCGGAATCTTCAATTTTACCTAATTCTTGTTTTACTTCATTAAATATTGAAGGGTTTGTTAAAGCGATTTTGTCCCACCAATATTTTACGGCGATTCTTCTTCCTTGGTAAGCATAAGGTAAGTGGAAAATCCATGCCGCGTAATCAGAAAGTTCTAATTGAGCTTTTAATTGAAACCTATTCAATGCACGTTCTATTCTATTTTGATAGCAATTATTGGATAATTTTCCGTCAAATACGGGTTGCTTTCTGTGGATGTTAATAGTTTCCTCTGGTAAATTCCAAAATGATGAAACAACACCTTCCAAATTGCCGTCGGTGATTTGAGTTTCTTGAGAATTTATAACATTTTCAATACTAGAAATATTTACTGTGTCAGGTAAATATGATTTTAGTTCCTCAAGGATTTGAGTTTTGGTGAATTTTCTGGTGGGCTTGTAAAAGTCAAAATCATTAGAGGTATCAACACCAACAAGTCTTGAGTTGATGGACATGATTCTGGGATTTGCTGAAATCAAAACAGCCACCGCACCTGCTCCTTGTGTGTATTCTCCTCCTGTTTTTACATCGTATTTGGCTTCGTCTGATGCCACAATGATGCATTGACGATCTGGATTCAGTTGCACATAATCAACACAAGCCAAAAGTGCATCGATGGCTCCAATACAAGCAAAGGTCATGTCAAGGTAATCTACTGCCGATGTATCAACATTAAGTTCTTTCTCAATGATAGGTTTGGCGAAAGTGATGGTTGGTTTTGCACTGTCTATACTACTTTCGGTTCCAAGATAGATGCGGTCAATCTTTTCAAAATCAAGTCCTCTGTTTTGTTGTGAAATAAGAAATTCATTGAGTTGAATGATGGCTTGTGCGGCCATGAAATCGACTGTTTCTTGAGGACTGCAAACGGCCATATTCCTAAGTCCTAGTCCGACAGTCAGTTTGGAAGGATCAATGTTTCTTTCATTAGCCAACACCTCAATGGGTAAATAATTTTTTGGAATGTAAAATCCGAAGGCATCAATCCCAACCAACATATCTTGTGTCATATCTTGGTAACAAAGATAATGTACAATGGTTCATAAGTGTCAAAATGACATTTTTACATGGTAGTTGGTCCTTAGTACAGGGTAGGGGGACTTGTTTTGGCTTTAACTTAAACCAAAATCCAATTACCCTCTACCCTCTACCTACTACCTTGTACCAGGTACCAGGTACCCGGTACCCGGTACCAAGGACCCAGTACCAATCACAGATTCATTACCTTCTTCCAAGCAGAAACAAAATCCTTGATGAATTTTGCTTCGCCGTCAGCACAGGCGTATACTTCGGCGATGGCGCGAAGTTCAGAGTTTGAACCGAAGATTAAGTCAACACGTGTACCGGTGTATTTTACGGTTCCGGTTGCACGGTCGCTGCCTTCGAAGACATCTTTGTGCTCTGATGTTGGCTTCCAAGTGATGTTGAAATCAAGCAAATTCTTGAAGAAGTCGTTTGATAAAACACCTGGTCTATCAGTGAAGATTCCGTGTTTCGAACCATCGAAGTTGGCATTCAATGCACGCATACCACCTACTAAAACAGTCATTTCAGGAGCGGTTAAAGTCAACAACTGGGCCTTGTCAACCAACATTTCTTCGGCGGAAACGCTGTAGCGTTTTTTGCTGTAGTTGCGGAAACCGTCGGCTTGTGGTTCCAATACGCCGAATGATTCTACATCGGTATTTTCTTGAGAAGCGTCAGCTCTTCCTGGTGTGAATGGAACACTGTTGCTGTGTCCAGCATCTTTTGCTGCCTTTTCAACGGCTGCACATCCCCCGAGAACAATCAAATCAGCTATAGATACCTGTTTGCCGTTAGATTGTGCAGAATTGAATTTGGACTGAATGCTAGTCAAAACATCCAAAACCTTGCCCAATTGAGATGGGTTATTAGCTTCCCAGAATTTCTGAGGAGCCAAACGTAAACGTCCGCCGTTTGCACCGCCTCGCTTGTCAGAACCTCTGTAGGTAGATGCTGAAGCCCAGGCAGTAGCCACCAATTCAGATACAGACAACCCGCTATTTAAAATCTCAGATTTCAATGCGGCGATGTCGTTGCTGTCAACCAGAGGGTGGTTAACCGCGGGGATAGGGTCTTGCCAAAGTAGATCTTCTGCTGGTACTTCTGGACCCACATATAATGACTTT
Source organism: uncultured Rhizobium sp. (assembly GCA_964408945.1). Taxonomy (GTDB): domain Bacteria; phylum Bacteroidota; class Bacteroidia; order NS11-12g; family UBA955; genus VMCP01. Next base: position 10,229 of record CAYPBJ010000042.1, on the reverse strand, counting down.
GGACCCATGTCTCTGTGGGTTAATTTGAACCAAGCGCGAGCAAAAGCATCGGCGAATTGGTTAGGGTTTTCGTAGAATCTACGAGAGATTTTTTCGTATGCAGGATCCATGATTAACGCCAAATCGGTGGTTAACATGGTTGGTGCGTGACTTTTTGATGGGTTATGAGCGTCTGGAACCGTTCCTGCACCTGCATTATTTTTAGGTCTCCATTGGTGAGCACCGGCAGGGCTTTTAAATAATTCCCACTCATATGAGAATAGGTTTTCGAAGTAATTGTTACTCCATTTGGTTGGTGTGGTAGTCCAAGTTCCCTCAAGACCTGAAGTGATGGTATTTTCGCCGTGACCTGTACCCATGGTGTTTCTCCAACCTAGACCTTGTTCTTCAATAGGTGCACCTGCTGGTTCTGGACCCACGTATTTGCTAGGATCACCAGCGCCGTGAGTTTTACCGAAGGTGTGTCCACCGGCAATTAACGCCACAGTTTCTTCGTCATTCATGGCCATTCTCGCGAATGTTTCGCGTATGTCGCGTGCAGAAGCGATGGGGTCTGGATTTGCGTTAGGTCCTTCTGGGTTCACGTAAATAAGTCCCATTTGAACTGCTGCCAAAGGATTTTCTAAGTCGCGATCACCCGAATAACGCTTGTCAGCGAGCCATTCGTGCTCGTTACCCCAGTAGATATCTTCTTCCGGCTCCCAAACGTCTTCACGTCCGCCACCAAAACCAAAAGTTTTGAATCCCATAGATTCTAGTGCTACGTTACCCGCGAGAATCATAAGGTCAGCCCAAGACAATTTCTTTCCGTATTTCTGTTTGATGGGCCAAAGGAGTAATCGTGCTTTATCAAGGTTGGTATTGTCGGGCCAGCTGTTTAAAGGAGCAAAGCGCTGAGTTCCGCTACCTGCGCCACCTCGACCGTCTCCGGTTCTGTAGGTTCCTGCAGAGTGCCACGACATACGTATAAAGAACGGACCATAATGACCGAAATCAGCAGGCCACCAATCTTTAGAATCGGTCATTACCTTTTCAATATCAGCTTTAACCTCAGCCAAATTCAAAGAAGCAAATTCTTGACGGTAGTTGAAGCTTTCGTCCATTGGATTCGACTTGTTCGAATGCTGACGAAGAATATTTAATGGGAGCTGATTGGGCCACCAATCACGGTTTTTAGTACCTTTCCCTGCTGCATTAGATGCAACTGCCCCTGTAAATGGGCATTTTCCTTCTGTGTTTGATCCGTGTCCTGACATGATGTTATAATGTATTGTTTAATTTTTAACAAGTGGGTTATCTGTTTAGTTCAACAGGCCGACTCAAATTTACAAAAAGATTGATGTAGAAAAATATAAATAGAATTAATAATTTATTTATAAAATAAATCAATGGTAGCCCTCTAACCATTTACAAAAATATGTTAGGGGAATTTGAAGAAAGAAATTAGTTGGAATGAATTTTCTAAACTACCAAATAAACACGGGGTCTGTGCTTAACATGCCCTCAACGTATTTAGAAGATTTATTCAATTGAAGTGGAAGAAAATCACCGCTAATGAGGTTTTCACTTGGACTTTTGAGCTCAATGATGATTTGGTCTTGTTGAGCAACGGTTTCAAATTGGCAGTTGTAGTAATGTAAATTCGAATCAATGGTAATTCTAACTTGATTGTCGATGCTCATATAATAAGATCTGTGATATCTATTGATGAGGGTGGGGTGTTGTTGGGTGATGTTCCAAAAAATACCGTTTTGATCCAAATGAAGTAGTCGTTCTGAAATTTCACTAAACAAGGTGTTTACTTCCTTGTAGGAATTAAAGTTAAATGAGTCTAATTTGATGGAATTTTTACGATTGACGTCGTCAGATTTTATCTTTTGTTCAGCATTGATTTGGATATCACCAAAAGTATCGCCGTACCATCTAAAACGAGTTTTTACACGGTCTGAAAGGCCGTCAATATTTTCTTGCAGACTGCGCATGTCGTCATAGTCTGTATAAATATTATTGATCCAACGAGGTTGATAGATTGGAGAAGCCCCTTTACTTTGGATATAATTTTCTATATACATCAGATCATTGATGGAAGCAATGAACTTTTTTTCGAATCTATAATCGGATTTATTTTTTGGTTGCTCTGCCGAATTCATTTCCGTAAAGTTTTGATTCAACGTCTTTAATCATGACTGTTTTTTTAGCTCGGTGTTTTATGATTGATTTGCGTTGAAATAGGTATTTATAGTTGTTAAGATCTTTGTCTGACACAATGCTTGCAGGGCCATATTCTGGTTTTTTAACAAATGCGGCGTAATCGAGTTGGTTGTTTCTGAGCGTATTGTGGGATTCGTTTAACAGACTTAAATCTTTAGATACAAAGCCAATAGCGCAAGAATCTATGGTGTTGTGGTGAGCAAAGAATTGGCTTTTTTCACCTGAAGATATTGCTTTGTCTTGAACAAATTTGAACATGGAGTTCATGACTGTTAAATTACTGCCAGATCCGTCCACTCCGTCGTTTCCTATATGTTGGAATGTGCATTGATTTACCACGCCAGATGAAAAGTCTGAATCAAAGGCATCAGAAAGTACATTCTCAAAAGAGCATTTCCACATGTAAAAGTTGTTACAACCAAAGAGATTCAGCATATCGTCACCTTTTCGGTTGTTTTTGAATTTGCAGAAGAGAAATTGTGCCTCGTGAGATTCGTGTATAGTAATTCCCGCTGGAGTAGACCAAATTCCGTCAGACAAGCTCGAAAACCCATCAAAAACACAATGAGAAAGTTGAAGTTTTCCTTTGTTTTCAATGAATAAACTGCCTCTAGTTTCAGGATGTACCAGCCAAACTATAGGTTGGTTTGAAGTGCCAATTCCTTGAGTATTCCCATTGAGTTTTACCACACAGTTTTTGCCTGAAAGTAAAATTTTAGTGCCCGGCTCAATGATGAGCGTTTGATTTTCATGCAATGTGAACCCATCTTTATTTAAAACAACTTTGTTTTTCCAGCGAATGATGTTTTTAGAATTTGAATGAGATTCTTCTCTGTAATTTTGAGATGGTACTTTTAGTAACTCAGTATACCTCATTTTCAGTACATCTAAAATACCTTTTTGGGCCTGTTGAAAACGGGCGGGCAACAATTCAAATGGCTTTTGATAGGGATATTTAGTGATTTTTTGTTGCACTGCCAAGGCCACTTTCAATACGTTCAGATCTAATTTGTGTAAAAATTGGGGGTCTGTTTTTTTGAGATATTGGGTATACGAATGAATGAAATTTGGTAGTCCATGGGCAATCTCTTTGTGAAAATAATCAAATTGAAACTGGTAGTGTTTTATGCGGTCAGTGGCTGATTTAATTTCGGTTTTAAAACCAAATTCTGGATACATTCCTACCTCTCGAATTAGAGGTTCTAATTTGTGATTGACGGGATTGTAATACCAATGAAGGTTAATATCTACTAGGTGGTGCCAACTTTTGAAGAAAATTCCAATGGACAACATGCCTAGGAATTTTTCCTTGTCAACCATTTCAAACAATGTGTCAGTTGGATGGTTAAAATGTCTCCACAACGTATTTTTTAGGGCAGCTTGTCTAGCAGAATCAGGAAATTCATAATTAAAATCGCCCTGTGGGGATTCTTTTTCATAACCAGGAAGATGTTTTAGTCCACCAGCAAAACCTTTTTCGAAAATAACGCTTTCACGTTTTCTGTTCCGCTCAATGAGGAATTTATCAAAATTTTCCTCACGTAGCATTAATACAGGTTGATTTTTGCGAAATTGAACAATAACGGGATTATACTGCAGGGCCATGCCATTAAACAGGGTTTTATACAGCTGATTCGCTAGTGGGTCTATAATGATACTTCTAGTTTCGGGAAGAATTAAGTTCACGGCTTTACTTCCAAAGATTCGGTTGTCTCCTGACAGCTTGAGTTTCATTGAAAATCGCTGAAGGTTTGGGTGGTGGTCGGTCCACATTCCCACCATAGAAATTTTAGCCTTGTGCCATTTATGGTCGCCGTTTAGATGTTTCACCTTAGCCCGATATTTGCCTTTTTTTTCTACCCAAGGAGAACCATCTAATCGGTGTTTGTTTTTGTAAAATTTTAACCATTCGTCATTCATTGAGGCAAAATCAACCTGAGCCATCTCAACTTTAATGGTGTCTTTTACATCATAAGGGTTTTCTATGTTTTCTTCGGAATAGTTATTAAGTTCCCATCCTTTATGTCGGATATCAAAGTCTACACCTAATTGAATGAGTTTAGGCAGGTGAATGTGGTATTTTGAGTAACTGAAAATTTCAAGCAAACCCAATCCCAGCATGATTAATGCTGCAATCTTCCAAAAAGTGATTTTCTTGGCCGGATGTTTTGTTATCAATTCAGGAAAGATTATGCGTTGCCGCCAGAGATACGAATATTAGGTTCAGAAATCTGATTATTCAGGAATGTGGAATGTATTTTAGGTACAATTTCGAGGTTGGAATTGTCAAGTTTAAATAAAATTCTATACAGATTATCGCCGTTAAAGTCGTAATTATGGATGCTCGAAATCTCCTCCAAATTGCTCAAATTTTGAATGCAATTTTGGGCTTTTTGATGATCATTTTCATTGAATGTGATCATCAGGAAATCATTATGCAATCTGTTCTTGGAGGATAGAAATTTATTACGGGTGGCTGAAATGATGCTGAATACCAATACCGAAATGGTGCTTACAATGTACTGCTCGGCGGCTAATGAAATTGCTATGGCTGTCAGTGCCAACAAGAAAATAATTTGTTCGGGTTCTTTTATTGCTGTTCTGAAACGAATAATTGATAGAGCGCCAACCAATCCCAAAGAAAGAGCCAAAGAAGATTTGATTGTGGTGATAATTAAATAAATGGCTACAGCAAAAAACATGAAATTTGATGCAAATACATCTCTATTGGATGCAACCAATGCAAATTTTCTAAATAATACTTGAAAAATAAGAGTGTAAATAATCAGTAAAGCCAGGCCTAACGCCCAATTTGCATAATTTATGGCACTTAGAAGTTGAGCGTCTTTCAATAAATTCTCCATTTTGCGAATTTAAAGAATAATAATTTAGCGGTAATAATTAATTCACAATTTACCTTTAATGATTGAATCTACAATTAAAGGATCTAACAATGTGGTGGTGTCTCCAAGGTTTTGCAATTCCCCTTCGGCTATTTTCCTTAAGATTCTACGCATGATTTTTCCGCTTCTAGTCTTAGGAAGTCCGGTTACAAATTGAATTTGATCAGGCTTTGCAATAGGACCAATAACTTGGGTTACTGTACCTAGAATTTGCTCCCTCAAAGTTGCAGCAGCTGCTTCATCTGGAACTTCGCCGTTGAGAATAACGTAGGCATAAATTCCTTGTCCTTTTATGTCGTGCGGATAACCCACAACAGCACTTTCTACGACCTGAGGATTCATATTGATGGCGTTTTCCACCTCAGCGGTGCCTATTCGGTGTCCACTGACATTTAGCACATCATCTACACGACCCGTGATTCTGTAAAATCCATTTTCATCTCTGAGACAACCATCGCCGGTAAAATAATATCCCTGATACGCTGAAAAATAGGTATCAATGCAACGTTGATGATCCCCGTAAGTCGTGCGAATCATACCGGGCCAGGGTTTGGCAATGCATAAGTTGCCAGAAACCGAGTTTCCTTGAATCAGGTTGCCATTCTCATCCATAAGAGCAGGCAAAATACCGGGAAGGGGTAGGGTAGCAAAAGATGGTTTTGCAGGTGTAATACCAGCCAGATTTGAAATCATCACGCCTCCGGTTTCTGTTTGCCACCATGTGTCAACGACGGGAGCGTTTTTGTTGCCTACTTTTTCATTGTACCAATGCCACGCTTCTTCATTGATGGGCTCGCCAACCGTGCCAAGAACTTTAAGGTGACTCAAATTTTTGCCTTCCAATGGTGCATCACCAAATACCATGAGAGATCTGATGGCCGTTGGGGCGGTATACAGAATATCAACAGAATGTTTTTGGCAAATATCCCAAAGTCGGCCAGCGTCAGGCCAAGTGGGAATGCCTTCAAACATGAGGGTAGTGGCCCCCGCACTTAATGGACCATATAAAATATAGGAATGTCCTGTTATCCAACCAATATCAGCGGTGCAAAAATGAACTTGGTTGGATTGATATTGAAAAACATTGACAAAGGTATAGTTCGCCCATACCATATATCCAGCCGTTGAATGTACCACGCCTTTGGGTTTACCGGTTGAGCCAGAGGTATAAAGAATGAAAAGAGGGTGTTCGGCATCTACGCTAGCAGGATCTTCCCAAGGTATGCCGGCTTCTCTAATTTCATTGACTTGTTCATGCCACCAAAGATCTCGTCCTGGAGACATTTCAATTTTTGAGCCGGTATGCTTGAATACTACTACCTCACTTACCGTATCACATAGCTTTAAAGCTTGGTCAACTACTGGTTTTAATGGGATTTCTTTATTTCCTCTATATGCGCCATCACAGGTGATGATGCAGCTAGCCTCTGCGTCAATGACTCTATCTGCAATGCTTTGCGCTGAAAATCCCCCGAAAATAACCGAGTGAATGGCACCAATTCGTGCGCAAGCTAAGACAGCGATTGCCAATTCGGGAATCATGCCCATGTATATGCAAACGCGGTCGCCTTGCTGAATGCCTATATTGGTTAAAACCGTGGCAAATTCTGCAACACGCTCATGCAATTCTTGGTAGGTGATGGTTTGAGAAGGTTTTTGTGGATCATTGGGTTCAAAAATGATGGCGGGTTGATGGCCGCGTTCCTCCAAATGTCTATCTATACAATTTTCGGTAATGTTAAGTTTTGCACCTTCAAACCAAGTAGTTTTGGCATTGGAAAAGTCTGAATTTACAACTGAATCCCAGGGTTCGTGCCAATCAAAATGAGAAGCCACATCTCCCCAAAACTCCTGAGGATTTTCTATACTTTTTAGGTAATTTCTATGGTATTGCTCAAGATTTTGAATTTGGTACGGCACTTTCATGGTTGGAAATTTACAGATAAAAGATATTTATCTGCATATAATTTCTTCACTATTCCATCAGCCAAACCAATTTTCGGGACATAAATTTCTTTACACGCGCCCCACTTCATGATATTCAAATAAATGTGAAGGGCAGGAACGATGACATTGGCACGATCCATCCTTAAATTGTACAATTTTATTCTCTCATCAAGACTTAGACCGGTCAAGTTTTGGTGTAACTTCTTTATAAAATTCAATCCTACAGGCTCACCATCCTTCATTTTAGACATAGAAAAAATTTTATTGATATTTCCGCCGCTGCCAATCAATTGAAAGGGTTGTGATTTTAAGTGGTTCTTACAAAAATCTTTCATTAACTGCCATTCTTCATCGGGCGAATGGTCATTCAAAATGCGAATGGTTCCAATGTTGAATGAATGTTTTTTGATTAGTTTTTGGTTTCCATACAGCGTAATTTCTGTACTTCCGCCACCTACGTCAACAAACGCTTGGTAAGGTTCATCGTGGAGATTGGATGACAGGTGGTTTTCATATAAAATGCTCGCTTCTTCATCGCCAGAAATCACCTCAATTTCCAATCCGGTAATTTCTTTAATCTCTTGGGTGATTTCCTCAGCATTTTCAGCGTCTCTCATGGCCGATGTTGCACAAATTCTAAAATCCTCCACGCTGTAGATAGCCATCAAATCTTTGAAAACCTTCATGGTTTTGATGAAAAGATCTTTTTTTTCGGGGGATATTCGTCCGGTTTCAAACACGTCAAATCCCAGCTGTAAGGGGATTCGCAATAAATTGAGTTTGGAATAGTCAGTAGGAGATTTGATTTCGGCAATCAACAGTCGTGCTGCGTTTGAGCCAATGTCGATGCTAGCGAGTTTCATGGCTTCGAAATTAATATTCCTTCTTAACTAAATAGTTATATATCTCAATTTGGGAACGACATTCAGTTTCCATTTCCTCGGTTTTTACGTATCGGTTATTCAGATTTGGATCTAATATTCTGGCTTTCACATTTTCAAGAAGTTGTATTTCATAGATGTCGTGAAGTTCTTGCCTAAATGTTCTCGAGTAAATTGGGCAGGCCACTTCTACTCGGTGGTCTAGGTTTCTTACCATCCAATCTGCACTCGAAATATAGACTTTAGGGTCGCCATCATTATTGAATATAAATACCCTCGCGTGTTCAAGGTATTGGTCTACAATACTTATTGCCTTGATGGGGGTTTTGTATTTTTCTTGATGAATGTTTGCTGTAAATATTCCCCTTACAATCAAATCTACTTCAACTCCAGCTTTTGCCGCTTTTTGGATTTCTTGGATGAGAATCGGGTCAACCAAACTATTTAGTTTTACAATCATTCTCCTGTTTTTTTTCTTCTGCTGGATCTCTTTTTTGATGGCAGCTTGAAAAAATGGTCGCATCTGATGTGGAGTGGTTATGAGCGTTTTGCATTCTTTCAGCATATCAAGATTGGGATGGTTGTCAGACAAGCATTGAAATATTTTTTGAATATCTTGTACGATGTTGGTTTTTGTGGTCATCAAAAGATGATCGCCGTATAAACCTGCGGTTCCTTCGTGGAAGTTTCCGGTTGATATAAATCCGTAATTGATGGTTTTATTAAATTCTCTTTTTTTAATTAAACAAAGTTTCGCGTGAACTTTCATTTCTGGTACACCCACAAAAACTTGAATCCCTTCCTCTTCTAGAATGGTTTTCCACTGCAGATTGGCTTCTTCATCGAAGCGCGCTTTAAGTTCTAAAATAACAGTAACCTTTTTTCCATTTCTCACTGCATTCAACAAGGCATTGATCACTTTTGATTCTTTTGCCAAACGATAAACAGTCATATGTATGCTTTGCACCGCAGGATCAATGGCAGCTTCACGAAGAAGATCTATGACCGAATCAAAAGAATGGTAAGGGAAATGCAGGAGTACATCGCGATCTTCAATAACACTCATGATTCTACAGGGTTGCTTAAGCAACGGATGTACAAAAGGTTTAGGTCTAGGAACGATATCACTGAAAACTTCTTTGGGGAAGTTCATGAACGCTTTGAAATTATGAATTCTTCCTCCCGAAATCAAATTTGCATTTTTACTTAAATCCAAGCGCTTAGTTAGATAATCAAGAAGTTGAGGATCCATTCTTTTGTCATACACAAAACGAGTGGCCTTACCAGTAGTGCGTTTTTTGAGATTTTTACGGAGTTCACTGATCAAGTCTGAATGGAATCCATTATCCATATCCATATCAGCATCTCGAGTCACCTTGATGATGTAACTCTTGAATCGATCAAAACCAAACGGTGCAAATAAGTTGTAAAGATTGCCTTTGATGATATCTTCAAGTAAAATAATGTGTGTTTCATCACCTGAAAAAGGCAGCCTTATGAATCTAGGAAGGTTATTTTCTGGAACTTCAATGAGAGCAAATCGCTGAAGCATGCTATTCATCGAACTCCCCAACATGCAAGCCAAATATATAGAACGATCTCTCAGCATGGGGGTTTTGGGCATGCTCTCAATCATGAGTGGCACAATTTGAGTGCGTACTTTATCTTCAAAGTAATTTTGGACCCATTCTTTTTGATCGGGATTTAATTGCCTTTCATTTCGGAGATAAATCCGATATTGTCCGCCCATTGATTTAATGATTTGGGCAAAAGTTCGGTCAAATTGTCCTTGTAGCTTTTGGGTAGTTTCTAAGATGTTTTGCAAGATTTGTTCTGGACGATCTTCGAGGTGAATTTTTGCTGTATTTTTATTCAATGTGAGCATCTTGGTGAGAGTGCCCACTCTAACACGGTAAAACTCATCTAGATTATTGGAAAAGATTCCCAAGAATCTCAGTCGATCATATAAATGAACATCTTCGTCTTGTGCTTCTTGTAAAACTCTATGATTGAATGCCAGCCAAGATATATCTCTTTTAATTTTCATTATTTATAGTTGTATAGTCTTTGGGTGAGACCCCAAATGGACCACTACAAAGTTATTTATATTTGTTCATGCAGGGGTTGTTTGCCAATGTTAACAAATAGTTTCCTAATTCCTAAATGAAAATTCTCAAAGTTCAAATTATAAGGTAAGATTGAAGAAAGTCCAACCTTGGGGGCGTAAGTTTAATTTATTGATTTACTCTAAAAAAGACTGATTCCAGTCCTTCTACATCAGCAGAGA
>CAYPBJ010000041.1:0-15982 GCA_964408945.1 uncultured Rhizobium sp. | reverse complement strand
CTAATCACTAAGATTGATTTCATCGAAAAGTCCCGAGGTAACTCGGGACTTTTTGCTTTTTATGTATTAAGTGAAAAGAGTCTAAAATAGATATCGATTTAAATCGTTAATTTTGAATACCATGTCATTGTTCAAAGGACTGTCAAAGGAGTTTCAAGTTGGTAGTTTAACCGCTATTGCCATCACTATTTTGATTTTGGGATACAACTTTATGAGAGGTAAAGACAATCCATTCAAATCGGGTAAAGATTTAATTGTATTTTATGATTCAACGCCAGGGCTAGGAATTGGAACCAGCGTCATGTTTAATGGATTGAGAATAGGCCAATTAACAAGTCTTGATATTACTGATGGTCATAAAATTGAAGCCATTTTTGAAATATCCTCAAAAATGGATATCCCTAAAGATTCTAGAATGAAAATTGAAACGGAAATTTTTGGAGGACAAAAAGTAAGATTGGTTTTAGGGAAGTCAACTGAATTTGCACAAGATGGAGACACATTAATCCCTATGTATGCGGAAGATAAATTCAGTGCAATCAATGATCAAATTGTGCCATTGGCTTCTAAAGCAGATTCTTTGTTGACGTCTATGAATTCGTTTTTTAAGAGTGAAAGTTTGAATTTAGCTATTGACAGATTACCATTAGCCGTGCAGCAAATAAACTTACTTTTGCAGCAAACTCAATCATTATTGGCTGCAAATAAAGAGGTTGTGACTCATACCATTGGAAATGTGGATCGTTTTTCAAATAATTTTGACCAATATCACCAACGTATAAATAATTTATTAATCAAATTAGATTCATCAACTTCTGGTTTGGATGAAGTATCATTAAAACATACCGTCATGGAAATTGATAGCTTGACTAAAGAGCTAAATAAAATTACCATTCAAATAAACAGTGGAAATGGGACAGTTGGAAAAATGATCTATTCAGATTCCCTTTATAATGCGTTGAATAAAAGTTCCAATGAATTGAATAAGGTATTGTTAGATTTGAAGAAATATCCTGAAAAATACATTCCCATACCCGGAACTAAAAACCAACGTAAAAAAGCTAAAGAGTTGAGCTTGAAGGATTCCGAGATTTGGAACTGAAATATTCGTAAGCTATAATCATCCATAGCATATACAAATAATTATAAAAAAAATCTTCAAACGGTATAGTTCCAATTCTAAGGCCTAAATTTTCAGTGTTGTTGTAAATCAAAACTGGAAGCCCAGTTAATTGTCCGTTTATAAAGTACATAGGTAACAGAGCTACAATCCATGCTATGAATAAATGGGTTGAATATTTTCTGAATTGAATTCTATTCAATAAAAATGTGCGTGCTAATGTAACTGTGATTAAGCCGAATGTAACTGCCGTATACAATTTATCAATATTGGTTACAAATATTGCCGCAGAAAATAACATCATTATAAAATGGGACCAATTGCCCCATTTATTATTTGAAAGGAAAGGTAAATATGCCTGCAGGCAACGATAAATAAATAAACAGGCGTAAGGAACGACCAAGAAAAATATATACTCTTCTAAAGGCAGGTTTAAAATATATCGTCCTAGTAAAAACGTATTATTGAACTCCCAAATTCCATATTTGGTAAACCAAATATCCCAAACAATGTATAAAAGGGAAGTTATACCAACACTGAATGCCAAATACTTAAATGACTTATAAAAAGCCACCTTTTTGTCAAAAGACAATAACAAGGGTCCTGCAATAGTTAACAGGTCTAAAATTAAATAAGTGTAACTTTCTGGCATTTATGCTGGCTGCATTTGGTAACCGAATTCATATGCGTAGTCTTTCAATTTTTCACGAAGCACTCTTCGAGCTATGAATATACGCGTTTTTACGGTTCCAATGGGAATATTTAATTCCTCAGCAATTTCGTGATATTTGAAACCTTCAGCATTTAACTTGAAGGTTACACGCAAATCGGTAGGTAAATCTTCAACAGCATTGTCTAAGTCTTTTCGAATAAACTTCAACTCTGCATCATTATCAATTCGATGACTTGGTATGTCAAGGTAAAATGTATTGTCAGTAGTGTCTAAGAATGTATTGCGCTTCTGAGTTCTTCTGTAATTATTGATGAAGCTGTTCTTGAGAATGGTGTACAACCAACCTCTAAGGTTAGTCCCAGCTTGGAACTTGTCCTTGTATCTATAGGCTTTTAGGATAGTATCTTGAACCAAATCTTTGGTGTCGTCAAGATCGTGAGTTAACGATAATGCGTAGTTTCTAAGAGCGCTCAGCTCTTGTTCCATCATCTTGTCGAAGTTAATTTGTGTAATGTTCATGGCGAATCCTTGAACAAAGATCGACAAAGTGAGAAATTTAACACCATGTTTTGTTTAATGTGTGCGAATTAGAAGTTAAACAATATGTATATTTTGTCGAACAAAAAAAGGACTCCGTCGGGGAGTCCTTTTTAAGCACAATGATTAACTAATATTCTGCTTCGAGATAAATCAGGTTATCTCGATGAATGCTAAACGAGTACGATGACTTTATTGGATAAAACTTCTACCAAACCTCCAGTAATTTCAAAATTCTGGATTCCTTGGTTTGATTTTACTTCAACAGTGCCAGCGTTTAAGCTGCTGATTAGGGCAGCGTGGTTGTTTTTTATCTGAAAACTACCATTACTCCCGGGAAGAGTAACCAATTCGGCATCTCCGGTAAATAGTGTATTATCAGGACTTAAAATCTCAACCAACATATAGATTAGGCTGCAGCCTCCTCCAATAATTTTTTACCTTTTTCAATTGCTTCTTCAATGGTACCAACCAAGTTGAAGGCCGCTTCTGGGTATTCGTCAACTTCACCATCCATGATCATGTTGAATCCTTTGATGGTTTCTTTGATTTCAACCAATACACCTTTTAATCCGGTAAACTGTTCAGCAACGTGGAAAGGTTGAGATAAGAAACGCTGTACACGACGAGCTCTATGTACAACTAACTTATCTTCTTCACTCAATTCATCCATACCCAAGATGGCGATGATGTCTTGAAGTTCTTTATAACGTTGTAACAATGATTTTACTTTTTGAGCGCAATCGTAGTGTTCTTTTCCTAATATATCTTGTGTAAGAATACGACTAGTAGAGTCGAGTGGATCAACGGCTGGGTAAATTCCCAACTCGGCAATTTTACGAGACAATACTGTAGTTGCATCTAAGTGAGCAAATGTTGTAGCTGGAGCTGGGTCAGTCAAGTCATCGGCAGGTACATAAACTGCTTGAACCGAGGTAATAGAACCTCTAGTAGTTGAAGTGATACGCTCTTGCATTGCACCCATTTCGGTGGCCAAAGTAGGTTGGTAACCCACGGCAGATGGCATACGACCTAGAAGTGCTGATACCTCAGAACCGGCTTGCGTAAAACGGAAAATGTTGTCAATAAAGAACAAAATATCTTTACCTGCACCTTCACCATCACCATCACGGAAATATTCTGCAACGGTTAGACCGCTCAAAGCAACACGAGCACGCGCTCCTGGAGGTTCGTTCATTTGTCCGAACACCAAGGTAGCTTGACTCTTTGCTAATTCGTTCATATCTACTTTACTCAAGTCCCATCCGCCTGATTCCATAGAGTGTTTGAACTCTTCTCCATAACGAATAACACCTGATTCTATCATTTCACGGAGAAGATCATTTCCTTCACGTGAACGCTCACCAACACCTGCAAATACTGACATACCTGAGTATGCTTTTGCAATGTTGTTGATCAATTCCATAATCAAAACGGTTTTACCAACACCGGCACCACCAAACAATCCAATTTTACCTCCTTTTGCATACGGCTCAAGCAAATCAATCACTTTGATACCTGTATATAAAGGTTCGGTACTGGTGCTCAAATTTTCGAATGTAGGAGCAGCAGCGTGAATAGCACGACCATTGCTGTTGTCTAATGGGGTCATACCATCAATAGCATCTCCAACAACATTCAACAGTCGTCCGCGAATACTTTCGCCCGTTGGCATTGTTATAGCTGCCTCACGGTCAACTACATCCATACCTCTGCGCAAACCTTCAGTTCCATCCATGGCAATGGTTCTTACCATGTTTTCACCTAAGTGCTGTTGAACTTCGAGAATCAATTGTTGCCCGTTGTCTTTAGTTACAACTAAAGCGTTGTAAATCTGTGGAAGAAAGGACCCTGCTTGGTTAAAACTTACGTCAACAACAGGACCAATGATTTGTGATATTTTACCCGTATTAGCCATGGTTATTTTTCAAGGTGCAAAGATAGCACAATAAATTGGTCAAATCTATAGTTGTTCGCATCTTTTTGTTTCGACGGATTATCGTACCTTTGTCATTCCCTTATGGATCGCAATACTATAATTGGTTTTTCCTTGATTTTCCTGATTTTGGCGGGATATTATTGGTACACAGCACCAACTCCTGAGCAGTTGGAGCAAATGAAAAAAACTCAAGACAGCTTAACACTAGTTGAAACCAAACGCAATGACTCTCTGAAAGTTGCAGATCAACTCGCTGCAAAATTATCCCCCGAAAAAATAGCCGCTGCGGGAAGAGAAGATTCAGTTCAAAAAGACGAAACTTTTCAAGACACGAACTATGTTTTGGCGAATAAGCAACTTTCTTTGACCATTTCGAATAGGGGTGCAGCCATTACAAAAGTTCAACTCAATGAGTTTTATAGGTCTGATTCATCTGCTTTGGTTTTAATGGAGGCGGGTAAAAATCAACATCGCTGGACATGGTCAGATGCTCAGGGTAACCCAAAAACTTCAGATCAATTTGAGTGGAAAATTTCACAGCAGACCAAGAACAAAATAGCTTTAAGATGGTATCCAAGTGAATCGCGTGAAATTTATATTGAGCAAAGTTATACTTTAGATGATAGCAAACCTTATGTAGTAAGTTATGACGTTCAATTGAAGGGAATGCAAGATCAGGTTCGTCGTGGTAATTCTGATTTCAAGTTGGATTGGAGTTCAACCTTGCAAAAACAAGAGAAAGATATGAAATGGGATGCGCAACACACTGCATTGGTTTACAAGATGCCTGAAGAATCACCTACATCCCTGCAAGCAACCGAAGAAGCTAATGAAACTTTGAAAAATAAGGTTCAATGGATAGCCTTTAAACAACAATATTTTAGCACAATCATAGCTTCGGCTGATGCAATATCAACAGATACTAAGCTCAAAATGAGCAACCCAATTGATGATACTTTAAACATCAAAACGCTAAGCGCTACTTTATTTTCTGAATATACCGGTGAATCAGATAAGAAATTTAAATTCAATTTATTTTTTGGACCCAATAAATTCGACCTTCTTGAATCTACAGATTTGGGAATAGCCAATGCTGAATTGGAGCGAATTATTCCTTTAGGATGGGGAATTTTTGGTTGGGTGAATAGACACTTAGTTATACCAGTTTTCACTTGGTTAACAAATACCATAGGAAGCATGGGAATTGCAATTATGCTCCTTACTTTGGTTATTAAGATGTTCTTGTTACCGTTGGTTTACAAATCTTACATATCTACAGCCAAAATGAGAATTTTGAAGCCAGAGTTAGATGAGATTAAATCTAAACACGGAAATGATCTTCAAAAAGTAAACAGCGAGAACATGAGTCTTTACAAAAAGGCAGGGGTAAGTCCTTTGAGTGGTTGTATTCCTATGTTGTTGCAGCTGCCCATTTTGTTTGCGATGTTCCAGTTCTTTCCTGTCGCTTTTGAACTAAGACAAAAAACATTTCTCTGGTCTTCAGATTTAAGTCAGTGGGACGGCCCAGCACTCGGATTTAATATCCCATTCTATGGAGATCACGTGAGTTTCTTCACGTTATTGATGACCGTGTCAACCTTGATTTATACCCATTTTAATAATCAAATTTCGGGTGTTACGGGTCAAATGAAATGGATGGGTTATTTCATGCCCATTATTTTCTTGGGCGTATTGAATGACTATGCTTCAGGATTGACTTGGTACTATTTTGTCAGCAATATGGTGACCTTTGGTCAGCAGTTTGTGATTCGCAAGATGATTGACGATTCAAAATTGCACCAGCAGATAGCCGAAAGCCGCAAAAAGCCCGTAGTTAAGAGCAATTTCCAAAAGAGGATGGAATTGGCCATGAAAGCCAGTCAACAAAAATCCAAAGGAAAGCGTTAATTACGCCTCGAGTTGGAGGTTAGTTTGAACTGTTTATTCCCGATGTGAAGAATTTCTCCCTGAAGTTCCAATTCTAGTATCAATCGAGGAAGTTTACTCATTTTAATTTGGCATTTTCTGTATATCTCATCAAAGTGGAGTGGAATATTTAAACTTTCATCTGACCATAATCGCATTATTTGTTGATGTTCATCAGAGAGATTGCCAAATAAATCAGCCTTTTTTCTGCGACTGTTAATGGTCCATCCCATGGCTGTTTTAAAGTCATGACCAGATTCAATCAGTTGAGCAATATTGCGTTTGATTAGAGCATTGCAGCCACTTAATTGTCCTGGTTGGGTAGGTACTGCGAAAACATCTCGATTGTATTGATGTGCAAGGATTGCAGTGCTCATACTTCCTCCAGTAACTTTACTTTCAACTACTATTACAGCATCAGATAACGCTGCAATAAGCCTATTCCTTCTTGGGAATAAATCGGGGTGGATAGCTGTATCCATAGGCATTTCACTGATTAATCCACCATTGTTTTGTATCATAGATAGTGCCGTTTGACTGTGAGAAACAGGATAAATTTGATCTAAACCATGAGCCATTATGGCAATGGTACTCAGATTTAATTTTAGGGCTTTTTTGTGTGCTGAAATATCTATGCCGTATGCAAGTCCGCTGAGAATTTGAATAGAATCGTCTTGAATTTCTTCCATGAATTGTTCCATCCATTTAATGCTGGAATTACCAGGCTTTCTGGTACCTACCAACGCAATAGTTTTAGGTGAGTTTAACGGCGGATCTCCCTTTACATAAATGAAATTGGGATAATCATTGATTTGCTTAAGCCGGTGAGGAAATTCTGTGCTCCAATAGGGAATTATACGAATACCAGATTGCACACAGAATTCTAATTCATGTTGAATTTGTGTATTTAGACCTGTTTTTAACAGATGGAAATATTCTTCTTTAAATTTTGAAGACAGCAAACTAGAAATGTCAGTCGTAGATAAATACTCTTCAATTTCACATTCTTGAATGTGTGAAGTAAGTTGTCTGATTTTAAGGGGACCCAGTCCGCGAATCTTGTTTAAAGCGAGTAAGTTGAATAAGTAGTTCATAAGGGTATTGCTAGAATACCCAAAGTTACTAATCGTTCAGCTTAAGTACTGCCATGAAGGCACTTTGAGGTATTTCTACATTACCAACACTTCGCATGCGTTTTTTACCTTCCTTTTGTTTTTCCAAAAGTTTACGCTTACGACTTATGTCGCCGCCGTAACACTTGGCAGTCACGTCTTTACGCAATGCAGAAATGGTTTCTCGTGCTATAATTTTGGCGCCTACACCTGCTTGAATAGCAATTTCAAATTGCTGTTTTGGGATCAAGTCTTTGAGTTTTTTGCAAATCTTTTTACCCAAATCGAAAGCGTTGTCTTTATGAATGATGGCACTCAAGGCATCAACTTGCTTTGCATTTAGAAGGATATCCATTTTTACCAAAGTGGATTCTTGGTATCCAATGGGATGATAATCAAAACTCGCATAACCTCTTGAAATGGTTTTTAGGCGGTCGTAAAAGTCAAAAACTATTTCAGCCAAGGGCATATCAAATTTCAGGTCTACACGATCTGAGGTAAGGTATACTTGATTTTTTAAAATTCCGCGTTTATCAAGACACAAACCCATAACAGGGCCAACATATTCTGACTTAGTAATAACGGTAGCCGATATATAAGGCTCCTCTACATAATCAATTTTATCAGGAGAAGGCAAATCACTTGGATTATTTACATCAATTCGTTCACCCTTTGTGGTATATGCAATATAACTCACGTTGGGTACCGTAGTGATAACGGTCATATTGAATTCTCGTTCCAAGCGTTCTTGAATAATTTCCAAGTGAAGCATTCCTAAAAATCCACAGCGGAATCCAAATCCCAATGCAGCAGAACTTTCAGGTTCAAAAACAATACTGGCATCATTCAGTTGAAGTTTTTCCATCGCATCGCGAAGCTCTTCGTAATCATCGGTATCTACGGGGTAGATACCGGCGAAAACCATGGGTTTTACTTCCGAAAATCCTTGGATGGCTTCAGCTGCTGGATTTTTTGAATCAGTAATTGTATCACCTACTTGTACTTCCTTTGCGTCCTTTATACCAGAAATGATATAACCAACGTCGCCTGCTTTAATTACATCTCTTGGAGACATTTCTAACTTTAAAACACCGGTCTCGTCAGCAAAATACGATTCACCCGTATTCATAAATTTTACGTGTTGTCCCTTGCGTATTTCTCCATCAAAAACCCTGTAATAGGCAATGATCCCTCTGAAAGAATTAAAAACAGAGTCGAATATCAAAGCTTTCAAAGGAGCTTGAGGATTACCTTTAGGTGCTGGAATTCGCTCTACGATAGCTCTTAAAATATCAAACACTCCTACACCTGTTTTTCCGCTAGCAGGAATTATTTCAGCTCTGTCACAACCCAATAACTCTACGATTTCATCTTTTACTTCCTCCGGCATTGCACCTGGAAGGTCAATCTTATTTAGAACAGGAATGATTGTTAAATCATGTTCTAAAGCCATGAACAGATTTGAGATGGTTTGAGCTTCAATTCCTTGCGCTGCATCTACAATGAGAAGCGCTCCTTCACAAGCTGCAATTGAACGACTCACTTCGTAACTGAAATCTACGTGACCCGGAGTGTCAATAAGGTTTAAAACATATTTCTGACCATCCAATTCATAGTTCATTTGAATGGCGTGGCTTTTGATGGTAATGCCTCGTTCGCGTTCAAGGTCCATGTCATCCAATAACTGAGCCTGCATTTGACGCTTGTCTATGGTTTTAGTATATTCCAATAAACGGTCAGCAAGAGTGCTTTTGCCGTGGTCAATGTGTGCAATGATGCAGAAGTTTCTGATGTGGTTCATAAACGAACTGCAAATATACGTGAATTCTAGGGTGTTTTTAGGGTTGATTCAGCAGAGTCCAAGTCAAAATATAGGGTGATTTTCTGCGAAATTCAATATCAAATAGAAATAGGTTCTCATCTACTGTTAAACTGCCTTTAAACTCACCCGCTTGAGCATTGCTCAGATACTCAAAATCCCAGACTTTCATTTGTTCTTTAAAATCAATTTCTTTTTGACCGTATGCCTTGTACATAGCCTCTTTCGCTGTCCAAATCAATAAAATTTGTTGAACATTATCTTGGCAAAAATGCAATTCTTCCGTGTTGCAAAATTTATGTTTGATGCGTAAAAGTTGCTCCCTCTCATGTTCAATATCTACTCCAATTCGCTGGTTTCTGTGTTCTCCCCAAAATAATAAATCTTTGGTGTGGCTGTAATTCATCTCTGGCAAAAGGTTGCCTTGCCTCACCCAATAGGGTTTTCCATATTCATCTTTGGTCAGTAACGTGCCTGGGTTCAGTTGGTCAATGGCAGTTTCTACCATCATTCTTTCAAGTTCTCGGCCCTTCAGTTCTTCAATCAATGTATCGGAGGAATTTGCATATTTTTGCATCAGTGCTTGGGCGTTCCACAAATGAAGCGTCTCGCCTGATTTTCCCATCCAAGTTTCCTCAATAATCACATGCCAAAATTAAGATTTTCTAAACAAAATGCCTTCTTAGGACATCAACAGTCGGTATATTGTTTGTCATCTGATAGTCATAGTGGTTTTTTTTCTGCTGGAAGCGAAGGGAAAATGGTTCATTGGCCCAGCATTCATTCTTCCGATGGATTTTTATTCGCCCAAATTTCTGAAGCCGTTTTCTCTTTGAAAGCCGTTTCGCCGGATTTGATTTTTGTAGGAACCCAAAGCGGCACCCTATATCGATTGGATAGGGCTAAAGAACCTGTTCTAATTCCTTTGATGCAAAAAGGCATTTTTGATATTCAATTGGATGATGTTGGAAACCTTTTGGTGGCAGGTGGCAGTGGCACATTATTTAGATTTACACAAGATCTTGAACTTCTTGGTCAATTAAAATTGTCGCAAAAATCTTTGAGAACCATCACTTTTGATAGCCAAAATGAATGGGTTGTTGGATCTTCTGATGGAAATATTTACAGTCAATTTCAAGAGCCAAAACAAATCAGCGAAATGTCGATTTTTCAAATAAAGTCCAATTTCGAGGGCGGTTGGATCTGCGCGGGTAGAGATGCACAGATAAGAATTTTAGACAGTGCCTTTGAGGAGATTCAAAAAGTCAATGCGCACTGGTTTACCATCCATGCACTGTCAATTTCCCCATCAGGGAAAATGATTGCTTCAGGTAGCATGGACAAATCGATTAGAATTTGGAATCGCCAAAATCTCGAACTACTTTTATCTATAGGGAATAGGGCTGGAACCATCCACAAGAGCAGCGTTAACGCGCTTCTATGGATGGATGAAGAGACTTTGATTTCTTGTAGTGACGACGCTCAGATTTATTGTTGGAAAATCATTCATGACACAGATATTTAGATTGTAACTTTGCGGATATGAAGGTTTTTCTTCTATGTTTGAGTTTTACTTTGCACGGGCTGATAACCGCTGTACAATTGAAATCAGATACACTTAATCCAGCGTCAAAAGACACTTCCGAGACCAAGCTCATTGGTGGAAGGTACGTTTTTATGCAATCCGGGTATCCAGTTGAAAAAAGGACGTTGCAATATCAAAACTTAAACGGTTTAATGAATGATTTTCAATATGGTATAACCAACGAGATCTCAATTGCCGCTGGTATTGTGCTCCCGTCATTCGCATACATTGCACCTCAATATTCCACTCAAGTAGCGAAAGATCAGCGCCTTGTAATTGGTGATGTTTATGGAACGAGTTTGTTGCATATGGAAGACAACGAATTTGACGCCAATATGCTTTATGCAGGTTATACCTACGGTGGAATTCACAATCATTTTACGGTTGCTTTGGGATATCTTACTTCCAACAAAACTCCATCAGGAAACATTGTATTTCAATTGGGCGGTCAAAAGAAACTCAGTCGAAGCATTTATCTGTTGGGCGAAATGTGGTATTCAAACGGATATCAATACAGTCCTTCCACAAGCAAATGGAGACGAGATTCCAATGGGCAACCCCTCTTGGAAGACCCATCAAGGCCCTTGTCTTCCCCTTATGTTTTAGACTTTAGAAGGTATGAACTCAATAGAAATACCCTGTACGCCAATGTTCAATTTCGGTTGATCAGTGAGAAGAATTCCAACAAAAGCTGGTCCTTTGGATTGCTTTATTATGCAAATTGGGGAGGGAGTTACATTGAAGAGGGTAAATATGGAGAAACCCGAAAGTTGAATAACCTGTTCGTTCTCCCATTGCCTAGCATTAGTTTTATTCAACGTATTGGTGATTTTCGGCCGCAAGAAATTACCCTAAAGAATACCTCATTGCCCTTGCGCTCTGATAGAAAACCTTCCAAACTCTGATTTCAAATAATATTTTATCTTTGCCGAATGATTTTGTCTGACAAACGCATTCTAGAAGAAATTGAAAAAGGCACTATAATTGTTCAACCCTATGACCGCCATGCATTGGGTAGCAATAGTTACGATGTTCATTTAGGCAAGCATTTGGCCGTTTACGAAGCTGCTGAATTGGATGCGAAAAAACACAACACCATCAGACATTTTGATATTCCAGAAGAAGGATTCGTTCTTCAACCAGATACACTGTACTTGGGTGTAACTTTGGAATACACCGAAACACATGCCCATGTTCCTTTCTTAGAAGGAAAAAGCAGTACTGGTAGATTGGGTATCGACATTCACGCTACGGCGGGCAAAGGGGATGTTGGTTTTTGTGGAAATTGGACCTTGGAAATTTCTGTAAAAATGCCCGTGAGAATCTATGCGGGCATGCCCATTGGACAACTAATTTATTTCCCAGTTGAAGGTGAGATTTTGGTTCCTTACAATTCCAAGAAAAATGCTAAGTATAGCGGACAACCAGATCGCCCTGTAGAAAGCATGATGTGGAAGAACCAATTTTAGTTTAATTGTTTTAAGCGTTCAGCAATTTGATAGACAGCTGGACAAATCAATACATTTTTAGGAATTAAATGCAGATGTGTATGCATTTTTCGTTGATTGGTATGCGGAAATTCTCTACAAGCTTTAGGTCGGTCGTCATAAATAGAGCAAGCATTGTCAGCTCCAAGAAAGGGACAAGGCGTAGATTTCATGGCATAGATACCATCAGAATCTAAAAATAAATAAGTCTGTACAAAATCCTTTTCCCTCATTTTTAGTGCGCCGCTCAATCTTTCGATGTCTTTTTCAAAGAGCATTGGACTGGTTGTTTTACAGCAGTTTCCACAGGAAAGACAGTCAATATTTTCAAAAACTTGTTCGTGTTGTTCTTCAAACCATTGGTCCAAGTTCCTGGGAGGATGGGCTTTTACTTTTTTCAAAGTAGCCAATACCGAAGTTTTTATTTTGCGGTATTTCTGCTTTAGTTCCTCGGTGATGGAATTCATGGTGAATTAACGGTCGTATTTGTCTAAAAGCTTTAAGAAAACACCAAAATCATTTGGGTATTCTGCTTGAATGGAAATGGTTTGATTCTCTAAGTCTTTAAAAACTAACTCTCTTGCGTGAAGAGCAAATCGTTGAATCAACGGTCTGTCTTCCCCAGATATTTTGCGTTTTACCAAAGACAGCATGGGCGTTTTACTGCCATACAATTCATCAGCAGCAATTTTTGCATTTTGAGAAGAAAGGTGCACTCTGATTTGGTGAAGTCTACCGGTTTTGGGTTTGCACTCTAAAAGGGTAAAATGCCTGAATATTTCTAAAGTTTGAAAATGTGTTTGTGCTAGTTTGCCGAATTGTTTGTCGATTTTGATGTTGTTTAAATTGTCAGTATTAATGGGAAGGTCTACCCAAAAATCTTGAAATTCAACTACTCCGTCTACTATGGCATGGTATATTTTCTCAATTTGCCTTTTTTCAAATTGCATGGAAACATGTCTGTAAGTTTCAGCATCTTTTGCAATCAATAAAGCACCCGATGTTTCTCTATCAATTCTGTGGCAAAGTATGCTTTCAGGCCATTGTTTTCTTGACCATTCTAATACAGATTCAGCCGTATACTTACCTCTTTCCGGAAGACTTGGGACATAAGGAGGCTTATTGATAGCAACCCAACGATCGGTTTCAGCAATGATGGTTATATGTTGTTTTTTACCTTTCAATGTGTTTATTTATTCATCATATTCAGCCTGATTTTAGTGAGTACGCGCTTGGTTTGAAGCGGAAAATCACCATCCATCATCCAATTGTAATAACTAGGTTCACTGCGCAAAACACTTTCTATTGTCTTGCCTTTGTGCTTTCCAAAATTAAAAATGGCTTCTTTCTTTTGATTGAATACAAATCTACCTGCCAAATCTACGGCATTATCTGTTGAACTGAATTCATGCAGGCCTTTTACGTCAGAGGGTAGTGATTGGTACTTTTCAATTTGGGCTTTGAGCACTTTCCACGTGGCAATGGTGTCTACTTCTGCTGAATGCGCCCCTTCAAGATCTTCATTTACGTAGAACTTCACGGCAGCAGTCAAGTTGCGGGGTTCCATTTTATGGAAAATGCGTTGCACGTCAATAAACTTTCTATTTTCAATATCGAAATCTATTTCAGCTCGGTAAAATTCTTCCACCATTAATGGGAAATCAAATTTATTGGAGTTGAATCCCCCAAAATCACAAAGTTTCAGAAACTCATTCAATTCAGGCGCCAATTGTTTGAACGTAGGCTTATCAGCTACATCTTTATCGTAAATTCCGTGAATCTCGCTGACTTCCTTTGGGATAGGTATTCCAGGATTTACTCTGAAGGTTCTCAATTCCTCGTCTTCGTTGGGGAAAATTTTCAAAAGGGATATTTCGACAATTCGATCGTGATTGATGTTAACACCTGTAGTTTCAAGGTCGAAAATGACCAACGGACGGGTAAGTTTCAGTTTCATGGGGTTTATTCGTCTTTAAGAAGATCAGGTCTAAGCTGTTGAGTTCTCTCAATGCTTTGATCCAGTCTCCATTCTTCTATTTTTTTATGGTTGCCACTCAGCAATACCTCCGGTACCTTCCTGTCATGAAAGATTTCAGGCCTAGTGAAAAGAGGAGGAGCAAGTAAATTGTCTTGGAAAGAATCACTCAGTGCGCTTTCTTCGTTCCCAATGACACCTGGAATTAATCGAACAACGGCATCTGTAATAGCCGCGGCAGCGATTTCACCTCCGGAAAGCACAAAATCTCCCAAGGAAATTTCAAGGTTTACGTATTCGTCTCTGATGCGTTGGTCAATGCCTTTGTAATGTCCACAGATGATCATCAAATTTCCGCCAATACTCAGTTGGTTGGCTAATGCTTGATTGAAAGGGTTACCGTCTGGTGTGGTGTAAATGACGTATTGGTATTCTCTTTCTGATTTAAGTTTTTCAATGATATTAGATAGCGGTTCACACATCAGTACCATTCCAGCCCCTCCACCAAAGGGATAGTCATCAATTTGACGGTATTTTCCTATTCCGTATTCATGAAGATTGTGTACTACTATCTCTGCAAGCCCTTTATCTTGGGCCTTCTTAGGGATGCTGTGATTCAACGGCCCTTGTAATAGTTCGGGAACAGCAGAAATAATATCAATCCTCATGATTTTCTGGATCTACCAAACCATCGGGTAAATCCATGTGCAAAGTTCGGTCATTCTCATTGATTTGAGTAATCCATTCTTCTACAAAAGGGATTAAAATTTTGCGATTTTCGCAAACGATGTTCATCATGATTTGACCGGGATAATCTTCAAGAGATTCAATTTGGCCTATTACTTGTCCCTCTGCAGAAACCAATTGAAAGCCATTGATTTGAAATTGAGGCGGTACATCATCAACGGTATTTTGGTCTAATCCAACCGTGAGTCCCAATATTTCTTCTGCTTGAGTTTCAGAGTCAATGAATTGAAGTTTAACGATTTCTAGAGACTTGCTCATTTCTTCAATGAGAAAGGGGACTCCTTTTTCGTTTATTAAAACGTAAAGGTAGTCCCCTGGTTCAGGGATGAGGTCATCATCATCCCAAAGTATATTCAGACTGCCTTTATAACCATGTTTTGAGGTAATTCTCCCAATAGGAATGATTGGGGGAGGCAGTATCTGGGTCATTATTCTGCGCTTTCTTCAGCAGGTGCATCAGCACCTTCTGTGGTAGCGTCATCAGCAGCAACTTCTTCTGTAGCTTCTTCCTCAGTAGGGTTAGCAGCAGCTTCAGCTTCTGCTAATTTAGCCGCTAATTTAGCTGCATAATCTTCTTTGCGCTTAACTTCAGCTGCAAGAGCTGCTGCACGTTGGTCAGCTGCTGCTTGACTAAGTCCGTCGCGTTTTGCTTGAACCTTGCCTTCTTTTTCGTTCAACCACTCGTTGAAGCGCTGATCAGCAACTTCTTGGGTGATAGCACCTTTGTTAACACCTACTTGCAAGTGCTTTTTGTAAGCAGCACCTTTGTAAGAAAGGATAGCGCGTGCGGTGTCAGTGGGTTGAGCACCTTTCAATAACCAATCTACAGCCTTATCAAGGTCTAGAATGATGGTAGCAGGGTTGCTGATGGGGTTGTAAGTACCGATTTTCTCGATGAATCTACCGTCGCGAGGAGATCTCTGATCTGCTACAACGATGTGATAGAAAGCTCTTTTCTTTCTACCGTGTCTTTGCAATCTAATTTTGGTTGCCATATTTACTCTTTCTTCTATTATTCATCCTAACCCGTAGGACGCTCCTCCGAAAAGGACTGCAAAGATA
>CAYPBJ010000040.1:0-16830 GCA_964408945.1 uncultured Rhizobium sp. | reverse complement strand
GGCACCCAATTGCATCTGTATCTAGATTACTTCTATAGTCAGCTGCATACGTAAACCACAAATTGAAATTATTGACTTTTTACGCTTATAACCATAAAATCTTTGATAAAAATCATGTTTTTGTAGTTAAATCCATAAATAAATCTAATTCAACTCCATTAAAATAAACAAACTTCGTAATATTATTTGTACTTTTGAACGTACAACAAAAAGTACAACTAAAACACCACATTATGAAAGCTATATCCATTTCAACATTAAGAAAAAATATCAAAAACTTTTTTGATGAAGTATCTGAATCATCAGAAATGATAGTTGTTTCAAGAAATACCGAAGATGATGCCGTTGTTATTATTTCCCTAAAGGAATATAATTCAATGGCTGAAACGCAACATTTATTATCTACTAAAGCAAATAGACGAAGACTTGCTGAATCTATTCACCAAGCTGAAAAAGGCGAATTAAAGTCTTACAGTCTTGACGAATTGGAAACAGTTTAAGCATGGAAGTTAGTTTTACACCCAATGGATGGGAAGATTTAGAATATTTGATTTCCAATGACCCAGAAACACTTGTAAAGATTAAAGATTTAATAAAATCTATACGTCAAGACCCATTCAAAGGATTAGGAAAACCAGAGCCCTTAAAATATGATTTAAAGGGTTATTGGTCTAGAAGAATAACAGGAGAGCATAGAATGGTTTATAAAGTTGTAGGTACAAAGGGTGTAGACCAAAAGTGTTTAATCCTTCAATGTAGATTCCATTACGATGATTAACATGCTGAATCAAAAGTCCTTTTCGCCATTTTTCGATGATTTATCGAGCGCAAATGCGACGTAAAATGTGATGGCCATTAAAAACAACAGCAATGCAACAAATAATATAACGTCAAGCATAAAAGAATTACCACGCAAGAAAGCACGACATCTGATTGTATCCTACAAAATATACTTGTTATTTTCGCTTTCCTCAGTAAATTGCACTAAATTTAATGCATTATGGAGTCAAACGAAAAATATGAGCGCCCATCTACCATTAGACTTATCAGAGAAAGTAACGGATTCTCTCAAGAATATGTGGCAGCTAAGCTAGAGATTACGCAACAAGCTTATTCAAATATTGAGAAAAATCCGGAAAACTCATCCATCAAACGTTTGAAACAAATTTCAGAAATTTTGTCGGTTCCAGTCACAAGTTTAATTGGTGAAACCGAACATTACATCCAACAAAACTTCCAACAGCAAGGCGGACAAGCAGCTACAATTATTCACGTTCAGGGTATACCTGAAAACGAAAGAAAACTATACGAACGATTAATTGAAGAATTAAAATCAGAAATTCAGATGCTAAAATCAATGATCAATCAAAAGCCTACCGAATAACTTAGTTATAGTTCTGGTGATTCACCCGAGGCTATTAGACTTTAAAAAGAAAATAATCAACCCACCTCCTCAAAAAACTGCTTCAGGTATTGCTCCATGAATTCGTGCCGCTGCTCCGCGAGAGCTCTACCCGTATCCGTATTCATCAAGTCTTTCAATAACAACAGCTTTTCATAAAAATGATTGATTGAAGGCTGACCGCCTTTCTTATACTCCTCTTTCGACAAATTCAAATTGGGAGGAATCGACGGATTGTAAATCTCATTTCCCTTAAATCCGCCGTAATTGAAACACCGCGCAATACCAACGGCACCGATGGCGTCTAGCCTGTCGGCGTCTTGAACCACGCCTAACTCTTTTGAGTAAAACTGACGCTGCTCTTTTCCGCCTTTGAAGGAAATATGATTGATAATTTGCACCACGTGTTCTATGCGATCAGCAGTTAAACCCTGACTTTTTAAAAAATCAGCGGCAATCTCTGCACCCAGAGTTTCATTCCCTCCATTGAATTTAGAGTCAGAAATATCGTGGAGCAAGGCAGCCAGTTCAACAACCATCGCATCTACGTCCTCGGAAAAAGCAATGCGCTTGGCATTCAAATGCACCCGTTGAATGTGCCACCAATCATGTCCGCCTTCGGCGTTTTTCAACGTTTGCTGAACAAAAGCAATGGTATTTTCAATGAGTACAGAATCTAAGACATCCATCGGAAACAAAGATCGAAAATTTTGAGCGTCTAAAACACCTTAAAATCCCTCTTCTGTGCCAATCTCTATCAATGCCTCTTTCAACTCCTCACCTCTCAAACCGTATCGTCTTACAACGCCATTTGGGTCAATTATTACCGTCAATGGAATGCGTCTAGCTCCGTATTTTATAGACGTAGATTCTGAGGCTTTCTGGTGGTCTAAGACTTGTCTCCAAGTCAAATCTTCCGATTTGATTCTCGATATCCAACTGGGATATTCGGTATCTACAGAAATTCCCAAAATCTCTACCCATGGCAAAGTCGTGTCTATATATTTTAATGTTGGTATTTCTTTCAAACACGGATAACACCAACTTGCCCAAAAATCAATCAACAACCATTTTCCGCGGTAATCTTTCAAAGTAACTTGCTTGCCCGTATTGGAAAACAGAGAAAAATCAGGTGCCGGTTTTCCGACATAGAGTTTGTTTTTGAATGAAATGAGTAATTCGATCTTATCATATTCTCTGTATAATTCTTCTATGCATTCAAGAATTCGATTTTTCTCATTCCATTCAACATCTGGGTCTAACAATGCCCTATCCAATGCCAAGTTATAATAAAGATTGGCACTGTCAAATTCAAACTTGCTTTGATACATAGCACCCAAATTGCACAAACTACTAGTCAAATTCTTACGAGCAAAAGCAGAATTTAATTTTCTATACATTGACAGACACTCGTAATAATACATAGCTGAACTATCGTATTTCTCCAAAATAGCGTATTGCCTTCCTAAATTATTCAAACAGGCTGCCGCCTCTTCGTGGGGTAGCAATTTGCGGTCTTTGTACCATTGGAAAGATACATTGAATAAATAAATAGCATCATTAGCATTCTCAGTTGCATTCCCCCTCATCCTTAGATCACGAGGAAACTGAAAACTATCGGTTTGGGCGTTTAAAATCCCCCCAAAAAAAGAAAGAATCAAAAAATAGTACCTCATCACACTTAGGAAACGCAGGCATAAGCCTAATCATTTACCCAAATCGAGAAATACCAAATAATAGGTATAAAGATTTACTCTTTTATCAATTTCAGCATTGAATTTGAGCCGGCCTGGATCAAGTACATTCCTGCAGATAAATGTCCCACAGAATAAAGACCGCTGCCAGAATCACTGATCTCATCAATTAAAACTCCTGCCACTGAATAAACCTTTACAGTGCTTCCAGTTGGAATACCGGTTAAGCTAAACTCTCCTTTTGTAGGATTGGGAAGGATTGAAATTTGAGGGCGCTGCAATACATTGTTCGACAATATTCCAAATGCCACAATGTTTGAATTCAACTCCTCTTTTCCGGAATTGCAATCTGTCACGGCGTCAATTCCAATTTTATATCTATTCACCCCTTTTGGTGGCTCATAATCAGAATATGATTTTACCGATGCAGAAACCGAAGCAATCTTCTTAAACGCACCGCCTTCGTTGCTCCTGTAAATATTGTAGGTATTTATAGGATAAATGCCCCAGTAGTCGCTCCAATTCAAGTTGTTCTCACCCGTTACACCAAGACTTGCGGTCAAATGCAAGGTAGTATGCCTGTAATACTGGTTTTCGATGGCTGAATTTCCGCATGAATCAAAAGCATTTACATAATAGGTATAAGCTCTAGTTCTAGGTTTAGAAGTAGTATCAATGAAAAACTCATTGGAAGCCCCTTTTAACTCACCAAGCAATTCAAACTCACCTGAAACACTGGTCTCTCTGTACACTTGGTATTTGGTCACCCAACTTTGAGGCTTCCAAACAATCTTGTTTTTACCAGTCGCACTGTCATTGGTAACCATGCAGATGTAGAACATTTCTGGCGACTTAACATTCACAATAACACTATCGGAGTAAATGCCACATCCATAAGTTGGATCCTTGTAATAAACGGTGTAAATACCAGACTGCTTCACTACAATTTTTTTACCGTAGTTGTAATAAGGTGACCAATAAATGTTAGAATCTGTGGTGTTAACTTCCAAAACACAAGAGTCCCCCAAGCAAAAATCAGTTTTACCGGTAACTTTTACTGAAAGTCTTTTTGGCGTAACAACATTAACTGTGATAGTATCAGAAACAATAACACATGATTTGTTATTCTTAGATTTGGCGAAATATTTTCCCGCTTTATTTACCAAAATATTGGAACTAGTTTCTCCAGTATTCCAAACAATTTCTTCGGTATGGTAAGCATAAAGATATGTATTATTTCCGCTGCAGATAGTTACGGTATTAGTACCATTATCGGTATAAGTGTAAATAGTCCCACCTTTTAGAGTAACATACAAAGTCACAGAGGTATCAATGCACTTAGCCGAATCATACATATACAATTGGTATTCTCCAGAATAATTGATGGTTCTATCAATTGAACCTATCCCATCATTCCAATTGGCATAAACGGGTGTTCCTTTGTAGGATACTTTAACATCTAGCGAATTTACACATGTGTCAATTTTGTTGCTTTTGAAAGTGAAAGTAGGATCAAACTTATTAGTGATACAATATCCTACAAGCGTAGAGTCGACGAACTGCGCCTCTGCGGAAAGAACGCTCACAAGGGCCGATAAAGCAATAAAAAACCTTTTCATCATGACAAAGTAACAATCAGCAGATGATTATGGCTAAGGGAACTCTGTCACTTTTTTATCATCTGATCCAAATTTGTACAAAAATTCAACAAAAAAGGCCACCCTTAGGCGGCCTTTCAACAATATTCTTTGCAAACTTATTGATTTGCGTTTATTCTCATTCTCAAGTCAATGAATTCTTGAGCATAATTATCTCTCAATTTTGCATCGCTACGAGACAAATCCATTTTATTCATCATGTTCAGGATTTTTTCTCCTTCATCTACATTTCTCAAGATAAAGTAGGCTTCCAAAAGGTTAAAGCACAAAGAAGACGTTACTTTTTTGTCAATTCTAGCTTTTTTATCAATCAAATCTGATTCACCCAAAGCTTTTACCCAAATTGCTACCGCTTGTTCTAGTTTTGCTTTTGCTTGATCATCGGTTTTACCTAACATGTTATAGGACATGGTAGACAAGTTGTAAGCTTCTGTCAAATCCGTGTATAATCCTTTTTTATCTTTCACATAGTCAATACCTGTTTTGCGCTCAGTATTCTCAAATCCTATACGGTCATTAACCAAGTGATTAACATAATTCAAATTCTCCTTCAACACCTGTAATTCTAAATTTTTAGCTAAAACGCTCACATCACTCGAAGGTTGACTCTTAGTAGCTGGCCCTACATATTTAGCAAACTCTTGCAACTTAGCAGGGTTTTCAAAGTAAACTTCACTTCCGTTTCGTGTTACTTTGATGTTCATCGGCAGACGATATTCAAATTCTAAATGATAGTAAGTTACATCATAGCTAGTAGATTTACCGTTAGATACCGTAGATTCTTTTTTCACTTCTGAAACCATTTTGGGTTGAGAATATTCGAAAGTTTCCATGGTAACCAAATAGTTTAATTCACTTCCCTCTGCACGATTAAATCCATCCAATTTCAAATAACTTGAAGCCAAGGTAGTTACATCATGAGCTGTTGCGTACTTGGGCTCAGGGACATATTTCTTGCTCGGAGTTGGAACATAGCGTTTAACTGGCTTGGTATTCTCATTCAACAACTGCTTTTCAACCAATTTCTTGGCCATAGATTTGTTGTTGTACTCTTCCATCTCCTTTAAATACTGCTCATCAGCAGCTTTCAAATTTGCCTGATAATTATTTGTTGCATCTTGATATTCGCTTTCTGCAGCAGCCAAATCAGCTTCATACCTAGACTTTAAATCTGCATTAATAGACTCAGCACCTGACTTAATTTGCGAAAAATAAGAAACTGGCTTTGGTTTTACTGGATTGGTTGGTAGCTTTACATATGTATAAGTTACCTTTTCCGTTTTGATGTTTTGAGCAGAAACATTAAAGATTAATATTGCTGCCAAAAGAAGGTTAAGTATTTTTTTCATAGCAGCGTCAAAGGTAGTTCTTTATTTCCGCTTAAAGCTCAAGGTTGTTTCAACTCTATAATCATCTGTGGTTTCAATCTCCGTAATTCTTGCTTTTAGGGACGTAGAAGTCAATTCAGACACAAAAAATGTATCATTGTACTCATAGGTTGGATCTTCATCATAAATGAACATCATTTTATTGTTTTGGTATTTAAATCCGCAACGATCCGACTCAATGCCTTCATCATAAAAGACCACTTCATTGCCCAAGACTTCCATTACTACTTCGTTTGGAAGAAACGCGTCAACTTCAATGTCATCAATCACATTCGTAGAATTGATAAAATACTCTGACCTTGACTCGGTCAGTTCCCATTTACCATTGATGCTTGGCTTATTTTCTGCTTCGTCTTTTTCACAAGAAGACATTGACATGGTGAGAATTCCAAGAATCACCCACATCGATTTTAATTTATTTATGATCATTTTTTTTAGTGTTCCAATTTAGTTAAAATATTACAATTTCATTACAACTACCAAGTACCGGGTGCCAGTTACCGGGTTTCGGGTTTCGGGTTTCGGGTACCGGGTGCTGGTTACCGGGTGCTGGGTTTCGGGTTTCAGGTTTCAGGTTTCGGGAATCAGACCACAGACTTCGGACCACTGACCACAGGCCACCGACCACTGACCACAGGCCACTGACCATCTACCATCTACCATCTACCATCTACCATCTTCACAACCTCCCTATTCCCTCCACCGCGAACGGAAGATCGCTAGCTCCAGACTTTTCTATCAGAAAATTCATGTATTGAATCAAATGTTGCCTCTGTTCGAAATCCAATTGCAACCACGCACTTGGATAATCATACCCATCAGACTCTTCAGGTTTTTTCATAGCACGACACAATTCTGTTTCTATAAAATTACTCAAACTGATTCCCCGACGGAAGGCGTGTCGTTGAGCCCTCTCATGAATATCAGTGTCTATGGAAATATTGATGCGTTTTTTCATATTGTTTAGTAAAAAGACATTACAAGACCAATTAGTAGAAGAATACATCCTAAAATAAAAACAGCAAAACCAAGAAGAAATGAAGAAAATGAAACAATACCCCAGTCGTTATCCGCAGTGAATACATAAAAATTTAAAAACAAAAGTCCCAACAAACTCAAAATCAATCCAGTGATTGCAAGTGTTTTCCCTTTTTTTCTGCCTTCAGCTTTTGCCGAGTTTTTTCCTGTTTTCAAAAATTCTTTATACTGCCTAATAGGCTGTAATTTTTGAATTTTTTTAGGTAACCTTCCCGATTCAAACCAAACTTTTTGATTCCTTTTATGCATGTGCTGCTCTACTTTCTGGCTAAAAGTCAGCTTGTTTTCCTTTTCTACACATTGAGGGACCTCTAAAGTTTGAAGGTCAATCGTTTGCTTTTCACCGAATCCAGAATCCAATAAATCCAAATTTTGAGGTTTAGCAACTGTGAAAACACCCCCAAAGGCGGTTCGTTCCTGAACGCCGGAACATCCAAATTGAAACAATAACAAAACAAAAATGCCAATTTGAGTAATTAATTTCCTCATAAATAACAAAGCAACAGCATACCACCATAAATCACTTACGGATAAACGCAAGTGAGGAAATGAATTTTACGGAAAAATGCAACTAGGCCAATTTAGCCAACGCCGAATTCAAACGCAATGCATCTGATTTTGAAGTACTTAGATGAGGCGTAATGCGAACTCCTTGAACCACTTTATGTTCAATGCCCACCGTAAAAATCCCCTCTTTCATGAGATCTTTCTGCAGCTCTTGAACCGTTTTATCCTTGTGTTTGATGCAACATATTGCCCCCAATCGATCTTCATCGCAAGCCAATTGATAAGTTCCCGATTCCATGACGTTAAAACCATTGCCGTCACTGCCCAGAATCAACTTCCGCAGAGACACTAATCGGTTCCATTTTGGAACAGCACCCCCAATTTTTTCACCGAACTCCAAGGCCTTCCTCAAGGCCATTATACTGTTGATGGGACGAGTTCCTTGATGCTCAAATTTTCGGATATTGCTGGGATCTCCCGAATCGCCCATCAACGGCCATATCTGAGAAATCCAATCCTTCTTTACCGCCAACATCCCAACTCCAATGGGTGCGCAAGTCCATTTGTGCAAACTCGCACCAATAGCATCCGCTTGCAATAAATCGCCCATCTTTAGGACGACGTGATTCACGCTATGCGCTGCATCAACCACCGTCATAACATCACTCTTGAAAGCTTTCACTGCATTCAAGACTTTTTGTAAAGGCAAAATTTGTCCACTCAAATTGATCAAATGAGTGATGTGAACCATGCGTGTTTTCGAAGTCATTTCCTTCAAATAAGCCGCTACCACATCTTCATCGGTTTCGGGCGAAAGCGGAACATTTGCCACTTTAACCACCACACCATACCTCTTCGAAACCTGCTCAAAGGCTTCAACCATGCTTCCATAGTCTTGGTTGCCAATCACCACTTCGTCGCCAGCCTTCCACGGAAATCCCATAATTACCGCATTCAAACTCTCGGTAGTATTTCGAGTAAAAGCCAATTCATCAGGGTCTAAGTTTTGCGATTGTGCAAATGCCAACCTCGACTTTTCAATCTCATCTTGCTGCTCCAAACGCATGAATAAACTAGTGGCATCGTTGATGTGATTTTGATGTGCCACATGCGCTAAAAATACTTCAGGCGGCATGTGACTGAAATATCCGTTCTCTAAATTAACGATGTTCGCACCCCATTGCTTCCCCCCTTTTTGATAGTATTTTGGGAAACTCCGAGCCAAATCTTCCCAAAACTTTTCCTCTTTAGGATTGCCCTTCGGAACATGTTCTAACCACTCGCCACCCTTCAACGCCGAAGGCGCCACAGCTCCCAATCCCAATGAGTATATGAAGTGTTTCCTATTCATTAAAAGAGCTGATTTTCAGAGAGTTTCTTCTCTTCATCGTGCTTAATTCTCTCGTCTCTCAAGATAA
Source organism: uncultured Rhizobium sp. (assembly GCA_964408945.1). Classification (GTDB taxonomy): domain Bacteria; phylum Bacteroidota; class Bacteroidia; order NS11-12g; family UBA955; genus VMCP01. The sequence goes on along the minus strand of CAYPBJ010000040.1, from coordinate 7,725 downwards.
AATGAACCACTACTCTATTTCCCTCCAAGATTTCCGCAACGAGCTGCAAATTTTGAAAATATTGCATATAACCCCAGTCGGCTTTCGCTGTTTTCTGCTTCTTGAGGATGTTTTTACTTTCAACCTTCCCATAGCGCTCCACTAAATTTTGCACTTTCAACTCAAAGTCAACGAGGGCCTTTTTGTAGTTTTTCTGAGGGACATAAAACGCGGTAGCCATCCAGACCCTCTTGCTAATGGGCGATGAGTAAATTTTAAGCTCAATGGGCTCACCGTTGAGTTTACCCTTCAAAACCCTGACATCTCCTTGACTGGGCATGGCGGTAAATCCTTTCTCCGTCACCAATATTAAGGCCAACGTATCAGGGTGACCCTTCATGTCAATCATGGCAATGCGTTGGGCAGATGTGAAAGCAGGTGCCAACAAAGACAATAAACACAACAAATAAATACAGAATCTTTTATTCATTCTTCATGCTTTTTGAGTTTCTAAAAATTCTTGAAGAAGCATTTCTTGAATATCAGTCATCTTCTTTTTGTAGTTATAACGCTCGTGCATGTAATTTCGTCCGTTCGCTGACAATGTTTTTACCAACGTTTCATCTTTCAACAGCTTTAGTATTTGTGCACCTAAATCAGATACATTCTCAGGCTCATAGCACAATCCACCTTCCTTGAGACGCTCTTCGTTGGTTTCATCGCGTTCCATAATTACGGGCAATCCACAGGCCTGCGCATCCAATGAACTGAGGGTATTTTGCTTGGGAAAAACAGCGATGTCTGCAGCCGAATAATATTGATACAACTCATGATTTTTGGCGGGTCCCAACAAATGAATTTGAATCAATTCGTTCGAAAATGTTCTCTTGAAATGCCTATTTTGATATTCTTCGTTTTTGGGTCCCACGAAAACAAGATCCAAATGAAAATCAATCTGATCTTCAATCGTCTTAATGGCATCTAAAATGATGTCAGGCTGTTTAAAATGATCAAATTTTCCGGTATAAAGAAGCACCTTACCCTGAAAATGGGTCTGAGGCAGAAAATCTTTGAACTGGATATCGACTTTCCGAAAAAGCTCCACATCGGTACAAATTTCATTATCAAAAATCTGATTCTCTTCAAACCCGAACCACTGTAACACCTTTTTATTTTCTAAAGCGGTGTAAAACATGGGCGCATTGATTTTTTTCAACCTATTCACAATCAAAGGTTTAAAAATCAAATTCAAATAAATACCACCTACGAATGTTACGTCATTAAACTGTGAAAACAGCGTGTGTGTATCAGCTGTAATGTACCGTTTTCCAATTTGTTTAATGATAGACCAAGCGTAAGTGGGGCTCTCTAAGCCGTGGTAAAAAACAATTTCGGGGTTGATTTCTTCAATCTTACGATTCAAACCCTTCATGAACACACCGGCTTTCTTTTTTCCCGTTTTAAATGAACCCAATCGTATGATCTTTACCCCAAATTGTTCTTCAATTCTTGAATCAGCTGTTTGAACATCTTTGGCAGTTACATTCCATAAATCCAAATTATCGGAGGTCAAAATGACAACCTCCAACTGAGGGTGGGCAAAGCGAGCGAACAAATTGCTATCGTATCCCATGTCGGGATGAAACTGATAGACAACGTGCACAATTTTGGTTTTCATGGTGTTAACATCCTAAAAAAGCCAAAATAGAATCACGAATTTTTTCAGCTGCATGACCGTCACCAAAAACTCCATCATTATAGGCTCCTGGAGTGGTGGAAATTGCTTTCTTCAGCTGAGATAAATCTTCAAAAACCAATACATTCCATTGATTATCTAAGGTTTCAACCCACTCAGTCTCAGGACGCAAAGTCACGCAAGGCTTTTTCACAAACCATGCCTCTTTTTGCAATCCGCCCGAATCAGTGATGATGCGATCAGCGTTCAGCAAGTAGCCCAAATTTCCAATATAACTCTGTGGTTCTATGAAATTTATGTTGTTGAAATCACTGAAATTCATGCCGTATTTTTCCAACAGCGACGAAGTTCTCGGATGAATAGCGAAGTAAACCGGTTTATCCAATGAATTCATTTCTGTGAGAATCTGCGACATTCTCTCAGGAAGGTCAGTGTTGTAGGGCCTGTGAATGGTGGCGTAGTAATAAGCGTGATCTACCGGCTTAGAAACCACGTTTTTCTCTGTGGAAATTCTAAGTATGTCCATCATAATATCTCCCGTTATCTCAACGCCTTGGGTGATGCCTTCTTTCTTCAAATTATTCACCGATACTTCCGACGGAACCAACAAAAGCGAACTTAGGTGATCGGTTAAAACGCGATTAATTTCTTCGGGCATGGTTCTGTTGTAGCTGCGAAGCCCTGCCTCAATGTGCGCTATGGGAATATTCAATTTCGATGCAGCCAAAGCAGCGGCCAATGTGCTGTTGGTATCACCGTAAACAATCATCAAATCCGGATTCTCCTGAAGCAGTATTTCCTCAATTTTATCGAGCATCAAACCGGTCTGTTTGCCATGACTCGCACTGCCCACATGCAATTGGTACTTGGGTTGCTCCAATCCAAAGTCATTAAAAAAAACTTGGCTCATATTCTCATCGTAGTGCTGACCCGTATGAATAGATATAAATTCAAAATCAGGAATCTCACGAAAAACCATCTCTAAAGGCGCTGCTTTGATGAACTGTGGCCTTGCACCAACTACGCTAATTACTTTTTTAGGCATGAATAACAAAATTACATGATTATCTGAAATACACTTGAAAAATAGGAGTAATTACTATCAATGAAGTAAATTTGAGCGCGTATTTCTTTAAATCAAACATGCAATCAGACGGAACATCCCACAAAACCAAGCCAAATCTCTTGTTTATGGCGAGTTTTTTCCCCACTCGGATTTTCCCGTTCAAAGGTCCATTCATTAGAAATTTCGCCAATGTCGCCTCTACGGACTTTCAATTAACGGTTCTAACCATTGAAGCAGACACAGAATTAAAATCTGGATACCAAATTGAGAAAAATCCGGTCGATAATTTTACCCAATACACCGTTTTTTACAACCCCAATTACTCTAAATTACCTATATTAAAATCTGTTTTAAATTTTTATCATTTTTTTATAGGTTGTGTAAAAGCATACAAAGAAATTGTTAAAGATAGAGGGCCTATAAACATACATCACCTGCATTCATCGTTGCCCATGGGTATTTTTGCCTTGTACTTAAAATACGTTAAAAATACCCCCTATGTGTTTTCGGAACAAGTCACTATTTATATTTACGATCGATTTCAAAAATTACCATTTTACTCAAAATGGTTGCATAAACTCATATTCAAAAACGCCTCTGCTATTTCAGGATTGACCGAATACCATGGTCAAGAAATAGAAAAATGCGGATTGGCAAAAAACATCAATGTCATTCCCAACGTAATCGATATCAGAAACTACGACTGTAAAGAGAACATCAATTCTGAAAACAGTTTCAAATGGGTTCACATTTCTACTTTGTCTTACGTAAAGGGTGTCGAAGATCAAATCAGGGCTCTATCGTTGGTTATACAAAAAGGATTTTCTGTAGAATTTTCCATTATTGGAGGAGATCCATCAAGAATAGAAGAATTAAAATCATTGGCTAAAGAATGTGGAGTAGAAAATCACATTCTGTGGCTTGGTTGGCTCGATAGAGAACATTTCGTACCCATTTTAAAAGCTTCAGATCTCTTTCTCCTAAACAGCGAATTTGAAACATTCTGTGTGGTAGCCGCCGAAGCACTGGCTTGCGGTTTACCTGTGGTTTGCCCGTCTATTGGTCCGTTGAAGGAATTCATACATGAGAAAAACGGGGTGTTTTTTGACAAAAGAACTCCATCCAACATTGCAGATGCCGCGATTGAATGCATGAATCACCTGAATTCCTATAGTCCCAAAGCAATTTCCAATGAAGTTCAAGAGAAATTTGGGCCTGAAACCGTATTAAACTCCTTTAAAGAGTTATATCTCAGCATCAAATATTAAATTATACCTTTGTACATATGAAGATAAAGTTTGGCATTGTTGGACTTGGACATATTGGAAAGCGCCATGCCACCCTGGTCAGTCAAAACGATAATTGCGAGCTTGTTGGTTTTGTAGATATCAACCAAGATGCAGTTAATGGATTAGACCATTTCAGCCATATCCCTTTCTTTGGAACCATTGATGAACTGTTCAATGCAGGGATTCGTCCTGATGTTGTGGTAATTGCCACTCCTAATGGCTTACACGCTGAACTTGCCATCAACGCACTCAATCACAAGGCTCATGTCATCATCGAAAAACCTATGGCACTCACCGTAAAAGAATGCGAAGAGGTCATCATGACAGGTTTGAGAGTTTCAAGACACATCTTCATCGTAAAACAAAACCGCTACAGCCCGCCATCATTATGGCTCAAAGAAATTGTAGATAAAAAAATCATTGGCGATATTTACATGGTTCAAACCAATTGCTATTGGAACAGAGACGAAAGATACTATTCTGTGAGCAATTGGAAAGGCACTAAAAAACTCGATGGAGGAACCCTATTTACCCAATTCAGTCACTTCGTTGACATCATGTATTGGGTTTTTGGCGACATCAAAAACATCAAATCTATCAGTAGCAACTTCAATCATGCTGATACCACTGAATTTGAAGATTCTGGATTTGTCAACTTCCAATTCGAAAACGGCGGAATAGGCAGCATCAATTACTCAACCTCGGTGTGGGATTCAAACTTAGAAAGTTCAATAACCGTAATAGGCAGCAATGGCTCCATCAAAATTGGCGGTCAATACATGAACAAGATTGAGCACTGTAACATCAAAGATTACACCATGCCTGAACTGAAGGAAACCAATCCTCCCAATGATTACGGACCCTACAAAGGCTCCGCTGCAAATCACCACTACGTGATTGAGAATGTAGTAAAAACCATCAAAGGCGAAGATACCATTTCAACCAATGCCCTCGAGGGAATGAAAACGGTTGATATCATTGAACGAATTTATAAAGCAACAGACAACGTCTAAGCAATGGGCATAGTAGCACGCCAAAGCATAAAAGCCTCAATCTCCAATTATTTAGGCGTTTTAATTGGTTTCGCTACGCTACTCTATTTTTACCCCCTATTTTTCACTCCAAAGCAACTCGGAGCATCTAGACTTCTCGTCGAAATAGGCGCTGTAATTTCAGGCTTTTCCCTCTTGGGAAGTACCTACGCCGTCAATCGATTCTTCCCCTATTTCAAAAATCCACCCCTGCATCACGGTTTTTTCTTTTGGATATTCTTGATTCCCGCTTTAGGATACCTTTTAAGCGCCACTGGAATTGTTCTTCTCGAAGACAATTTTATCAAGTTATTCAACAAAGACACATCCATGATTTCTACCATCTTACCCATGATTGTGGTTTTGGTGCTTTTCATGATGATGCAATCTTTGTTTGAATCGGTAGCAGCCAACCACGGCCGAATCACCATTCCAAATTTCATTCGAGAAGTGGTAGTTCGCTTGTTGATTCTACTTTTTGCCTTCCTGTTTTTTAAGAAAATCATCAGTTTCTCACTTTTTTGTTGGCTGCTCACTGGCGCTTACCTCATTGGAGCTTTGTCTTCGCTTATCTATGTGGGCCGCCTAACTCCCATTTCGCTAAAGCCCGATTTTAAATTTATTTCAGAACACCCCGAAGTCAAATCAGATGCCATCAAGTTTACTCTATGGTTCTTCATTGTCAATGCCGTTGGCCTAATTATAAATAAAATTGATTTTCTCATGATTTCCGCATCGAAATCGCTGGCTGATACCGCCGTTTATTCTATCGGATTTTACCTCGCGGTGCTCATTGAAATCCCCAAAAGAACCATCATGCAAATCTCAAATCCCATTTTTGCAGAGCACATGAAAAATCTCAATGTCCCCAAAATTAATTCTCTCTATAAACAACTGGCTAACAACCAATTGCTCATTGGCTCTATCTTGTTTTTACTCATTTGGCTCAACGTAGATACTGCCTTTCACATCATGCCCAACGGCCAATATTACAAAGCCGGTAAAATGGTGGTCTTCTATATTGGAATAGGAAAACTCTTCGAAATGGTGGGCATTACTACCAGTCCAATCATGTCAAATTCCAAGTTCTACGCCTGGGGACTTATTACATCGCTCATCATGATTTTTTCTGCAGTAGGACTGAACCTGTGGCTGATTCCGCTGCTTGGAATTGACGGTGCCGCAATAGCTACTGTTCTCACTTTTATCTTTGGATATGGATTTGTTATGTTACTGATATATATCAAAATGAAAATCCACCCATTTACGGTAAGTCAATTAAAAACTATTTTACTTTTAGCCATATTTATACCCTTGGCCACCTATTTGAACTTGGCTCAAAATCCCATTGTTGATTCTTTCCTAAAAACACCTCTAATGTTGGCTTTATTGTTACCTTGCATATATTACTGGAAAATTTCACCCGAATTCAACGAACAATTACAAAAAGCAGCACATGGAATACGTCAATTTAGGAAAAACCGGACTTCCCATCAGTAGATTGAGCTTTGGCTCTTGGATTACCTTTGGAAATCAAATTCAAAATCAAATAAGCGAACGCCTCATGGATATTGCCTATGATGCAGGGGTTAATTTCTTTGACAACGCCGAAGTATACGCCGCAGGTGAATCTGAGAAAGTGATGGGTAAAATCCTCAGCAACAGAAATTGGTCGCGCGACTCTTACATCGTTTCGTCAAAGGTCTTTTTTGGAGCAGGAGCAAAAGTCCCCACACAAAAAGGTCTTCACAGAAAGCACATTTATGAAGCCTGTAACCAAGCTATAGAAAGACTCCAAGTTGAATATCTTGATCTTTACTTTTGCCATCGCCCTGATAAAGCAACTCCTATAGAAGAAACGGTTTGGAGTATGCATCAATTGATCATGGCTGGTAAAATTCTCTATTGGGGTACCAGCGAATGGAGCGCCCAGGAAATTATGGAAGCCCACATGTTTGCCAAGCAAAATCACTTGATTGGACCTGTGGTTGAGCAACCCCAATACAATATGTTGGTGCGGGACAAGGTAGAAGTTGAATATTCTCAAATCTACAAAACCGTAGGTCTTGGAACCACCATTTGGTCGCCACTCGCGAGCGGATTATTGACCGGAAAATACCTCAATGGCATTCCTGAAGGCTCTCGACTTAAGCGCGAGGAGTTGGGTTGGTTAGCAGAAAGGCTGATGACCCCAGAAAATGCAGAAAAGGTAAAAACGCTACACCATCTTGCTCTTGAATTGGGTACTACATTACCAAAATTAGGCGTTGCGTGGTGTTTAAAAAACCCTAATGTTTCTACAGTAATTTTAGGCGCTACCAAAGAAGAACAGTTGATTGAAACTCTACAAGCCGAAGATTGTGTTCAACTCCTCACCCCTGAGATCATGGAAAAAATTGAATCTATTCTTCAAAACAAACCCATTCATCCGCAATACTAAAACGAAAAAAGGCTGCCCAAGGGCAGCCTTTTCATTATCTGATTTTTCCAGAATTAATCTTTATTCGCTTTAGCGCTTTTTCTATTTCTGTAGATTCCGTAGGCGATAGCACTACCCACAACAGAAATAATACCACCGTCAACGGGAACGTCAACTACGTCATCATCAAAACCTGCCTGAGAAAAAGCCAAAGCAATCAGACAAAATGTAGCAAGAAATAAAAT
>CAYPBJ010000039.1:0-17285 GCA_964408945.1 uncultured Rhizobium sp. | reverse complement strand
TGAGCTCGGTGAAATTGTAGTCTCGGTGAAGATGCCGAGTACCCGCAACGGGACGAAAAGACCCCGTGAACCTTTACTATAGCTTTGCATTGGGTTTGGATATTTGATGTGTAGAATAGGTGGGAGGCTTTGAAGCGATGCCGCTAGGTGTCGTGGAGCCATCGTTGAAATACCACCCTTCAAATATTTGGATCCTAACTTTTCAATGAGAAGGACAGTGCATGGTGGGTAGTTTGACTGGGGTGGTCGCCTCCAAAAGAGTATCGGAGGCTTCCAAAGGTACCCTCAGCACGCTTGGTAACCGTGCGTAGAGTGCAATAGCATAAGGGTGCTTGACTGTGAGACCTACAAGTCGAGCAGGAACGAAAGTTGGGTATAGTGATCCGGCGGTTCTGTATGGAAAGGCCGTCGCTCATAGGATAAAAGGTACTCCGGGGATAACAGGCTGATCTTGCCCAAGAGCTCATATCGACGGCAAGGTTTGGCACCTCGATGTCGGCTCGTCACATCCTGGGGCTGGAGAAGGTCCCAAGGGTTGGGCTGTTCGCCCATTAAAGTGGCACGCGAGCTGGGTTCAGAACGTCGTGAGACAGTTCGGTCTCTATCTGTTGTGGGCGTAGGAAAATTGAGAGGATCTGACTTTAGTACGAGAGGACCGAGTTGGACATACCTCTGGTGTATCTGTTGTGACGCCAGTTGCAGTGCAGAGTAGCTAAGTATGGAATAGATAAGCGCTGAAAGCATCTAAGCGCGAAACTAGCCTCAAGATGAGTCTTCCTTTAAGGGTCGTAGTAGACGACTACGTTGATAGGCTACAGGTGTAAAGGCAGTAATGTCATAGCCGAGTAGTACTAATTACCCGTATACTTACCTTACACTTTATTTTGGTAGTAAATGTTTTATTTCCGACATTGTTAAAAGATCTTTTAAAGATCATATGGTGGCTATGGCGAGGGAGTCCACCTCTTCCCATTCCGAACAGAGAAGTTAAGCCCCTCAGCGCAGATGATACTTGGTTAACCCCTGGGAAAGTATGTCGCCGCCAACCTTATTGATTAAAAAGCCTCACCTAACCGTGAGGCTTTTTTTTTGCCCCCTTGTATTTTGAGTTTTTATTTCTATATTTGCTAAACTAACATACGTTAGTTAGTGTAAAGCAATGGCTAGGAAAGAAGAAATTCGCAGCATCGCCCTTAGACTTATGAAAACTCATGGGTTTGGTGGACTTACCATGCGACTTCTTGCCAAAGAATTGGGTATTGAAGCAGCCAGTATTTACAACCATATTTCATCGAAAGATGAACTTTTGGAAACCGTTTGCTTTGATCTTGCTTCAAAATTTGAGTCTGCCGTTCTTGAAGTAAATGATATTTATTTCAATGCTCCTGAGAAGTTGAGTATGTTGGTAAAACTACATATTGAAATTTTATGTGCAGATTTAAATGCATCAACCGTGTTTATGCACGAATGGAGATACCTAAAAGAAGAGCCTCGGTTGGATTTTGTGTCAAAAAGAAATCATTACGAACAAGAAATTCGCAAGATCATTCAATTAGGCATTGACGAAGGACATTTTAACGAGGTGGAAACTAAGTTTGCTGCATTAACTCTGTTAAGTGCCTTGAATAGCGTAGTTGAATGGTATAAACCAACTGGTACTCTGACTCCACTTCAAGTTGCTCAGCAATTGAATCAATTTGTATTAACCGGATTATCGAAACAAAAAATTTAATAATATTTATATGTACGGAAACGCTTACGTTGAAAACCCAGCCGCTACCAATTCGTTGACTGCAAACGAAGATCCCATTAAATTGGCTGAATTTGAAGCTCGCATCGCTGCAGGTGAAAAAATTGAACCAAACGATTGGATGCCTGAACAGTACAAAAAACAATTGATTCGTATGATTGAGCAACACGCTCACTCCGAAATTATTGGTGCTTTACCAGAAGGTACTTGGATTACCCGTGCACCTGGATTTAGAAGGAAATTAGCCCTTATGGCTAAGGTTCAGGATGAAATTGGACACGGACAATTACTTTATTCTGCTGCTGAAACTTTAGGTAAGTCTAGAGAGGACATGACCAATGATTTGATCAACGGAAAAAGTAAGTATTCAAACGTATTTAATTATCCAGCAAAAACATGGGCAGACAGTGCGGTGATTGCTTGGTTGATTGACGCTGGTGCGATAGTGAATCAGTTGGCAAATAGTAAAGGTAGTTATGGTCCTTATTGCCGAGCGCTTGAGCGTATTTGTGCTGAGGAATCGTTCCATTTGAAATATGGACATGATAACGTGGTATTTTTGGCAACGGGAACTCCAAAACAACGTGAAATGGTGCAAGACGCTTTGAACCGTTGGTGGGAGCCTATCATGCATTTCTTCGGTCCGCCAGATAAAATGTCGGTTCATACAGAGGTGTTGATGCGTTGGAAGGTAAAAATGGGCACCAATGACGATATGCGTCAGACTTTCTTGGATATGTACGTTCCTAAGATTTGGGATTTGGGCTTGACTTTGCCAGATCCAAACTTGAAGAAGAACGAAGAAACTGGAAAGTGGGAATATACTGAGCCCAATTGGGAAGTATTTAAGCAAGTAATCAACGGAAACGGTCCTTGCAATAAAGAGCGTTTGGCAGTGAGAAGAAAAGCCGAAGAAAAAGGCCGCTGGGTGAGAAATGCCATCTTGCGCAAGGATGCTAAATACGTTACCCCATTAGCTTAATAGTTGCATCAAAATATCCCCCGAAAAAATGAAAATTGTAAGTCTAGACCCCCGAGTTACTCGAGAAAATATTGATGCTGAAACCCGCGAAGGTGAGTTGCAGCCGTTGGATCATTTCGAAACCTACGAAGTTTTTGAACAACGCAAACGCGGTACCCACCACGTTCATGTTGGAAATGTGCATGCTCCTAGCCATGAGTTGGCTATGGTTTTTGCTAAAGAGCAGTACACCCGTCGTGGGCAGTGCGTGAATCTTTGGGTGGTGAGAACATCGGATATTTTTGTTACCGAATATATGGATTCAGACATTTTTGAAACCACCGCTACCAAGAAGTATCGTGAGCCAGATGCCTACAAGGTAATTGATAGAATCAACGCTTTCAAGGCGAGAGAGGCCGCTAAAAACGCTTAATTATTAGGAAATGGAATTTACAGAAAAACACGTAGAAGGTCTGAAAGACTTGTTGTATAGAATGGCCGATGATCTTTTGATCTTGGGACATAGAAACTCTGAATGGACCGGATTGGGTCCAATTTTAGAGGAGGATATTGCGTTTTCGAGCATGGCTCAAGATAAAGTAGGTCAGTCACTTGCGCTTTATGAGATTCTGCATGAATTGGGTGAGTCTGATCCTGATACGGTGGCGTTTACCCGCAATGATTTTCAGTTTCATAACTGCCAAATGGTGGAATTTCCCATTGGAGAATACGATTTTTCACTGGTGAGACACTTTTTCTACGATCACGCAGATGCTCTCAGATTTGAGGCGTTGACCGAGACCGTTTTTGAACCCCTCCAAATGGTGGCTAAAAAGTTCAAGGGTGAAATAAAGTACCACACCATGCACGCAAATTCGTGGTTGAAGCAGCTTGCCAATGGTTCGGAAGAATCTAAGATTCGTATGCAACAGTCTATCAATGAATTGTTTCCGCATGCTTTGGGAATGTTCGAGCCCTCAAATTTCGAGCAGGAATTGATGGAGTCGGGCCTTTTCATAGGCGAAGCGGCTCTTCAACAAAGATGGCTTGACACCGTTGTGCCTTTGTTGGAATCCTACGGTTATACCGTGCCTACCGACGCGGCTCCTCTTTTCGGGGGGCGTAAAGGCGTGCACACCGAACATTTGCAGCCCTTGCTTGATGAAATGACGGAAGTCTTCCGCATTGACCCATCGGCAGAATGGTAAAATAAATTATGGAAACGAGCGCGAGAATTAAATCAATATTAGAAACGGTGATGGATCCTGAGATTCCCACCATTTCTTTGGTTGACTTAGGAATAGTGACCAAAATTGAATCTCGCGCCTCCGATCATGCGTACGTTCAATTAACACCCACCTTTTCCGGTTGTCCTGCCTTAAGAGTCATGGAAGATCTGGTCAGAACCGCTCTCACCGATGCGGGTTTTCAAGAAATTGAAGTCGAAACATCGTTCGAGACCCAGTGGAACACCAATCTAATCACCGAAAAGGGAAGGGCAGCCCTCCTTAAACACGGACTTGCACCTCCAGTCAAGCACGAGGGTTACATAGAACTCGACGTTCTCAGTGACACTCCCTGTCCCTTGTGCGGCAGCCGCAACACCACTCTTCAATCTCCCTTCGGTCCCACATTGTGCCGAAGCTTGCATTACTGCAATAACTGCAGAAATGGATTTGAAGGGTTTAAACCGATTTAAGTCCATAGTCGATAGTCGATAGTCCATAGTCGATAGTCCATAGTCGATAGTCCATAGTCCATAGTCGATAGTCGATAGTCGATAGTCGATAGTCCATAGTCGATGGTGCAAAGCCAGTTGATTGAAGTACTAGTTTAGATTATTTAGTAAAATAGCCACGGACTACAGGCTATAGACCACAGACTACAGACTATCGACTACAGACCACCGACCACCGACCACCGACCACCGACTTCCGACTACCGCCCATGGACCAACTCCAAATCCTCCGGGGTGTCAATGGATGGGCTTTCGTGGTGGGTTTCGGCGACTTTGATGCGGAGACCGTGTTCGAGCCAACGAAGTTGTTCGAGTGATTCTGATTGTTCAAGTGGGGTTTCAGAGAGGGTGGAAAGGGTTTGTAAGATATCGGTGCGATAAGCGTACATGCCAATGTGGCGGAAGTTTTTTAAGGGAGAGGGATTGCGATGAAAGGGTATGGGACTTCGTGAGAAATACAATGCTTGTCCGTGTATGCCGCAAACCACTTTGACGCGATTGGGATTGTTAAGGTCTTCGGGTGCCAGTTCAATTTTTAACGTGGCAATGTCGGTGGGAGCCGTAAAAGCATCCCCCGAAAAACAATCCAACAAAGAGAAAACTTGACTGGCTTCTATGAAGGGTTCGTCGCCTTGAAGGTTGACGATGATGTCTGATTTCCAAGGTAAATGGGAGAGGGCCGCGGCGCAACGAGCGGTGCCGTTGGGTAAAAGTGGGTCAGTCATCACTACCGAAACCTGGTGGGGGAAGGCGTTCAATACGGCGTCTGCAATGCGGTGATCATCGGTGGCGACACACACACCCAAAAATCCATCTCTCACGCATTTTAGGGCCGATTCTACGGTTCGCACAATCATGGGTTTGCCGTGAATGAGGGCGAGCGGCTTTTCGGGAAAGCGGGTGCTGCCTATTCGCGCCGGTATGATGATTCCGTAGGTCATTCTCCGAAGGATTGCAATATTTTTTGGTGGATGGTGTTGTTCTCGTAAACGCCCTTGAATGCCTCAGATCCTGGTCCAAAACTGAACACGGGAACAGGAATCCCGGTGTGGTCTTTGGTAGAAAATAGGGATACGGGCCTTCCTGCGGTTTTGTCGTAACCCGGCATGGTCAAGCCGCCGGTTTCGTGGTCAGCAGTGACAATCACCAAAGTTTCACCGTTTTCTTTAGCCCAAGCGCCAATGGCACCAATGGTTTTATCGAAGTCAAGGGTTTCGGTAATCACATAGTCTGCGTCGTTTTCGTGTCCGCCCCAATCAATTTGGCTTCCTTCGATCATCAAGAAAAATCCGTTGGGATTTTGGGATAAATTGCGAATGGCTGCCATACTTGCGTTTGTTAAAAAGTCTCCACGTCCATCGCGAACTTTGGGTACATCGTTACTCTTATCGTAAAAAGCGATAAACTTAGATGAGTTGATTTTATGGAGAGAATCTTTTGTGCAGACAAAGCGCTGATAACCCGCTTGAGATAGTTTGGCGCTGTCGTACCAAGGGTATCCGCCGCCAATGGCAATATCAATGAAACCGCTGTAAAAATCATTGGCAATTTCTTTGTCCATGTAACGACTCACCTGGTGGGCGTAGAAAGAAGCGGGAGTAGCGTGTGTGAGTCCGCAAGTAGCCACCAAACCTGTCCCTTTTCCTTTGACATGCAATATTTCAGAAAGGGTAAAAGCAGGTGTAGAATCGGCTCTGACCCCAATGGCTTTATTGAAGGTTTTTTCACCGATGGAAAATGCTGTGGCACCGGCTCCTGAATCGGTTACCCAATTGCTGGAGCTGGAGGTTTTGCTTAATCCTATGTGTTCAACCAAATTGAATACCTGAAGGTTATCCTTGGTGCTCGCTTGAGCTGCAGACCACTGCGCAAGGCCGGTTCCATCTCCGATGAGCAATATCACATTTTTGGGCTTTTTGGGAGCAGCTATGCAAGGTGCTGCCACTGTTACTGTAGGTTCGGTTATTACAGGATTTGTTTGCGCGAAAACAGAGGTAAAAGAAGTAATGAGAAGAGAGGCCAATAGGGTACTTTTCATGGTGCAAAGTTAACGCCAAAACATGGCCTTTTCTTTAATTAATGAATAAGTAATCGTGAAATGAGTGACGGGAATCACGGGTATTTCGATAAGTGGTTGTATTTTCGTGTTTGAAATTTCACTATGAACGGATTTTTTCACATTCCCAAGGCTAAAAATGAGCCTGTTTACGATTATGCTCCTGGCAGCAATCAACGCGAAAACCTTCAAGCAGCGCTCAACAAATGGCGCTCTGAAGTGGTAAATATCCCCATGTACATTGGAGGGAAAGAAATCAGAACAGGCATTGTTCAGCAAATTTTCCCTCCCCACGATTTGAAGCACAAAATTGGAGAATTTCACATTGGTAATGCTGATCACGCCAAACAAGCCATTGAAGCGGCATTGGCAGCAAAATCTTCTTGGGAAGAACTTCCTTGGGAGCAAAGAGCGGCTATTTTCTTGAAAGCAGCTGAACTGTTTGCCACCAAATACCGTTACGATATCAACGCCGTGACCATGTTGGCGCAAAGCAAGAACTGTTATCAGGCTGAGATTGATGCCGTGTGTGAGTTGGTTGATTTCTTGCGCTTCAACGTGCAGTATATGGCTGAAATTTACAGCGAACAACCCGGTGAGAATTCACCCGGAATCTGGAACCGTCTTGAATACAGAGCTTTGGAAGGATTCGTTTTTGCAGTAACTCCCTTTAATTTCACGGCCATTGCAGGCAATTTGCCCACTGCCGCGGCGTTAATGGGGAATGTGGTGGTATGGAAGCCCGCAGATACCCAAATTTACAGCGCGAATCTATTGATGCGCGTGTTCAAAGAAGCAGGATTGCCCGATGGTGTCATTAACATCATTTACGGCGACGGACCAGCCATTGGCGATGTGGTATTCAATCACCCTGATTTTTCAGGATTGCATTTCACCGGTTCAACGGGTGTGTTCAGACACATGTGGAAGACCATTGGTGAGAACATTGCTAAATACCGCAGCTATCCAAGAATTGTGGGTGAAACCGGAGGAAAAGATTTCATCTTAGCTCATAACTCAGTAGATCAAAAAGCCTTGGTTGCAGCTATCATTCGCGGGGCGTTTGAATTCCAAGGACAAAAATGTTCAGCGGCTTCAAGGGTGTACATCCCTCAAAGCATCTGGGCTTCAGTGAAAGAAGATTTGTTGGCGGAAATGAAGACCATTAAAGTGGGTCCAACCGAAGATTTCACCAACTTTGTCAATGCCGTAATTGATGAAAAAGCGTTCGATAAGATTGCTCGTTACATTGATCAAGCTAAAAACGACGGTGTTGAAATTTTGCACGGCGGAACCTACGATAAAACCAACGGTTACTTCATTGATCCAACCATCATTTTGGCGAATAATCCCAAATACACCACCATGTGCGAGGAGATTTTTGGTCCTGTTTTAACCATTTATGTGTACGAAGATGCTCAGTGGAATGAGATTTTCAAACTCATCGATTCTACCAGCGAATACGCCTTAACCGGTGCGGTTTTGGCTCAAGATCGTCAAGCCATAGCTGATGCTACTTGGGCTTTGAGACACAGTGCAGGTAACTTCTACATCAACGATAAGCCTACGGGTGCCGTTGTGGGCCAGCAGCCTTTTGGCGGCGGTCGCGGAAGCGGAACCAACGATAAGGCAGGCGCTAAAGTGAATTTGTTGCGTTGGACGTCTCAAAGAACCATCAAAGAAACGTTTAACCCTCCTACAGATTACAGATATCCGTTTTTGGGATAAACTCGAGAATTCGCAAGAATACGCTGTTAAGCATATTTCAAAGCAAGGAGAAGCATTTTTACATGGTTCTTCTTGCTTTCCATATCTACGATGAGCTCTTTTCGGGGGATGTTTTGAATATCCATATGCCCGTATTTTCTCTGAACTTTTAAGAAATGTTGGCAGGCCAAAATTCCGCCCGATACCATCAACATCAATTCACGCTGAAAACGCATTTTTCTGTTTTTTGAAAAAGGCAGTTTTTGAATCAGGACTTTTAATTCTTCTATTTCCTTCAAGAACTTCTCATATACCGGGGTGAAATCGCCGGAATAATCGTTTGCAAGGGTTTGCAGTCCTTCGTGATGGTCGTCGTAGAGGTCAAAAATATCGTCCATGAACTGACCCAAATACCCCAACTGCTCGAGCATGTTCAGTTCTTCGGGAGATATGGGTTCTGCAATCAAACTTCTAAAAACCCAAGCGCTTACCGCCCCTTTACGAGCCGATATTGCTGCCAATTCTGAACGGGGAAGTTCTGGGTTCAAGAGTGACTTGGATTGCCATTGTGCTTGGTAAACCTCTTGAAAGAATTCATAAAAACGGGACTTGTCGGCCACAAAGTGGTAAACCTTTTTCAACAAATAGGCATAGGCTATTTCTTGATGGGACTTCACAGGGATGTTGATTTTTTCTTGAATCAACTGAAAAAGTTCTTCGGGTTCGTGTTGATTTTCATCAAAAAAATCATCGAAAAACGGCCCAGAGGCACAGGCGAAAAGAGTGGCTGATACTTCTTCTGGGGTTAGTTTTCGGCCCCAGTAACGGGCAATCCCAAAATTCAACACTCCGTGAACCAACGCGTATTGGCTCACCCGGTGAAACGCTTTTTTTTGGTTTAGGATTTGTTGGGCTGCTTCGGGTAAATGGGGGTCGTTTTTCAGCAATTCCAGTTCTGAAGTGATGTTTTTCACATCGCTCAAAACCTGTTTGACCACTGAAGGATATTTCCAAACGTTCACCCAAAATCCCATAAAAAGCTACGATTGAAATTGTGTGAGTGTATGACGGGCACCTTCAATATCAGAAGATTGGATGTTCAAATGAGTGACCATCCGAATTTTAGAACCGCCCATCGATGATAATTTTACCCCGTTTTGATTCATGTATTGAATGAATTGAGTGGGATCAATTTCAGGGTGTAATTCAAAAATGACAATGTTGGTTTCTACGGGCATCACCGATTTTACATAGCTGCATGCCAGCAAGGTTTTTTCTAAAAGTTGGGCGTTTTGGTGGTCTTCCTGAAGTCTATCTACTTGATGTTCTAAAGCGAATTGGGCTGCTGCGGCTAAAAATCCGGCTTGGCGCATTCCTCCGCCCATCACTTTGCGCACTCTGCGGGCTTGGTGAACGAATTCGCGGCTTCCCAAGAGAAGACTTCCCACGGGAGCACCCAAACCTTTACTGAGGCAAACCGATATGCTGTCAAACAAAGAGCCCCATTCTTTGGCATGCTCCTGCCAAGGTCTGCCGTCTGATTGACTGTAAAAAATCAACGCATTCATCAATCGGGCACCATCCAAATGCAGCGACAATCCGTGGGCATCGCAAAGGGCTTTGATTTTTCTGACTTCTTGAATGTCGTAACAGCTTCCGCCTCCTCTGTTGCAGGTGTTTTCGAGGGACACTAAACGGGTGCGAGCCTTGTGAGGATCATCAGGGTTGATGCAGGGCAATATTTGTTGGGCAGTGATTCTTCCGCGGTCTCCCGCAATCAAACGCACTTGGCAGCCGGAGTTTTTGGCAATGCCACCACCTTCGTAAAAGTACACATGAGAACCTTCCTCGCAAATCACTTCATCTCCGGGCCTTGTATGCACATTGATAGCAATTTGGTTGGTCATGGTGCCTGATGGACAGAACAGGGCTGCCTCAAATCCGAACAACGCAGCTGAAAATTCTTGCAGCGCATTGATGGAAACATCTTCTTGAAAAACATCGTCACCCACCTGCGCACTGAACATGGCATCACGCATTTCTGGGGTGGGAAGGGTAAAAGTATCTGACCTGAATTCCACAGGGTAAAGATACTTTATTGAGGTTGAATCACCACTTTCCCCTTGAATTGAATCTCAAAATTTTGGCCGTCGTGGCTTCCTTCAACAACGGCTATGTACAATCCTGGAACTTTTGTATGCCAAATGGTTTCTTTGTCAATGGTTTGTTGGTCAATGAGTTGTCCGGATAAATTGTAGAGGCTTAATTTGAAATACGAAAACGAACTTTGTTTTATCAAATCCTTCAAACCGTTTTTTTCCACCACTCTGATGCTCTGAGTTGCCGTGTCATTGCAACCAATGATACTGCTGCTAATTAATGTGATGAGGTACTCAGCAGAAATGGTTGGATAGGTGAATTTGAAGTTCCTCTCGGTGGAGTTGTCTGATGGGTTTCCAGTGCCAGGGTTCCAAAGAAAGGTCAGTGTTGAATTTTCTTCGATGCTCGAATTGTTGATGATATCAATTTTGGGTGATGCCGTGGTTAAAACTGAATCGTTGTTCATGTTGAAACGGGATTCTGGCGTTTGGAAAATTCTGAAACTCACATCCGATGTGTCTGAACATCCGTTGCTGGGACCTATATACTGCGCTTCCCAAAGTCCGGCACGTGCCGTTTTGGGCATGATGCGCTGATCAATCAACTGCGTACCCAAAACCACGGGATTCACCTGATTGTCAAAGCGGGTCAATCTGAAAATGCCATTTTGAGCCGATTTTCCGTCCAATTTCACCTCTTTTAAAAGGTCGTAGGGTTGATTTTGGCAGAGGAAAAATCCCTCGGTAAACTGAAATTTAGGCTCATTGACCACAGTAATGCTGAGCGTGTCTGTGTAATTGCATTGGGAGGTTTGAGCATTGGCGGATACCAAAATGCGGTAACGTCCTGCAAATTGCTCTTCTCTTTTCGGGCCTACATTCAGCAGCGTTCCTTGGCTATTTTTGACCAACCAACCTTGAGACGGTGGCGATGGGTTCCCGGCGGGAATCTCAATGATTTGAAATTCATGGATGATGGGGTGCAATTTACCGTTAATGAGTTCATCTAGGGAAATGTAGGTTTCATTCTGACAGATTTCCTTAGAAACACTCGAAAACTTGGGGTGATCATAAACTTTCAATTGAAAACTATCCACTGCGGAACACTGAAAAGTATCGGTGGTCTTAACCCTAATAAATGGAAACGATTTACCGTCTAGAAAAACATCGTTGAATTTAAAAACACTGTTTTGAATGGTATTTGGCGCCGAACAGGTAAACTGGTATTGGTAGGAACCGTCAATGGGTAAGTCAGTTAGCTTGATTTCGGCTTGGTTTCCGCACACACTCAAGGCCTCTTTGAATTTGGGTTGGGGCAGGGGCACCACGGTGAAATCTTGGGAGTCTCTGGCGGTGCAACCAGAACTGTCTAGGGCTTCGAAATACATTCTGAAAGCACTGTCTTGGGGCTTGAATTTCTGGGGATGTTGAATCGTTTCGCCTTTCAAGGTGTATTTTACCATGGCCAAGCCCTTCATGTTTTTGGAATTAATGCCCAAAGTCAGAGAGTCGCCGGAGCACAAATTCGAACTTTTGTAATACTTAACTTCACCTGCCTTGGCAAAAACAAAGGTGTCTTTCCATTCCGGGAAACTGTAATCGGGATGAGATAGAACCAGTTGAAGGTACTTTTTTCCCTTAGGAAGTTGGGGCGAATTTAGCGGATTCGAATTGTATTTATACACCACTTTGGTGGCTGAATCTTGAACCAACCACTGCAAGCTGAGATTTCCTTTGATCAACGAAGTATCAACGGTGGCCTTCAAATTCAAGGACTCACAATGGTTTTCTGAAACCGTTACACCAACATGCGCCTTTTTCTTCACTTTGATGGAAATTCGCTTGAAGGCTCCCGTAAGATTAGGGCAGTACCTATCTGTAGCATACAGGTTCACAAACAAACGTTCATTTTTAAAGTCTGCTGCTGTGGGAACGAACTTGATTTGTACTTTTTTATTTTTTGATTTGGGATTTAAAACCGTCACCTGAATTCTAGTGTCACTGCTAGTGTATTGAACATCAATGGTATCTGTTTTGGTGATGGATCCTGAAAAGCGGTCATTGACGTTGAACTCAGCCACGAGCGTATCACCCACGAAGGCGTCATAGGCATCCAATGATTTTATTTCTGGCGACAAATTGGCTGACTGTTGATCACCAATGAACCAATAATATTCCTTGAGTTGGCGGGAAACGAGCACTAGATTGCCGTTGGTATCTGCCTTGTATTCGCGCACGGTAACAGCAAAATTGACGGTTTGTTGCACGTTTTGGCTGTAGAAGACCATTCTTCCGCTGTTGCTGTCTAAAAATACGCCGTTGGGCAACTGCAAGTTCGGATTGGCATTGCACGCCGCTGACGAGCCATTGCAGTTGGCAGGGAAAGGCTGTAGGGTACCGGTGGTGTAGTTAACTTGTGCCGTTGCACTGTTGTAGCATTTATCAAACGAGTATCTGAGCACATCACCTTCTTCATCGCTCGCCGAAAGCGGAACTTCCTGGGTCACGAAATAATCAAATTTTGAAGGGATGTTCAACGGGTACTTGGGCGATTGATTCATCCAAGACAAGGTTTTACGGAGATTTCCGAAGTATATGGTCAACGGAATGTGCATTTCTGTTCCTGCCGTTGAGTGGTTGGTGATGCCTGAATTGCGGCAACAAATAGCAGCAATGAATTTCACCTCTTGACAAGATGAAGAATCGAGCAACACTTTGAACGGCCCTTGTTTTAGGGAAAAGGTATCCCAAAATTCATGAAGTTCAAATCCGTTGCCGGTACCGTAGGTGTTTTGCGGACTGCAGGGCGCTTTGGCCCCTTGACACAGAAAAGTGATGTCGGTAATTTTCTTGCGAACGCCCACTTTTTTATTTCCTGAACCGCATTTATTGAAGGAGGTTGAATTTCCAATTTGGTAAAAGAGGGTCAGTGAATTTGAGTTCAAGGCGGTGCCTCTGCAATCGCGAATCATGAAGGTTTTCACCACCAACAAGCTGTCTTTGGTGATTGCATATTCAAGATGTCCCCCTCTGCTCCAAGTGGCACTGATAAATCCTAAAAATAAAATGATAGAGAGTATAAATCTTTTCATAGGCTAAATTCGAATATAACTATAAATCAACCAATCACCTAATCAACTTAATGGCTCCGTGAATGTTGGTGGAGGGCGCGTCGGGGCCGTCTAGGTAGAGGGTGTACAACACAAAGTAAGAGCCGGCAGGGCAGTCGGGACCTGTGTTCATGACCCGGCCGTTCCAGAACAATTGGGGTTGGTTGGTCCAAGCCTTGTCTACATCGTAGACCTTCGCTCCCCATCTATTGAAAATCATCATGCTGTATTGCAGGTCTTCGCCGTTAGATTTCACCACAAAATGATCGTTGAAGCCGTCGCCGTTGGGACTGAAGCTGTTGTATAACTCAAAGGTTAGTTTTGAGGGCGGTATGTCAATGCAAATGCTGTCTAAGCATCCTACACTGTCGGTGACTTTGAGGCAAATGCGGTGGTTTTTGTCAGCTTCTATGAACCGGTAGGTGATGCTGGAGTTGACCGAATCTCTGAATCCGTCGTCAAAACTCCAGATGAACTTCTTGGCATCGATGGATAAATCTTGGAGGGTGAACTTGGGAAGTTGAGCCGTGTCGATGCTGAAATTGGGTTCCAAATTGGTTTTGATGACCCTGTATCTGACCAAAGAATCGCAGCCAGCGTTCGACTTGTGCTTGAAGTTGAAATTGGCCGATGAACTGTAGGTGTTGTTGTTGATGACCACGCTGCTGTCGCCGCAAAGAATGTAAACCACCGTGGTATCGAATTTGGGATTGATGACCAAAGTGGTGTTCACCACCGAGTCGCAACCGTAAAGGCTCTTGAGAGAATCGGTGTACACACCTGGTTTTTTATACACATTGGAGCCCACGGACACAGAATCGCCGAAGCAAATGGCCGAGTCTTGTTCTATCCAATGGTGGGGACGTACATTCAGGGTCAACCGAATGATGGAGTCACAGCCGTCAAGTCTGGGCAAATGGGTTTGATAATTTCCAGGCAGAACGTATCTAAGTCCCAAGAGCATAAAACTGTCGCCGTCGCAGATGTTCGGACGAATGCGCACGGCGGTATCGCGCGACATGGATATTTGGGCAATGACCACCGAGTCGCAACCGGTAGAACCTCTCATGACCACGGTGTAGGTTCCGGGTTTGTAAAAGGCGGAGTCGCCCACTTTGTAAAAGAAGGTGTTGCAGAGGTGTTCTTTGATCAAAACGGTGTCTTTGGCGATGGAAAAACGGGTGTAAATGAAGGAGTCGCAACCCAAATAATTGGTCAAGGTATCTTTGTAAAAACCGGCATCGGTGTAGGTGTGAACACCGACTTTTAGGGAGTCGCCGCGGCAAAGCGTGACCGATTGCGACAGGCTGCTGCTGTCTTTAAAAGTGACATGGTAGGTCACCACCGAGTCGCACAAATAGCGGTTGGTGAGGGAATGGCTGAACACGGAGTCGGAGCCCACACGGTGCTGCCTGATGGCAAAGGTATCGCCCGCGCAGAGGGTGTCGTAAACGTCTCTTCGGTTGACGATACCGGTGGTAAAAACGAATTTTTGGTATTCGCCGTTGCAGAAGTAATTTTTAGCAACCAGAAGTTCGAAGGTGTCGCCGGGTTTGGGGTCAAAAAGGGTGTCGTGAAAACGTTTGGTACCTGAATTGAGCTGCACGATGGGTTGATTGGCCGCCGATAGGTTTTTCCACTGGAAGGTATAGTCTGTATTGGTATCGCCATCGGTGATGTGCGCAATGAAATCGCCTTTGCATCGCGAGGTGGTGAGGGTATCAACGTTGAAAGTTCGGGTGATGGAGCAGGAGGAGGCGAAGGGGTTGGGGAAGGAGGCTATAAAGCTATCTCCTGCCACAAAAAGTTGGTTTGTAAGCTCGTTGAAGCGGACATCGATGGTTTTGCGGATTTTCTTGGTAGAAAACAGATGAATATTGGTATCGAGAGAAAACTTATTGTTGACGAATGAATAAACAAGCAGATTGGCGCTATCACCTCCTAAAAAAACATGGTTGCAGTTGTCAGCGGCAATCCCTGATTGTCCGAGGTGTCCGCGTTTACCTTTATGCCAAGCCACGGAGTCGATGCATCTGATTTTACCGGTTAATTTCTCAATGGCAGCGAGGGCTTTTCCATCATAAGCAAAAACAAAAGAATCATTAACAGCAAGGCCGTTGAAGCGGTTGGTTAAATAAGACGCATGTATAAAGTTATCAGCCTCATTAAGTTTAAAATATTTACTCAATTCAACGGTATACTTTGGATGATTGAACGAATCGTTTACCAAGATTACCGCAGTAAACATGTGAAGGTAAATATTTAATGGATAGCCATTTGAATCGTAATTTGTTCGATATTGTTTAATATTTATTAAAACAAAATAATTATTGTCGAGATCAATATGTGATCTGACGATATCCTGACCTACACTAGCGGTGTCGTCTGTAACGCGATATTTATTGGGCTTGTTGGTAGAACTTGTTTTAGGGAGCATTGTCATATTAACAGGTTCACTAATTCCTCCCCCAGATGCGACCAACATATTTTTTTTACATGATATGTTTAAATCCCAAATTTCAGGAGCATCAGCCCTTCCATAGGCTAGATAATTGTCATAGTTACCGTCAAGATTGATTCTGGCGGTTTCGGGTCCATTACCAAAGGGTTTAAAACCTTGAGAGATATAAATATCGTCGGCAGCTTTATCAATTACAAATGCTCCAACTACCCAATCATTGGGAGCTGTTGAATACCAAGGAATATTTGGAAGTTGTCCAGAGAAAACCCATTTTAAAAAACCGCCAGTATCGTATTTTGCAATTTCAGGATATCTCTGAGAAAAGCTCATTACATAGGCATTTCCATATTTATCGAAATCCATTTGTGAGATAATGTTAGAAAAATTACCGTATCCTTTGACGTTTTTAATAAAATCAATCAAGCTATCAACAACCTTGACATAAGGGTCGATGACGATTTTTGATTTTACTGGGTTTGGGGAATTTAAATGAATGTTTAGTGTGTTGTTCTTTAATTGGGTGTTGATTTTGAGGGATTTTTCATTTTGTACGGCCACCCAGCCAGAGTCTAATAAACCAAAATGTTCTGCTTTTAGGAGGTGTTGATTGCGACCCTTTGCTTGAAGATTTGCCCCTAAATACTGGATTTGAATTAGATTGGGATTTGCGCCAGGGTGTAAAACAAAGCCGTATTTCAACAGTCCTAATTGTGGATTGTTGCTGGTAATGTAATAGACGTCAATAGACGGATATACATTTTTGTAAGTGATACGTTTAAAACCTTTTGAGTTCCATTCTGCCGGCCCGTAGGTCCAATAAAAATTGGAAGAATCCTCAACCATAATTTCGGGATATGGGTTTGAATTCAAGAACACTTGTTGGATACGATCTTCAACTTGTTGTAAAGATTTTTTCTTGCCAGAACTTTGAAAATATTCCCAAGTGAACCCGGCTTGTTTTTTTGATAATAAAATGTTGTGATTGCCTGTCCAAAGAATAAAACCAATATTGGAATCTTTATGATTCCACTGCCCATTATTTTTAATAAAAAAATCTTTCGGAAAAGGATTTGAAACAACGTAGGAGTTTTGGGCCGTTACTGCAGAGAACATCCCAAAATACACCAATAACAGCACCAACAATTTCTTGCTGCTTGCGAACCATGAGGTAAGCAATCTTTGCCATTGATTGTGTATGTCCATATTGAAAAAAGTATAAATTTCTTAACTTTACGAAATTGTATAAATAATCGCAGCGAAACAATAGTAATAATGTACTATTAAAGTCTTCTGTTTTATAGTTACATGTTACTAGTGTTAATCAAGGAATTTCCAATATGTTTGTAGTTAAATGCTCATCTACTGGTTTTACATTGCAATTCTGTTTTTTACAAATGGTTTGG
>CAYPBJ010000038.1:12485-17796 GCA_964408945.1 uncultured Rhizobium sp. | reverse complement strand
AAAATGCACCCAGCATTCGTTTGCCCATTTTATCTCCGAAATGATAGGCGAAATTTACTACAAAAACGGCAGCAATGATGTTTGGAATTTTAAAAACCCACGCTTGTAATTGTCCAAAAATAGAATAAGAAAGGGCTTGTAACCAAATGAAAAGTGGGGGCTTTTCCCAGAAAGGTTCAAATCCGATTTGATTGTAAAGCCAATTATTTGAAATTACCATTTCTCTTGCTGATTCGGCGAAAATGAGTTCATCCCAATCAAAAAGAGCGGTTAGATTCAAACCCGATAAGGTGAAAATTAAAGTGACCGCGGTCAAGAGCAAGTGTACTGGAAGTCTTTTCATGCCAATTTAGCCGCATTTGAACGGTCAAAGTAATGCAAAAATACATAGGAAAATAGAGATCCTAAAAATGCCCCTGATAAAACGTCTTCAACAGAGTGTTGACCTAAGTAAATTCGACTGTATCCCACTAAAAATGCGAGAAAAATGATGGAAATAGAAAGTGATTTTGGTGTTTCTAGTTTACCTAAAATGTATATGATAATTCCTGATCCGAAAAAAGCTGCAGCTGTATGTCCACTTGGAAAGGCTTTCCATTGAACTAATTTTACTCCCTCGATATGACGCATGAGATCAGGGAATTTCACCGATGGTCTTGGAAAATTAAACCAAAGTTTTAGTCCTTGAATTATTAGTCCTTCAACAGCGAATGCAACAAAGAAAGGCCAGGCCTTCCATCGAAAAAGGAGTGCTGAAAAGAATAAAGTAACCACAACCATGGGCCATTCTCCCCACAGTGTAATTCGGGAAAATATGGTATCTAACCAAGAATGATGAAATGTCAATAATAGTTTCGTGGTTTCATCAAAACCTAAAATTCCGACCCAAAGTGCTATGGGAACCGTTATTAGGGCAACAACAATGAAATAGTTTCGGGCAGACATGTCAATTCACAAATATACATGAGAAGTTAAGTCGAATAAATTTTGAAAAGTCAATGATTTTGTTTTGTTTGCAAAAAAGGAGGCCACTCATGTCAAAAAAAGTCATCGAAAAAAAATCAAAACTGGAGCTTGAATACTCACTGAGATCATCGCCTCAAATCCTATATCAATACATTTCCTCCCCATCAGGCTTACAAAGTTGGTTTGCAGATCATGTTGACGTTCAAGGCGGCGCTTCTTTTAAGTTTTCTTGGGATGATGGCACAGAATATAATGCAGAACTCACCAAGAACATTCCAGGCAAATTAGTAAAGTTTGATTTAATTGGTTCACCTGGTGATTACCTAGAATTTAAAATTGCTCAAGACGAAATCACGGGTGACATTGAACTTATAATCACAGAAATGGTCTATCCAGACGAAGCGGAGATGTCGGCATCTATTTGGGATGCAGCGGTTGAACAGTTGTGTAGTGTTATTGGGGCATAGACTTTAGTACATGGTACATGGTACATGGTACATGGTACATGGTACATGGTACATGGTACATGGTCGTGGGTCTGAAGTCTGAAGTTCAGAGTCTTTAGTTAGTAGTCTGTAGGCTGTAGTCTGTAGGCTGTAGTCTGTAGGCTGTAGTCTGTAGGCTGTAGGCCGCGGTCAAGGTTTCATAAGTTGAAACCCGAAGCCCGAAACCCGAAACCCGAAACCCACTACCTAGTACCTAGTACCTAGTACCAAATAAGCCATCAATCCAGCGCCATTGGCCAGTGCAGCCTCGTCAATATTGAATGCTGCATTGTGAGCGCTGATATTGGTTTTTAACTCTGCATTTCCCGTGCCTAAGCGGTAGAAAACAGAGGGTACTGCTTGCGAGAAATACGAAAAGTCTTCGGCGGCCATCCATATGTCTAATTCTTTTACTTGAGATTCGCCGAGGTATTGATGAGCTGCATTGATGCAATGTTCAGTTGCTTCTGGATCGTTTTTCAGGAATGGATATCCACGAGAAATCTGAAAATCAAGTTCTCCGCCCATACCTTCAACAATGCCTTTGGCAATTTCTGTCATGCGCTTATGGGCCTCATTGCGCCATGCTTCGTCTAAGGTGCGGAAGGTACCTTCAATTTTTACTTCGCTCGGAATTACGTTGGTTGCGCCCATGCCGGTGATTTTTCCGAATGTTAAAACACTGGGAACTGTTGGACGAGCAATTCTAGAAACTACTTGTTGCAAAGCCACAATCATGTGGGAAGCAATTAATATGGGATCAACAGCTAAATGAGGTAAAGCTCCGTGTCCGCCCTTGCCTTTTATGGTGATGTAAATTTCATCAGCACTTGCCATGTAAAGCCCCTTTCGGAAGCCCACTTGACCTGTTTCTAAAAACGGCATCACGTGTTGACCAATCATCAAATCTACTTTAGGATTGTCAAGAACACCATCTTTGATCATGAGGCTGGCCCCGCCAGGGATTTTTTCTTCGCCCGGTTGAAAGATCAATTTTACCGTGCCTTCGAATGAATCGCGCATTTCGTTCAAAATGGTGGCTGCGCCTAACAAACATGTTGTGTGGGCATCGTGTCCGCACGCATGCATGACGCCTTCGTTTTGGCTTCTGTAGGGACGGCCATCGTTGATTTCAACAATAGGTAATGCGTCCATGTCTGCGCGCAAACCAATGACGCGCTTGGCTGGATTTTTGCCTTCAATAAGAGCAACGACTCCCGTATTTGCAATTCGATGGGTTTTAAGTCCGAGTTCGTTTTGAAGGTAATTTTCCACTTTTTTTTGGGTTTCAAATTCTTCAAATGAAAGTTCAGGATTCGTATGTAGATCGCGACGTATTTCGATTAGTCGAGGTAAAAGTTCTTGAGCTCGTTTTTTGATATTCTCTAACATGTGGATGTTCTGAGTTGGTTCGATATGCAAATTAACCTTAAATTTGATGTTCTTCATCATGATTAGTCCGAATTCTGTAGATCATTTACTTCAAGTTGCCGTCATCGAAGATGTGGTAGGCGATTATGTGAAGTTGAAGCGGGCTGGATCTCGTTACAAAGGCAATTGTCCGTTTCATGATGAGAAAACTCCCAGTTTTGTGGTAACACCCAACATGGGTATTTACAAGTGTTTTGGTTGTCAAAAAGGCGGCAATTCCATTCAGTTTATGATGGATATTGATAACCTTACTTTTACAGAAGCGGCAAGGCAATTGGCAAAACGCTACGGCATTGAATTGGTGGAATCCAATACTGAAAATAAGGATGCCGAAATGCAGTTCCAAAGGGAAAAAGAAAACTTGCAGGCTGCAAACGACTTTGCTTTGGAATTTTTTCAAGAAGCACTACACAATTCTGAAGAAGGAAAAACCGTGGCAATGCCCTATTTCAGGGAGCGAGGTTATACGCCAGAAACCATTCGATATTGGAATTTGGGCTTTTCTCCATCAGGGTGGGATGCTTTTTACCAAAAAGCAAAAAAACTCGGTTATTCCGAGGAGTTTTTGCTTAGTGCAGGATTAATAAAGCAACGAGATAAAGACGGAAGTTATTACGATTTATTTAGAAATAGGGTCATTTTTCCTTTATTGGGTGTTACTGGTAAGGTGGTTGGGTTTGCCGGACGTATCATGGGCAAGGTCGATAAAGCCCCCAAATACGTTAATTCACCAGAAACACTTCTGTATAAGAAAAGCGATTTCTTGTTTGCGCTTTTTCAAGCTAAAGGTACCATCAGAAAGGAAGATAAAGCCTACTTGATGGAAGGTTACACCGACGTAATGACTTTGCATCAATCGGGTATAACCAATGCCGTTGCTAGCAGTGGAACAGCTCTTACACCAGGACAAATCAAGTTAATTAAGCGATTTACCGACAATACCACCATCATTTACGACGGAGATACTGCAGGAATGAAGGCGTCTATGAGAGGTATCAATTTGCTTCTTGAAGGCGGATTGAATGTTCGCGTTGTGCCTATGCCCGAAGGTGAAGACCCCGATTCTTACTGTAAAAAGTTGGGGCCCGAAGGTTTTAAAAATTATTTAGATCAGAACGAACAGAACTTTATCACTTTTAAAGCGAAGCTTTTACTGGAGGGAACTCAGAATGATCCCTTGAAAAAATCAGATGCCATCAGAGATATTATTGAATCTGTATCGCTTATTGGAGATCCATTGAAGCGAGATGTTCTAATTAAAGAACTTGAACATATTTTTGATATCAGCAGTGATTTAATTTATACAGAATTAGGGAAAGAACTCAGGAAGGTACAACAACAGGAGCAGAAACAGCTGCTGGAAGAGGTATCTCAAATCATCAATCAGATTCAGCCTCAAGATTCCCTATTAAGAACTGTACAACTATCTGATATTTATCAAGAAAAGGCTCTTCTTAGATTGCTTCTATTATATGGGGGCAAGCCCTTCTCAGAGGGCAAAAATGTGGCCGATTTTATTTTAGATGAATACACCAAGGAGGAATTTTTTCAATTTAAACACGACGAAACTCAATATATTATACAACATATCCTAGAGCATTACGATGAAAAAGTATGGCTGCCTATTGAGTTTTTTACTAGAAGTATAGATTCAAAGGTAGTCTCGTTTGCCGCAGAGGTTTTGAGTGAAGATAACAAATTGTCTCCGGCTTTCGAAAGCAACTTGATTTATGTAAAACAGCAAGAAGATAACTTTTTACAAGAAATTATAGATGTATTTTTGCATTTAAGAAGAACGAAAATCGAAGAGATGATCATTGAAGAGCAGAAAAAACTCAATGACCCAGACGATAATCCCGAAGAAATTTTAGAGTTTATCATGTATTTGAACACAAAAAAATTAGAATTGGCCAAACAAATTGGCGCTGTTGTCACGAGATATTAATGCTTCAGAATTTTAAAAATATCGTTCTTGTCTTTTCGGCCGCCCTTCTAAGCTTTGCTACCTTTAGATTTGACCCTGAGTTGAAACGTCCTCACGGACTACCCACAGATGTGAATTCAGTGGTTATTACCGATTCTTTTTTATATGCCGATACTTTAGAATTACCCCTGTATAAAATCCCCAAGGTAAGTCAAATACATACGGTTGCGAAATTGGAATTGGGTAAATGGGCTAAACTATTTACGGTATTGAAGATAGAGGAAAGTGGGAGCGACGGACAAACGTCGGTTTATGCGTTAAAGTATTATAATCTTGTTGGGATGAGATATCCCCAGAAAAGAAAAACCACGGCCATCAGGAGAGGGTACAGTTACTATAGCGTCTACGAAAATTGGTACGAGAGTATTGTTGATTTTCAGTACTATATGGACTATATGGAAGGTTCATTTTACCGGAAATTCAAGAGATATCCCAAGAATGAAAA
>CAYPBJ010000038.1:0-12385 GCA_964408945.1 uncultured Rhizobium sp. | reverse complement strand
TAGACTGCTAGATTTGAATTCAAATTTGCGCTTGCTGCTAGATTGGACGGTTTCAGGAAGGGTCCAAAAAATGATCAAGGCGGCAATACCGAGGAGTGAACTGAACCAAAACATTTGGTTTCTGCCAAAATGAAGGGCAATGATGGCGCCAAGGCCATATCCCAAACTAGAACCAGCGTTATTGAACATTCCGAGCCAACCCATGGCTCTTCCGCGGTGAGATTCGGGGATGATATCAGCGGTATAGGTAGTGAATCCGGTGGGAGTGAAACCTGTAGAAAAGCCGTGCACAGCTCTGACCAATAAAAATGCGGTTATGCTGCCAATTAGGGGATAAAAAAGTCCGGCAACGATGCAAAACACTGCTCCTAAAATCATGGTTGATCTGCGTCCAATATTGTCGGTCAACCAACCACTCAAGGGTCTGGCAACCAGTGCACTAAAGGAGAATGCGGGAATGATCCATCCTAAATATTCATGGGCATTTAGGTCTTTGAGCATCGATGAGAGCTCAGGAATAACCAAATTGAATGAGAGAAAAAACAACAAAGCTGCGGCACACAGTCTATAAAATGCCGGCGGATAGTGTTTCATTTAAATCACGAATATTTTGCCACTAACGGCATGATACGACCTTTTCCAAAGGCCTTGCTACTCACGCGAATGATTGGCGGAGCTTGGTATCTCTTGTATTCGTTGGCGTTGACCAAATTGATGATGCGGGTTACCGTCGAGGCATCGTACCCTTCCATAATGATTTCATCCTTGCCTTTGCGCTCTTCAATGTATAACCTGAGAATTCCATCTAAAATAGGATAGATGGGAAGACTGTCAGAGTCTTTTTGGTCAGGTCTGAGTTCGGCGCTAGGTTCTTTAGTCAAGATATTTGAAGGAATTCTTTCTCGTTCTTTATTGAGGTATTCAGCCATAGCATACACTTGGGTCTTATATACATCGCCAATAACAGATATACTTCCACACAGGTCGCCATAAAGAGTGCTGTAGCCAACGGCCAATTCACTTTTATTGCTTGTGTTTACGAGGATTTTTCCAAATTTGTTGCTCAAGGCCATGAGGATAACGGCACGTGATCTTGCTTGAATGTTTTCTTCCGCAATTCCCGAGGTAGTTCCTTCAAAAAAATGAGCCAAGGTGCTTTCATAAGCTTCGTGTACTTCCTTTATGGGAAGAATATGGTAGGGATTGCCTAAATTTTTACTTAGTTGTTCAGCATCGCTCACAGATCCATCAGATGAATATTTTGAGGGCATTAAAACAGCAGTAACATTTTCAGGACCAAGAGCATCTGAGCAAATAGTTTGAACCAATGCCGAATCCATTCCACCAGAGGAGCCTAGAATGGCCTGTTTAAAGCCCATTTTCTGGAAATAATCTTTTACTCCAAACACCAAGGCTCTGTACATCAGGTCCACGCTGTCATCGCCCACGGTTAAAACAGTGGAAGAATCTTTGAATTTTCCATTTTCAAATTCAACAATCACCGTAGCTTCTTTGAATTCAGGCAATTGCATTGCGACTTCCCCGTTTGGATTAACCGCTCTGCTGCTTCCATCGAACAACACTTCTGTGTGAATACCTACTTGATTTACATACAGTACGGGTAGGTTAAAACGGCTTACTTGTCCTACAAAAACACGATTTCTGTGCGAGTTCTTTCCAATGTTAAAAGGCGATGCAGACGGATTAATGATGAGTTCTGCGCCTTTTTCTTTGAGTTCTTTTCCGGGGGATATTGTGTACTCAAAGTCGTTGTAAAGGTCCCACAGGTCTTCACAAATGGCTACTCCAATTTTAATCCCTTTAAAATCGAACGGATCTTGAGATTTAGCGCTTTCGAAGTATCTTTCTTCTGCGAATACATCGTAAGTGGGCAATAAAGTTTTTGCAATGACGTGTTCAATCTTACCGTTTTGCATAAAACACATAACGTTTTGAAGCAATCGACCTTTTCCTGGATTTCTCATAACGCCACCCACGAGTGCGGCAATTCCTTGACAGCTCTGCGCTACAACTTCAAGACTCTGTTCGCAGCGCTCAATGAAATGTGGGTAATCAAGAAGATCATCGGGGAGGTAGCCGCAAACGGTCATTTCCGAAAAAACCACCAAATCTACGTTTTGTTGCTTTGCCGTATAAATGGCATCGGCGATTTTTGAAGTGTTGCCTTCAAAATCGCCGATGATAAAGTTCAATTGCGGAACGCAGATTTTCAATGATCCTGTGCTCATTAGAACATCAATCCCAATTGTATGGAAAGGAAGTTGTGTCTTGCGCTGTAAAGGTTGTCTTTCAAGAAATCTCCAATGCCATTATCAAATTTTACACCTGCAGTCATTCGGAAGTTTCCAGAAATGGGATATTCAATTCCAGCACCCAAAACCATACTCATACGAGCACTGGCAATGTTGTCAGTCATCGAATAACGACTATCTTTATTTTTACCTCCATCAAACTCTAACAAAGTTGCAGTCTGATCTGAACTGTTGGGATCGTGTGATTTGAAATTGTATTGATCGTATAAATCAGGATCTGTCTTGGTTGTTAGTTTTTTATTGATTAAAAACGAGGGAGCAATACCTACATTGAATGTGAATATCAATCCATTCATTTCAGCTGTTTTGAATTTTAGCCCCAAAGGAATCTGTAAATATTGTGCTTTGTAATCTAAAACAACTCCCGTGTAAGATATATCGCCGGTGTCGCTGGAACGAATCAATTTATCGCCAGTATGCAAAACACTCACTGGAGCAGTGGTAACCATAAGGTCTGCGGTTGCCCAATAGTTACCGGTATTTCCGAGTTTATAGTCGCCCGTCAAACCATAGGAAAATCCTAAGCCCATATTTTCATTTTCAATTGCGCCGTCCTGGACTTTCAACCAGGAGAAATTTGGACTAATTTTGAAACCCAATGAGAACGTGTTATCTGTTCCTTGTGCTCGAAGCTCAGATTGAGCCATCAAAGCCAAAACTGCCAATGCCGACAAACCAAATTTTTTCATTCTTCGTTAATTGATTATTACATGCAAAAAAACAACATTTTGAATAAAGTATTCTTCGTCATCGGCTTTGCAGCCCTTGTAGTTTTGAACGGATGTGGGGAACCTGGGGTAGAGTCTAAGCAAATTAAGCAAATTGACTTTGTTGATGAGTTGAATGAACTATCTAAGAATCCACTGCAAGTATCTGATTTAAAGATGGTTAAATCAAAGCATGGTCGATTTTTTGATGTCTGGTTTTCCGAAATAATGGACTATTCCAAATATTCGCGATATCCCGACTCCATGATTGCCAACATGTTCAATTATTGGTTGCAAGTAAACAGGCCCGTTTTTGCTGCCGTTCAAAAGCATTACAGTGTAAATACTGATTGGAAAAATTCTTTGGATTACCAGTGGAGCAAGCTTCAATCGGAATTATCCAATGTTCCAGATCCAGTGCTTTACGGTTATTTTTCACAGTTTAGCAATTACAACACGTTTGTAGATACATTCAAAGGCAAAACCTTGTTGGGATACAGCAAGGAAATGTTTATGAACGACACTTTTGCCCTCTACAAGGCACTTGATGTGCCTTCATTTTACATGCGCTACAACGATCCCAACCAAATTCCAACCTTATTGATATGGAATTATTTGAAGTCGAGGTTTGAAGCAGAACATAAAATAAATAACATGCTTTCTCAAGCTGTTTTTGAAGGCAAGATTTGGGCTTTACTCATGCATATTTCAGATAGAGATGCTCCCAATTTGGATTTGGGATATACTGTAGATGAGTGGGCTATGATGGAACGCGATCAGGGACAAATGTGGAGATTGATTTTAGATCAAAAAGCCCTTTATAGCACTGATTTTAACCTTTACAGAAGGTATTTTGTATACGGCGATCAAACTTTCGGAGCAGGGATTCCTCAGGGATGTCCGCCGCTTATCGGCAATTTTGTAGGATATAAAATTGTATCGAAATACATCGATGAAACCGGTTGCAGTTGGGATGAATTATTCAAAACTACCGATGCAACCAAAATTTTGAGATTATCAGGGTATAACCCCATTAAATAATATTTATGAGATTAGACAAGGAAAGTATGAAGTCGTTTTTAAACGAACGATTGAAGAACAATCATTTCATCGCCCACATGGGATTGATTCTTGAGGATGTTGATAGCGGCTATGCAGAAATGAGTTTGGATATTGAAACGCATCACCTTCAACAAAATGGATTTATGCACGGTGGAGTGACCGCAACATTGTGTGATGTTGTAACTGGGATTGCAGCATACACAACCGTTAGCGAAGAAAAAAATGTGGTTACAGCCGATTTAAAAGTAAGTTATTTGAATCCAAGTACGTCTTCAAAAGTACTTGGAATAGGACGTGTAATTAAGGCAGGTAAGTTTTTGATTTTCTGCGAAGGACAGGTTTTTGATGTACTAGAAGACGGCAGCAAAGTTTTAGTTGCCACTTGCACATCTATTATGGCTTCGGTAGATATTCCGGTAATGAATCGATAAATTTGAATATTCATGAGTACCAAATATCGGGAGACGCTATATTCAAATTACCATACCACCCAAAGCGGTAGGGCATCTTTGACGGATGCTACTACCTTGTTTAATCGTGAAAAGTGGAGATTTTCTCGCGAAATTTTACCGCATTTCGATGGGGTTAATAAAAATGCAAAAATTTATGATTTGGGCTGTGGTTCAGGTAGTTTGATACAATTACTTAAAGAAAAAGGGTATGTGAATTTGAAAGGTTTGGACCTTAGTCAAGAGCAAGTTAAAGTGGCCCATTCTATGGGTGTATCAGAGGTTCAAGAAGGAGATGCTATTGACTACCTAAAAACACATAATGAACAATTTGATGTGATTGTCGGTACAGACATTATTGAGCATTTCACCAAAGACGAGTTGGTAGATTTATTAAAGCTCATTCAAGAGAAATTATCCCCCAACGGAAAGGCAATTTTCAGAACTCCAAACTTAGATTCCCTATTTGCATCGGTGTTTGCCAATGGTGATTTTACCCATGAAAACTATTTGAATGCCTCTTCTGCGCAGCAGGTGATGTTGGCATGCGGATTCCAGTCTGCCAGTGTGCATGCTTCTGATGTTTCGGTTCAAAATCCCTTAAAGGAATTGTTGAGAAAGATGTTGTATTTGCATTATAATCTGTGGTTTAAGTTAATGGTTTTTGCTACCGGTAGAAGTACAAGAAATATAGTAGTTACTCCAAATATGATCATCACAGCAACGAAAAAATGATATGAAAAAGATTGCATTAATAACGGGCGGAACTTCAGGAATTGGTAAAGCTTGTGCTGAACGTTTTCTTTCCGATGGATATAAAGTCATTGTTACAGGTAGAAGACAAGAACGACTCCTAGAATTCCAGGCTCAGTATGGAGAAAACGATGTATGGATCTTAAATTTCGATGTGAGAGACAATAATCAAGTGGTTGATGCGTTACAATCGCTTCCTGAAGATTGGAAAAATATTGATGTATTAGTAAATAACGCAGGATTAGCACTGGGTTTATCGCAGTTTTACGACGGAAATATTGACCATTGGAACACCATGATAGATACCAATATCAAGGGATTGCTTTACATGTCTAGGGAAGTTTCCAGAGGAATGAAAGATAGACTAACAGGACATATAGTCAATATTGGTTCAATTGCAGGTAAGGAAGTTTACACCAACGGTAATGTTTATTGTGCTACAAAACATGCCGTTGATGCTTTGAATAAGGCAATGCGAATAGAATTAGCGGCATTTGGCATTCGAGTTACGGGAATTCATCCTGGAGCTGTTGAAACTGAATTTAGTGTAGTGAGGTTTGAGGGTGATGAAGAGCGTGCAAAGACCGTTTACCAAGGATTTGAAAATTTGGTGGCTGAAGATATCGCAGATGCTGTTCATTATTGTTGCACACGCAAGCCTCACGTGAATATCAATGATCTTATCATTATGCCTCAGGCTCAACCACAAGCAGGAGTAATTCATAGAAAATAGCGATTGATTGTATGAGCAACAAAAACAAAAACAAGTCGGGAATCGTTTACTCTACAAACTCTGAATATTTAAATCAACTACATCAGGTACACGAAGAAGAAACACTTCCCCCGGAAAAACAAAAACTGTATGTAAGAAGGGAAGTGCGCAACGGAAAGCCGACGGTGGTGATTAAGGAATTCATAGGCAGCAAGGAGGACCTGAAAGAACTTGAAAAACAACTTAAAAATCACTGCGGAGTGGGCGGAAGCTCCAAAGAAGGAGACATTCTTATTCAAGGAGACGTTGCTGACAAGATCAAAATCTTTTTACAGTCAAAAGGCTATAAAACCAAGGGTTAATTCAATATTGTCGTTGTTTTTTGCGGCTTTATTGACGGCTTGTACTTCTACGGTAAATTCCCAAAATACAAAAATTAAAACAAATCAAATGGAACAAATTCAATCTGAAAATCTCGATACTTGCATTTTAGGCGGAGGATGTTTTTGGTGTTTAGATGCCGTTTATAAAAACATGAAAGGCATTGTTTCTATCAGTTGCGGTTATTCCAACGGATTGGTGAAAAAGCCCACCTATAGAGAGGTTTGTACCGGAAGAACGCAGTGCGTGGAAGTTGTGAAATTGGTCTTCAATACCCAAGAAACTAGTTTTGAAGAAATCTTGACGGTGTTTTGGAGAATTCACGATCCCACAACATTGAATAGACAAGGCAACGACGTTGGAACTCAATACCGAAGTGGCATATATTTCCTGGATGAACAACAAAAAGAAATTGCAAATGCTAGTAAATCAGCAGTGGAAGAATCTGGACTGTGGACAGGTAAAATAGTTACGGAAATCGTTCCATTAAAGGATTTCTCCGACGCTGAAGACTACCACCAAGATTATTTCGCAAACAATCCAGACAATCCGTATTGTACGTTTGTAGTAGGTGAGAAGGTGGAGAAGTTCAAGAAATTATTCAGCGAGAAGCTGAAAAAATAACTCCATTCAGAAGGGCTACTCCAGAACCCACAATCCAACCAACTAGAACATCGCTGGGATAATGTTTTCCGGCGGCAATTCTAAGAATGCCTGTTGTTAAAGACAGACCTGCAGCTGTCCATGCCATTGTTTTTTGCGTTTGTGTGCTGGGTGTGTGGTAAGCTACCCAAAGGCCTGTGGTGGCTGCTGCTGCAGAGACAGAGCTATGTCCTGAGAAGAAAGAATAAAAGTCGTCATTGCCCTTTGAAATCGGATTTTGACCTTGGGTGTAGGGTCTGTTTCTTTGAAAGCTTAGTTTTACACTTTGCGTTAGGTTTGCAGTGATAAATAGATTTTGAGCCAATAAATTAGCATGCTGCCAATCAATTTTATTTCCGTCTATGCATTGAATTCCGCTAATTAATAGGGTTGCGCCAATACTAGCATCAGAAGCTTTTACGGCTGATGAGTTGTAATTGTATATGGCTGCTCTGTCAATCAGGGGCACAGTCCATGTGCTTGGGTCTGGATTTAAATTCTTTTCCCATTGATGATTTATGAAATACCAACCTATGTTTACAGCGTATATTCCTGTTTGCACAGGGATGTTGGTATTTAAGTTTTGTGCTTGAAGATTGCTTTTGTTTCTAAATGGGAAAAAACTAATGCACAAAATCAAAAGTGTCATGTAAACACTTTTGTATTGATTGTTTGGGGTTAAGTATTTGTATTTCAATGATATATTATTTATTGAACATTCAAAAAAACGAATTTTATTTGTGAGTAATTCATTTGTGTGAAATGGACATTGTTTCAGCTCAACCCCTCGATTTTATGGGTATTTTTGCAGGACCAAAAATAGTGTAATTTTTCTATGATAACCAATGAACAGCTGATTTCAGCCATTCGAAGCAATGCGAGTCAGGTATTTGAAAACTTAACTACCGACGAACTCGTGCAAAAAGCGCTAGAGCGCAACGAAGGACAACTGACCGACCAAAATGCTTTGGCCGCTGACACAGGTGAATTTACCGGAAGAAGTCCCAAAGACAAATTCACGGTGAAAGATTCAGTAACAGAAAACACCGCATGGTGGGGTCCTGTGAATCAGCCAGTTTCTGAAGATCATTTCGATGGGTTGTTGAATAAAGTGACCAATC
The DNA here is from genome assembly GCA_964408945.1 of uncultured Rhizobium sp. Classification (GTDB taxonomy): domain Bacteria; phylum Bacteroidota; class Bacteroidia; order NS11-12g; family UBA955; genus VMCP01. The sequence continues at coordinate 4,225 of CAYPBJ010000038.1, read as the reverse complement.
ATTTGCAATCAAAAGAAGTATTCATTCGTCATGCATATGCGTGTGCTGACCCTGAGTACCGTTTGAACATTCAAGTGATTACAGAGAGTGCTTATCAAAATCTATTTGCAAAACATTTGTTTTTACGTCCATCAGCTACAGAAATCGCTACTCAGCCTACTGAATGGGTGATAGTTGCTGCTCCTTCGTTTAAGGCAGATCCGGCAGTTGACGGCGTTCGTCAATCTAATTTTACCATTGTTAGTATGAAGCGTAAGATCATTTTGATTGGTGGTAGCGGATACACAGGTGAAATTAAAAAAGGAATTTTTGGTGTTTTGAACTACATCCTACCTCAAGAAAGAGGAGTGTTGAGCATGCACTGTTCAGCGAATATTGGTAAAGACGGCGATACTGCTATTTTCTTTGGTTTGAGCGGAACCGGTAAAACTACCTTGTCTGCTGATCCTCAGAGAAAATTGATTGGTGATGATGAACACGGTTGGTCTGATAAGACCGTTTTCAATTTCGAAGGCGGTTGCTACGCAAAATGCGTAAATTTAACTGAAGAAAAAGAACCTCAAATCTGGAATGCTATTAAACACGGCGCCTTGGTTGAAAACGTTCGTTTCTTTGAAGGTACCAATCAAGTAGACTTTGATAATATTTCCGTTACTGAAAATACTCGTGTTGCTTACCCTATTGATTACATCGACAATATCGCAGTTCCATCTATAGGAGATGCTCCTAAGAATATTTTCTTCTTGACGGCAGATGCATTTGGTGTGTTGCCTCCAATTTCAAAGTTAACTTCAGCACAAGCAATGTATCATTTCATCAGCGGATATACAGCAAAAGTTGCTGGTACTGAAGCCGGTGTAACAGAGCCTCAAGCTACTTTCTCTGCTTGTTTTGGACAAGCATTTTTGCCTTTGCATCCTGCGAAATACGCCGAAATGTTGGGTAAAAAATTGAATGAAAATCCTAACGTAAACGTTTGGTTGGTAAACACTGGATGGACCGGTGGACCTTACGGCGTGGGTAGCAGAATGAAATTGAGCTATACCCGTGCAATGATAACAGCTGCGTTGGAAGGTAAATTGAATGGCGAATTCATTGAGCATCCAGTTTTTGGTATGTTGATGCCAACTGCTTGTGAAAATGTGCCTACTGAGTTGCTAAATCCAAGAAACACTTGGGCAGACGCCACCGCTTATGATGCTCAATGTCAGAAATTGGCAGAACTTTTCAATAAGAATTTCGAGAAGTTTGCAGACGGTTCTAGCAATGAAATCAAGGCTGCAGCGCCTAAATTGACTGCAACCAACTAAACCAGTTTTATTTATAAGAGAGGAGATGGGCCGCACGAAAGTGTGGCCTTTTTCTTTGTATCTTTGCGCCAAAATTTAGGCCTTCGCGCCGCTTAAAATAGCATTAAAATGAATCAAAATTCCCTCGAAATCAAAAAGCAATTCCTTGATTTTTTTGCTTCTAAAGGACATAAAATCGTTCCTTCGGCACCTGTAGTAGTGAAAGGCGATCCAACCTTGATGTTCACCAACGCCGGGATGAACCAATTCAAAGATTTCTTCCTTGGGAATACATCAGCCACCGATACTCGCGTTGCGAATAGTCAAAAATGCCTCCGTGTTAGCGGTAAACATAATGATTTAGAGGAAGTTGGACATGATCATTACCATCATACCTTGTTTGAGATGTTGGGTAACTGGAGTTTCGGTGATTATTTTAAGCGTGACGCTATATTATGGGCTTGGGAACTTCTAACCGATGTTTACAAACTTCCTAAAGATCGTTTGTATGTGACTGTGTTTGAAGGTGATGAGGCGTCAAATATTTCTTTTGATCAAGAAGCTTTTGATATTTGGGCCGAAGTAATATCCCCCGAAAGAATTCTCAAAGGAAATAAAAAGGATAACTTCTGGGAGATGGGCGATACCGGTCCATGCGGGCCTTGCACCGAGATTCACTTTGATATGCGCGATGATGATGAACGAGCTTCATTAAGCGGGGCTTTATTGGTAAATAACGATCATCCTGAAGTCATTGAAATTTGGAACAACGTGTTCATGGAATTCAACCGAAAAGCCGATGGGTCTTTGGTGAATCTACCTGCTAAACACGTAGATACAGGTATGGGATTTGAGCGTTTGGTGAGAGTGATTCAGAATAAAAAATCAAACTACGATACCGATATCTTTCAATACATCATCAGAAAAACTGAGGCTCTATCTGGGAAAAAATACGGCGATGACGAAGCGCAAGACATTGCTTTTCGAGTAATTGCAGATCACATTCGAGCGGTTACTATGGTCATTGCCGATGGACAAATTCCATCCAATGCAGGAGCAGGATATGTGGTGCGCAGAATTCTTCGAAGAGCCGTAAGATATGGTTATAGCTACCTTGGGTTTGAATCGGCATTCATGCATGAATTGGTGGCTGAATTGGCTGATTATTTTAAAGATTCATTCACCGAAATCATCCAGCAGAAAGATTTCATTGCTCGTGTAATCAAAGAGGAAGAAAATTCATTTTTCAGGACTTTGAGTACCGGTATACAACGGTTGAACCACTATTTTGCTGAAAATCCCGGCAAAAATATTGCTGGTTCTGTTGCTTTTGAACTTTATGATACCTTTGGATTTCCCATTGACCTCACCGAAGTGATTGCTCGAGAAAAGGGTTTGACCTTGGATCACGCCGGATTTGAATCCGCACTTTTGGAGCAGAAAAATCGTTCAAAAGCCGATGCCAAGAAAGAATTGGGCGACTGGGTGGTGTTGAACGAAAATTCGGAAGAAACCTTTTGTGGATACGACCAAACCTCGGTAAAAACCGATATTTCTCGCTATCGCACCGTTGTTGTTAAAGGAAAGTCATTTACCCAGATTGTATTGGGAGACTCTCCGTTTTATGCTGAAAGCGGCGGACAAGTTGGTGATCGTGGAAGGCTCATTGGTGAAGATGGCGAACGCATTGAAATCATTGATACCCAAAAAGAAAACAAACTGCACATCTGCATAACAGAGTCGGATATAATAAATGCCAATCAGTTATTTAAAGCAGAAGTGGACGCACACAGTCGATTGTTGATTTCGTCAAATCACAGTGCTACTCATTTGATGCACAGTGCTTTGCGCGAAGTTTTGGGCGAGCATGTTGCCCAAAAAGGAAGTTTGGTTAACGACAAGGCACTTCGTTTCGACTTCAGTCATTTTGGAAAAATGTCTGACGAAGAAATTCAGAAAGTGGAGGCTCGAGTTAACGAAAAAATCAGGGAAAATATTTCACTAAACGAATATCGCAATTTGCCTATAGAAGAGGCAAAGAATATGGGTGCGATGGCTTTATTTGGTGAGAAATACGGTGAATTTGTCCGCGCAATTGAATTTGATCGGAATTATTCTATAGAACTTTGCGGCGGAACCCACGTGAAAAACACCGGTGAAATTGGCTTATTCAAGCTTCTTTCCGAAGGATCTGTAAGCGCGGGTATCAGACGCATCGAGGCTGTAACCAATGAAAGAGCTTGGGAGTTTTACAATGACAAAATCGCCCAATTGGATGCGATATCATCATTATTGAATGGGACTAAAAATGCGTTAGAATCGGTTGAAAAACTAATTGATGAGAATCAAAAGCTCAAATTGGAAATCGAAAAATTCCAGCTCCAACAAGTTGCGCAGGTTAAAAATTTCTTATTGGGCAGAATTCAAAACGGTATTTGTTCATTCATTGCCGAAAAAGTAGATATTCCCAATGCTGAAGCGGCAAAACAACTGTGTTTCCAACTTAAGCAGGAGCACCCAAATTTGGTAACGGTTTTGGTTTATGAAATTGATTCTAAGCCAGGAATTTCGGTTTACATTGACGAGACTTTGGTTGAATCTCAAGGCTGGAACGCATCACATTGGGTTCGCGACTGGGGCACACACATTCAGGGAGGCGGCGGCGGACAGCCCTTCTTCGCAACGGCTGGCGGCAAAAACGCTGCTGGAATTAACCAAGTATTAGAATCCGCTAAACAGGTTTTAGTTGGTACCAGGTACTAGGTACCAGGTAGAGGGTACCGGGTACCGGGTTTCGGGTACCGGGTTTCGGGTTTCGGGTGCCGGGTTACTAGTCTCTCGTCTCCCGGCTCCCGGCTCCCGTCTTTAGACCATGTACCATCGACCATGTACCATGTACCATGTACCATGTACCATGTACCATGTACCATGTACCA
>CAYPBJ010000037.1:12421-18266 GCA_964408945.1 uncultured Rhizobium sp. | reverse complement strand
ATCGGGTATCGGGTAGCGGGTAGCGAGTTTTGACTACAGACTACAGACTATGGACTATGGACCATCGACTACAGACCACAGACTATGGACCAAGTACCAGGTACCAAAGTCTAAAGCCCCACATCCAACGACATCATCAAGACGAAGCCGAACATAAGTCCGAGAGTGGCTTTATCAGTGTGGCCGTTGCTGTGTGATTCGGGGATAACCTCTTCTACGACAACATAGATCATGGCGCCGGCGGCAAAGGCGAGCGCATACGGAAGAATGTCTTGCGCCCACATGACTAAAGCGACGCCTAAGATGGCCGCAACGGGCTCAACTACCCCAGATAATTGTCCCCAGAGAAAAGACTTCCATCGAGACAATCCGAAACGACGAAGCGGAAGCGAAACCGCCATTCCTTCGGGAAAATCTTGAATACCAATTCCTATAGTTAACGCTATGGCTCCCGTTAGGTCTGCACCGGGAATTCCTTCGGCAACCGCGCCAAAGGCAACTCCTACTGCCAGTCCTTCAGGAATGTTGTGGAGGGTGATGGCTAAAACAAGTAATACGGTTTTATTCCAATTGGTTTTTACACCTTCGGCTTTGGTGATGGGTTCGTTTAAGTGCAAATGTGGCAGCCATTGATCCAGTCCAAACAAGAAAAATGCACCGCCCAAAAAGCCAATGGCTACGGGTATCCAAGCACGAGATTCACCCCATGAAAGTTCGGCCATTTCAATGGCTGGATTTAATAAACTCCAAAAACTTGCGGCAAGCATCACCCCACCGGTAAATCCGAGGAGGGTATCCATAAATCCGCGTTTAATGTCCTTGATAAAAAAAACTACGGCAGCACCTAGAGCAGTGAGAAACCAGGTGAACATGGAACCTGTGAATCCTTGCATCATGGGCGAAAGGCCTTCGAAAAAATGCGTCAATGAATTCATAGAGAGGCAAGTTACACTAAAATCAGTGCACTCGGTCGCCGCGAAGTTCTAATTTCGATAAAATATCAGCTTCAATCTTTAACCATTCTTGCCAACGGGCTTTAACCACTTCTTCGGGATAGTATTCTTTAGCTAAATCGATAAACATCACATAATGACCGGCCTCTGATACCATAAATTCATGGTAAAATGACCTGAGTGATTCTTCGTTGCAATAGAGGCTGAGCAAACGGAAACGCTCGCAACTGCGGGCTTCGATGAGGGCAAAAACCAGCAATTTTTCCAACAAAATCATTTTATGGTCTCCCATGTTCATGTTTTGCTGTAAACCAACTACATATTCATCTTTGCGCATTCTACCGAGCTTGATGCCTCGCTTATCCATTTCTTTGAGGACGCGTCTGAAATGCCCCCATTCTTCGGCTACCAATGGGGTAACTTCCTTGACAATTCTCTCCAAGTGAGAGTATTTTACAATCAACGAAATACCCGAAGTGGCTGCTTTTTGCTCGCAAAATGCGTGATCAATCAGAATTTCTTCCAAAGATTTTTCTGCAATATTTACCCAGCGCGGGTCTGTGGGCAACTTCAAGCCCAACATTCTTACCGCTTCAAGGTTTTGCTCAGCAGACATTTCCTTCAATTTTGTTCACGCGATTGGCGTGTCTTCCACCTTCAAATTCTGCGCACAAATAAGCGTCAACGATGGCGAAAGCCGTATCTTTCGAAATGAATCTGGCAGGAAGACATATCACGTTGGCATTGTTGTGTTGTCTTGCGAGGGACGCTAATTCGGGTTCCCAAGCCAAAGCCGCTCTCACACCTTGATGCTTGTTGGCTGTTATGCAAACGCCATTTCCGCTTCCGCAGATGAGGATGCCCAAAGTGTTAGGTTCTTCAACTACTGAATCAGCCACGCGATGTGCGTAATCAGGATAATCTACACTGTCAGCAGAATCAGGACCCATATCTATGGGGTTATAGCCTTTTTCTAAAAGATAAACCAACAGGTCATTTTTCAATTCAAAACCTGCATGATCGGAACCAACGGAAATATTCATGTTTCAAATTTAATCTTGTGCTTTGCGTTTCTCTACTCTTTTAGCAATTTGAATACCCACAACATATAAAGACATGAGTGGAAGTCCCAATAAAAGCTGAGAAAACATATCGGGCGATGGAGTGGCAATTCCGGCAATGATGAAAATAATCACCGCGGCATACCTCCAATATTTTTTCAATAAATCAGATGTAACCAACCCAATGCTCGCCAAAATATAGATCAACACGGGCAGTTCAAAAACCAGGCCTGTTGCCAAACTCATAAAACTGACAAAACCCGTCACCGATGAAATGGTAATGATGTTCTGAATATTCTCATTCAACGAATACGTGAGCAAGAAATTGGTTGCAACGGGTACAAGAAGAAAATAAGCGAAGAAAACCCCAGTGAAAAACAAAACAGATACAACAAATAAACTCTTTTGAACTCGTTTCACTTCCTTGATGTTGAGGGCTGGCTTCACAAACGACCACAATTGCCAAACCACCAAAGGAAAACTCGCAATGGTTCCCACCACAAACGAAATCTTAAAGGCACTTACAAACTGACCTTGAATTTGCTGACTTTGCATGGAAAGCTTTGGAGGTGTCCAACAAAGAGCATCCGATTGGGTAAAAAATCTACCCGCCTTGCAGAAGAATTCATATCCCCAGAAACCAGGCTCAAAGGGCGACATGACAATCAAATTGAAAATGTCTTCTACAAATACGAAGCAAATAATGGTAGCAACTATAAGGATGTAGGCAATTTTAACCAACCTCGCACGAAGTTCATCGAGGTGATCAAAGAACCCCATGTTTTTATCATCGGGATAAAGTTCGTCAGCGTCTACCTGATCGAGTGGCATTTTGCAAAGATCGTAAAAATTACATCAACATACCGCCACAAACCGACAAAGTCTGCCCGGTAACGTATGAACTCATATCAGAAGCCAAGAATAGGCATGCATTGGCAACATCTTCTGGAGTTCCGCCTCGTTTCAACGGAATGGTATTGATCCAACCTTGTTTGGTTTCCTCGTTCAACACGTGGGTCATTTCAGTTTCAATAAAACCAGGCGCCACGGCATTGCAACGCACATTTCTTGAGCCCAATTCTTTGGCAATACTCTTGGTAAATCCAATCATACCCGCCTTCGACGCCGCGTAGTTTGCTTGTCCGGCATTGCCCGTCACGCCCACTACCGAAGTCATATTGATGATAGAACCGGCTCTATTTCCCAAGAAATGCTTCAAAAATGCCTTGGTCAAATTGAATGCCGACTTCAAATTGGTATTGATCACATCATCCCACTGTTCTTCGGTCATTCTCAACATGAGCGTATCGCGAGTGATACCGGCGTTGTTGATGAGCACATCTACTCTTCCGAAGTCGGTGATTACTTGGGATGCTAACTCTTCGCTTTGCTTAAAATCTGCTGCATTGCTTTGATAGCCTTTCACTTTTACGCCATAAGTTTCAGACAGTTCCTTTTCGAAGGCCTGTGCCTTTTCAACAGAACTAGCAAAAGTAAAAGCGATATTGCATCCATTTTTAGCAAAAACTTCAGCGATGCCTTTCCCAATTCCTCGAGAAGCACCGGTGATCAGAGCGGTTTTTCCGTTAAGCATTTTGCAAAGATAATGAAAAGTCGGTAGTCGGTGGTCTGAAGTCCGAAGTCCATGGTCCGGAGTCTGTAGTCTGTAGTCTGAAGTCCATGGGCCAAAGACTATTGACCAACGACTACGGACTTTAGACTACGGACTACCGACCATTGACTATGGACTACCGACCATTGACTACTGACTACGGACTACAGACTATGGACTACAGACTACAGACTACAGACTATGGACTATGGCCTACGGACTACGGACTACAGACTATGGACTACCGACCACCGCCTACCCTATCATTCATTACATAAAACCACAACGGGGTAATCAAGCTCAACACCATCATTCCGGGATAACCGGTGGGCATTTGTGGGGCTTCGTCAGCGCTGATGAGGGTTTGATACTTTTTGTTGGTCTTGTAATGGTGGTCTGAGTGGCGCGAGAGTTCGAATAAGATGAGCCGGCCAATGAGGTGGTCGGAATTCCAGGAATGGTGCAGCTCTACCCTCTCGTAATAACCGTTGTCGAGTTTTCGGCGTTGAAGTCCGTAGTGCTCAATATAGTTGATAGTTTCTAGGAGAATAGCGCCGACCAATGCGGCAGCTAGGACGGTAAGGGCGACCCAAAATCCCCCGAAAAAAAAAATCAGAGCAACGAAGGCGGACTGAATGATTTGGAATTGCAGCATTTCGTTGGTGAAGTGGAAGCGTGATTTTCCTGTGCGCTGAAGTCGCTCGAATTCGAGGTGCCAAGCGCTGAGCCAAGTCTGAACCATGGAGCGAATCCAAAAAAGTTGCACCGGTTCATTGAGGCGCGCCGACGAGGGGTCTTCGGGAGTGGCCACCGACTTGTGATGTCCGCGGTTGTGTTCAATGAAAAAATGCATGTATAACGAGCTCAAAAGCAGCGTTTTAGCCAGAAATTGTTCGGTTTTATTGGATCGATGTCCGAGCTCGTGAGCGACGTTGATTCCGAAGGATCCACACAGAATTCCCATCGCAAATATGCGTCCGATGATTTCCGACAGCGACAGTTGATTTTCGGGGGATTCGTTGAAATTCAAGTACATGGAGTGTGCAAAAAATGCGAGTGTAGCCCATTGGAAGGGCACCACGATGTAGAGCATCCAATCGTAAATGGGGTCTTTTGCGCGGAGTTGAAGTTCGTCTTCGTTTATTTTGGCTTGTTTAACGCCCATGACCCATTCAAGGAGCGGGATGAATCCGAAGACAAACAGGGTTCCAAACCAGGTGAGCCATCCGGTTTGGGTGAGCGATACCCACACAGCCGCGGCGGGCACAAAAGTGAAGAGGTATTTGAGGGGTTTCATGTTTATCAACAATATGTTACCTAAACGAAAATATAAAAAACTATTGATATCTTTACTTTTGCACCATGCCCACCCCGCTCGATACCAAGATTGAGTTTCTCAAAGGTGTTGGTCCTGCCAAGGCGCAGGCCCTCAATACCGAGTTGGGCATTTTTACCGTTGCTGATCTGATAAGCCATTATCCGTTTAGACATGAAGATAGATCGCAAATTGTGGCGGTGGCGGAATTGAAGAACTTTGTGGATGTTGGGGTGCAACTCACCGGAAAAATTATTCCTGAAGGACTTACCGGACAAGGGCCCGGGCGGAGATTCACCGCTTCCTTTAGAGATGCTACCGGAGAATTGGAATTGGTTTGGTTTCAAGGCGCTCAATGGATTGAAAAATATCTGAAACCCAATGAAACCTACCTCATCTACGGAAAAGTCAATGATTTCAAAGGGAAATTGAGCATTGTTCATCCTGAATTGGAAGTGTTAACGGCCGATTTTCAACCGTCGAGCTTGGGACTGGTGCCCGTTTATCCACTGACGGAGTCGCTCAAACGCAAACGCGTGGATAGTAAAACGTTGGCGTCACTGACCAAACTGGTGGTAAATCAGGCAGACTTTGCTGTCCCCGAAAATCTTCCGCAGGAAATTTGCCAAAAATTTCATTTTCCCACCCGAACAGATGCGCTTCGAATGTTGCATGCTCCGAAGAATGTAGCGTCCCTCGAAACCGCAAAAAAAAGACTGAAATTTGAAGAATTATTCTATTTGCAACTCAGACATTTGCAACTGAAAGGCAACAGAAATAGAACTTATAAAGGGGTTATTTTTGATCAAGTGGGTGAAAAGTTCAATGAGTTTTATCAAAACCATTTGCCATTTGAACTGACCAACGCCCAGAAAAGAGTAATCAAGGAAATCAGGCAAGACGT
>CAYPBJ010000037.1:0-12321 GCA_964408945.1 uncultured Rhizobium sp. | reverse complement strand
CCCAAGGGAAGAAAACCCATCAAGACGGTACATAAAAACGAAGCCATGCGCACATCAGTGATGGACTTCATCAAAGACGAAATAGCGCGCGGCAGGCAGATTTACTATGTTTTTCCGCTGATTGACGACTCTCCCAAGCTGGAACTCAAGAGCTTGATGTCGGGCTACGATATGGTAACGGAATTTCTTCCGCCGCCCGATTTCAAATACAGTTTGCTTCACGGCAAAATGAAACCGTCGGAAAAAGACAGCGAAATGTCGAAATTTAAAACCGGCGCCACTGATATTATGATTGCCACTACGGTGATTGAAGTGGGTGTGAATGTGCCCAACGCATCGGTAATGGTCATTGAAAATGCAGAGCGTTTTGGACTATCGCAGTTGCATCAGCTGAGAGGACGTGTAGGCAGAGGAGCTGAACAAAGTTATTGTATTCTAATCAGTGGTCATAAACTATCCGAAAACGGCAAAAAGCGCATTCAAACGATGGTTCGCACCAACGATGGATTTGAAATTGCGCAAGTGGATTTGGATTTAAGGGGACCGGGTGAATTAGACGGCACCAAACAAAGCGGTATTTTAGATTTAAAATTGGCCGATATTAGACACGACGAAGCCATTTTAATTGCGGCAAGACACGAGGCTGTGAGTTGGCTAGACAGAGACGAAATGTTAATGTTACCAGAAAGTGAACCCATCAGAAACGAATTATCAAAAACCCCAAATAGAACAATTTGGTCGAAAATTTCTTAAATAATCAGTAACTTCACCCCTCGAAAAATGAACTTCTTTACGGAAATAGGTCGATTCATGATTTTCATGAAATACGTCATGAAAAGACCTCAAAAATGGTCGGTTTTTTGGAAGATTACCTTCCGAGAAATGCACAATATCGGTATAGAATCGTTGTTGGTTGTGGCTTTAATTGCGTTTTTTTTGGGCGCGGTAACCACCATTCAAACGGCCAACCAATTATTAACACCCAGCGATCTTTTCCCCACCCAATTGATTCCAAAATTTGTAGTTGGATCTGTAGTAAGCACCAGTGCTATTTTGGAATTGGCGCCTACCATCACCTGTCTGGTTTTGGCCGGCAAGGTTGGAGCAAACATTGCCTCTGAAATAGGCAACAAGAAAATCTCTGAACAAATTGATGCTTACGAAGTTATGGGCATCAACAGCGCTTCTTTCGTAGCATTGCCAAAAATTATTGCCGGATTGATCATGATACCGTCGTTGATCATTGCTGCAAACTTTTTACTCATGACTGGAGGTGCGGTAGCCACTAAATTTACCGCTGCCCTATCTTTCGATGACCTCATTGAAGGCGCGAGAATGGTATTCCATCCAGAATACGTAAAAATCATGCTGATTAAATCGTTCATTTTCTCTTTTATCATCACGAGCCTCAGCTCCTATCAAGGGTATTACACCGAAGGTGGAGCCCTTGAAGTTGGTGCAGCAGGAACCTATGCAGTGACTCGTATTTGTATATTCATTTTGTTTTTCGACTTGGTAATTGCTCAGATTTTCTTGGGATTATGATAGAGGTAGAATCAGTTGGAATTACTTTGGGCGGACGAAAAATCCTCAACAATATCAATGCAACCTTTCAGCCAGGTGTGCCCAATTTGGTCATTGGTGCCAGCGGAAGCGGAAAAAGTGTGTTTTTAAAATGTTTGGTTGGCCTCCTTACCCCGCAAGAAGGTAAAATCATCTACGATGACCAAGATTTCTTGTCGCTCGAATACGATCAAAAACAAGAACTCCGAAAGCAAATTGGAATGCTCTTCCAAAATAACGCCTTGTTTGATTCACTCACCGTAGAGGAAAACGTCGAATTTCCGCTCAAGATGTTCTCATCCATGAGCAAAGAAGAGAGAAAACACCGCGTCAATGAGTGTTTATCTAAAGTAAACTTGGTAAACTCCAACAATAAATTCCCCTCCGAAATATCAGGAGGAATGAAAAAACGCGTGGGCATAGCACGTGCTATCGCGCTGCCCATCAAATATCTTTTCTGTGATGAACCCAATAGCGGCTTAGATCCATTGACCAGTAGAGTCATAGATGACCTGATTTTGCAGATCACCAAAGACCTCAATATCACCACTGTCATCAATTCTCACGACATGAAAACGGTTAAAGACATTGGCGAAAACATCATCTTCATCTATCAAGGCGCTAAATGGTGGCAAGGCAATAAATCAGACCTTGATGCTGCCCGTGCCCAAAATATAGAATTAGATAACTTTTTTAAAGCGAGTTTTTAAACCGTACCCTCCTCAAATCCAAGCGATTGATGGGATCGTTGCTGAGTCCTTCAATGTTTTTCTGCATCAGCCTCAAGCTCTTGTCAAAATACAGCAATATAAAAGGTGCTTCATCGCTCAAGATTTGATTGGCATTATTGATGTTGGCATTCCTCTGTTGAAGGTCTTCATCAGATCTTACTATACCCGTTGAAATTTCATCATACAATTGATCAAATTCTTTTGATACAAATCGAGTATAATTGGGACCGAAGGGCACTAAATAAGGCGAGTAAAAGCATCCCAAGTAATTCTCTGCATCGGGGTAATCGGCAATCCAGGAACCTCTGAACATGCCTAAATCGCCCTTCTCTCGCAGCTGTCTCAACATTCCACCGGTTTGCAATTCAATGGCCACATCCAAATTCAGGGTTTTCTTCCACGTATTCTGCAACATCACCGCAATGTCTAAATAATCTGCGGTGGTGGTCAAGCTTATTTTGGCAAATTTGGATGGATTTTTAAAGAACTCACTGTTCTGAAATTCTCTCAGTGGTTCACTTTTCTGGGGATAGTTAATCGTTTTAGCTTCCTTGTGATGTTCTCCCAACAGCGATGGTGGCACAAAACCATAGACCTCATTCACGGCTTCGCTCCCCAGTCCGTTACGGAAAAACCTCAAAATTTCTGGTCGATTTACGGATAATTGCAACGCTTTTCTCAAATGTTTATCCCTGAAGGGATTGGGTTTCCCTTTTAGAGTATCTCCCAAGTAAAATCCAATGTATTCTGTATTCAAAAAATCGGTAACAACGGCATTGATGCGTTGCTGATAATCTGATTTTATGGTACCGTTTTGATTGAGCAGTTTGTTTTTAAATGACCCGTCAATTCCATTGAAAAAATCGTATTGTCCGGCCATAAACTGCATGAATGCAGTTTGCTTATTTTTCACAAAGGTCACGTTCACGGCATCCAAAAAAGGCAGTCTTTGCTTCCCATCAAACACGAAGTACTGCGGATTTTTTAGCATGACCAATTTGACATCGGTTTCCCACCTCCGTAAATAAAAAGGCCCAGCCCCTACCGGTTGCTGCGACAATCTACCCTCTTGCCATTTTTGGGTAAATTCAGGAACGATCCAACAATAATTGGTAGCCAAAAGTGATAAAAAAGCGGGGGCGGGATTTTTGAGGGATATCTCCACGGTAGAATCATTCAAAACCCGCGGTGCTTTATCCACATTGTTCATAACCCACATACCCGGTGATCCGTTTTTGGGATTCATCAGTCGGTTTAAACTGTATACCACATCGTTAACCGTAACTCTTGATAATTGAGGGGTTAATTTTCCGTTTTGATTGGGTTCTACAAAAGTAAAATAGGCGTCAGTGCGAATCACGAACTTATACACACGTCCGTCAGGGCTAATTTCCCAGTATTTACTGAGCCTCGGAATGGGCTGAAGTTTATCGTCTAATGCCACTAAACCCTCGTAAATTTGGGATCCTATCCATATTTCAGACTGTGATTTGATGTATATGGGATCAAGGGTATTGACTGAAACATCTTCATTGTAGCGAAAAACCTGGGCCTCCGAAATTTTATCCACATTTTTACAACGATTAAAACTAAAAATCGTGAATAAAACGATGAGGGCAATGTTTCCAAATGTGCGGTGAGATGAGATAACTTTGTTTGTTCGCATACAACGAAAGACTTCGGGTATGAGGCAAAAGTAAACTTTTTAAACAATAGCACCACTGAAAACACTTGTAAAATGGGAAAAATCATAGCCATCGCCAACCAAAAAGGAGGAGTAGGAAAAACCACTTCGGCCATCAACTTAGCCGCTAGTTTGGCCGTTCTGGAATACAAAACACTGCTGGTAGATGCAGATCCTCAAGCAAACTCTACCTCTGGAATTGGCATGAATCCCAAGAACATCAAACTCGGACTATACGAGTGTTTGGTTCAAGATATACGTCCACAAGACGTGATCATGTCAACCGAAACTCCATTTTTAGATATCATGCCCTCCAACATTGACCTAGTTGGTGCTGAAATTGAATTCTTGGATCTTCCCAACCGAGAAAAAATCATGGAAGGGCTTCTAAAACCTTTGAAAAACCAGTACGATTTTATCATCATTGACTGTTCTCCTTCTTTGGGATTGATCACCACCAATGCTTTGGTGGCCGCCGACAGCGTGGTGATTCCAGTTCAATGCGAATATTTCGCTTTGGAAGGATTAGGCAAATTGCTCAATACCATTAAAATCATTCAAAACCACTTAAACAGACATCTTGAAATTGAAGGTATTTTGTTGACCATGTACGATGCTCGTTTGCGTTTATGCAACCAAGTTGTGGACGATGTAAAAACCCATTTTCAAGACATTGTGTTCGATACCATCATTCAGCGCAATACTAAACTGGGAGAAGCACCTAGTTTTGGAGTACCCGTGATTTATCACGACGCTGACAGCAAGGGTTCTATCAATTACTTGAACCTTGCCAAAGAAATTTTAGTTAAAAACGGAATTATTGACACCACCGAAGAAACCTCTGTAGCATGACACAAACCCCATTAAAAAAGAAACCCGCAGGACTAGGTCGCGGATTGAGCGCATTGTTAGAGTCCGCAGATTCAGATAATTCAGGTTCTAACGCTATATCACTTGGAAGCATTGCTTTGATTCCCATATCCAATATCGAAGCAAACCCCTTTCAACCTCGTACCGATTTTGAACCACAGGCTTTAGAGGAGCTAGCAGCCTCCATTGGCATTCACGGGGTAATCCAACCCATTACGGTGAGAAAAATGGGCGGTGATAATTATCAAATCATCAGCGGTGAACGAAGAACTCGTGCAGCCATGATGTCGGGATTAACACAAATCCCCGCATACATTAGAACAGCAAACGATCAAGGCATGTTGGAAATGGCTTTGATTGAAAACATCCAACGAAGTGAACTAAACGCCATAGAAATTGCACTCAGCTACCAACGCTTGATTGAAGAGTGCAGCTTGAAGCAAGAAGAATTGGGAGAGCGCGTAGGTAAAGAGCGTAGCACCGTTACCAACTATTTGAGATTGCTCAAGCTTCCAGATGAAATCCAAATTGGAATCAAGGAGGGTAAAATCTCCATGGGGCATGCGCGCGCCATGATCAACCTACCAACCGAAGAGCACCAAATGGCGCTATACCGCGATATCATCGAAAATAAAATGTCGGTGCGCGACGTAGAATCAGCCGTTAAAGAAAAGAAACAAAATCCTGAAAAAGAATTTGGTATGATCACAGGTACCGATTGGGATCCTGAAATTGATCGCATCACCGAAGAGTTCCACCGCCGTTTGAAAGCATCGGTTCACCTCAAGAACGGATCTAAAGGCAAAGGAAAAATCGTCATTTCTTACAAGAATCGTGAAGATTTGGAACGAATTCTTGAGCTGATTCATGAAATTTAAAGGCATTTTTGGTGCAGTTTTATTGCTTTTCGCGTCGAACAGCGCGTATGCACAGACATTAGACAGCAGCAAAGCAGTAAAAGTTCACTCGCCTCATTTGGCAAGTGTATTCTCGGCAGTTTTGCCCGGTGCAGGACAAGTCTACAACCAAAAATATTGGAAGGTGCCCATCATTTATGGTGGGTTGGCTTTTACTGGGTATCAATTTGTGCGAAATCGTCAATTGTTGCTGGATAGAAATCAGCAATTCAGAGATTTATATGCTGCAGGTTCGCAGCCCACACCCCAGCAAATGGATGAACGCGACCAATACAGAGAGCTGAGAGATGGATACGGAATTGCGTTTGTAGCCATTTATGCTTTACAGATCATTGATGCCACTGTAGATGCACATTTTTTCAAGTTCGATGTAAATCAAAAACTGAGTCTGCAACTGTTGCCAAACAACGGCAATTTGGCTCAGATTCAATTTCAAATTCAATAATGACTCGATTAGAACAACTAAAATCTTTCTTGGCAGAAAGCCCTAACGATGCATTTTTGCATTACGCCATTGCTCAAGAGTACAAGTCTATGGGCAATAAAGAATTGGCTTTAGAAAAGTATCTTTATTTGATTGATAACCATCCAAACTATGTGGCTACTTATTATCACTTGGGGAAGTTATATATAGAATTAGGGCAAAAAGAAACCGCACTGTCTTGCTTTGAGAATGGAATCATCAAGGCAAAAGAGTGCGGTGAACAACATTCCTTATCCGAACTTCAAAGTGCGAAGTTGGAATTGGAATACGACGAGGATTAGTCGCGGCTTTGTAATTTCGCTAACAAGCGCAAGATTTCAATATACAACCAAATCAAGGTTGCCAACAAACCAACGCTTGCATACCATTCCATGTATTTAGGAGCACCCGCTTCTGAAGCTTCTTCAATGAAGGTAAAATCCATAATCAAGTTGAATGCTGCAATACCGGCAATCAAAACGCTCAATCCAATTGACATTGGACTACTTCCAGCGTAGAAACTAGACAAACCGTGTACACCGAATAAATTCAACACCATCATCAACAAGTAAAAAATACCTACACCAGCAGTAGCGATGTAGATTACTTTGGTAAACATTGGAGTTGCACGCAATACATTGGTCTTATAAAGTACCAACATCAAAGCAAAGATACCCATGGTGATTGCCACAGCTTGCATAACGATGCCTGGGAACATAGCTTCAAAAAACATAGAAAGAGCACCCAAAAGAACGCCTTCTGCAGCTGCATAAACAGGTGCTAAATAAGGCGACCAAGATTTCTTGAAGCTCATAATTAAAATACTAATCAAACCAATGATCAATCCACCGTACATGTAAGTTTGAACACCGTTGTTGATCGCATATTCAGGATCACCACCCATTTTATTCCAAATCCAAACGGCAGGTGCCAACAAGGTCAAGAATAAAACGATTGATTTGTCAACGGTACCTTTTAGTGTCATGCTGCCTTCGTAAGAACCACTGCGGGTTGCGGAGAAAGCCTTTTCAGAAAATAATGGACTAGACATAATTCTATAATAAATCAAATATAGTAAAAATCAACGAAGCAATTGCACGGTTCCGCTGAACTGATAGATTTCTTCTTTGTAATCTTTGAAGGAGATTTGATACACATATACCCCATCCGGTGCGTTTTGACCGTTATAGGTTCCGTCCCAACCTTCTGATTCATTGCGGAATTCAGCCAACTTTTCACCCCATCTGTTGAAAATCCGGAATTGGTAATCCAACACCCCAGAAATAACCGGTTTGAAAATTTCATTCGCCCCTTTTCCATCTGGTGTAAACGCATTGGGTACAAACATCACCGGATCAAAATACAACAAGATATCATTGCTCCAAGAAACTCTGCTGCCTCCCAATTCGTAGGCTTTGATTCTGTATTTCTGACCAAAATGCTCTTCCCCGTTGTTGAAACTATCTGATGTGTTTCCCGGGTAAGTTTGATACAATTCGTACCCTGTCTTATTGATCAATTCCCTGTATAATTCGTATTTCTCAACTGCCCATCCCAAATAAGGAGTGAACGTAAACGACATACTCATAGGACCCGTTCTCTGACCGGTCAATAAAATGCTTGTGTTGATTGGACTGAAAAGCGTATCGCCGCACTGATTCAAAATCATTGCCCGATAATCGTATGAAAATGCATCGGGTTTAACATCCAAGTCCTGAAATTCTGTAACGTTAATGGGCCCTTGTCCTACGTTCCAAAACTGACCGCTATTGAAAGGTCTTCGCTGAATATACACCGGACCATTGGGTCTTGGGGAATTCTTTAGCTGGTATTCTACCAGAATCTTACCGTCTTTATCAGGTGGTGGTGAAACGGTCACTAAACGACTTTCAATCCATGGGTTATCGTAATATATATTCCATGAGATGCTATCACCGGGGCAACCTTTGTCAGATATTTCCCGAACTGTTATATTTCTTAGTGGTGCTAATGAATCCCAATTCACTGAACCTGCATTATTGGTACCCGGGTTGTTGGCCCAGTTGCCGCCAATGAGTTTCCATGTGAATGTGCTTCCTGAATTGCCGTTTATCACGTAACCAAGGTTGCTAACATTTGGATTGCAAATCACTGAATCTCCTACCAGTTGAGTGTTGATGGGTTTGGGATTGATGGTTATTTGTGTTTGATCCCAAGGACCAGGACAACCGTGTTTAGAAATGATACGAGCTTTGATGGTGAACGTTCCAAATTGGTTGAGGCTGATTTTTAACTTGCCTGGTTTGGGTTTGCCCACACCACTAATTGTTTCTAAGAGTAAGCCGGTATTGGGTGTAATTTGATAATCAATAGAATCCCCAAAATCAACGCCATTCAAAGCGGAAAAATCCACCAAAGTAAAGAACTGATTGTTTTGTTGGCATTGCTCAGGCTGTAGGTCTGGGAAAATATTCGCTGTTGGTGTGGGATGCAAAATAACATTCAATTTATACAAAGAACTTTGGCAAACCCTCTTATTGATGGGGTCGTAACCGGTAGATTTTACACCTACCCAAGCATTTCCGGCTGCACCCCAATCGGCGGTGATTTTATCTGTATTTTGACCTGAAGTAATACTTCCCCCGGAAATGGACCAAGAATAATCCTCACCGCTGATTTTGTTCACCTTATATGGCACGTTGGCCGTCAGTTCGCACAACGAAGAATCACCAATGGGCGGTTGACCCAAGAGTGCGTGAGTCATGAGCACATCAAAGTAGCCGGTGTCTTTACAACCAAAAATATTGGTGGCAATGACAATCACTCTACCCGGGCCGACGTCTCCCCAATTAATCAGAGCTCTACCCTTGCTTGGAGAAGAAACTTTACGGGCATTTGTTGCATAGAATTCATAGGTATAAAGTGATTCGATAGAATCAATGTAATACTCAATATTA
Organism: uncultured Rhizobium sp.; assembly: GCA_964408945.1. GTDB lineage: Bacteria > Bacteroidota > Bacteroidia > NS11-12g > UBA955 > VMCP01. The sequence goes on along the minus strand of CAYPBJ010000037.1, from coordinate 3,157 downwards.
TCGTTGTTAGGACAAACATTGGTTGGACCTTTGATGACGGGCTTTCCGGCAGCGGTCATGGTAATTTTAAGGGTATCACCAGCACTCAAACAACCCGCGCTATTGGCTTGATAAGCAATGATATAACGTTGACCGTTAAATTTTTCATCCCAAACCACATTCACCGTCTGATTGGCTAGATTTTCAGAGATCGACTTACTTCCAATTATTTTGAAACTGATTTTACCTGTACCATAGGCTCTGTAAAGGTATGATATTGACAAACATGCGAAAGCCTCTCCTTCTATTTTGGGTTTAGGTGGTGGAGGCAATAATGACACTTTCAATGAATCAGCCATTATTGAACAACCAAATGGGTTAGTCACCTTCAAATAAACCTTTCCAGAATCCGAATTTCCCCAGTTGATGACCAGTTTGTTAGCCGTATCTGAACCGATAATGGTTCCGCCCGTAACACTCCATTTCAAGGTATTCTTATAACTTCTATTGGAAACCGCGTAAATTACTCCGTTTTGGTTTTGGCAGGCCAAATTAGTTCCTGTGATTTTTTCCTTGGGACTGAAAGGCTTGTATTTTATCAATACGTTTTGATTGATGAATTTGGATGGACAGCCATCGTCAAAGGCCTCGAATATTACACGGAAAGTATCATCGGTACTAACACTGCAACCCGGATTCCAACAAAACTGTGATGTAATGCTGGCTTTTCCTGCCACGGGCAATGTTGGATTAAAGGTAGCCTTAGGTCCGGTGTAACTTGAAGAACCGGTGATGATGTCTCCGTAGGCTTTCAAAGTTACAACGTCATCAATGTCTTTGGCATCTACGGCTTTCACATCGAAACAGATGGGTTCACCGAGTTCCAATTCCCAATATCGTTTCCCCTTGGTATATTCTAGAGTGGGTTTATTGTTGGGTGAACAGTTAATCACCAAAATCTGAAGATCCAGTCTAACGGTAGAAATTGCAACCCCATTTCTCCATTCTGTCACCTCAATCGCAACAGCGAACCGACCAGCGATGGTTGACATGTACGTTGTCAAACCGTTAAACGCATCAATGCTTGCAATACCTGCACTTCCGAACGGTGATGTTGCTGAATATCCTGTGTTATAATCAACCTCTGCAAAAGGCGTGGTCATGGTTGACGGACAAGTTGGCAACGTAGGATTGTTCATATCAGCTCCTTGCCAAGGTCTTACCAATTTGTAGGATAATGAATCGCCATCGGGATCAAGAGCACGGTTTCTGATGGTAATTGTGTCATTCCTGCAAATGAAAGGAACAGGAACATCTTGGAAGTAAGGCGAACTATTTTTAATGTTTGTTGGTGGAATAAACCCGTAGTAGGTTTGTCCTTGATAGGCTTCACCAAACTGGTTTCGGAGGTTATTTTGGGTGTTTCGGCAGCAACGCTCCCATTTCAGGTGGTAACCGGTGTTGCTGTTCGGCAGACTGATGGTTGATTCGTAAATACCCTGTTCAAGACAAGCCGAAGCAATTTCAGGGCAATTGGTGTTTCCTACAGGCTGAACTTTTTTCTTGGCTAATAACTTAATGACGTAGGTAGTGTGAATCTTTTTATCTCCCTTGTAAACACACAGATTTAAATCATCGTCAAAGGGAACTTCCTCGTTGGTACCATCTTTGGCGCAATCGCGGTAAACAAAAAGGGTCACTCGATATTGCGTGTTGGTGCCGTTGGTTCCAAGCCATTCATAGGTTAAAAAGCCACCCACCAAGTGAGACGCATTGGAAATTCCAGCCACAAAAAAAGTGAGCAAGAGCATCCAAAAGCGAAAGGACAAAAAGCGTAATTTTCTCAATGGTTTCAGGCCGATTTTCAAACTACTAAATTAGACAATTTTTTAAGCAATTTGGTTGTTGAAGCACGTCATTTTTATGAAATAACCTAATTTCGCAACATGCATTACAAACCTGATTGCCTGCATTTTTTGGGACACATACCCTGTAAACCCCACAAAAAGCACGGATATCACTGCGAAAATTGTCCCGAATACACACAAATTGAGAAACGCATTTTAATCATAAAACTGGGTGCGATGGGCGATGTAATTCGAACAACGCCTTTGATTACTCGATATAAATCCCTCTACCCCAACGCAAAATTCACCTGGATTACGCTTTTTCCAGACATCCTTCCCAAGGGAGAGATCCACGAAATCTACAAATTGGGCGTTGAGGCGCAACTTTACGTCACCAATGTTGATTGGGACATTGCCATCAATTTAGACAAGGAAAAAGAGGCTTCTGCCCTATTGAAAATGGTTAGTGCCAAGGAAAAATACGGCTACATTTTGAAAGATGGAGCTTCGCAACCGGCCAACGATTTGGCTCAGCACAAATTCGATACCGGATTGTTTGACGATGTGAGCAAAGCCAACACTAAAAACTATTGCACCGAGATCTTTGAACTCTGCGGAATGGAATACGCAGGCGAGCCCTACTTGCTTGACAATCATTCAGATAAAGGATACGAGTGGAACCTTCCAACAGACAAAAAAATCATTGGATTGAACACGGGTTGCGGCGACCGATGGACCACGCGTTTGTGGAGCATTGAAAAATGGGTAGAATTGGCTAAAAAGATTCAAGATGCGGGGCATTATCCGTTGCTTCTCGGGGGAAGTCAGGAGCACGAGCGCAATTTGGAAATTCAGTCTGGCAGCGGCGCTCCTTATTTGGGACATTTTTCTTTGAGTCATTTCATCAATTTGATAGACCATTGCGACGCGGTAGTGACCCAAGTAACGATGGGAATGCACTTGACTTTGGGCTTAGGCAAAAGTATCGTATTGATGAACAACATTTTCAATCCTCACGAGTTCGACTTGTTTGACAAGGGCGAGATTGTACAACCCTCGAAGGAGTGTCAGTGTTTCTATTTGGGCAAATGCAAGTTAGGCACCTCGTGCATGGAAGATTTATCGGTAGACGCGGTATACGCAAGTTTGGATCGCGTATTAAAAAAGTAGATAGGTTTGCGGAATTATGATTTTTTCATTATTTTTGCACCCTCAAATGGCGAGGTAGCTCAGGTGGTTAGAGCGCAGGATTCATAACCCTGAGGTCGGGGGTTCAATTCCCCCCTTCGCTACTCTAGAAACACTCACAGAAATGTGGGTGTTTTTTGTTT
>CAYPBJ010000036.1:12153-19573 GCA_964408945.1 uncultured Rhizobium sp. | reverse complement strand
AAAAAAATGCAATTAGTAACACCCGCAATAGGTTTGGTATTTTGGATGGGACTTACGTTCTCCATCCTGTTGTTCATCTTGCGTAAATTCGCATGGAAACCCATTTTGAATTCAATTTCAGAACGGGAAGAAACGATTCACAATGCACTGACTCAAGCCGAGCAAGCGAAAGCTGAAATGGCTCGTTTGCAGGGTGAAAACGAGCAGCTTTTGGCGCAAGCGCGTTCTGAACGTGATGCAATGTTAAAAGAAGCACGTGAAATTCGCGAGAAAATCATTGGCGAAGCTAAGTCATCGGCAGAAGATGAAGCAAAAAAGCTCATTGCTCGTGCCAATGATGAGATTAGCAAGCAGAAGAATGCTGCCATGGATGAATTGAAAAAAGAAGTAGCTAGTTTCTCTATTCAAATTGCAGAGAAATTGGTTTCTGATAAACTTGAAAATAATGAAGCACAGCAAAAGCTGATTGCTCACCACCTGACTGATTTAACTCAAAAAGCTAGCGCATAACGGATTATGTCAGAATATAAAATTGCATCTAGATACGCTAAAGCTCTTTTCGACATTTCTGTTGAGAGAGGTGTGTTGAATGATGTAAAAAAAGATATTGAGCACATGCTCCATTTGACAGATGCAAGTAGAGATTTACAAGTCTTCTTGGAAAGTCCTCTATATAAAATGGCTATAAAAAAAGATGCCATTGATAAGATTTTCGCATCTTCAAATGAATTAACCCGTAACCTATATGCTTTGATGATTTCAAAATTCAGAGAAGCGTACATTCCTGCAATGGGTAAAGTGTTTTTGAAACAATACAATAAACAGAATCAAATTGTTTCCGTTGAAGTAACTTCAGCTGTGGAATTAGATAAAACCGTTTTATCTCAAATTGAATCTTACGTTATTGATAAAACCCAGGCAAAATCTGTTGAACTTACCACCAAAATTGAAAAAGAATTACTAGGTGGGCTTACCGTAGAGTTTGACGGAAAAATTTATGATAATACGGTAGTTACTCAGATCAAAAAATTAAAAAAAGAACTTCAAATCGCATAACATTATGTCACAAATCAGGCCAGACGAAGTATCCAGCATCTTAAAAGACCAAATTTCAGGTTTTAGCAGTGCTGCAAGTTTAGAAGAAGTAGGTACTGTACTCCAAGTTGGAGACGGTATTGCTCGTATTTATGGACTTTTCGGAGTTCAAAGTGGTGAGCTTGTTGAATTCGAGAACGGTGTTCGCGCCGTAGTTTTGAACCTTGAAGAAGACAATGTAGGTGCGGTTTTGATGGGTAGCAGTACCAATATCAAAGAAGGTGACAAGGTTAAAAGAACCAATAAAATCGCTTCATTGAATGTTGGACATGGAATGCTTGGGCGTGTTGTAAACGCTTTAGGTGAGCCCATTGATGGTAAAGGCCCTATTCAAGGCGAAATGTTTGAAATGCCCCTTGAGCGTAAAGCTCCAGGTGTATTGTTCCGTGAGCCAGTTACAGAACCTTTACAAACGGGTATCAAAGCGATTGATGCCATGATTCCTATTGGACGTGGACAGCGTGAGTTGATCATTGGTGACCGTCAAACCGGTAAAACTGCTATTGCACTTGATACCATCATCAATCAAAAAGAATTTTTCGAAGCTGGAAAGCCAGTATATTGTATTTATGTAGCTTGTGGACAGAAAGAGTCTACAGTTAAACAAGTAGTAAAAGCATTGGAAGAGAATGGTGCTATGGCTTATACAGTAGTGGTTTCTGCTCCTGCATCAGCTCCAGCGCCGCTTCAGTTCTTTGCTCCTATGTCAGGTTGTGCCATTGGTGAATACTTCCGAGACTTAGGTTTGCCAGCATTGGTTGTATACGATGATTTATCTAAGCAAGCAGTAGCTTACCGTGAGGTTTCTTTGTTGTTACGTCGTCCTCCAGGGCGTGAAGCATATCCTGGTGACGTATTTTATTTGCATAGTCGTATTCTTGAGCGTGCTTGTAAATTGAATTCAAACGATGAAATCACTTCTAAAATGAATGATTTGCCAGCAAGTTTGGCAGGTAAAGTAAAAGGTGGTGGATCTTTGACAGCATTACCTATCATTGAAACACAAGCGGGTGACGTTTCTGCATATATTCCTACAAACGTAATTTCAATTACTGACGGACAAATATTCTTGGAATCTAACTTGTTTAACTCAGGGGTGCGTCCTGCAATTAACGTGGGTATTTCTGTATCTCGTGTTGGAGGTAATGCTCAAATCAAGTCAATGAAGAAAGTAGCGGGTACTTTAAAGCTTGACCAAGCTCAGTACCGTGAATTGGAAGCGTTTGCTAAATTCGGTTCTGATTTGGATGCAGCTACTAAGTCTGTACTTGATAAAGGTTCACGCAACGTTGAAATGTTAAAACAAGCACAGTTCAGTCCTCAATCGGTTGAAAAGCAAATTGCGATGATTTACTTAGGTACTAAAAACTTGTTGCGTACCATTCCTGTGAATCGTGTTCGTGAGTTTGAGGTTGCTTATGTTGAATATCTTGAAAATAAACATAAAGACGTATTAGATTCATTGAAGGCTGGTAAGATTGATGATAATGTTACCAAAGTTCTTGAATCTGTAGGCGCAGAATTAGCTAAGAATTATTCAGCTTAATTAACGATTTCGAACCATTATGTCGAATCAAAAAGAAATCAGGGCAAGAATTTCGTCTACCATCAGCACACAGCAGATTACTAAAGCTATGAAGTTGGTGAGTGCAACGAAATTGCGTAAAGCGAGCGATGCAATTGTTCGTATGCGTCCTTATGCTTTGAAATTGCAAGGCATCATGTCGAATCTTCAAGAAAGTGCCGACGATGAAAAATTGGCCGGTTATTTCCATCAAAGGGAGCTTCAAAAAGTAACCTTAGTGGTTATTACCAGTGATCGTGGTTTATGTGGTGCTTTCAATGCGAATGTGGTAAAACGCACAAGAGCCTTGTTAGAAAACGATTACTCCTCTTTGGTTAAGAGCAATAAGGTAGAATTGTTGTGTATCGGTAAAAAAGGAGCAGAAAGTTTAAAGCGAATGGGCTATTCAGTCAATACTGAGTACGTTAGTTTGTTGTTAACTGCCAATTCTGAATCGGTTTTTGCCTTTGCTCAAACCTTGATAAACAGATTTTTGTCAGGCGATACTGATAAAGTTGAAGTGATTTACAATCAATTCAAGAATGCCGCAACTCAAATTTTGAAGAATGAATCTTTGTTGCCCGTTGCAAAAGCGGCTTCAAGCAGCAATGTTCAGTCAGATTATATTTTTGAACCTTCAAAAGTGGCAATCTTGGAAGATTTGATTCCTCGCAGTTTGAAAACACAGGTTTTTAGAGCCATTCTAGATTCTTTGGCTTCAGAACACGGTGCACGTATGGTTGCCATGGATAAAGCAACTGAAAATGCAGGAGAACTTCTTAAAGCGTTGAAGTTGGCCTACAACCAAGCGCGACAAGCAGCAATTACACGCGAGATTTCAGAAATTGTGGGTGGAGTTGCAGCTTTAGAAGGATAAGATTATCAATAAAACTATATTAGGCCGCCTCACAAGGGTGGCCTTTTTTATTTACCATCAATTCTGCTTACCTCAATGTGCTTGTGCGTACTTTTTATTCTATCGCACAACAGTTGTAAGTCTTCAGAGTTTCTTACCAATACTTCAATTTGCCCACCAAAAGTACCGTCATCATTAGCCTTTATGTTGATGCTCTTCATGTTAACTTCCATGTCTTTTGAGATGATATCCGCAATTTTACTTACAATTCCTACGTCATCTATACCTCTCACAGAAATGTGTGCATCAAAGGCAGTTTCATATACAGATCTCCAAGTTGCAGGAATGATTCTGTAGCCATATTGACTCATTAACTTGGAAGCATTTGGACAGGTGGTTCTGTGTATTTTAACACCTTCACCAACGGTTATAAACCCAAAAATTGGTTCTCCTGGCAGAGGATTGCAACATTTTGCCAATGAATAGGGTAGGTCATAATCTTCACCGAAAACAATCTGAGCAGCTTTTTTTCTCTTGCTTTCACCGGCTTTATTGGTACCTTCTTTAGTTGGGGCAAGAACTATTTCTTTGGATTTGTCTTTTTGGAGAATTTCAAATAAAAGCTCTTTATTCATTCGTATTTGTCCATCAGCAACCGCATGAAAGAATTCGCTGCTATGTGAATAACCGTAATGTTTATTGAGTAATTTGATGTTTTTATCGGTAAAATTTAAGGCATGTTTTTGGAACATACGTTCCATGATTTGACGTCCTCGTCCAGATTGTTTGGTTTTTTCGTCTCTTAAATACTCACGAATTTTAGATTTTGCACGTCCAGTTTTAACTAATCCCAACCAATGTTGATTTGCTCTGAATTTAGTGGTGGTTAAAATTTCAACAATATCTCCATTTTTTAGCTCGTGGCTGATAGGAACCAGTTTATTGTTGACTTTTGCTCCTAGTGTTTTTAATCCAACCTCGGTGTGAATAGAAAAACCAAAATCTAAGGCAATTGAGCCCATTGGGAGTGATTTTACGGCACCTTTGGGAGTAAACACATAAATATCTTCGCCCAGTAGAGTATTCTTGAATTCATTGACCAAATCAAGGGCTGAAAGATCATTATTGTCTAATGTATCTTTTACGGCATCCAACCAATGATCGAAAGCCTGATCTTGTGGGGTAGGAGCTACATCTTCGGTGTGAATTGCCTTGTATCTCCAATGAGCAGCAAGTCCGCGTTCAGCTATTTCATCCATTCTTTTGGAACGAATTTGAACCTCAACCCATCTTCCTTTAGGACCTAATACTGTGGTATGGAGCGCCGAATATCCGTTGTTCTTGGGTCTGCTTAGCCAATCTCTAAGCCTAGATTCATGTGTTTGATAACTATCGGAAATGATACTGTACACACGCCAACAGTCTGTTTTCTCTTGATTTATGGGTGAATCAACAATAATGCGAATAGCAAAAGCATCGAAAACTTCCTCAAAAGGTATGCCTTGTTGTTGCATCTTTCTATTGATGCTATAAATACTCTTTGGCCTACCTTTAATTTCGTGAATATTTAAACCTGATGCATTCAAGGTTTCCTTAATAGGTTCTATGAACTCCCTGATGTATCGTTGCCTGCTAAGTTTAGATTCTGCAATTTTTGAGGATATATCTCTGTATACTGTCGGATCAGTAAACTTCAAGGCTAGGTCTTCCATTTCGGTTTTGATGGCATTCAAACCCAATCTGTGTGCCAATGGAGCATAAATATACATAGTCTCCGAAGCAATTTTCAGTTTGGTGTTTTCAGAGACGGAACCCAAGGTTCTCATGTTGTGCAAACGATCGCAAAGCTTGATCAGAATCACCCTGAGATCTTCCCCAAGAGTGAGGAGCATTTTTTTGAAATTCTCCGCTTGTATGCTCGAATTGTCAACAGCTTCAAAAACTACGGAAATCTTAGTTAATCCGTTGATGATATCTGCTACTTTGGGTCCGAATCTGCGTTCAATTTCATCTAGAGTAACGTCGGTGTCTTCCACTACATCGTGCAGAAGAGCAGAAATAACCGACGTTGACCCTAGTCCCAATTCGCCTACTGCAATTTGTGCAACAGCCAACGGGTGAAAAATATAGGGTTCACCACTTTTTCGGAAGGTTCCTTCATGTGCACGTGCTGCAAAATCAAAGGCTTCCCGAATTTTAGCAGATTTTTCCTTGGTTATTCTTTTTCCCAAGGTGCGCAAAAGTTGACGGTATCGGTTCAGTAGTTCTGTCCGATAAGCTTCATAAACTTCCCCGTCAAGCAGCGCCATTTTACTTATTTAATTCAGCAAAATGATGAAAAAACCTAGGAATTGTTTCAATTCCTTTGAAGTAGTTGAAAACGCCGTAGTGTTCATTTGGACTGTGAATAGCATCGCTGTCTAATCCGAAGCCCATCAACACCGTTTTGGTTTGTAATTCTTTTTCGAAAAGCGCTACAATAGGAATACTTCCGCCACCTCTGCTCGGAATAGGTTCCTTGCCAAAAGTATCGAACATTGCCTTCGCCGCTGCTTTAAAAGGAATACTATCCGTTGGTGTAACCACTGGTTCACCGCCGTGATGAGGAGTTACTTTTACTTTTACACCCTTTGGCGCGATGGATTCAAAGTGCCTCTGAAAGATTTCAGTGATTTTATCGGATGTTTGATTAGGTACCAAGCGCATAGAAATTTTCGCATACGCTTTACTTGGAAGAACTGTTTTTGCACCCTCGCCAATGTAGCCGCCCCAAATACCATTGACGTCTAGTGTTGGACGAATACCCGTTCTCTCAATGGTTGAAAATCCAGCTTCACCCATTACATCTTCGATATCTAAATGTTTTTTATATTCGTTTATATCGAAGGGAACTTTTGCTAATGCTTCGCGATCTGCGGACGAAACTTCCAATACATCTTCGTAAAACCCAGGGATGGTGATATGACGATTTTCATCGTGCATGCTAGCAATCATTTGACACAAAACATTGATTGGATTTGCTACTGCACCGCCATAAACACCAGAGTGCAAGTCAATATTTGGACCTGTCACTTCCACTTCCACGTATGAAAGTCCACGCAAACCAACATCAATGCTCGGAATATCGTTGGCAATCATTGAAGTATCAGAAATCAAAATAACATCTGCCTTGAGTTTTTCTTTGTTGTTGCGGCAATAGGTACCAAGGTTTGAACTGCCTACCTCTTCTTCTCCTTCAATCATGAATTTGATGTTACACGACAAAGAATTGGTTTGCATCATGGTTTCAAACGCCTTTACATGCATGAAAGCTTGTCCTTTATCATCGCAAGCACCGCGAGCATAGATTTTACCGTCTCTAATGGTTGGTTCGAACGGGGGAGTGTGCCAAAGTTCGTTTGGAACACTTGGCTGCACGTCATAGTGGCCGTAAACCAAAACCGTGGGTAGATTAGGGTCAATTATTTTTTCTGCGTAAACTATGGGATATCCTGCGGTTTCTTCTAATTCAACATGATCTGCACCCGCTGACTTAATGAATTCGGCTACTTTTTCAGCACATTTTCTGACTTCGGCTGAATAAGAAGAGTCAGCGCTTATGCTTGGAATTCGAAGAATTTCAAATAGTTCCTCTAAAAATCGCTCACGATTTGCTTCAATATAACTCAAAGTTGACATAGCGGCAATTTACAAAGAAATTCGCGTAATTTTGCAGCGTGAATCCTGATACTTCGACAGCCGCCCAACTTCAACGACAAGCAGAAATTAGTGCATTTAAGGGTGACGTTTTTCTCTGGGAAGTAGTGCTTACCATCATCATTTTTGTGGCCGCTTATTTTGCATTGAAAAAGTTTAAATCCTCAGAAATTCAAGCCAAAAACCACAATAAAAAATACCGGTCGGAG
>CAYPBJ010000036.1:0-12053 GCA_964408945.1 uncultured Rhizobium sp. | reverse complement strand
GCAATTTCGCGCAATTCAAATCCTCGAGAAGTGATTTCAAAAACGCCCAATTCGGTGACCACTTTTTTAACACATTTTAAGCCTGTTATGGGGAGGGTACAAGCACTTAAAAGCTTGCTTTCGCCGGCCTTATTGGTGTGTTGCATGGCAACAATGATGTTTTTGGCAGACGCCACTAAATCCATTGCACCGCCCATGCCTTTGACCATTTTTCCGGGAATTTTCCAATTGGCAATATCGCCTTGATCGCTAACTTCCATCGCTCCAAGAACGGTTAAATCAACCTTTCCTGCTCTAATCATCCCAAAGCTGGTGGCGCTGTCAAAGAGTGAGGCGCCTGCGGCCATAGTGATGGTCTGTTTGCCTGCATTGATCAAATCTGGATCTTCCTCGCCCTCAATGGGAAATGGACCCATGCCCAACAGTCCGTTTTCGCTCTGAAGTACCACTTCAATGCCCTCGGGTATATAATTGGCCACCAACGTGGGAATACCAATTCCTAAGTTGACATAGTACCCGTCTTTCAATTCACGAGCTATTACCTGAGCGATACCAAACTTATCTAACATGTTGCACAAATTTAACGTCCTTGATTCAAAAACTTCAAATGAACTTTCTTTTTTTCGACATCGCCCACTCGGTCATACAACTCTGATAAAAATAGATGCGCCGTCTGATTGTTCGGTTCCAACTCTAAAACTTTCAAATAAGCACGTTTGGCCTCAGTGAGTTTGTTGGTCAAGAAATTCACACTTCCCCAATTTATCCAAGTCAAAGGGTGTTTTTGAGCCCTGCTTAATTGAGATTTTAACAATATTTCCGCCTCCGATAATTTTTTAGATCGAATCAGCGCATTGGCATATTCCGATCCAAAATCGAGGTCTAATTTCATCAATTCATGTGCACGCTTGTAAAAGGGAAGGGCCTTGCCCAGCATTTTAAGTTCATCAAAACTCTTTGCCACTCGGTAGTTGGTCCAAGCATCGTCCGATTCTGAAACAACATCAAAGTTTTTATTAGTGAGATCTACCACCATCTGAAATTGACGTTTAACAAAATTTAAATGAATGTTCAATTCAACTTCATTCTCTGAGCCCATTAACTCTTTGGCCTTTTCTAAATACAGATTTTTATTATCAAACTTCTCAAAATAGCTGATGTATCCCCTGATTTGATCTGCGGATTTTGGATTTTTATTGTTGACAGCGTGAAGGCCCAGCAACGCTCCTTTGGTTGCATCAAGGTTATTTATTTTTTGAGGACGTTGAATCTTATGGTCATGCACCATCACGTGAGGAATGTCTTCCGCTCCGCTTCCTGGCATGTGGCACCCTACACAGCCGTTTTGGTTGATTTGTTTTTTCGGGGGAAGCAAACAGCCCTTCAACTCGCTCTTTTGACTCTGTTCGTTATGGCAACCCTTACAGGTATTATTGAAAGTTTGAATTCGGGTAGCTTTTACGCTCACATGCGGATTATGACAACTGATACATGTGAAGTTTACTTTTTTATCGTAAACATCTGTGTTTTTTGGATTTGTTTTAATGAAACATTCGCTTTGCTGAAACCGGTCTGAATGTCCCGCCATTACGAAATAATCGTTATTTTCATATTGGGGCATGTAAACTTCAAAAACGTCAGAAAGCTTCATTCCCGGTCTAAAGTCTTCAAAATGTTTGCCGGGTTTTAACACATTATTGCCTTGTAAATGGCAACGTTGGCAAATATCTACCTGTCGTTGGTACGATAATCTTTTGGGATTCACGATGCTTCGGTCTGCTTCTTTAGAAGTATCAACTAAAATGCCCTGTTTTTTTAAATTCACATGGAGTTCACCGGGTCCATGGCAACGTTCACAATCAATTCCCAAAGGGATCTTTTCAAAGAAGTTTTTAGATTCCTTATTTACCGTGGGCATAGCATTATGGCAACTCATGCACTCCACATCGATTTTACGCGCAAAACCGGAATTGTTATCTTTGAAACCCGGCGGAAGATCCCATATGCCTTTTTGAGTGTAATAGGTGAGGGGCGCCTGGTACAGGTAGTTTCCGTCCTGCCAAAAATGACTGTTGGTGTGTTGGCCGCTGCCAATAATAAAAGGAATGTACTCTTTTCTAGAGCCTACAATTTGACCTCCAAACAAGGTGTGCTCTGCAATAAACAAACTGTCTTTATTCCAAAATGCTTGATACCAACGGTTGGTTTTGGGGTCTTTTATTACGGGGGATGCTTTATCGCCTTTAAATACCAATATTTCCTGTCCGTTCAATGGAAACTGGGCACTCGACTTTTCAGGCGTGGCAGCTCCAAAGCTTTTACCCATTCCGGTATGAATGAAGGTTTCGTGTACGTTGGAATGACAGGTTTGACACTCCTTCATTCCCACATAGTTTACGGTGTCATGAAGATTCCAAAATGCCAATGTGTCGCTTTGCTCAAGACCAGAGTTTGATTGAAAAAATTGGCAGGAAAAAATGAAGAATGCACTTACAATGGCTGTAAATGTTACAATTCGTTTCATTTCTTAAAGTTTGTGAAACTTGACACTGTTTTGACGTCCGTCAACGGTAAATACTTTGGCGTAATAAGTTCCTGAAGGAAGTAAACTGATGTCAATATGGTTTTGCTGGTCAGCGATTTTTACCAATCGTCCTGCTGCATCCAAAATATGCACAGATAAAACCACTGCGTTGATGGATTCAACGGTTATGAAATTTTTTGCTGGATTTGGATATGCTTTGACAGTAGGTTTTTCGATTTTGGGGGTTGAAAACGAATAATTTGCGCGCTCACCAAACATCATTCTGATCATTGGAGTACCCTTGATGCTGTAATCTGCACGCTCCCAACTTCCCAAGAGATTATAAAACAAATGCGGATTGTATTGATCTTTACCTTGGTAACGGTAATTATTGTCATAGCCAACATTCAAGATGTAAGGCATGTTCTGAAGCCAACCTACGTAATAAGTGCCTTTGGGAAGGAAAATGGCTGTATCGAAGAAGAAATAAGCAAAATGGTTGGTACTATCTCTGTAAATAGGTCGATCAACGGGAAACTCATAAATGAGTTCATCTTCAATGTCTTTTCCTCCAATGGGAGAGAGCTTTTTCCAAATTCGAAGCCTAAAGCTTCTGAAACCAACATCTTCTTTGGTTTGTGTAAAATACATGGATAAACCTCTGAGTGTATCGTTGCTTAGAGTGTTGAACTCCATGGCAAATTGCCCTTTGATATTGCCCAAGTAGGCATAATCTAGTCCAAATCCGCCTTCGGCTGAACCATCATCGTATGAATACCAAGGCTGAAATTGGTGATTGAGGGTATAACGATTGTTGTCTTTTTTTGCTCCGTAGTTAATGGGAGTTAAGTCGTTACTCTGTGGGTTGAGAATGAAATTATAACTCAAAGAAGGGGTAGGACCTGATAGGGTATCAAAAAAGGGAGTGTTGAATCGCTCAATAGAATCAGCCATGGGAAGAATGTTTCTAGAACTCATGGCAAAGTCTTGATCAAACAATTTTTGCTGATATTGATTGAAAATCTTTAAAGAGTAACGCGTTTGAACGGTTGCGGCTTCGTTTAGGTTTTTTACTTCTACATAGGCACCGTTTCCGCGGCTTTCATTCTTGTTTAATCGGTAGTGACTGTAAGGAATGTTTGAATAATCGAAACACAACCCCGTTCCAGCAGTGACTATTCCCACATCTTCGATGTCATTAAATCCTTTGAATCTGTTTTTATCCATTCGGATATAATCAACATGCCAATGATTTAAATTACCGGTTGCCTTGGTATAATTAACCCATCGAAACTGAAAATCAGGAATAAAGAACTCTTGCTTGTTCAAAGACACAAAAATCTCTTCGAAAGGTTTTCTGGAATGGCCCGATACGCCCCAAACTTTATGCCATTGATTGTTTTGACCCTTAAAAAACAAAATCAACGAATCTTCGGGTTCAGGTTGATCTCCAATTCCCATAGATTGGTAAAAAAAGCTTAGAACCACATTATCTGTGATTTTGTAGGGATAAGTGGTGTTTCCTATTTTATAAAACTGAAGATTGATGGGCTGACTGGTTAAACTATCAGCATATACCGAATAATTTTTAGAAAGCGAACTGTAGGGTTTACCGAACTGATTTAAATGGTCAAAGGTGGCCACATTTTGATTGGGAGCCCCCACGGGAAATCCATTATTCACCCAAGCTTGTTTGTCTGTCCAAAATTCTTTTCGAGGAAATCCTTCATTGTCTGCGAAATCTTCAAAGAATGGAAGGTTTAAAGTATCTGTGATTTGCCAAGCCAATATGGATTGATTTTTGTGAATCTCAATTGCACGACTTCTTTGGGTTTCCATGATAGGAACAACGGCCAAATTTTGAGCTTTCGCGAATGGAGAAAAGCCCATTAAAAGTCCTATTCCCAAAAGGGATTTTACCAGGTATGTTGATTTAAACAATCTCACGACTCAGCTGCGTAACCATGTACAAACGCAATTTCGGCAAAAATATTGTGTTGATAGCTAATTTTATTGTAATCTTTTCATTGAACAAATTCAATGTTAGATTCCAAACTCATCAGTTACACCTTCGTCATTGATGATTCCAACAGAATCTACATTAGATTGATATTGTTTATCGGTAGAAGCAACTTTCAGGTCAATGGTTGATCCTTTAGGAAGCAAAGTGCCCGCTTCGAGAGCTCTACCCCTGTAGAATTGTTCAACCACCAAGTTGTTGCCAATTTCATCATAGGTGTAAGATATGGTTCCCAACTCAAATCCTCTGTTTTTTAAAACCGCTTTGGCCAAGGTGATGCTCATATCGGTAAGTTTCGGCGCCTTGATTTTTGGTTTGTTACCACTGTTGATGGTTAAATATATGGTTCTTCCGGGTTTTACTTCCATATCAATGGGCGGATTTTGTTCTACCACTGAAAATGCAGGCAGTTTTTCGCTGTACATAGAATCTATGATCACGCAATTCAATCCCAACATTTCCAATTCAATCTTGGCCTCGTCAAAGGATTTTCCAGTGAGTTTAGGGACTTTAATTCTTTCGCTGTGATTGGTGTACCAACCCAGTCCTTGGATGGCTATGAAGAGTAAAAGTAATCCAACCAATAGAGCAAATCCAATATTTACCCAAAGGTTTTTCGAGGGATTGAAATTCTTTGACATATTCTGCGGCAAATTTACATTATTGTAAGCTACCAATTTGTTGATATTTCTGTCCAAAATGCAGAATGCCCTTGATGAAGTCAAAAGGCTTGTAACCATTTATAGCCGCTTGGTGATAAATACAAGTAGCCGGCGTCATGCCTGGCAAAGAATTAATTTCAATGATAAAGGTTTCAACTTTTCCATTCTTGTAAATTTTTACGAAAGCATCAATTCTGCAATATCCAGTTACATCTAAAGCACGAGCCACTTTTTCTAAGGTTGCTTTAACCTCGGTAGAAATTCGTTCTTGTTCTTTAGCGTCTTTTGAAAACCGCGATGGGGTTAGGTTTTGTCCTTCGCCAGCCAAAAATTTCTCCTCTAAACTTAAGATTTCCGATTCTGCTAAAGATTCTGAAGGTTCAAACATTTCATACCTCAACGTTCCATCGGAGTTCAAATGCGTCAACATTCCACCGGTAACTTCCAAAAAGCGTTCACAATCGCCTTTGTCAATGAACTGCTCAATTAGTAATTCCGACTTTCGGGGAAGTTCATCGTAAATGGAAATTCCCAAACGTCCTGATATGGATGGGTCTAATTCTTTGGAATCTCTAAAAATCAAGGTGCAAAAGTCTTCTAACTCTTTGGCCGATTTGATTTTTCGCACCGCTGCCGAACATCCATCGTCTGCTGGCTTGGCAATGAGAGGAAGTCCGAATTCCAATACCAAACTCTCGGTTGTTACCGAAGGATTTTGGTTAAAATCTGACTTTGACAGCATTTTTTGCTGAGCCACCAAGAAGCCCGATGACTTCAATTTCTGATTGGTATGGTATTTGTTGATGGTTATTTCGGAGCTATGTGATTGAGAGCCATTGAAATAAATGCCGTAATCGCTCAGGTCTTTTTGCAAAGTTCCGTCTTCTCCAGGTCTGCCGTGCAAGGCAATGAACACTCCCTCCACTTCATTTTTCAACTCATGTAAGGTGATTTTCTCGGGTTTGAATTGAGCTCCTGTAGGATTGTATCTTAGGGTAATGCCCTCCGCTTCCTGTTGAATGGATGTTAAAATGGGGTGCGGTTTAAAGTTCAAAACCTTGTCTCTTATGTCATCGGCGTTGTCTTTTAACATGGCATTGAGAGGCAATCTGTAGAGTTCATATCCATCAGAATCCCCAGCTAAAAATAACGGCAGGGCTTCAAAATCTTCGCTGGAACTGATTTTTTCGTAGATGTTTCTGCCAGACTCCATGCTGATGTGTCGTTCAAAACTGTACCCACCCATGATGACTCCAATTTTTCGCTTTCCCGAGCTGTTTTTCGAGGGATTGTGAATCAGGTCTAACAACTGCTGTTTCAGTTCGATGTGTTTATTTCCGTTAGGATGTTTTTCAATTCGATTTCTGAGGGATGTTTCAATGATGAAAGAGATGAATTGGCTTGGATTCAATCCAATTTCGGCGGCCTGATGAAAGAAAAACGAGCTGGGCATCATTCCGCTGGTGGTGTTGGGATCGTTCAGAAAAACGTCCCCCGAAGGAGAAATGAAACCGTCAATGCGCGCGTAAACCTCAAATTCCAATTCGCGGTACAATTCACAACAGGCTTTTCGAATTTTATCAATCCAGGCATCTTCAATTTCAATGGGAGTCACTTTATTGCTGAGTCCGGGAAGGTATTTGCTTCTGTAGTCAAAAAGGGCGCCTGACTTTCTGATTTCGGTGGGTGGCAGGGCAATAATGTCGCGAGAACTTTTCTCCACAACAATGCAAGAGAACTCTTTTCCTTCAATCAACGATTCAATTAACACTTCCGATTCGCTGTCAAATGCTCTTAATTCGATGGTGTCTTCAGCTTGTTCAATGAGGTTTAATAACTCATCTGGGCGCATCACTTTGCGGTCGTTTAACCACAAAGGAAGTCCTAAGCCACTTCTGAAATCAGTGAATTCCTTAATCCATTGTATCTGTTCTTGAGCCGGTTTTGCTTTGAATTCTTCGGGATCCAAGAAGGTTTTGAAAAACGCCAAATCAACTGCTTCGCAAAACTGCTCAAAATTACATTCTTTCAAAATGCTCACGCCCAACGACGAACCTTGGTGAGCGGGTTTCACCACCATGTCATTTCCTAAATGACCTATTAACTCTTGAAACAGTTGATGTTTTTCAACGGTATCTGAGTTGATCCATTGTTCTTGCTTGATGCTGGAAAATTGATTGACAAAAAGCTGAGAACGAGATTGAAGTTTTTTCTGAACCGATTTATTGATACCTATAGCTGATGGTAAAATTCCAGAACCGGAATAGGGGATACCCAACCATTCCAACAATCCTTGAATGCTACCGTCTTCTCCAAAAGTGCCGTGCAAGGCCAAAAATGCGAAATCAATGGTTGATTTGAGGTCTTCTAGAGCAATGGGTTGCCCAATGGTTTCAAGCATGGCCATTCTGATGGCATTTCCGTTGATGGGATCGTAAGCCGAATCCAATTGCTCAGCGTACAACTGAAAACCGTGAGGCAATTCAGGTAGGAATTCTACCGGCGGATAAAAATCGCGAATACTGCCTTTGTAAATGTTCTCCCAATTCAAAATTACCATTGAACCGAAACTATCTACAAAAAGAGGAACAGGTTCAAATACCGATTTATCGAGATTGTCATATACGGTACGTCCGCCAGCAAACGACACTTCGCGCTCTCTCGAAGGGCCGCCAAAAATTATTCCAACACGGATTTTAGCCATTTCAACAAAATTAGGCAGAATTCCCTCGATTCATCGATACTGAACTCGGGATTTTATCGTTATTTTGCAGTACCGTGTTTAAAAATTTGGGCATAAACGGTTAAATGCCCCTAAAAATGTCAGAAAACAACATAAAAATAGGAATTACTCAAGGCGATCCTCACGGTGTAGGACTCGATATCATTCTCAGAATATTTGCTAATGATTTGATTTACAAATATTGTACACCCATTTTATATGCGTCTCCAAAGAGTTTTACCTACTACAAAAAGTTACTGAATTTAGAGAAACCCATGTACCAATTGGTGAAATCTGCAGCAGAAGCCCAAATTGGTAAGTTGAACTTGGTTATTTCATCTGATGAAACCTTAGATATTCAGCCTGGCAATCCTTCGCCTGCTGCTGGTAAAGAGGCTTTGTTGAGCCTCCAAAAGGCTCTAGATGACGCCGCTCATTTGGATGCTTTGGTAACTGCACCCCTTGATAAATCAACGGTTGCAGAACACGAAAAAGGATTTTCTGGACACACCGGATACATTGCCAAAAAATTCAACGTTGAAAATTATTGCATGTTCTTGGAAAGCGAAGATTTGCGCGTTGCCTTAGCTACAGAGCATGTTCCCGTTGCGGAAATTGCAAAAAAAATCACCAAGAATCTCATTATAGACAAACTAGATGTAGTCTACAATTCGCTGCGCGAAGATTTCAACTTGGTGAAACCTCGCATTGCCGTTTTGGGACTCAATCCGCATGCCGGTGATAACGGTTTACTCGGAAAAGAGGAACAGGAAATCATTGCCCCTGCGGTGAAAAGCGTTTTTGAACAGGGTCGATTGGTTTACGGGCCTTATTCGGCCGATTCTTTCTTCGGCGGAGGACAATACAAACAATTTGATGCAGTTTTAGCCATGTACCACGATCAAGGTTTGATTCCCTTCAAATCAATGGCATTCTACGATGGAGTTAATTTTACCGCTGGCTTGCCATTGGTAAGAACCAGTCCTGATCATGGAACAGCATACAGTTTGGCTGGCAAAGGCGAAGCCGAAACGTTGAGCATGCAAAACGCCATTTTCGATGCGATTTTGATTGTTAAAAACCGCAAACAATTCGGCAAAGACTTCGAAAATCCGCTTCCTTACGCTGAATTGCGCCGCGAAAGATTCAGAATTGACTTCTAATTATTTTGAAGACTTTTCAACCATTTTCATCCATTGCGTGAGTTCAGTCAATACTAGCTCATCAATGGTGGTTTCAATTTGAGCATACTCTTCAACATTTCCCGTTTTACAAGGCTGAAATAAATGATTCAACCCCTGAAATTCGGTGTAGGTCAATGATGTTGGTCTGTCTACATTTATCAGAGTTTCTGCGTGTTTTCCCAATGCTCGGTTGTTTAATAACGCCGGTACTTGTCTATCCTTGCTGCCCTGTAGAATCAATCCCTCATTGAGTTCAAACCACAATTCGCCTGGATTGAATTTCAAGAATTCCTTGAACCACGCCGATGCCAATTTAGGACTGGTGTATGATTTTATAAGGCTTGCTTTTAGGGTGGTTCCAGCATTTTTCTTGAAGTTTTTATTGGCAATTCCGCGCGACTTTTTGGAAACCAAATTCAACTCGGTTTCAATGATTTCTACTACTTTGAGACTATCGAAATTCTCAAAAATGCCTTGGTCTAACATTGATGAAATGATGCCTCGATGCATGTATTCCAAATCGTTTAAAACCAATGAATCAGATACCATTTTCCCAAACACCAACCTATTTTGATAGGCGTTGATTTCAAATCCGCTCACCAACGGTGGTGCCAATCCAACAGAGTAAATTTTTTGGGTCACGCCCATCGATTTCAATTTTAGGTTCACCCCAGCGGCGAGGGCTCCGCCTTCTGAATGTCCTATTAAAAACAAAGGCTGCTGTGAGCCGCATATAGAATCTAACGCCCATTTTGCATAAGAATATCCATCGTCTTGAATCAGATCTTGAGTGGTGAACTTATCTGAACCCGGTGCACAAATGCTTCGGCCAGCGCAGCGATCATCAACCCTTAAAACAGCAAATCCGTTGAGGGTGAGGTGATGGGCAATCACTGCGAATGGTTTATGTCCAACAAAACTCTCATCCCTGTCTTGAAGTCCGCTGCCGGTGTACAAAACGGCGGTGGGAAAATTCTTGAGAGAATCTGATTTTGGATGCGTCAAAGTACCTTCAAATCGGACGGTGCCGTTTTGGTTGGAAAAAGTAACCGTTCTGGAAACATAATCAAAGGGAGCTTTGGGTGTTTGGGGACGTTTTAACTCAGGCGCCTTTCCGTAGGTTAAAGTTAACGGGAATGCCGTTTTGTTCTGTGTCCATACGCCTTCAATTTTCTCAGATTTTAATTGGCCTTGAAATTCGGCACCAATTCCGTCAAATGTGATGGTGATTTTGTTTTTCTTAACCGTAACCGATGAGGCCGGATAGTTTTTAACCCCTTGCATGGGGACGCCCAACTTTGTCTGATATTGAAGTTCGGGTGTTGAAACGGGGTGCTTGGTAATCAATAGGTTGAGCGCCAAATTCATTCCCCCTGCACTGAGCTCGCCAATCCAAGAACCCTGCTCAAATTTGGGGTTGCTCTTATCTGGCGTGAAAGAAGTTGCTATTTGTCCTAGCAGCGATTGAAATCCCCAGAAAAACAATAAAAAAAGTAGTCTCATTTAATTCAATTCAATAGGTTCTCCCCAAACCATTTTTTGCACTTTCGGAAATCCTTGCGCCTTGATTTTATCAGCAAAAACATCCATTACATCAGGGTTGCCGTGCACCAACAGTACCTTTTTCACTTTTGGAGCGTCTTGACATCCCAAGAAATCAAGCATTTCCAGATAATCAGCATGAGCACTGAAATTTCCCATGCGTTCCACTCGGGCATTCACTTGGAAAAAGTCGCCAAAGATGCGCACTTCGTTGCGGCCTTGAATCAATTGACCCGCAAGGGTATGCGGCGTTGCATAGCCCACAATGAGGATGGTGTTGTTGGGATTTTCAATGTTGTTGGCAATATGATGTTTGATTCTACCGGCCTCAGCCATGCCGCTCGCCGATATGATGATGGCAGGTCCTTGCAGAGAATTGATGGCTTTTGAATCCTCCAATTTACTGGTATAGTGAAGATTGGGAAAGTCAAACGGGTCGCCATCTTTCATGATATATTTAAGAATTTCAGGATTGAATTCTTCCTGGTGTTTGGCCATGATATTGGTGGCCTTGATGCTCAACGGACTGTCAATATACACGGGAATGGACGGCAGCAATTTTTCGTGGCTGAGTTGATCCAACAGATAGATCAATTCCTGGGTTCTATCTACCGAAAACGCCGGAATGATGACTTTTCCGCCGCGGTCTACGCAGGTTTCTTGAACAATTTTCAGCAGTTGATCTTTTACATCTTCCGCCACCGAATGCAATCGATCGCCGTAAGTGCTTTCGCACAGAATATAATCGGATTGTGGGAAAGGGAAGGGCCCATCTAAAATCTGGTCGCTGTCACGCCCAATATCTCCGGTGAAAGTGAAGTGTATATTTTTGTTTTCGAGGGACGCTAATTGCAGGTGGATTGCAGCACTTCCCAAAATATGGGCATTCAAAATGTAGGTTGCCCAAGTGGTTTCTCCCACCTTGAAGGGACGCCCATTCGCTACCACGACCATTTGCTCTAATGTTTGATATACATCGCTTTCATCGTACAGGGCCTCTATGGGAAGTTCATGGCGTTCGCGTCTTCTTCGATTGATTCTTTCCAGATCACTTTTTTGGATGAAAGCACCGTCAAGGAGCATGATTTCGCACAGATCTTTGGTGCCTGAATTGCAGAAAATGGGACCGGTGAACCCGTCTTTTACCAACTTCGGAAGCAACCCTGTATGGTCAATGTGCGCATGCGACAAGATGACGTAGTCAATCTCTCGGGGTTCAAATCCCCAATGTCTGTTGAGTGCATCGCTATCTTTACCTTCACCCTGAAACAATCCGCAATCGAGTAAAATTTTCTCACCGGTAACGGTAGTAATGAGGTGTTTGGAACCGGTAACTTTCTGCGCTGCACCGAAGCTACAAAGGGTGGGGAATAGTTGCATGTACAAATATAACGAAAGG
>CAYPBJ010000035.1:0-22786 GCA_964408945.1 uncultured Rhizobium sp. | reverse complement strand
CCAACGACCTACTGATTACAAGTCAGTTGCTCTACCAGCTGAGCTATGGTGGCTTATGTGTAAGAACGTTACTTTTTATAGTGAGCTCGATTGGACACTCGAAAAAGGACTGCAAAAATAGTTATTATTTTGAACTTTTCAAGACCCTCCCACATTTTTTTTCTAATTATTATTCCTCCCCTCCCAGAAACCATAAATCTCAACCTTCCGTTGTATTTTTGTCAAACATTTCCCTTCCCATGAATTTTAAAAAACTAAAACCTCTATTCATTATATCCATCTCGGTAATTGCTTTATTGCTTCTGTGGAAAAACCTCAATAACACCTCCTCCTGGCCCTCTGATTTGTTTGCCCTTAAAGAACCAAACAAAATTACCCGATTTAAATTCACACCCAATAACGACAAAGTTAAACCCCTTGAATTTGAAAAAATTAACGACGTTTGGTTTATAAAATCCGACAATCAGTCCTTTCCTGCTGACTCGCACAATGTTTCAATGCTCTTGAATTGGGCAATGCCAAAACTGCGAATCAAAATGCCCATCCCCAATGAATCCAAAGAATACATCAATAGACAACTGGCTATGGAAGGCATCAAAGCCTCTTTCTTTGAAGGGGATAAAGAAGTACACACTATATATGTAGGCGGACCAACACAAGATCAAATGGCCACTTATATGTTTGCCCCTGATACTGAAAGACCCTGTATCGTTGAAATTCCTTCTTTCCAAGGGTATCTGACTCCTTATTTTAATACTGATCCGCAACTATGGAGAACCATCAAACTCATCAACGCTAATCCATCTGACATCCTTTCTTTGAAAGTCATCTGGCACGCAGCCGAAAAAGAATCCTTCGAAATCAAACAAGAAAACAATAACCTCAAACTTTTTGACCTCAAAGGACAAGAAATTGAAGCTAAAAAAGGATTGCTGACAGGGTATTTGTTGATGTGCAGAGAGTTTACCCGTGAGGCTGGCGGAATTCCAGGCATCAACAAAATACCGCAAAAAAGAGATTCCATAGTTAAATCTATGCCTATTTTAACTTTCATGTATACCTTGAGAAATTCTGAAAATCCACAGGCCAAACCTTCTCAAATGTCAATCAGCATATACCCCAATTCTCATTTTGAAGATGTAGGTGTTGACGCCTCTCCCACTGATACCAAAACGTTGCAAACAGCCCTTTTTTGGGTGAAATCGTCAGATGATCCAAACCTTTGGCTCACTCAAGATGTTGTAATTAAAAATCGACTGAAGTCCCTGTCTGAATTTAAATCGTTGTCTAAATCCAATAATTAATTTGTGAATTTTCGTCTCGTAGGAGCCGTCATTGGGCTCATTTCATCTGGATTCTTTGGTGCCATTATTGGGTTTCTTATTGGATCCTACATAGATTATGCCGTGCAGGGCAGCGATCAAAATCAAACCGGTAATACCAACTATCAACGGAATTTTTCCGGGGGATATCAGTACCAACAAAGTTCCTTTCAATCCCCCTCCGATTTTCAGAACTCCCTACTCATATTAATTGCGGCCATAATGAAGGCCGATGGTAACGCCGCCAAAAGCGAGCTAGACATGGTCAAAAGCATGCTTCTCAGAACCTACGGTGAAGATCAAACCCGCGTTATGCTTCTCAAACTACGCGATTACCTGAAAGAAACGCATAACTTATATGAAGTTTGTCGCAATCTCAGAAACCGAATGGGTTATTCCGCTAGGCTAGAATTGGTGCATGTACTTTTTAGAATTTCTAGAGCCGATGGGGTTATTTCTAAATCCGAACTTACTCTGATTGATAGCGTAGCCAATCAATTGGGCATAAGCACTCCGGATTATTTATCGTTGAAAGCCATGTTTGTGGATTCTTCTGACAGCGACTATAAAATCTTAGATGTTTCTTCTTCTGCTACTGAGGAAGAAGTTAAAAAAGCATACCGCAAATTGGCCTTAAGATTCCATCCCGATAGATTGCAAGGACTTTCGGATAGCGAGAAAAAGGCAGCGGAGGAAAAATTTCTTCGCGTTCAAAGTGCTTATGAGGGCATCAAAAAGAAAAACGGCTGGAATTAATGAAAAGCCATTTAGCCCTGTTTTTCGTTAGTTTTTTGTATGCCATTCTATTTTCTTGGGCCGGACAAATCATGCCCAATTATCTATCGGCCGAAGCCTTTGTATGGCTGAGAATTGCTTTCGCCGCTACCCTTTTTCACCTTATTGGACGGGCACTCAGCAACGAAAAGATCAATTGGAAGTTGCATTGGAAAGAGTTTGCCGTTTGCGGATTCTTTGGCACCAGTGCCAATATGTATTTGTTTTTCAAGGGACTAGAAACCACCTATCCTATTAATGGTGCGGTTTTGATGTTATTTACACCTTTATTTGTTGCCATTTTTGATCATATACGTGTAAAACAATGGCCAAAGCCCATTTTTATTTTGGCCGTTGCCATTGCTGCAGCTGCCTCAGTGGCATTGATGACAGCCAATGGTGTTAAGTTTTCTGAGAAAACTCTCCGTGGTGACATTTGGATAGCCATAAACGCCATATTCTATGCTATTTACTTGGTGAGGGTCAAGAAACTGACTGCCCATTATAAACCTATAACTATTAATAGGTATACGTTTACTTTTGGATTGTTATTCATCACTCCTTTTGGTCTGGGTGAATTCATTCAAACCAATTGGTCTATCATTCCCATGAACATATTTATGAAAATTGGATATATTTTAGTTTTCACAAGTTTCTTAGTTTACCTCTTAAATGCTTATGCCATTCAACATTCAGGACCAACATTGGCTGGGCTATACATTTACTTACAACCCATTCTTGCTTCCATCATTGCAGTGTTCTTACAAACAGATACACTCACTCCAAATAAAGTACTTTACATAACTCTTGTATTGGTTTCTACTTTTGCTGCATCGCGATTTACACCAAAATTTCAATCGAATTTGGACGGCAAATCATCGAGCAAATAAAATACGCTTTGATTTTTTAATTACCTTTGCAAATTATCATAGACCCATATGCAAAATTCAAAAGCCAACGAAATACTTGAAAAAGCAATTGCCAGCATTGAGAAGAACGGAATTGATGCCACTACTTTAATTCAACCCTTGCAAGAAGCTCGTGAATATGCCTTAAAAGAAAACGATCCATTGGTTACTCGTGCACTTCGTTTGGCATGGCAGCATTTGGAAGCCAATGAAACTTTCGATGCCCCTTTGGCAGAAGAAATTGAAACCGCTGAAGATAATTTAGTGTATTTCTTGAGTTTGTGCGTTAAATCTCAACACGAGTTGAACCGCACTGAACTTCGTGAAATGACCAATCAACTTCAAGAATTAGCTTAAGCATTTTGAAATGGCATAAAGCCATATCGTTACTTTTATTGTCTGTTTTCCTTTTGGGAAATCAGAATCTGTTCCATATACATTCCGAGGGAGATCATGAGACCCATGATCACGCAATCAACCATCATTGCGAAGATTTTCCGGAAAACCACCAACACCTAGAAGAGAACTGTACTGTTTGTGATTACAGCTTATCTCATGTTGTTGAATTAAATCAACCTGCACAGTTTGAATTCGAAGTATACGGAGTAAGCATCTTAGCTGCAATGCAGCATTCTTACTCCTTCGATTTCTACAAAATAACTCAAAACAAATCTCCGCCCGTGTTATCTGAACTTCCGTTTTCCTAATCAAAAACCACTCAGATAAAATGTACCGTGAAAAACATCCGTAAGTTAGCGGTTGTTCAGTTGATTTGTGTTCTTCTGACAACCCCATTATTGGCTCAATCAACCACAGATACTTGTCATCCGTGTGATGAAATACATCGCATGGACTCTACACATGTTGTAATTTGGCACAGCGGTGTTCAAGCTTCACATCTTCATGCAGAAGATATAAAGGGTGTTTCTTTCGCACCCATATCACAGTTATTATCGGCCATTCCTCAACTCAATGTTATTGCTACCGGTAACAGCATTCAGAAACCTATGTTTCAAGGACTTTCAGGCCTCAGACTTCCGTTGATTCAAAATGAACTAAGAATGGTTGGACAAACCTGGGGAAATGACCACGGTCCCGAAATTGCAAGAGCCGGTGTGGAATCTGTAAATGTACTAAAAGCTCAAGATGCTTTGTGGGTGACCGGTGAATCGTGGGGTAACGCAGTTCAAGTTGAATACCAACCCACTTACCATTCACATGCCAGCAACGTGCAATCTGGATTGGGCTATTCAAGCAATGGCAAGGCCATTCTGGCAAACTTCAAACTCAACCAAGGGACTCACCGAGCTGGTATGGGCTGGTATATTCAAGGACAAGGTTTTGTAAGTCAGGACTATTCAGTACCGTTGATCAATGACCCACAAACTGGGAACATAAAAACATCCCCCGAAACAAAAAATGGCATTTTGAGAAATACCGCGAGCCAGGAATTTTCCATCATGGGTGGTTTCAAACAAAGATTAAATGAACATTGGGCAATTCAATCAGATTTCAGTTGGTTTTTCAACGAGAATGGCATCTATGCTGGTAGCCACATTGGCAATACCACTGATCTTATCAATACAATCAACTTGAAAAATCCTAACGTTTTGCTCCAAAACGGAAGTTACAACATCAATAAACCCAAACAAGTTGCTGAACATTTCAGTGCATTGGGCGTAATTCAACGTCACGACGGACTAAAAACCTTCGTTTCCATTCAGCAAAACACCCGACAGGAATTTGATCCGCACAGAAATCCTAAATATACCTTTCCACAACTCAACGTGAGATTGAATGCCGCTCAAATCAGACAAGAAATCCCTATCCACTTAAAAATTATTTCACATGCACAAGTGGGAAGCGAATGGCAAGAACAGAGTTATGGCGGATACTTTTTAGTTCCTGAATTCACATCGCAACAGTATTTTGGAGTGCTAAAAGGCCGCAATGAACGTCAAAATCTTCTTCAGAATTGGGCTTTAAGGTTGGATTATCTGCGCAGAACCACGGTTTTAAAAGATGAATCATCCCGTAAAATAGCTTTCCAGGGAATTTCTGCCGCCTATTCTGCTCGCAAAATTCAAAATCGCAACACAGTTCAAGTGTTTATAAATCACAGTTGGCGTGCACCGGCAGTAAATGAACTTTTTTCAGCGGGTGTTCACCACGGAAATGCCAGTTACGAAGAAGGCAATGCAGATTTGACACCCGAATGGGGTGAAAAATTGGAATTTCAATGGAAAAAATCCTTTAAGAAAAGCAATTTTGAAATCAGCACTTTCGGGTTATGGTCGCCAAATTACATTCACCTGAATCCACAATCCTCCCCCATTTTGACGGTTCGCGGCGCATTTCCGCATTATAGATACGAGCAGCTCCCCACCATTCTCAGTGGCGCATCTGCATACCAAGAATTCTTTTTTTCTCGGGGGAAGTTAACTCTTGGTGGAGAATACACTTACGGTCGAATTCTCCAACCAGAACGCTACCCTACCTTGCTTCCATGCAGCGAAATTTCTGTTGGATGGGTAGGCCAGTTCAAATTTGGCGAATACTACATTAAATATGTGAGGGTTTTCCAGCAACGTTATTTCACGGCTTCCACCGATTTAATGCCTCCACCTGAAGGATTTCAATTATTGGATGCAGGAATTACCCTTAAAAAAGGTTCAAAGTATGAACTAACCTTAAACGGGAACAATCTCCTAAACACTCGATACCGGAATTACTTAGACCGATTCCGCTATTTCACCCCTGCCATGGGCAGGAACATTGGTTTAAAATTAAACATCAACTTACATTATCATGAAAAAATACATCCTTAGCTTGAGCAGCAAATCAGTAGTATTTGCATTGCTCGCACTGAATTTCAATGCTTGCACCGATCACCATCACGACGATGACCACAAGCACGAAGAAGAATCAATCAACAAGGTAGAATTAACCTTAACACCTGACTCTCTTGGGTTGCCAGCACAAACGGTAGCCTGGATCGACCTTGACGGAGACGGTGGCAACGCCCCAATACTACCTGATACCATAAGACTCACCCCCGGTATTCAATATACCGCTGAATTGAGCTATAAACATGTTTATAACGGCGGAGAGCACCTGGTGAATACTGAAATTAGAAATGAAGCAGACGAACATCTGGTTTGTTTCAGCCCCATTCAACTGATACAAGTGGTTATTTTGGAAATCACTCGAACAGATAAAGATAACCAGGGCAAAGAATTGGGACTAACATCTAAATGGAAAGCGTTAATTTCAGAAAAAGGGGCAGTTCGCATCAGCTTAAAACACCAACCCAACGGCATCAAGAATGGCAGTTGCGATGTGGGAGAAACCGATGCAGAAATTGATTTCCCGTATTCATCAATTCAATAAAACCACTGAACAAAATTGGTTACTTTTGTACCGAAATGGAGAACACTGAAATGAAATTAACCGCGCTCAACCATGTTCACAGAGCATTGGGCGCCAAAATGGTTCCTTTTGCTGGCTACGACATGCCTGTGTTGTATAAAAATTTGATTCAAGAACATCACGCAGTGAGAAATGCTGTAGGAGTTTTTGATGTGAGCCACATGGGCGAAGTTTTCATTACCGGTGACAACGCTTTTGATTTAGTGCAATACATGACCTCAAATGATGTTTCTGCCTTGTCAGATGGTCGTGTGCAATATTCTTGCATGCCAAACGATCAAGGTGGAATAGTAGATGATTTGTTGGTTTATAGATTTGCAGCTGACCGTTATTTCTTGGTAATCAATGCCTCTAACATTGACAAAGATTTAGCTTGGATGCACAAGCAAAACGAAAAATTTGGTGCTACCATTGAAAATAAATCAGATGATTATTCTCTGTTAGCCATTCAAGGCCCTAAGGCAATCAATGCATTGCAAAAGTTAACCGAAGTGAATTTATCAGATATTCCTTACTATCACTTCTCTGAGGGAGTTCTTGCGGGAATGCACATGATCATTTCAAATACAGGTTATACCGGTGCTGGTGGATTTGAACTTTACGTGAAGAACAACGAAGTTGAAGCCCTTTGGAATGCAGTTATGGAAGCAGGCGCTGAATTCAATATTGAACCTTGCGGATTGGGTGCTCGTGATACCTTGAGATTGGAAAAAGGTTTCTGCCTTTATGGAAATGACATCAATGACGAGACTTCGCCTATTGAAGCTGGATTGGGTTGGATCACCAAATTCAACAATCCTTTCCACATGAGCGAACACCATTTAGAAATCAAGAACAACAAACCTACCAAAAAATTGGTTGGGTTTGAATTGATAGACAGAGGCATTCCCCGTCAACATTACCCCATCTGCACAGCCGATGGAACGGTAATTGGTGAAGTTACCTCAGGAACTATGAGTCCAACCCTAAATAAAGCAATTGGTATGGGATATGTAAGTTCAGAAAATAGCGCTGCAGGTTCTGAAATCTACATTGAAGTGAGAGGCAAATTGCTTAAAGCCCAAGTGGTTAAAATTCCATTCTTGGCTTAATCTTTAAATTAAAACAAACCTTAAAGACGCTCTTCTAAAAAGAAGGGCGTTTTTTTTAGCCTTCGTGTCTCAAGGCTTCGATGGGATCAAGTTTGGATGCTTTTACTGCAGGATAAAGCCCTGCAACCAAACCAACAACGATACAAATAATTACGGCGAAGAAAATCCAAAACCACGGAATGATAAATCCGCTGTTCAATAAAATTCCTACGGCATTTCCCATTATAATGCCTAAAATGATTCCACCTAAACCACCCAACTGGGTAATGACAACCGCTTCAACTAAAAATTGATTTCGAATGGCGGAGGCTGTAGCACCGAGAGATTTTCTCAAACCAATTTCGCGGGTTCTTTCGGTGACGCTTACCAACATGATGTTCATTAAGCTCACTGCAGCTCCCAAAAGAGTAATAATTCCAATCAGCATTCCCACCGAAGAAACCATGGCTAAATCTTCCTTTACATTGTTTGCTAATGAGTCGCTTCGAGTAATGGAAAAATCATCTTCTTGATGCGGGGCCAACCTCCTAATTCTTCTCATGATGATTCTGGCTTCTGAAATGTCAGCATCTAAATTTTCTACCGATTCAGACATGACACTCATATTCACGTTATTGATGGCTTGCGTAAAATCTTGTCGGGCTTTATTGATTCCTACTATAACCATTCTATCGCCGCCAGACATTCCCATACTAGAACCTTTTTTCTTTAACTCACCTATTACTTTGTAGGGTTTTCCATCAATGGAAATATCTTTTCCAACACTGATGCCTTCTTTGTAGGCTGCTCCCCAAATTTGAACCACAACATCAGACCCCAATACAACCAATGGTAAACTCATAAAAACATCGTTCTTAGTGAATGATCTACCCGCTGCTAACTCGTAACTGGATGTAAAAATGACGTCTTCATCCACCCCCATTATTTTGATGTTGGGATTGGTTTCTACGTTTCTGTACTTAACCTTTGAGGTAAAAGAAGCGTTGATGGTCTTTCCGATGACGCCGGTTCCGCGATATAGTTCTTCAAACTTTTGAGATTGATCGTAGCTGATGGGTTTAAAATCATCAGGCACACCCCAACGTTGTACCGTTAGTCGGTTATTTATAGAAAAGCTCTGTGCACCAAACCTTGACATGGTCTTAGTGATGGCGCTGCTCATGGCATCTATAGAAGTTAAAATGCCTACCAAAGCCGAAATACCTATAGCTATTATGGAAGCCGTGATGATTGCTCGGGTTCTGTGTGACTTGAGGGACGAAAACCCTTGCCGAATATTTTCAACGACTTGTAACAATGGCTATGTATAGTCTAAGGGTTATGCCGAAAATGACTGGCCACAGCCGCAAGTTTCTGAAGCATTGGGGTTATTGAAAGAAAAACCACGATTGTTCAATCCGTGTTCCCAATCTACTTCCATTCCAATAACGTACATTACATGGGCTTTATTCATCACTACAGGAATTCCTTCGAGGTCGTATTCTTTATCACCTTCTTCGCGTTTGTCAAAGGCCAAAAGATAGCTCATACCTGAACATCCGCCGCCTTTAACTCCTATCCTCAAAACTGAATCATCTTTTAATTCTAAGTTATTTTGCAATCTATGAAGCTCATCGATGGCATGTTGAGTGAATTTTACGGGCAAACTTTCCATAACTACAAATTTAGTCAATTCTTAATTGCCTTGGTCGGTTTGATTTTAGTGTTGTGCGACAAAGAATGTATCTTTGTCGAAAACCCATGGAAACCTTTGAATTGTTAGAAGCCGCGCTATACATTTTGGCGCCCTCGGTGCTGGTAATTGTGAGTTCATCAATGATTATGAAGAGCATGTCACGCAACTTAGAAAAGACTTTAAGAAGCGAAATACTGCGTCAAAACAACAAAGATTTCGTCAAATTAAAGTTGGCCGCATACGAAAGACTGAGCTTGATGCTTGAAAGAACATCCGTTCCAACTCTCATCCAAAAGTTTGCCAAGCCAGGATTGAATACTGCTCAAATTGCACAACTGATGCGTGCATCTATCAACGAAGAGTTTAATTACAATGTATCTCAACAAATTTTCGTGAGCGCTCAAACTTGGGGCACCATTAAAATTGTTAAAGAACAAACCTTAATCCTGATAAAAACCGTAGAATCTAAAATTGATGCCAATCAATCAGCCGCTGAATTCTGTGACTCATTAATAAATCACATGAAAAACAACGGAGAAATTCCTCACGAAAAAGGACTTCAGATGATTCGTGGTGAAATGGAATTGATCTTTAATTGAGTATCTCAAGCCCTCACTAAAAAATACCTTAATTAACATCCCCCGAAAAAACATCCCTCGAAAAAATGAAAAAGAACAGCAGCGGTATAGAAATTAAAGAAGTATACAACAGCGTGAAAAACGCATCAGAAAATCCGGGCGAGTTCCCTTTCACTCGCGGAGTGCGCAAAGACATGTATCGTGGACGCTTATGGACCATGAGGCAATACGCAGGTTTCAGCACCGCCGAAGAAAGCAACGAGAGATACCATTATTTACTGAATCAAGGCACAACGGGCCTATCGGTGGCATTTGATCTGCCAACACAGATAGGTTATGACAGTGATCACCCCATGAGCGAAGGTGAAGTGGGCAAGGTGGGTGTTGCTATTGACTCATTGAAGGACATGGAGACCCTTTTTAAAGGAATTGAGCTCCAAAAAGTCACCACCAGTATGACCATAAACGCCACAGCATCAACGCTTTTGGCGATGTATGTGGCACTAGCGAAAAAACAAAATGCCGATTTATCGCAAATCAGCGGAACCATCCAAAATGACTTATTAAAGGAATACGCCGCAAGAGGAACCTATATATATCCGGTTCGACCGAGCATGAAAATCATCACCGATATTTTTGAGTGGTGCGGCAAAGAACTTCCCAAATGGAATACCATTTCTATCAGCGGTTACCATATTCGCGAAGCGGGAAGTACGGCAGTTCAGGAATTAGCGTTCACTTTATCAAACGGAAAAGCGTATGTAGAATCTGCAATGAAAGCCGGTTTAGATATCAATGTTTTCGGTAAGCGATTGTCGTTCTTCTTTAATGCTCACAACGACTTTTTCGAAGAAATAGCCAAGTTCAGGGCGGCCAGAAGAATGTGGGCTAACATCATGAAAGATATGGGAGCAACAGATCCGCAAGCCATGATGTTGAGATTTCATACACAAACTGGTGGCTCAACACTTACTGCACAGCAACCCGAAAACAACATTTCTCGTGTCACATTACAAGCTATGGCTGCGGTTTTGGGTGGAACACAGAGTTTACACACCAACGGTTACGATGAGGCCTTAAACCTTCCTACCGAAAAAGCAGCGCGAATTGCTTTAAGAACACAGCAAATCATTGGATTTGAAAGTGGAGTCACGAATACGGTTGATCCTCTCGGGGGAAGTTTTTACGTGGAAGAACTGACAGATCGAATGGAACATGATGCACTTTTGATTATGTCGCAAATCGAAAAAATGGGTGGTTCGGTAGCGGCTGTAGAAAGTGGATGGATGCAAGAAGAAATTGCACGAAGCAGTTACGAATTCCAAAAACAAGTTGAATCAAAAGATCAAATCATTGTTGGAGTAAATCAATTCACCTCTCAAGAGAGTGAAAATATACCTTCCTTCAAAATAGATGACAGCATTAGAGAAACTCAAACCGAAAAAATCAATGCTTTAAAACAAGAAAGAAACCAAAATTCAGTTGATTTGGCATTGGGAAATTTGGAATCAGCGGCACGATCAGGTGAAAATCTAATGCCCAAAATTTTGCAAAGCGTTGAAGAATATGCCACCTTGGGAGAAATTGCTTTTACTTTGAGAAAAGTGTATGGAGAATTTGCGATTTGAATACACTAAAAAAACTAAAAAATCAAGTAAAAAAAATTAGCAAATTGTGAAAATTCTCTATTTCTTTACAAACGGAAAATGACTTTTTGACTATCTATGATAATCAATCAGTTAAATCAGGATTTAAACAAGTTAATAACACTCAGGCCCCAAGATATATATGGAAAGAAAAGCACACGAACTTGCATGGCAAGAATGCATTGAAATTATTAGAGACAATGTCAACCCGCAAAGCTTCAAAACTTGGTTTGAACCCATCAAACCAATGAAACTTTCGAACAAAATTCTTACCATTCAAGTACCCAGTCAGTTCTTCTATGAATGGCTGGAAGAGCACTACGTGCAGATCCTTCACAAAACGCTAAAGAAAGTCATTGGCCCAAATGCCAAATTAGAATATTCAGTAATTGTTGAGAACGCAACATCACAACATTCAGAACCATTCACCATCAATTTGCCTACCGGAAACTCCTCCAAACCCGTCAATAACGAGTTGGGTATGCCCATCAATATGGACAGTCCCATCAAAAACCCGTTCATCATTCCTGGCCTACGCCGAATGAACATTGACAGCCAATTAAATCCGCGTTACACCTTTGACAATTTTGTGGAAGGCGAATGCAACAAATTGGCTAGAAATGCAGGTTTAGCCATTGCACAAAAACCAGGAGGAACTGCATTTAATCCGTTGATGATTTTCGGAGGTTGCGGCCTAGGAAAAACCCATTTAGCTCACGCCATTGGAAATTTGATCAAACAACAACACAAACAAAAAGTGGTGGTGTTTGTCAGCGCCGAGAAATTTATCAATCAATTCATAGATTCTGCCCGTCAAGGCAACAACAACCAATTTGTAAACTTCTACCAATACCTAGATGTGTTGATAGTTGACGATGTTCAGTTTTTCTCCAAGAAAGAAAGAACCCAGGAAGTTTTCTTCCAAATATTCAATCACCTACACCAAAACGGAAAACAAATCATATTAACCTGTGACCGCGCTCCCAAAGATTTAAAAAATATGGATGAGCGTTTGTTGAGCCGTTTCAAATGGGGGTTGTCTGCTGACCTCAGCACGCCAGATTTCGATACCCGTGTTTCCATACTAGAAAATAAAATGTATCAAGACGGTATCACTCTTCACAAAGATGTGGTAGAATATCTAGCCCACAACATTGACACCAATGTTCGCGAGTTGGAAGGTGCCTTGATCTCGCTTTTGGCTCAGGGTTCATTGACTAGAAAACACCTTGATTTGAATTTGGCGAAACAAACCGTTAAGAACTTCGTTAAAAATTCAACCCGTGAAATTAGCATTGATTACATCCAAAAATTGGTATGTGATTTCTACAACATTCCCGTTGAAGCCGTTAAGTCAAAAACCCGTAAGCGCGAAATCGTGCAAGCCCGTCAAATTGCCATGTACTTTACCAAAGACCTTACCAAAGCTTCTTTGAAAAACATCGGTATTTTCTTCGGGGGACGTGATCACTCTACAGTAATCCACGCTTGTCAAACCGTAAATGATTTGATTGAAACCGATAAAAAATTCCGCCAAGATGTGGAAGAAATCGAAAAGAGAATCAAAATCAACACATTCTAATCGATAATATACACACTTTCATACAAAAGGGGTAGTCTTAAAATAAAGACTGCCCCTTTTTCATTTATTTTCGCCAAACATGTTGCGGTTCTATAGATCTTTTAGGTTTGCTCTAAACGGAGTCATTCTCCTTGCAAAAACCGAACGTAATTTCAAAATCATCATTTGGGTGATGCTAATAGTGCTGGCACTGGGCTGGTTTCTAGATTCACAAGGACAACACCTCAATCGTTTGGAATGGGCCATTCTTTGGGCTACCATGGGATTGGTGTTTGTTTCGGAAAGCTTGAATACCGCCATTGAGAAAACCCTTGACACCCTCCACCCCGATAGACACGAAGGTGTTGGTCGTGCAAAAGACATGGCTGCAGGAGCCACACTCATTGCATCAACGGTTGCATTGATAGTTGGAGGCTATATTCTGTTACCCAGAATTCTAGCTATTCTTTAATTTCAGGGTTTCTCAAAAACTACTTCTGATCTAAATCACTCAGCTGTTCTTTTGTTAAAGCGCTTGGAGCATCAATCATTACATCTCTTCCGCTGTTGTTTTTGGGGAAAGCAATGTAGTCTCTGATGCTATCGCTTCCACCAAACAAACTGCTCAAACGATCAAATCCCAAAGCAATACCGCCGTGTGGAGGAGCACCGTATTCAAAGGCATTGAGTAGAAATCCGAACTGCGCTTGTGCTTCCTCAGGTGAGAAACCCAGCAAGCCAAACATTTCAGATTGCAATTGCTGATCGTGAATTCTGATAGAACCACCCCCTATTTCAACCCCGTTGATTACCAAATCATAGGCATTGGCATTTACCTTGCCCGGCTCTGTCTTCATCAATTCCCTATGTTCAGGTAACGGACTTGTGAAGGGATGATGCATAGCGTGGAATCTTTGAGAATCCTCGTCCCATTCCAACAAGGGGAAATCAACCACCCACAAAGGAGCGAATTCGTTGGGGTTTCTCAATCCCAAATCTGCCGCCACCTTCAATCGAAGTTCATTCAATTGCTTGCGTGTCTTATCGATTGGGCCCGCTAGCAGAAGCATCAAATCGCCGTTTTGAGCGTCAAATGCATCTGACCAACTTGCCAATTTATCGGCATCGTAGAATTTATCTACCGATGACTTGAGTTCTCCAGATTCTTCTTTTCTGCACCAGATCATACCCGAAGCACCCACTTGTGGACGCTTAACGTATTCGGTCAGCGCATCAATCTGCTTGCGTGTAAAACTTGCCGCGCCGGGCACACAAATTCCTACAACACTCTCCGCAGCATCAAAAATCCCGAATCCAACACCCGAAACAAGATCTCTCTCTTCAGATTTCAATTCAACAAATTTCATCCCGAAACGAACATCGGGCTTATCAGAGCCATAGTATTTCATGGCATCGGCATAGGTCATTCTTGGAAAATCTTCGAAATGAAGTCCTTTTTCCTGAATGAAAAGATGTCTAACCATTCCTTCAAAGATGTTCAATATGTCATCGCGCTCAATGAAACTCAATTCACAGTCAATTTGAGTGAACTCAGGCTGACGATCTGCGCGTAAATCTTCGTCTCTGAAACACTTTACAATTTGAAAATATCTGTCAAAACCGCTCACCATCAACAATTGCTTGAATGTTTGCGGACTTTGTGGCAATGCGTACCATTCACCTGGATTAAGTCGACTAGGAACCACAAAATCTCTAGCTCCTTCTGGGGTACTTTTAATCAAAACAGGGGTTTCAACTTCCAAGAAATTTTGGTCTGATAGGTACTTGCGAATTTCTTGCGCCAAACGGTGTCTTAGTTCTAAATTCTTGCGTACCACTTCCCGCCTCAAATCCAAATAACGGTATTTCATTCTCAACTCGTCTCCGCCATCTGTTTCGGTTTCGATGGTAAATGGGGGCGTTTTTGAGGCATTCAATACTTGAAGTTCAGAAACAATCACTTCAATTTCACCCGTAGGGATATTGGTGTTTTTGCTGCTTCTTTCAGCAACGGTTCCTTTCACTCGGATAACGTACTCTCTACCCAAATCATTGGCATTATTGAGCAGTTCTTGGTTGTATACTTCATTGAAAGCCAACTGGGTAATGCCGTATCTATCGCGAAGATCAACAAAGGCCATGCTTCCTAAAGATCTATTTTTAGCAACCCACCCAGACAATTCAACGGTTTGTCCAACGTGTTCTATTCTTAATTCTCCACAGGTATGTGAACGATACATAATTTTATTTTTCTTCTTGTTTAAAATGTTGCCAGCCTTGTGCTTTAATATCAAACACATTTCCGGCGTTTGTGTGCAGTCTATGTTTCCCCTCCATGGCTGTAGCGTGACCAATAATGGTAAAATCCATGTGGTTTTTCAATTGATCATAGTGTTTTTGATCAATGGTCATAAGCAACTCATAATCTTCACCTCCATTTAGCGCTACAATGCTTGGATTCAAATTAAATGTCATTGCTGTTTCCATGGTTTGTGAATCTATGGGAAGTTTGTTCTCGTAAACATCAAATCCCACCTTAGAGGCCTTGCCCAGATGAAAAACTTCTGATGCTACTCCGTCACTGATATCCATCATGGAAGTAGGAACAATATTTAACTCGTTCAAAGTTTCAATAATATCTACTCGGGCTTCAGGCTTCAACTGTCTGCCTACAATATAATCATAGGGCTCCAGATCGGGCTGCATGTTTGGATGATCAATGAAGACCTTCTTTTCGCGTTCCAAGATTTGTAGTCCCATATAAGCGCCACCCAAATCCCCAGAAACAACCAAAAGATCGCCGGGTTTTGCCCCAGAACGCTTGGTAATATTTTTTGAATCAACCTCACCAAGAACGGTTACATTGATAACCAGTCCAGAACGAGAAGTGCTAGTATCACCGCCCACTAAGTCTACTTGGTACTTATCGCAAGCGATTTTCATTCCCAAATAAAGTTCTTCAATGGCTTCCAAAGAAAAACGGTTGCTCAAGGCAACGGATACCAATACTTGAGTGGCTTTTCCATTCATGGCACATACATCACTGACATTGGTGGCAATGGCTTTATAGCCTAAGTGCTTCAATGGCGTGTAGGACAAATCAAAATGGACTCCTTCCAACATGATATCTGTGCTCCAAACAGCAATTTTACTGCCCATTTTTATCAAAGCAGCATCATCACCTACCCCAAGTAGGGTAGATTTCTGTTGATTTTCGAAGTGTTGAGTCAGGTGCTGAATCAATCCAAATTCACCTAGCTGCGACAATTCCGTGCGATCGCTGTTATCAAACATACTGCAAATTTAGGCTTACAAAGCGATACAAACGTTTTTTGGTTCTGTAAAAAATCTCATGGCTTCCCAACCACCTTCTCTTCCTACGCCTGAGCTCTTAACTCCACCAAACGGTGTACGCAAATCCCTTAAAAGCCAGCAATTCACCCAAACTATTCCAAATTCCAGTTCCGACGCCAATCTGTGTGCGCGCTTGAGATCATTGGTCCAGAATGTTGCTGCCAATCCATATTCTGTACCATTGGCAATTTCTAATGCTTCAGCTTCATTTTTGAAGGGCATAATGGTTATGACTGGTCCAAAAATTTCTTCCTGATTGGTTCTGCATGTGCTTTGCAAACCTTCAATGATGGTAGGCTGAATGTACCAGCCGTTTTCTTTTCCTTCGGGATGAACCGTATTGCCGCCAACCAATATCTTACCGCCTTCTTGTTTGGCCAAATCAATGTAAGATTTCACTTTTTCATAGTGCGGTTTAGAAACTATGGCACCTATTCTGGTAGCTGCATTCATGGGGTCGCCTACGGTCAATTTTTTAACTTCCTCTATCAGCGCGTTCTTCACCTGTTCGTAAATGCTTTCTTCTATTAGAAGTCTGCTACCGCAAAGGCAAATTTCACCCTGATTCATGAAAGAAGTATTTACGGTGGTTTTAACCGCCTTGTCTAAATCAGCATCAGCGAAAATGATGTTGGGATTCTTACCGCCCAGCTCCAAGCTCAATTTCTTGAACATGGGCGCCGCTGTTGCTGCAATATACTTGCCCGTCACCGTTCCTCCCGTAAAACTAATGGCCTTAATTCTTGGATGTTCTACCATCGCCTGTCCTACTTTTGGACCCAATCCGTGAACAATATTCAATACCCCCTTAGGCAAGCCTGCCTGCATACAAACCTCAGACAATAAGAACGCAGTCGCTGGCGTAAATTCGCTGGGCTTAGCAATCACGGCATTTCCTGCAGCCAAGGCCGGCGCAATCTTCCAACTAAATAGATACAACGGTAAGTTCCACGGCGATATACACCCAACCACACCAATGGCTTGCCTCAAGGTATAATTGATGGCTCTGTTTTCCATGGCATGACTTTCAGATGCGAACTGCATAGCTGCTGTGGCATAAAACCTGAAATTCTGCGCAGCTCTGATCATTTCATTTCTCGATAACCAAAGCGGCTTACCTTGGTCTCTACTTTCCGCTAGAGCAAATTCTTCCCTCTTGGCATCTATGCCGTCTGCAATGGCGTTCAGAACTTTAAACTTATCTTCAGCAGGAGTATTTTCCCACTCCTTTTGAGCTGCTGCTGCTGATTTGTACGCCGCAGCAACATCTTCAGAGTCTGAATCAGGAACTTGTCCGTAAACTTCACCTATACTTGGATCATAATTATCTAAATAAGAACCCTTCAAGGGCTCCTTCAATTCTCCATCTATGTAATTTAAAATATTCATCGTAGCCTTATCTATTTGTTAACGAGCGTTTTGGGGCCCTAATACCTCTAATTGTATGTTTATTCTTTCGGGGGACTTCCACCAAGTATTTTCTATAATTTGAGTTACGTATCCCTTCTGGGGAAGATAAAAATTCTCAATATCTCTATCTACCAACCAGTTGCGTTGTCGGGTCTTCCAAAAGTACCCTTGCAGTTGACCACGACTTTTTAGAATTTTAAACTCTTGTAAAAAGGCAGTAGTATCCTTATTGAAATAGTTACGGCTCTCATAACCTCCCCCACTATCTACGGTCAAATTCATGTTTTTTAACAAAGTCTCCGTTTGAATATTCAAAAAAGCCACATATTCCGACTTTAAGGCATCCATTTTTGCATCTTGACTTTTCATGGTATCAATAACCATTTCTTGGGTTTCAATTTTCTCGCCAATAGCCACACTGCGCACCAAGGTCAAGCGCGATTGTTTTGACATTGATTCCAGATCTTTAATCACATTAATGGCATAGCCATCTGTTATATTTTCAGGCAGTTGAGCTTCGGAAGAACATCCCCCGAAAACAAGTCCAATTATAATTAAATGTAAAAATCTCATGGTTTATTGATTCGTAATTAGTGATTTTCCAGTCATTTCAGCCGGTTGATTTAACCCCATCAAATCCAAAATAGTAGGAGCAACATCGGCTAATTTCCCATCGTGAATTTGATTATTTTGGTCGGAAATCAACCACACGGGAACAGGATTGGTGGTGTGAGCCGTGTTTGGAGTTCCATCGTCATTAATGGCAAAATCTGCGTTACCGTGATCAGCAATCACCAAAGTTTCGTAACCGTTTTTCACCAATGAACCCATCAACTTTTCCAAACAATGATCTACTGTTTCAACCGCTTTCACAATGGCTTCGTAAACGCCTGTATGTCCCACCATATCTGCGTTTGCATAATTCAAACACACAAAATCAGGTTGGTTAGAATCAATAAAATCAACCGTTTTTTCGGTCAATTCAACGGCACTCATTTCGGGTTTTAAATCATAAGTAGCTACTTTGGGCGAATTAGCCATTATACGGGTTTCTCCTTCAAATTCTTGTTCACGTCCCCCGCTAAAAAAGAAGGTAACATGAGGATATTTCTCGGTCTCTGCAGCTCTTAACTGGCTCTTTCCTGCGGCTTCCAAAACTTCACCCAAGGTCATTTGCAAGTTGTCATTTTCAAATACCACCCCTGAAATATTGAATTTCTCATCGTATTGGGTCAAGGTATAATAATGCAATTTCAAAGCATGCATATTGTACTCGTGAAAATCTTCCTGAGTGAGAGCTCTGCTGATTTGTCTTCCACGATCAGTTCTGAAATTAAAACACAAAGCCACATCACCTTCTTTTATCAACCCTTCTTCACCGTCTAAACATCGAATGGGAGACATAAATTCGTCAGTTTCACCCTTTTCATAGTGACTTTCAATGGTTTCAAACAATCCGCAAGCCATCTCACCCGTTCCTTTAACCATAACATCGTAGGCTTTTTTCACTCTTTCCCATCGAAGGTCTCTGTCCATGGCAAAATACCTTCCCACAACGGTACTTATTTGCGCCGAAGTTCCCTGAATTCCCTCTTGTAACTTTTTCAAAAAACCAAGACCTGATTTAGGATCAGTATCCCTTCCATCGAGAAATGCGTGAATATAAATATTATGAACTCCTTTTTGCGTCGCTATATGGCACAATTGAATGAGATGATCAATATGAGCATGCACCCCGCCATCAGAAACCAGGCCAAACAAGTGCAAAGGCTTGTTCATTTGAATAGATTTCTGAAAAATTACTTGCAAAATTTCATTATTAGCTGCTTCACCATCTTTAAAAGACTTATTGATTTTAGCCAACATCTGCCAAACTACTCGTCCAGCACCAATGTTCATATGCCCCACTTCGCTGTTTCCCATCTGACCTTCTGGAAGCCCAACGTTTTCACCATCCGTCCTCAGCGTAGCGTGCGGAAATTTCACCGTCAAAGAATCAGTGTAAGGAGTGCTTGCACAATAAACAGCGTCAGACTTCGACTTATTACCCAAGCCCCAGCCATCTAGAATCACAATTGCAGCTTTTTTCGACATTCCTACAAATTTACGGAAGCCTTGCCTCAACTCGATGATTTTATACGATATTTGTAGTGTATGCGTAGCGCTTTTTTGTTTTTGCTTTTCTGGGGATGTTTTG
The DNA here is from genome assembly GCA_964408945.1 of uncultured Rhizobium sp. Classification (GTDB taxonomy): domain Bacteria; phylum Bacteroidota; class Bacteroidia; order NS11-12g; family UBA955; genus VMCP01. Next base: position 2,841 of record CAYPBJ010000035.1, on the reverse strand, counting down.
ACGCCTTTGCACAGGTGCAAATCATTGCTGAAGAATCAGTCATTAATGCCGAAAAAGCCAGACTCAATCGCCGCAGTGCCGAAGATCATATTGTAGCAGGTTTTAGAATTTTCATAGGCATGCGGAGCAACCGCGCAGATGCAATTTCACTAAAACAAGAAGTAGACGAAAAGTTGGATTCTCTATATTCTGCTCAAATTATCTACGATGAACCTAATTTCAAAGTATACGTAGGTGCATACTCCACTAACAATGAGGCAGACGCCGCTATGGCTGAAATTCGTAAATATTATTCAAACGCCAAAAAAATCAGAATGCCTATTCCCTTCAAACGAGAAGAGTAAGACATGAAAATCGACCCGAAAATCCAAAAAGTCAAAGACGAAGTCAGAGAGTTGTTTACCCAATTTTTGGAGACAAACAAGCAACGCAAAACTCCCGAACGCTATGCCATTCTTGACGAAATCTACACATATAAAGATCATTTTGATGTAGATCAACTCTACCTAAAAATGAAGTCCCGCAATTACCATGTTAGTCGCGCAACCGTATACAATACTCTTGATCTTTTAGTTGAAGCGGGATTGGTAAAAAAGCACCAATTTGGCCAAAACACCAGCCACTTTGAACAAGCCTACGGTTACCGCCAACACGATCACCTCATTTGCAATAAATGCAAAAAAGTGATGGAATTTTGCGATCCTCGAGTACAACAAATCAGCTCCACCATGGGCGGATTACTCAAATTTGATATCAGTTCACATTCATTACACCTCTATGGCGAACCCCTGACCAACGAAGACGGGTCATGTGCTCAATGCCAAAAATCCATAATTTAAATACCCTACATGATTGACGTTATTTTAGGCCTCCAATGGGGCGACGAAGGAAAAGGCAAAATTGCAGATTACTTAACTCCTAAATACGACCTAGTGGCTCGCTTTCAAGGAGGTCCCAATGCTGGGCATTCCCTTGAATTTGAAGGCAAAAAATTTGTCTTAAATACCATTCCATCAGGAATTTTCCGTAAAAATATACTTAACCTAATAGGCAACGGCGTTGTCATTGACCCTGTCCGCCTTGGAGAAGAAATTGACCGTATCAAAGATGAGTGCCCTGACTATCATGAAAGACTTCTCATCTCTCAAAAAGCGCACCTCATTTTACCTACACACCGCATCTTAGATGCCGCTTCAGAAGCATCAAAAGGAAAAGATAAAATTGGAAGTACCCTGCGTGGAATAGGCCCAACGTACCGAGATAAAATCGGCCGTTCAGGCATGCGCGTTGGCGACATTCTAGACCCTGATTTCAATCAAAAATACCGCTCTACCGTAGAAAATCACCTCAAACAAATTGAGTTCTTTGGCTACACTGACTTTGACCTACAATCTGAAGAGACCAAGTTTTTTGCTGCCATTGAAAGACTCAAAACACTGAAACTGGTCAACAGCGAATACCTCATTCATCAGTACATAAGCGAAGGTAAAAAAATCCTTGCGGAAGGTGCTCAAGGCAGCATGCTCGACGTTGAATTTGGAACTTATCCATACGTCACCTCAAGCAACACGCTTTCGGGTGGTGTTTGCACTGGACTAGGTGTAGCACCTAAACACATTCGCAAAGTTTACGGCATTTTCAAAGCCTATTGCACTCGTGTAGGTTCTGGACCATTCCCAACTGAACTTGACAATGCCCTAGGAGAAGAAATTCGTCAGCTCGGACATGAATTTGGTGCCACTACGGGCCGTGAACGCAGAACAGGCTGGTTAGACCTAGTAGCTTTAAAATACACTTGCATGCTCAACGGGGTTGATGAACTCATCATGATGAAAGGTGATGTCCTCAATGGATTCGAAGAATTGAATGTTGCAAATTCTTATAAAATTGGCGAGCAATTAACCCAAGAAGTACCCGCAAATTTGTGCAATACTCAAATTGAACCCGTTTATCAGTCCTTCCCAGGCTGGGGAAAAGACCTGAACCTCAATGCTGGATACGATGCCATGGATTCTACTTTCAAAAACTACGTAGAGTTTGTAGAAAATTATATAGGAAGCAAAATCTCAGTAATTTCCATGGGACCTGGCCGCGATGAGACCTTAGTCAGGAACTAATCATTCCCATTTATGAAAATCATTTGCATTGGCCGAAATTATGCCGAACACATTCGCGAACTCAACAACGAAGTTCCCGATGAACCAGTCATTTTCATAAAACCTGATTCCGCACTCCTTCGCAATAACGCTCCATTTTTCATCCCAGAATTCTCAAACGACGTTCACTACGAAGTAGAACTGGTCATCAAAATCAACAAATTGGGTAAACACATTCCCATTCAATTTGCCAGAGACTATTACTCTGAAATTGCTCTCGGAATAGACTTCACCGCTCGTGATCTACAGTCAAAACTAAAAGAAAAAGGCCTTCCTTGGGAAAAAGCCAAAGGCTTTGATCACTCGGCAGTTATCAGCAAATTCATCCCAGTAGAACAGTTTGGCATCAGCCAAAACGATTCTATAAAATCCCTAAATTTCAGTCTTCAAAAAAACAACGTGGTTGTTCAACAAGGCAACACTGATTTCATGATCAACAACATTGACGAAATCATCAGTCATGTTTCACAATATTTCACTTTAAAAATCGGCGACTACATTTTTACTGGCACCCCAGCAGGCGTAGGACCCGTCACCCCCGGTGACCATCTCACAGGCTTCATTGAAGAAATCGAGATGTTTTCATTTCAGGTTTACTAATTACCGGTACCAAATACCGGGTAGCAGGTAGCGGGTCCATGGCCTGTAGTCCATAGTCTGTGGTCTGTAGTCTGTAGTCTGTAGT
>CAYPBJ010000034.1:9576-24401 GCA_964408945.1 uncultured Rhizobium sp. | reverse complement strand
TACCTCTTAAACTCCGCTTTGCGCTTGTTCAAGAACGCATCTGTGCCCTCACTGAAGTCTTCGGTGCTGAACGCCGAACCGAATTCATAAATTTCCCTCTGCATTCCGTTCACGTTTGGACGATAAAAATCGCTCACGCACTTCAATATTTTATGCACTGCCGATGGACTTTTTGAAGCCACCTTCTTAACCACTTCTCTGCAAACCGTCAACAATTCCGCTTGATCAACCACTTTGGTCACCAAGCCATAATTCAAGGCCGTCTGCGCATCAATCGCGTCGCCCGTCAACAACATCTCCAAGGCTCTTCCCTTGCCAATCAACTGTATCAAACGCTGCGTTCCGCCGTATCCCGGAGGAACCCCCAAATTCACCTCAGGTTGACCAAACTTGGCATTGCTGCTCGCGATTCTCATGTGACAAGACATTGCCAACTCACAACCTCCACCCAGCGCATATCCATTCACTGCTGCCACCACAAACTTGGTCTTGGTGCCGTCCCACTGGTGCATGTGTCCATCTTCGATGGTATTCATTACATCGTGTCCATCAGCGCTCATTTGAGTGCCTTTCTCCACATTAAAATTCGCAAATTCCGAAATATCTGCTCCCGCAGCAAACGCCTTGGTTCCCGCTCCCGTCAATATCATTCCCACCACTTCCGGATTCTCATTTCCCTCAATAACGGCCTGCTTAATCTCTTGCAAGGTCTCAATGTTCAACGCATTCATCTTCGACTCCCTATTGATGGTAATCGTCAGAATTCCTTCTGTTATTTCAGTTGTTATGTTTGTCATGGTACTTAGTCTTTAGTCTGTGGCCATTAGTCCGTAGTCCGTAGTCCGTGGTCCGAGGTCTGATGGCTATCGTCACCCGTCTCCTGACCCCCGAAACCCGATCCCCGATCCCCGAAACCCGAAAAAATAGCTCTAATCGCCAACTTATACCCCATCAAACCCAAACCCACAATTTGTCCGGCGGCGTAGGCCGATAACAGGTCGGTTCGGCGTTCAATTTCGCGAGCATAGATGTTACTGATGTGCACCAATACAACGGGCTTCGATATGGCTTTCACGGCATCGGCTAGGGCAATGCTCGTATGTGAATATCCGCCGGCATTGAAAACTACTCCAGATATTTCCGGATTTTCGTCTGCCGCGTGAAGAAAGTTAATCAATTCGCCTTCAATGTTTGACTGCTGAAAAATCAACAAGTCCGCCTCATTTTGCAAATACCCCTCAATGGTTTCGCGACCATAAATCTCAGGCTCTCTCTTTCCCTGAAGATTCAAATTCGGCCCATTCAGAATGAGTATTTTGGACATTTTTATGCGTTTACAGATGCAAAAATTACATCGAAAATCTTGCGTCCGTCGGTGTTTCCTAGTACTTCCGATGCACATCTCTCAGGGTGCGGCATCATTCCAATCACGTTTCTTCCTTCGTTGCAGATTCCTGCAATGTCGTTCAGTGATCCGTTGGGATTTTCTGCGTATCTAAACATCACTTGCTTGTTGTTTTCCAACTTCGCAAGCGTCTCACTATCAGCGTAATAACGTCCCTCTCCGTGGGCAATAGGCACCGTCAACGAAGTAGTTGTGCCTTCAAATTCAGCTTCGGGCTTGAGCACCACATTTTTACAAACAAACTTCATGTTATCATTTCGAAGCAGCGCTCCAGGAAGCAATCCGCTCTCGGTCAACACTTGAAATCCGTTGCAAATTCCCATAACAAATCCGCCGTTATGCGCATGCTGAATCACCGAATCCATAATAGGACTCAACTTGGCGATAGCACCAGACCTCAAATAATCACCGTATGAAAATCCCCCGGGAAGAAAAATATGCGTGCAACCTTGCAGATCGGTGTTCTTATGCCAAAGCTCCACGACGGTCTCGTTGCTATAGGATTGAAGCACCTGAATCAAGTCTTGGTCGCAGTTTGACCCCGGAAAAATGACAACACCAAATTTCATGGTGCAAATCTACGAATAATTCCTTGTTCCACCCTCAACACCAACTCACTCGTGTCTCGTTTCAAACACACCTCCAAGTCAGACTCAATATGCAGACTCTTAAACCGCTGCACATGCGATGCATTCTCCAAAAACGTTCCCTCCTCACACCTAACTTCCTCATAAAGCTTCAAAGCCAACCAGGAACTGTCGTTTAGTTGGTACATGGTACTTGGTAAATGGTAATTGGTCTTGGGTCCTGAGTATTCAGACTCCCGACCCCCGACTCCCGACTTCGGACTATCGACCTCAGACTCTCGCCCCCCGCTACCCGATACCTGATACCCACTACCAAATACCTGATAAATAATTTCCCCCGCAAACAACGTATCTTCTAAATTCACCTGATCCTTCCAACCCGAACAAAACAAAACAATGTCTTCTGTTTGCTGCTGCAACTCCTGAACCACCGCCGATATATTCCTGTAAGACGCAATATAAATATTCTTGGCACCCTCCGACAATGAAATAGCCTTGGTTCCATTGGTGGTGGTCATCACAATGTCGCGACCTTTGACAACTTCTTCACTAAATTCTTGAGGAGAATTTCCCAAATCGAAGCCTTCCACCTTTTCACCATTCCGCTCTCCCGCCGTCAAAAATGAACTTCCGGCTTGAGCTGCCTTTTGAACCGAATCAACCGGCCAAATGCTGTTGGCGCCGTTCTCCATGGCCACACACATGGTGGTTGTAGCCCTTAAAATATCAATCACCACCACATTCTTATTCTCCACGCCCCCAACCGTTGCCTCAAACAACGCCGGCGACAAAACAGTAGTAATATTTTTCATCTTCACGCAAAATTACCCGAATTATTTCAGTCGGATGAGGTTTTTCTCTAATTCAAGCCATATCAAATCAATAGTTTTTCCTTCAATGTCAAAATTTTTCGCTCTTCCGCGAAACCCTTCAACCGCCGAAATCACACCATCTATCATCTCTCCGGCCCCAATCATGCCAACCTTGTCAGCAACCTTTAACAGGTCCTTCCTGTTGATATTTCTATCCTTTCCATTCACCGTTATTTTATGTACCATCCCAAAGTTCTGGAACGGATCTGCCGGATAAGTTAAATCATATGCGGGCGATAAACTCCAGTCACCATCAGGACTCATAAGAAAAGTAAAGTTTTTGGTGTGATCATCTCTATTAGATGCACAAACATTAAAAACCATATTCAAAAAAAGTTGCCTCTTATTCTCTTCGTTCAATTGTAAATAATCAATCATTTTAAACATGTTTTCATAACCAAATTCATGGGTTCGCCCGTAAAAACCAACCATAGCACTAACGGTTTGAGCATGCCAACGCACATTATTCACTCTATCAAATCGCTTGGTTTGAAAATGAACCCTCTCTCCTTGTACAATCACTTGATAATCAGTGATATTCAATCCGGCTTCCCGGGCGATTTCGTTATAAATGTATTCAACAATATTCTTTTCTCGATACCAAATTTGACTCATATCATGACCCAACTTGATAATATAATAATCAAAATCGCCTTGATGGATAACATCTCCAGCCAAATATTCCTCAGAACCTTGCTTCTTTGCAACCAAAATTTTCGCCTGAGCGCCACCCACCGATGCTCCAATTTTCAAAATGTTCTCTAACGATTGAACTCCTCCTTCTGCCTGATATTTTCTCTTAATTATAAAATCAGAAATTTGCGAAAGTTCTTCTAAATCAATGTTTTGAATAATATTTGGATTGGCTTTTTCAACATGATATTCCAATGCTCCCATGCCTCGACTTCCAACATATAAGAGTCTTTCAACCGGATTCATTTCCCCCTCGCTCAAACCCTTTTGATCCAACCATTCTTTAAAAACGACATTTCCAAAAGCGTCAGGTAAAGAATCCTTGAAAATCGGAATCATTCCTCCAAATTTCTCGTGGAAATTACTTCCGTAGAGTATTTCTTTTTTCTGGGGATGTAAAATCGGCGCTAGATTAAAGTCCGTATTCAAATATTCATCATCGGGCTCAAAAATAGCCACCTGCTTTACTCCATCCCACGCCAAATATCCAACTGTCTTGCCCCAAATTGTTACGCGAGCAACACTCATTTTTGTGCTTTTATAAATAATTCCTTCGGTGAAATCGCCGATCCTTCTAAAATTTCCAACAACTTATCTGACTTGCTGAATACCTTTAACAACTTAACAAAAATGAGCAACGATGTTCCTTTACCCGATTCAACATCTCCAATATGTTTTCTACTTACCCCAATATGCTCAGCCAAATCAGACTGACTCATCTTCCGCTGCTTCCTCAGTTCTCGCAATCGAGCTCCAATCTCCTCCAAAACCTCCCCATCCAACTTAACAAATAAATATTCGTTGTAACTCATAGATAACAAAATTAACATAAAATGCCAATTTTGCAACCATTAAATAACATTTTACCCTCTCCCAACCACCGCCTATAGACTACAGACTATGGACTACAGACCACCGACCACCGACCACAAACTACAGACTATGGACTACAGACTATGGACTTTTTCAGTTATGAAAGCCACAATCTCCCCCATCTCTGTCCCCGGAGGAAACAACTTCGCTACACCCTGTTCGTTCAATGCCAGAGCATCCCCGTCAGGAATGATTCCGCCGCCTAACAACAAGACGTCTTCCAAACCCTTTTCCTGCATCAAACTGATGATTCTTGGGAAAACCGTATTGTGAGCACCGCTTAAAATGCTGATTCCAATGGCGTCAACATCTTCTTGCAATGCCGTTTGAACCACCATCTCTGGCGTTTGACGTAAACCTGTATAGATAACTTCCATTCCCGCATCACGCAAGGCAGCCGCAATGACTTTGGCACCGCGATCGTGACCGTCTAGCCCTACTTTGGCAATTAAAACCCGAATCGGACGATTTAACATGTTGCAAAGATATGAATTACCTTTGCACCGTGAAATTTTTGATTGTTGGACTCGGTAACCCCGGCGATGAATACGCACACACACGACATAACATTGGATTCGATGTTCTTGATCAATTAGCAGGTACAAGCACTTGGGAACTTTCCAGACACGGATGGATTTGCGAAGTCAAACACAAAGGCCGCACAATCCTACTTTTAAAACCCAATACTTATATGAACCTATCAGGTAAAGCCCTGGTTTATTGGATGCAACAAGAAAAAATCAAGTTGGAGAACGTATTAATCATTGTAGATGATCTTTCATTACCACTTGGCAAACTTAGACTTCGAGTGAAAGGCAGCGACGGCGGACATAACGGACTAAAAAGCATCCAAGCATCACTCGGAACTGACCAATACGCCCGTCTAAAATTTGGCATCGGCAACGACTTCCCAAAAGGCCGTCAAGTTGATTTTGTGCTCGGAAAATGGAAACCCGAAGAACAAGAACCCATTCAAAAAGGCATAACTGAAGCCATTAACCAAGTTTTTGGGTATGTAATTCCTGATAAATTTCGACCAAGCGATCAGTGATCTTCTCTACAGAGTGGAATTTTTCAACAAATGCTCTCATCTTAAGAGAGAGAGCTTCTAATTGTTCAGGATGGTCTAATATTTCTTTTAATTTGGAATATATAGTGTCCGTATCAATGTTAATTGCTGCAATTTCATCGTAATAGTCAATATATTTTGAATACAACGGATCATAAAACACAAGAGTAGGAACACCAAATGCCATAGCCTCAATTGATGCTGTACCATACCAACCAGTAGAAATTTGATCTATGAATATATTCGCTTTTTGATATTCCAACATCAGCTGTTCATGTGTGACTCCTTGAACCATGTTATACTCGATAGGATATCCTTCATTTATTAGTTTTTCAATACACTCTTCAATGATTGTACTACCTTTAAAAATACGATCAGTAGGAGCGTGCATGATAATAATTTTGTCGCCCATAATGGGTACTTTAAACTCATAACGGTCAATATCTAAGGCTAAAGTAAGAGTTTCAGCATCATCAGCAAACTCAGCGTAGCAAGGCGAGCAAACCAACATTTTATCTATGAACTTTTTCTCATAATTAAACCTTTCAAGGGTTTGCTTATCGTGTTCTTCGATATTTAGTGAATAGGAATGTTCTGGTGGTAGTTTATATCTATCTACTAAAATCGAATGCAGATGAATATCATTTCCTAAATATTCCATCACCACTTTTTTACCCAAAATACGATAAAAAGGTAGATCTATTTTTGAATCAAACAGTGTCTTTCCGTAATAAAAATGAAAAGTATTGTACTTGAAAAAGCAATAAATCTTTAATAAAAAATTGATTAAATGCTTTAAAATTTTCTGCAAAAAATTGCCCCCATGCAATAACTCAAAATCTACAGTCCTTTTATATGGATCCGGGGATCCTAAGGAACACGCAATAAACTGTCGCTTTCGCAACTCTTGTGCGAACAATCCGGCTTGAGTGCCGTAGTTTATTATACCATGAAAAATCTTTAATTTTTTAGTCACGGTCAAGACTTAAAGTTTTTTTAATTGTTATCGATGAAAACAAAATAGATACCAATCCTAATAAAATCGGCAAAATTAACAACGCTTTAGACCATATTAAAATTATGGTTAACACCACTAAGGTTCCTTGTATAACTCCTACCCTTATTAATTCCGCGCTTATTGTAACCTTATATTTAGAGATAGCAATAATGGCCAAAACAAAAGAATAAATCGCATACATCAAAGAATAAGCAGCACCCATCCCGTTTAACCCCCAATAATTAAAACTAATTAAACTAAAAATTAAATTAATCCCGTTAAAATACAATTCGTTCCTAAAATAGACTCTTTGTTGAGCGCAAGCCAAGTAGAAATAACCAAAACCCCACCCAATCGTCTTAAAAAAAACACCAATAAGAGAAGCAACTAATATGCCCCAAATTGGTAAAAACTCTGCTGAATATAGTGCCTGAATAAATATTTTTGAGCCGATGGCGAACAATACAATGAGTGGAGAAAGTAACAATAATCCTATTTCTATCTGTCTATTTAATAGTTTATTCCTGCTTGTTATATCTTTAGATTGAGTTACTAAACTTGGATAAAAATCCGTTGACATTGCATTAAAAACCATACCAAAGTAAGTATTTAAAATCACAAAAGAAGCAGTATATAAACCCACCATCTCCATTCCACTTTTCCTGCTTATATAAACCCTTATAACATAGGCCACCAACAAAGTCAATACTCCATTTAAATTGATCAATAAACCTAAACGCAATAATTCCCATCCCTTATTAAGTGCTTCTTTCACGGGTACTAAAAATGTCCGTTTATAATTGATTTTTTTAACATAGAACCAACCTAAAACAACCGAAATGAATGCATTTATCCATATTGAGGGTACAATGCCATCTTTTCTAAGATACCAAAACAATGGCAGTGAAACCAAAAGCCCCAATAAACCTAACGCTACATTCATCTGGGCAAGTTTTTTAATTTCTCTATGCCCGGTTAAAATAGTCCCGAAACCAGCGGCTAATTGATTAAATAATACTGTAATTGATAACCATCTGAGCTCTGATGTGTACTCGTTATTTCCGAAAGTTGATACAGCCAAAGGCTCTGCTAAAATGAAAGCAGCAATACTGCCCAAAATTCCCGACAACAAAATCAATGTAAAAAAAACACCTACTATCTCCTTCTTGTCTTCTTTTTCTGCTATTGCTTTAGTGCCACTATTGCTTAAACCAAACGATGCAATATATCCTATCAATCCTGTTGCATTCTGAAACAGTCCAGACAGTCCAACACCTGTTGGACCCAACAATACAGCCACTGCTTTACTTCGAATAATGGCAATAATTATATTAAAAATCTGTACTCCTCCAAAGATTGATGTTGCTTTAAATATGCTCTTATATGAGTTAGATTTATCAGACATACCAATTTTTAGTGGTATCCATACCTGGCCAAATAGGCAAACTCAAACAAGTGTCCGCAATCTCTTCAGCAATCGGAAAATCTCCTTTTTTAAACCCTAGGTGTCCATATGCTTTCTGCAAATGCGGAGGAATAGGATAATGAATCATCGTTTGAATTCCCTTTTGCTTTAACTCTTCAGCAACTTGGTCTCTGTTCGATGTTCTAATCACATACAAATGATATACATGATCAGCGTCCGGATGGACTTGTGGCAAAATCCAATTTTTATCTTTTAAAACTTCATTATACCAAGAAGCAATTTCCTTTCGTTGTTGAGTCCAATCTTGCAAGTAATTCAATTTTACCCTCAAAAAAGCTGCTTGCATCTCATCTAAACGATTATTATATCCTATTTCTTCGTTGTAATATTTTACCTCAGAGCCGTAATTGCGCAATCGCTTGATTCTATTGGCCAATTCCTCATTATTAGTTGTTATTGCTCCAGCATCTCCCAATGCACCCAAGTTTTTACCCGGATAAAAACTCGTACCATTGATATCACCAAATGACCCGGTCAGTTTCCCGTTGAATGAACTCAAGTGTGCTTGAGCGTTATCTTCAACTACAAATAAGTTATGGTTTTTCGCAATTTCCATAATCTCGTCCATCTCACATGCCTGACCATACAAATGCACCGGCATTATGGCTTTGGTTCTTTTTGTGATTTTCGATGGAATCAATTCTGGATTGATATTGTAAGTTTCCATACGAGGCTCCACAAAGACGGGTGTTGCACCCACTTGAGATACTGCCAACGCAGTAGCTATATAAGTATTCGACGGGACAATCACCTCATCACCAGGCCCAATTCCAAGAGCTCTTAATGATAATACCAAAGCATCCAATCCGTTGCTCACTCCCACAGCAAAATTGGTCTGATTTAGAAGAGCATATTCTTTTTCAAACGCCTCTAATTCTTTACCCTGTATGTACCAATATCCATCATAAACCCTTTCAAATACTTTACGCATTTCCTCCCTAATTTGGGAATGCATGGGTTGAAAATTAAGAAATGGTATCATTGTCTTTCTATTTTATTATCTATTTCCTTCCAAACAACACCCGACTCTTCTTTCCAAAATCCATCTTCTAGTTTCTCCATTTTCTGCCCTTTTTCATCTACCCACCCTTTTATTCTTGCTGGATTACCATAAACTAAAGCCCGATCAGGAACATTTTTACTCACCACACTACCCGCTCCAATCATAGCATACTCACCAATGATAATATTTGGTAGAATCGTCGAATTAGCACCAATACTACATCCTTTTTTTAATATCGTTTTTGGATATTCGTTTGGATATTTTTTAGAACGAGGATTTAAATCATTTGTGAAAGTCACATTGGGTCCAACAAAAACATCATTCTCTATTTCGATTCCATCCCAAAGTTGAACGCCTGATTTTATGGTTACATTATCTCCTATAACTACCTTGTTCTCAATAAAAACATGAGCATTTATATTGCAATTGTTACCTATTCTAGCTTCCTTAAGTACAACACAAAACTGCCATATTATTGTATTTGCGCCAATTTTATCTGTTTGTACCTCGCTACTTTGATGAATCATGCTTTAAACTTTAAAAATTCTTCGTAATCTCTAATATAATCTTTTTCGTCATACTCTTCCGAAGCCAATACCAAACAAATTGCTCCTCCTGAAAAATCAAATTCACTGGCCCAAATACCCTCAGGAATATATAAGCCCAAATTGGGTTTATTCAACTCAACTATTTCATGGTTCAACCCGTCGAACAAACGAACTTTAAAGGACCCAGTTGCAGCAATTAACAACTGCTTACAAGAAACATGCGCGTGAGCACCCCTATCCTCTCCACTTGGTACATCATAAATATAAAATACCCGTCTTACAGTAAAAGGAGCATCATATTCATTTGTTATAGATGTGATATTTCCCGAAGTTGCTCCAATTTTAGACAACTCTACCAACTTACAATCTGTAATTTTCACTTTTATATTACTTTAAATATAATTGAAACTCTCTGATGTAATCATCCGCATTATATTCTGTGCTTGACAAATGCAAACTAACGGCATTCGTTGAAAAATTCTCGAGGTGCCGCCAAGTACCCGCTGGAATAAACAATCCAACATACCCTCTGTTAAGCTCTATTTTTTGTTTATGTCCAGTTTTAGACGTAATTATAACATCAAAACTTCCACTTAAGGCCACAATAACCTCTTGTTGCTTCTTGTAGGCATGACCTCCCCGTGTTTCTCCTCCTGGCACATTATATGTCCAATAAACCCTTTTAATTTCAAAGGGTAACTGACTTCCTTTCTGTATATAAGTCAGGTTGCCCCGTTCGTCTTGGATTTTGGGAAGTTCAAAAGTGTAAAAGGTCATGACTACAAATTTAACTCAATTTACCGATTTCTAGCCATTACCCCCACCATCAATCCAATTGCCAAATTCAAACCGGCAACCAATCCAATATCTCCCATTCTCAAACTTACCGGATATACCATCTCAAAGCTGCTTTGTGTGGTCACCAAACCAAATCTCAATTGAACCCAAATCAAACCTAAAGCCAATAAAATTCCTACCACCGTGCCCACCAAGGCAACCCATATTGCTTGAAGCAAAAAGATCCACCTCAATCCAGAATCACCCATTCCCAAGGCCGCTAACATCTTCAAATCTTGGGCTTTATCAATTTGCATCATTCGTATCGATCCAAACAAATTAAAGCTGATCAACAACAAAACAAAAGCCAACAACGCAAACGAAAACCACTTTTCCGTATTAAACATTCGATACAAGGTTCCGTGTTGTTCGGCCCTATCCATCACCTTAAAACCTGGACCCAGCTTTTCAACCAAATCACCCTTTACCTCTTCAATCTTTAATGGGTCTTTCACTTTTATATCCCAACGCCCTTCGGAATCTTCGCGTTCAAACAACCCCCTTGCCACCTCTATTGGCACAATCAAGGTGTTTTCATGATTCTCTTCCCTGATTCTAAACATCGCCCTCACCGACAATTCCTCCAAATTCAAGGTGGTCTGAGCCAATGATCCCGCCGTTCTCGATGGCGTCATAACCTCAACGGGCCTATCCACCTGCTCAATATTCAATTGATACACCAAACTCTCCGACATCCAAGCATCGCGCGCACCCAACTGAGCACTCCCCGCAACCACCAAACTATCCGCATTATAAACTTTAAAAAAATTGCTATCAACCCCCCAAATTCTCGCCACCGTCTGCTTATCTCCATACTTCACAATGGCCTTGTCTATCAAACTCTGACACACATACCCCCTACCCTCTACCAACGACCCACTACCCCCTACCACCGACCCACTACCCCCTACCAACGACCCACTACCCTCTACCACCGACCTTGTACCAACCACCAGATCCGGCGCCGTCGCCTTAATCCCCCCAAAAATACTGTCCTCAAAGCCGTTCAAAGCACTCAATAACACCAACAACGACATCGCGCCGAGCGCGTATCCCCCCAAAGAAATTCCCGTAATGATGTTGATGGCCGATGGATTTTTCCTCGAAAAAAAGTAGGATTTCGCTATCAGCCAAACCGCTTTCATTGATCCTTGATCTTCCGAAACAACTCTTCCATTTTTTCAACGTAGTCAAGTGTTTCGTCTTCGTAAAACCGTATTTCAGGTACCGTTCTTACGCTGTTTCTGATCTTTTGAGCCAATTTGTGACGGATTTCCTTGTTGATTTCGCCGTTCAAATGCTCCAAAATCGCTGCTCGGTTTTGGTTGTTGTACAAACTCAAATACACCTTTAAATAACCCAAGTCTGGACTTACAACCACCTTCGATATAGTAACAAACGCACCCGTCAACCATTCGTGTCGGTGCGCCGATAGCAACTCTCCCAAATCCTTCTGGATTTGTCGAGCAAATTTTTCTTGTCTCATTCCCATATTATAACTCCTTTCTCATGCGCGCCACCGGTATATTCATCTGCTCTCGGTACTTAGCCACCGTTCTGCGCGCAATATTGTATCCTTTTGCTTTTAACAAATCCGCCAAAGCATCATCGGTCAACGGCTTGCTCTTATTCTCCTTGTTGATAGCTTCCTCCAAAATCTTCTTGATCTCTCTGTTGGAAACTTCCTCACCTTCATCGGTCGATATTCCCTCAGTAAAGAAAAATTTCAACGGATAAATTCCAAATTCCGTTTCCACATACTTCGAGTTTGCCACCCTGCTTATCGTGCTCACATCCATGCCAATGGTCTCTGCAATGTCTTTCAATATCATGGGACGTAAATACGTTTCCTCCCCTTCCAAGAAAAACTCGCGTTGCCGCTTAACAATGGCTTCCATGGTATTCAACAACGTGTTTTGACGCTGCTTCACCGAATCGATAAACCAACGTGCACCATCCACCTTCTGCTTGATGTATTGAACCGCATCCTTCAATTGCTGCTCCTTTTGAGGAGTGCTTTCGTAGGTTCTCAGCGTTTCTGCATAAGCTGCGCTCAATCTCAACTCTGGCGCATTCCTAGAATTTAACGTCACCAATAAATGTCCGTCCTCGTTCCTTACGGTAAAATCTGGTATGATATACTGCGTCTTTCCGCTTCCGCTTGAACCCGACTCACCCGGCTTAGGATTCAATTTCACAATCTCAGCAATAGCTGCCCTCAACTGTTCATCAGTGATCTTCAACGCCTTGGTAATTTTATCGTAATGCTTCTTAGAAAAAGCATCCATTTGATCAGCAATAATGCTCTCCGCCAACGAAATGGCCTCATTATCACCGTAATCTTTCTTGTACAATTGCAACAACAAACACTCTTGCAAATCTCTCGCACCTATTCCCGCTGGATCAAAATTCTGAATTTTAATCAGAACCTTTTCCAATTCATCTTCGGTGGTCATGATGTTCTCATTGAACGCCAAATCATTGCGAATGCTCCTCAACTCCCTTCTCAAATATCCATCCTCTTCAATGGAATTGATCAGGTGAAGCGCCAACATCAACTCTTTTTCATCGTGGAAACCCGCCCTTGCTTGCTCCACCAGATATTCTACAAACGAACTTTCGGCCCTAATTGGCAACTCATCTCGCTCCTCTCCACTATAATCTTCACCCATCCGGAAGCTTCCGTAGTCATCATCTGCCCCACTTGCCCTGAGCATTTCATCAACGTCAATTCTGTCGTCGTCCCAGTCTTTTTCTGTTTCGGGGGATGTTTCTTCGTACTCGGTTTCTCCGTCTGTTTTTTCCAACGCCGGATTGTCTAACAGCTCCTCTGTCATCCGCTCTTCAAAATCAAGCGTGTTCATCTGCAACAGCTTAATAAATTGAATTTGCTGCGGTGAAAGCTTCTGTTGAAGGGTTTGTATTTGAGACTGACTTAAAGCCATACATCAAAAATAAGCATTTTTTATCCCTCAGCCTTCAATCGTTCTGCGTTTTCCGCAACCATCAACGCATTGATGATATCTTCAATGTCTCCATCCATCACGTTTGGAAGGTCATACCGCGTCAATCCTATTCTGTGATCCGTCAATCTACTCTGAGGATAATTATACGTTCTAATTTTTGCGCTTCTATCACCCGTAGACACCAATGTTTTTCTTTTTGCTGCAATGGCCGCATTGTGTTTCTCCAATTCTACCTCATACAATTTGGTTCTCAAGATCTTCATGGCCTTTTCCCTGTTCCCCAACTGCGTTCTTTCAGTTTGACAAATAACCACCGTTCCCGTTGGTAAGTGAGTCAGCATAACCTTAGTTTCCACCTTGTTTACGTTCTGTCCACCCGCACCACCGCTTCGAGATGTTTCCATTTTCACATCCGCTTCCCTGAAATTCACATCCACCTCATCCGCTTCTGGCATCACCGCAACCGTTATCGCCGATGTATGCACCCTGCCCTGACTTTCCGTCAATGGAACCCTTTGCACTCGGTGAACACCACTTTCGTATTTCATAATCCCGTAAGACCCAGGCTCATTAATGGCAAAACTTATTTTCGAATATCCCCCGTTGCTGCCCTCCATGTCCTCCATCACCTCCGTACTCCATCCCTTCGATGAACAGAATCTAGAATACATCCTATAAACGTCCCCCGCAAAAATACAAGCCTCGTCACCTCCGGTACCCGCCCTGATCTCTACCACGCACGTCTTCGCATCCTCAGGATCCTGCGGAAGCAACAACAACCTAATCTCCTCTTCCATCGGCGCCACTTTAGCCTCAAGCATGTCTAATTCATCCTTGGCCATGTCTTTCAGCTCCTTGTCTTTTTCGTTCTGAAGGATATCTTTCGCCTCTGCAATGCCATCAATCACCTTTTTATACTCAAAATAAGCCTCCACCACCGATTGTAAATCGCGGTATTCCTTATTCAATTTCGTAAACCGTCTGATATCCGAAGAAACTTCCGGACTGCTCAAAAGCAACTCCAGCTCCTTAAAATGCGCGTAAACCGCCTCTAATTTGTCTAACATTTATTTCCTAACCAAAGGTACATCGGTAAAAGCACCGCCCGTCAATTCAATATTTCCATAAGGAGAACTTCCACCACTCATCACCTTGTGACTAGAATTAAACAACCCCGAAAACTTCTCACCCTTATAGTAATGTGTTACCCTAACCGTCCAGTTAATGTCGTAATTCTGCAACATCCACTTAGACGTTGTATAATCCCACTTAGGCGAATAAGAGCAGTAATCACTCACCTGTGGATCAGTTGTTCCAGTATATGTTCCCGCAACTGCACCCGTCTTAACCACGGTAAAATGCACTCTAGACGTATCCGAAAATCGTATACCAGTCAAGCTCAAAAATCCCGAATAATCTTCAGATTCTAAACCCCACAAAGTATCTCCATCAACCAGTATAAACTCATTAAAACCATTGCTTATCCAGG
>CAYPBJ010000034.1:0-9476 GCA_964408945.1 uncultured Rhizobium sp. | reverse complement strand
CATGTACCAACGACCAATCCTCACAAAACTGCACCAAATACTCCTTATCATTTCCTTGGAAAGTTTCCTCCCACTTAGGCTGATTCAATCTGCTTTTCTTGCTCCATCCCGATGCCAACCGAATTCCCAAATCCGGATGAAGCATCCCAAAAAAGCCTTGAGCTAATTTATTGGTAAAAATGCGCTTCAATAATTTGTATTTCTTATCTCCAGGTCCCAATCCATCTCCATGATGCAACACAAATGTTCTTCCCGAAAACTCATGCACTTCAGGTTCCCTAAAAATTCTAACCCCGCATTCTTTTTCCAAATAATCGCGCATCCATAAATCGTGGTTTCCAACGCATACATGAATACGAATTCCTTTGTCTGTTAACTCTGCCAGCTTCCCAAAAAAACGGACAAATCCTTTAGGAACTGCTTTTTTATACTCAAACCAAAAGTCAAATAAATCTCCCAGTAAAAATATATCACTGGCATCTTCTGATACAAAGTCCAACCAGCGACAAATTTTTCTTTCCCGTTCATCGGCGTTTATGCCCATACCCAAATGGAAGTCGCTAGCAAAATAGATCATTGCCCTTGAAACTGTTTTAACATACGAACATCGTTCAAGAACAAATCTCTAATATCATTGATGCCGTAATTCAACATGGTAATTCTGTCCATACCAATTCCAAAGGCGAAGCCGGAAAATTTTTGAGAATCTATACCACAAGCTTCCAAAACATTGGGATGCACCATTCCACAACCCAAAACTTCCAACCAACCCGTTCCTTTTGTAAGTCGTTTATTTTCTTCAGTATCCAATCCAACCCAAACATCCATTTCCGCGCTAGGTTCAGTAAAAGGGAAATAACTAGATCTAAAACGAACTTCTTTACCCTTTCCAAAAAATTGCTGAACAAAATAATATAAAGTTTGCTTTAAATCAGCAAACGTAACTCCTTGATCAACATACAATCCCTCAATCTGATGAAAGAAACAGTTACTTCTTGAACTCACCGCCTCATTTCGGTAAACCCTACCAGGCATAATCAATCGGAAAGGAGGTTCATTCTTTTGCATCTCTCTGATTTGCACAGAACTAGTATGCGTTCTCAAAACTTGTTCACCAATGAAAAAAGTATCTTGCATATCCCTTGCAGGATGGTCATCAGCAAAATTCAACGCCCCAAAGTTGTGCCAGTCATCTTCAATCTCCGGACCATCAGCTAAATCAAATCCCAAAGAATAAAAAATATCAATCAATCTGTTTTCAACCGCTTTCAACGGATGAACACTTCCCGGCATATCATGGTAAACAGGTAAACTAAAATCTATACCCTCATCACTTGCTCCGTCTTGATTTTCAAATTCCGCTTTCTTCTGTTCAAAAAGATCTTCGGCCTTTTTCTTCAAAACATTCAGAGGCTTTCCAACAGATCTTTTATCTTCTCCCTGTAAATTTTTAAAATCGTCAAACAATTGTGCTATGATTCCCTTGCGAGACAAATACGTCAAACGAAACTCTTCTAATTGCGCCGAGCTCTCAATTGAGTAATTATCTATTTCTTTTTCGTATTTTTCTATGTCCTGAATCATATTACAAATCTAATCCCATTTTTGATATTCCATTGATTGGGTTTTTCACAGTCCCAATAGTAATAAATAAACCTTTTTAAATTTTATATTAATGTATTATATCTATTCCTTGTGAATTAGTGGATTGTATCGTTTTACATCTTTTTTCACGTGAAACAATTTATATAAAATATTATATATCAATTAATTATATAAATATTTTTTATGTCGTTATTGTTGGAAAAATCAACTCTATCAGTTGTGTTTTTCGGGTGAAGTTTCATGTATTTCCACATAGGTTTTTACCTTCCAATCTTTTCCCCTTATTCACTTAGAATAGTCTTTGTATTTGGAGAGTTTTTCTCCTGTTTTTTAGACTTTTTCACTATGATGGTATTCGTTAATTGAGCGTTTATGTCCATCCCAAAGAAATAATTTAAGATATGCTCTCCAGGTGTACACATCTTATCTCCGTTTTCATCGTTCCACAGTAAATAATTAAACGAACCTACCGGTAGAATAAAGGACGTATTACCAGAATGTAAAGGATAATTGATTATTTCTGTCTTTCCTTTATATACGATTAATCTGTAGGTTACATTAGAATCATTTTGAAATTCAATTTTTCCCAATTTTCGGTAAGACTTTACAGAAGTATCTTTTTTAACTAGATATTTCATTGCAGATTCAAAGTTGTAATTGTCTAGCGGTTTGTGTTGAACGGGACCATTGTAAAATATTGGATATTCGGAAAAGTAAAAACTATCTTTTCCCTCTACATATATATAAGGGGTACCTTTGGTCTGCCAGATTGCTTTTATATTTAACTTCTTTATTATTTGTCCCGAACAAATTTCTTTTACCTTCAACGAATCTTGAGTTAAATATTTAATGGTATCTAAATGTACTCGTACATCCAATAATTTTTTAATACTATCTCTCAGTCTGACCGAATTTGTAGCCAAGTATGAATATTTGGCTGTATCCTTTTGTTGTATAAATACGATTTCTTTTTTCGGGGGATATAAATACGTGAAGAAACTATCTATTTCTTCAACCTTAAAAGTGGAGTAAGATTCATTTTCATCGTATTGATTGTTTTTGTTATCGTCACTGTAGATGTAAATTTCTTTCTCTCCAGATGGTAAACCTTCAAATCTTAACTGTTCTTTATTGCTATTATCAGCCATATAATAAAGACTGTCAATTTTTACATATCCATTTACTTTTGTTTTACTACTCTGATTATTGTCATAATTTACTTTAAACTCCGTTGTGTCCTTGTTTAGTAATATGAATGGATATTTTCCTGGGTTATTTTCATTTAGATCATTTATAGCATCATTGAAAGCTATACTGCTTGTAAATGATTCGATTTGAATATGTATTGCTTTATTTTCAATTTCCACTTTAGCCTTTTTAAAAGTTTTCGAAGGATTAAGTTGAATATTGTTTTGAAATTTGATATTCTCATCGAAGTAGACACTTACTATACCACTTTTGGTGGTTGAGTCTATATTTATGATTTTAGGTGGATCTATATCCTTTTCGCCTCCAGTTGGGGAAACGGGGTTTGCACAGCTACAGATTATGACTGAAATTAATATTGATAAACCAACCTTCATTTTACCTTCCAAAATGTATAAGTAACACAGATATATCAGAAGGTGATACTCCGCTTATTTGTTTAGCTTGACCAATGGTTGCTGGTTTTATTTTTTTTAACTTCTCTCTTGATTCCATACTCATCGCACCTAATTTCATATAATCGAAATTTTCCGGGATTTGAATGTATTCCAGTCTTTTTAGTTTTTCTGCCTGTTCTCTTTCTCTTTCTAGATACGTTTGATATTTAATAAATATCTCAGCCCTTAACTTAGCTTCTGTATCATAATTATTTATAGATTCTAATCCTTTAATCGTTTGTAGATCTTGTAGTTGTATTTCTGGACGAAGAAGAATTTTATTGGCTCTTTGTTTTTCTTTTAAACTACTACTCAAATTTAAAGGAGCATCTTCCGGTGAAATATTCGTATTTAGAAGTAATTCTATTATTTCCTTAGAAGCTTTGTTTGTTTTTTCCAATTCAAACATTCTATTTTCTTGAGCCAACCCTATTTTATATCCTAATGGTGTTAAACGTTCATCAGCATTATCTTGTCTCAAACTAATTCTATATTCAGCCCTTGAGGTAAACATTCTGTAGGGTTCTTCTGTCCCTTTACTAATCAGATCATCAATAAGTACTCCAATATAAGCTTGGTCTCTTCCAAGTATGAGTGGTTCTTCTTCCTTTACCTTTAGTGCGGCATTTATACCAGCCATTAATCCCTGGGCAGCGGCTTCTTCGTAACCGGTTGTTCCGTTGATTTGACCTGCAAAGTATAGATTATCAATGTTTTTAGTTTCGAGTGTAGCGCGTAATTGGGTCGGTTGAAAGAAGTCATATTCTATAGCGTAACCAGGTCTAAATATTTTTGCTTGCTCAAATCCGGGAATCTTCCTTAAAGCTTTTACTTGTATTTCTTCTGGTAATGAAGTACTGAATCCATTTACGTATACTTCAACTGTTTTCCATCCCTCAGGTTCTACGAATATTTGATGTCTATCTCTTTCTGCAAATCGATTTATTTTATCTTCAATACTTGGACAATATCTAGGGCCTAATCCACTAATTGATCCGTTGTACATTGGTGAATCTTCAAACCCTTCTCTAAGAATTTCATGTACTTCTGAATTGGTATAGGTAATATGACAGCTTCTTTGTTCATGTAGGTTTCTAGTGTTTTTTAAATAACTAAAGGTAAATGGTTCTTCGTCACCTTTTTGTTCCTCCATTTTATCATAGTTTAAACTACGACCGTCTATCCTTGGAGGAGTACCGGTTTTCATTCTTCCACTTTCAAAGCCCAATGATTCTAGTTGTGCGGTTATTCCACTGGAAGCTTTTTCTCCCATTCTTCCTCCGCCAACTTGTTTTCTGCCAATATGGATGATACCGTTTAGAAAAGTACCTGCGGTTACTATGACGCTCTTACTGTAAAATGTATTTCCCATGCTACATTTTACGCCAATTACTTTTGAGCCTTCAATAATCAATTCATCAACAGAATCTTGGAAGAAATCTACATTTTGATTTTCTTCTAGTGCTAATCTCCATTCTTCTGAGAATCTCCATCTATCGCTTTGAGCTCTTGGACTCCACATAGCTAAACCTTTGCTTCTATTCAGCATTCTGAATTGAATCATTGTTTTATCTGTAATGATTCCGCTCATTCCGCCAAGCGCATCTATTTCTCGAATAATTTGTCCTTTAGCTACACCACCCATTGCCGGATTGCAACTCATTTTTGCAATGGTTTCCATATTCATGGTTAGAAGCAAGACCTTTGTTCCCATTTGTGCTGCTGCATTTGCTGCTTCACAACCCGCGTGTCCTGCCCCAACTACTATTACGTCGTATCTCATTTTTGGTTAGGTTTCATGTGAAACATGCGTTTCCACGTTTCTATTGATTTATTTTCAGCGTTTCTCATTTTTAAAGTATCGGATTCATTTTTGTCTTTGTAACCCATAAGATGAAGAAGACCATGACTTATTACTCTGGTTAATTCCTCGTTATAGTTTGTATTATAGGTTTCAGCATTTTCTTTTATGCGATCTTTACTGATGTAAATCTCTCCATCAATGTTGCCTTCTTTGTCCGACAAATCAAAGGTAATAATATCTGTGTAATCGTCGTGTTTTAAAGACTGCTGATTTATTTCTAGTAGTTCATCATCTGACATGAATACATATGTAAGTGATGATATCACATAGTTATGATCTTCACTTATAGATTCCAACAGTTGTCTATAGATTGATCTTTCCCATTTATTTAGGAATTTTGATTTACCAAGAAATTGTATTTTTTCCAAAATCTATTTTATTGAATAATGATGAAATACGATGAGTGACTTAAATATCTCCTGCAAGCGATATTTCAAATTCCTTGGGATTGAAATATTGGTTTGCGGTTTCTAATATTTGATTAGGGTCTGTTTCCCAAATGTATTTTAGGGTATCCCTGTAGTGTTGTGTATTAAGATTTCGGATAACCAGGTTTTGACATTTAATTAGACTAGAGAATGGTCCATCAAAACCGCTCCTAAAACTTCCAGAATAATATCTTTTTGCTTTTTCGAGTTCATCAATGGATACTTTGGTTCTGCTGAATTCTTGCATGATCTTGATGGTTTCTTCTAAGGCTATTTCGGCGTTGGTGCTATTCATTTCTCCGCTGACCGTCCATGCTCTCTCGTTATAAGCTGGCCTGAAACTGGATCCTATTCCGTATGTTAGTCCTTGTTTTTCGCGTAACTCTTGCATCAATCTCGATCCAAAATATCCTCCAAACATCAAATTTAATAGCGTTAGTTTATGTTGTGTTGGTTCATCAATTAAACCAATGTGTTTTATCATAAACATACTTACTTGGCTGCTGTTTTTCATAGAATGTTTGGATGTCACGCCAGATGTGACAAATGTGCCGGTTGATGGTATATCAAGTTGAAAGCGTTTGTGATATATAGAATCAGTGTAAGATAAAATCTCTTGACATTTTTGTTCATCAATATCACCCGAAATAAAGATCATGGCGTTTCCAAAATGGATATGTTTCATGTGAAACGTGGTAATTTCAGATCGAGTTAATGTTTCAATATCTAATAAATCACCAAAAACACCAAGCTTAGAATCTTTGTAATACTTCTCTTTTGCTATTCTTTCTGACCAATAACCAGGGGTTTGCATGCGTCTTTCTAATCCTCCGGATTTGATGAATTTATAATTTTCAATTTGATCTTCCGGATATGCGGCACTTGAACCATGAGTAACTACCCATTGTATCAAATCAAGGGCAACCTCCTTTCTGCATCTTAATGTAACCGAACTTCCAATAGTGCCCGCCTCACAAGAAACAGAGGCTCCCCAATAATCAATGCGTTCAATGATTTCTTTTTCTGACAAAGTTGAAGAACCCGCTAATAATAAATCAAAAGCAGCAGATGAAATGAAGGAGCGCTCCTGGTCGTTGGATCCACAGGGAAACCAAAACGAAATTTTAGCCACTCCAATTTCTGGAGTAAAATGATGATGATACAGTTGACCTGCAGAAGATGAATTTATATTAATATCTTGAATATCAAATGATTCAATGGTTTTGGTATCGGGTCTTTGGTTTCTAAAACTCATGATTTATTGTTTAGGTGAATAATGAATAACGCTTACGTTTTCTTTTTTGAAATATTGACGAGCAACGTCCAAAACATTAGGAAGAGTGAGAGATTTTATCTTTTCCGATTCAAGGTTGATACCGTTCGCATCTCCAATGTGTTCCCACAAAGCAAGTTTCTGGGCTCTGGTCAAAGGACTAATCATCTCGAACAGCAAACCCGTATAAGCTTTGTTTTGGGTGCTTTCAAAAAGTGATTTATTGTCTAACCCTTTATCAATGAACGAATTAAGCACTTCTAACAACCTTGTTTCGACGTATTTTTTATCTACTCCCGGATTCAATATCCCGTATAACATGAATAAGCCTTCACCTAAACCGCGCAAATAGAAACATTCCGCGGCGTTGCATAACTGTTCCTTTTTAACCAGAACTTCTTGAAGTTCAGAAACATCTGATCCACCCAACATATCAGCAAATACATCCAACGATAATGAATTATCATCGTTGAAAGAGGGTCCTCTCCAAATTAAAAATACAGCATCGTTGGGCGATAAATCTTCGGCCAAGAGTTCTCTTTTTTCATGGGGAAACGCCTCATCGAGATATACATTTTCGTTCTTGAAACCATCTTTTTCAATGGGTTGAAACCACTTGTTGCACAATGATTTACAATCCTCCAAGGTCAAATTTCCAACCACTGAAAGTACTGCATTCTGAGGTAAGTAAAATTGATTGTAAAAAGAGGTTACATCTTCGAGTGTGGCATTTTCAATATGCTCAAAAGATAAACCAATGGTGGGCCATCTGTAACTGCTTTTTTTGTAAAGCAATTCCCGAACATGATGCCATAACATTCCAAAGGGAGCATTGAAACATCTTTGCTTAAACTCTTCTATAACAACACCTTGCTGAACAGATAGACTTTCAGGGTTTATATTTAATGCCAACATGCGATCGCTCTCCAACCAGAAAGCAGTTTCTACGTTTTCAATAGGTACACTGATGTAATAATTGGTGTACTCATTATTAGTAAACGCGTTGTTCTGTCCACCGGCTTCTTCAATCTCTTTGTCGAAAGACTCTACGTTTGCGCTTCCAGCAAACATGAGGTGTTCAAACAAATGCGCAAATCCTGTTCGGTTTTCATCTTCATCGCGAGCACCTACATTATACAAGGTGTTGAGAACCACGGTAGATACGGAACTGTCGTATTGATGCACAACACGCAAACCGTTCTTTAATACAAATCGATTTATTTCAATCACAGTACAAAGATACTGCTTGCAGAAAATTGCGAACGAACACGCCACTCCATGGGCAATAAATTGTTCAGTCCATTTTTTACCGCATTTGCTGTACCCATATTAAAGCCTTTCCAAGTGAGTAGAACTGCTCCCAACTCTTTGGTTTTTAATGGAATAAACTCTCTACGTAAATACAACATCACCTCTTCGTCTGACAATTCAACAGCAGGAACATTCTTAAATAAATCGCCTTTTGACAAACTATTCAACAATGCAGCCGCGGGATGTGGTTTCCATTTTCCGTGAAACACTTCCCCAATGGGAGTCGTTTCGTGCACCACACCGGGTAAACGTAACGTTTTTCTAACCTCTTCAGCATTACCGTGCTTCTGCAAAATGGCAAAAAACAAACCTTCTCCCTTAGATAAATGCGGCATACATCGGTACATTCTGGGTTCAAGTTCATACAAAAATTCTCGCCCATCCATATCCGAAGGAAGCTCAATCAAGTCGGCACCAAGCTCTTCACAAAAACGTAACACGTTGTCTTCATTCTCTTTACGATTGTATGTGCACGTACTATAAATGAAATATCCGCCCGGTTTCAGAGCATCCCATACATCAAAAACAATTCGTTGTTGTCGTTGAGCACACAAATCAACATGTTCCAATGACCATTCATTTTGAGCGAGATCGTCTTTTCTGAATAGGCCTTCCCCAGAGCAAGGCGCATCGCAAGATATCAAATCAAAAACACTGTCTAATTTTCCAAATTCTTTAGCATCAGCTTTGGTAATCATTGTGTTACCGTCTCCCCACTTGCTTACATTTTCAAATAAAATTGAATTTCTTACAGAAATCACTTCATTCGCCACCAGTTGATCGCCCTCACCCAGCACCGATGACAGGTGCGTACTTTTCCCTCCCGGAGCCGCACACAAATCGAGAACGACCCTCCCCTTTGCGGCCGATGCTCTTAAAATCCATCGGGCCACTTCTCCAATCCACATTGAATTTGCTTCCTGAACGTAATAAAATCCAGCATGCAACAAAGGGTCTGCCGTAAACAAAGGACGTTCCTTCAGAAAAAAGCCATCACCACAATGTGAAACAGAACCATTTTCGGCTTTTAGTTTTAATCCTTCATGAATTTTCTTGCGGTTTACCCGAATAGAAACAGGAGAATCTCCCGCATTGATGCACTCTAAAAGGGAATTAGTCTCTTTTTTTGGAAGTGTTTGTCCCAAAAGAGACACAAAATCATTTTTCATTATCGCTGGATGTTTGCTCAAAACTACTGAAAACACTGGGGTTTTTACAAATTAAAATTTTTGGCACGGTATTTGTTTACTACCCATCAACTAACAAACTAAAAATAAAAATTATGAAAAAGGTAACCACTCTCTTCGCAGTAGCTTTCGCTTTCATCGGCGCATCAATGGCTCAAATGGTAA
>CAYPBJ010000033.1:0-24756 GCA_964408945.1 uncultured Rhizobium sp. | reverse complement strand
TTACACATAAAGACTGTCAAAGGGAGCTCAATTGGGTTCCCTTTTTCTTTGTACCTGCTACCAGGTACCAGGTAGCGGGTAGCGGGTAGCGGGTACCGGGTACCGGGTACTGGGTACTGGGTACTGGATACTGGGTACTGGATACTGGGCAACGGGTAGCGGGTACTGGGTACTGGGTGCCGGGTTTCGGGGTTCGGGTTTCGGGTACCGGGACCACAGACCACAGACCACAGACCACAGACCACAGACCACAGACCACAGACCACAGACCATAGACTAAGAACCACAGACTAGGGACTAGAAAATAATTATTATTAAATAGAAAATCCAAGCAACGGAATCTTTCAACTGAGTGTCACTTATAGGTAATTCATCTTAAATGATGAAAAACAATTATTTGCTAAAAATTCATACCCCCTAATTAAGTACATTTTGAAAAAACTATTACCACTGTTGCTATTATTTTTGAGCTTACAAAGCGCTAAAGCCAGTCACGTTGCCGGCTGCGAAATAACCTATGCTTACTTGGGGAACCAAAAATATGTGATCTATATTGATATTATAAGAGACTGCCGGGGAGCAGCAATAACTAACACAACTTTTACGTATTACCATCGATTTCAAAACAGTTCGGGGGGCTCTCAGCAATATATACCCACAACTAAACCCAAATTGATTACTATTTCTGAGGTATCCAATATTTGTAAAGGAGGGATTCCTTTTTGCTCTAAAACCAATACCTCTGGACAAGGTTTTGGTTTAGAAAAACACCGTTATACCGATACCATAGACTTGACCAATTCTACCATCACCGGACATATCAATGCCGGACGGTGTATTTTCACGCCCTATATTGTGGTTAATCAAGGAAGACCCAACCAGAGCACTACCGAATCTATCTATAATGCAGAACTCAGTCTTTGCCGTTTATCTTCTCCCAAAATGGCCTACAACAATTCAGGCGACTACATTTCCAATCCCATCAACAAAATTCAATGCAACGTGGGCAATTTCATGAGTTATGCAGTCAATGACCCAGACCAAGATTCAATATCTTATGTTTGGGTTAAAGCGAAGTCAACCGGATACGGAGTTTTCATTAATTACACATCACCGTTTTCTTACGATTACCCAATTGACGTATTCTGCCAACCCAGCACAACCATTAAATGCACACCCAAGCCCGAAGAGTTTTTCCCCAAAGGGATATATTTAAATGCATGGACCGGCGAAGTCATTGCCACTCCTACCAACTGCTCAGGGCTATACCCTATGGTAGTTGAAGCTCGTCAATACCGGAAAGATTCACTCAACATTTATCGTTACATGGGTTGTACGAGAAGAGATTTAGATGTTTGGACCCTCGACTTTACCAAATCAGGGACCTATACCGCTGCTTACAATTTCCCTCCCATGGTCAGCGGGAAAAAGGCTTATAAAACTTGTGCCAACCGCACTGTATCTTTCAATTTCACCATCAAAGACAGCACCTGGAATGGCTATCAAACCAATCCAGATACGCTTGAAATCAAGTGGTTGAACATACCCAAAGGCGCCACGCTAACGGAAACAAAAAAGGCGGTAAATCACTATGAATACTCCTTCAGTTGGACACCTACCCCGAAAGATGCGCGAGGCCATATTTACCCCATCCACGTACAAGTGAAAGACAATCGCTGCGCTGCACCCTCAATAACCGAAAGAGACTTTTCTATTTTTGTTGACGGGGGATGCTGTGACACTTTTAACTTAAAAACCATCAAACAAAGCGGAACCGGTTCATATAAAATTGGTGAAAATCTAACAATCGAAACCGACACCCTCAAGGGATATTCAAAAGTAAAGTTTCAGTGGCAAGCGAAAAGTCCACAAATAGACTACGGAAACATCCAAGATTCTAAGCCGTATTCCAAAACAAACACCTCTAAACTGAACATCGATTCCGTACAATTTTTCCATGAAAACATGAGTTTCAGACTTTTGGCAGCCAATGACATTTGTGCTGACACTTCCAACGAAACCACCTTAAAGCTCGCCGATACTTGCTTCTATACCCAGATTGATTCGATCAATGTCTACGACACCCTTGTGCACCACTCATTCGACACCACCTTCATCACCCAGTGGGACACCGGAAAAATCACTGTATTTGACACCGTATTTACCCGTTTTTTTGACACACTCAGAATCACTCATTTTGACACCCTCAAGATCACTCATTATGATACCCTCAGGATCACAATTTATGATACAAACTTTATTTCGGTAGAAGACACATTGAATTTCAGCATTCCTTTATCGGGCAGTTCGCCTTTGGTGGTTTCTAGCTTTGTGGTTTATCCCAACCCAACCTCTGATAAACTGATCATTAAAATTGGAAAATTCATGGATTTCTTGAATTACCGGATTGAAATTCTGGATGAATTGGGCAAAATACGAGAATCAACGACCATAAACAATCCCGTCATTGAATTCAATGTGCTCGATTGGGGAGTCAGCAGCGGTATATATTATTTACGCATCAAAGACCCCAAAAACAAGGTGGTTGAAGTTAAGAAGATCGCCATTCAAATAAAATAAAACAAAACGGCTACTTCCTCGGGTGTAGATTGTGAATCTTTTTGAGCTTTTCAAAAGAATTCTTGGTGTACACCTGCGTGGCGGCTAGATTCGCGTGGCCCAAAAGATCTTTGATGGCCATGAGATTCGCACCGTTGTTGAGCATGTGAGTGGCAAATGAATGCCTCAAAACATGCGGACTGGTCTTTGAAGCGTGCGAAAATAGACGCAAGTAATGGTTCACCAATCGGTAAACCAACACTGGGTATAAAGGCTCTCCGTTGTCGCGTTCGAACACGCTTAAACGTCCCCCAGAAACCGACTGATACACCTTCAATAGGTCAGACAACTCCGGGTGCAGAGGCAAAATTCTCACTTTGTTGCGTTTACCCAATACACGAAGCGAGTTTCGGGCAAAATCAACGTCTGTCCACTTCAAACCAATGAGCTCCGACAAACGCATGCCCGTGGTGTAAAGCAGGAGCAAAAGCAATTGATCGCGCGCACCATTTTCAACTTCGTTCCATGGGAATCGCTCAAACATTTCGTGAAGATCTCGAGCGGGAATGTCTTTAACCAAATGCTTAGGCATCTTCGGCGCTACCACTTTGGCCATGGGATTTTGATCGAGTTGACCTCGCTCCCTTAAATATTTGAAATAAGCGCGCAGCGAAGACAGCTTTCGGTTGATGGATCGAGCTTTGATTTCATTCGACATTAAATCGGCCATCCAACTGCGGATGTGCAGCGATTTCAACTGCGCCAAACTCGGATTTCCCAGGGAAATCAAATAAGCATTGAACTGATTTAAATCAATTTGATAGGCTTTCACCGTATGAGGACTCATTCGTTTGTTCTTGGCCAAATAATCCAAAAACGCCGAAATATGCTCCTCAAAATTGGGCATGGAGGTTAATCGATGGTGGCAATCACCTTTAGCTCAATGGCTATGGGTGTTGGAAGGCAGTTGATTTCAAGGGTGGTTCTGCAAGGCGGATTTTCACCAAAATACTCAGCCCACAATTGGTTGTAGGTCTTGAAGTCGTCTTTCATGTTGGTAAGAAAAACGGTCACATCAACTATTTTGTCCCAAGATGACCCGGCATCTTCCAGAATCCATCTCACATTTTGGAACACCGATCTGCATTGGGTTTCAATGTCGTAACTTTCAATTTCACCGGCATCGTTGAGTTCAACTCCCGGTATTTTCTTGGTTCCTTTTTCTCTTGGACCCACACCGCTCAAAAACAACAAATTGCCCACTCTACGTGCATGTGGGTACAAACCTACTGGCTCTGGAGCCTTATTGCTATTCAATGCTTCACTCATAAAATTAGTCTTTACTTTTTAGACGCCGCTGGCTTAGCTGCCGCAGGCTTAGTTGCCGCTGCTGCCGCTGGCTTAGTTGCAGCTGGTTTTTTGGTAGCCCCTGGTTTTGCTGCGGGAGTTCCCGGTTTTGCTGCTCCTGGCTTAGCGCCTTTCGCGGTAGCCGGCTTCTTTACGAAAACGGTGTAAGGGGTTTTATACAGCGCCACTCCATAAAATGGGCCTTTCTGATGAGAGGCTACAGCCAATGCCGTCATGTCAGGTAACCATTGTGCCTGTCTGGCATTGCTGCCCATCGGCGGAATGTTAGATACTTCCAATCCGGTTTGAACGTTCCAAACCTTCACTTCGCCGTTGTTGCAAGTACTCAATAAATAGCGATCATCGGCAGAAAACTCAACCGAAGTCACCTTCCAACCGTGTCCTTCCAAAGTAAACAACGTTTGTTTGGTTGCAATGTTAAAAATACGGATGGTTTTATCGTCGCTTCCTGTGGCAATGAACTTTCGGTTGTGGGAAATATCGATGCAATTCACTCGGCCCGAATGTCCCAAGAAAATCGAATTCACCTTGCCTTTAGCACTCAATTCAACCACTTGGGTGTTGTTTGTAGCCAAGATGAAATGCCCTTTTCGGGGTGAAAGAACAAAGCCGTTGATGGCTTCGCTGTGATTCACGGTAATGGGGGCGGATTTTGCCTTGAGCACATCGGTGATTTTGAAAATCTTGATGGATTTATCGGTGCTCGATGTAAGAATGAAACTGTCTTGTGGATCAAATTGCACTTGGGTTACGGGCTGGGCATGGTCGCGAGAAGTAAACTTCAAGGAGCCGCTCTTGATCTCGTAAACCCTAAACGTGTAATCTTTAGACGCGCTGACTAAATATTGGCCGTTGTTTGAAATAGCGATAGACGTTATACCGCCGTGATGACCTGTAAACAAACGTTCAAACTCAAAGGGAGAAGCACTGTCTTTTCTTGAATATAAACGAACGTTGTTATCAAACCCACCGCTGGCAAGCATGAGTCCGCTGTTCGATATTTCAACTACCTCAACGGCCGCTGTATGACCGTCTAAGTAGCGCTGAAAATTGATGGTATCTTGTGCCCAGACAGTAGCCATAGACCAAAAACCAAATGCAAGTGTAAGTAAGTTTTTCATCCCCTTTCAAAATTAAGCATAATGCTTGGGGGAGAACCCATTATTGGTTTGATTGTGGAAAATTTCGATGAACAAACTCCAAACCGTGATCATTCAACCTATCCAAGAGCACATCGCCCCAAGGCTTAAACACGGGAATCAACACCCCAAATTCACCTATCTCATTATTTATCAACAACTCAACACCCAAAGCCAACGGCAAACCCACCGTTTTCGCCATCGCTGACCTACCACTCCCCTCGCCCGTAACTTTCAATACACTTTCCAGTTGCCAAGATTTACCATCCCATTCATATTCAGTCAGATGCACCATAACCACTTCATCTTTATCGCCAGGATTTAGTTTCCACTTATCGGAAATCACCCTGAGCAATACATCAGCAGGGGTTGCATCGGTAACCAAAATTTCAAAACGGTCGAGTTCCAAAAAATCTATTTTTGCTCTGATAGAATCTGATTCAAATAGATCTAAAGAGCGCTGTTCTTGAACCGCCAGTCGATGAAGCCATTGACCAAAATGTTCGCCTTCCAAGGGCAAACATCCCAACTGATCAAAACCCAAACTTTGGGTAGCCTTAGCATCAACCAACCACTGCCAAGCCTCGCAATATCCGCGTCGGCGCAACGTTCCCCGAATCAAAGTCTTTGTTTCCTCGAGATGATACACCGACTCATAACTGAGAGAATCCCTGTTGGGATAGGCGTCAAATTCTTCGCCGGTTTGGGTGGTAAATGATTGAGCTTGCTTGAATAATTGTTCGGGTAGCACCTGTTTTTCTAGCCCATCTTCTCGCCATCTTGAAATGCCTCCTTGTCCGGCTTTTACCACGTTCATGGGATTCCAAGTGATTTTGTATTTCCAGGGATTGTGTCCCTCGGAATCCTTATCAATCAATCCACCGCAATAACTTTTAAAGGATGTAATCTTTGCTCCTTTATTTTTCAAATCTTGAATGAACTTTGAAGCAGATAAATGATCGATTCCCGGATCCAAGCCCAATTCATTCATAAAAACGAGCTTCTTCGCTTGAGCTTGCCCATGCAGTTCTTTCATGGCTTCTGACACATACGAAGCAGTGAATAAATGCGCGTTAAATTCCAGGCACAACTGTGCAACCTGCACATGAAAAGCGGGTGGCATCATGCTCACCACCAATTGGGAATCTGAAACTATTTTTTCTAAATTCTGAGAATCCCCCAAATTCACCACAGAATAATTGACCTTGTCAGACTTTGGAAAATCCGTCCAAAGCAAATCAAAAGACAAATCAAAAACACTGAGTGACGATATTTTCACACCCACCAACGTGGTTAAATATTCAATCAAGTATCCAGCGCTTCTTCCTGCGCCTAAAACCGAAACTCTCATAAATCAAAGGTAAGCGATGTCAACGAAACTGTCGTTGTCTGATGGCTTCGTACATCAAAACCGCCGCTGCCACTGACACGTTGAGGCTGTCAATCACCCCCAACATGGGCAAATTGATGTTCTGTCCAACGCCCCTCCATTGGTCAGAAACCCCTTCGTGCTCGGTTCCCACTACCAGAGCCGTTCCTTGGGTGAAATCTGCGTCATAAGCCGGAATGGAACCATCCATGAAGGTGGTAAAAATTTGGATCTGCTTGTTTTTCAGCGCATCTATCGCTTCTATCGATGTGCATTGCGTCACCGGCACCCGAAAAGAACATCCCAAAGAATTGCGAATCACCACAGGATGAAACGCATCGATTCGAGAATCACAAATCAGCACTCCATCTAGGTTCACGGCTTCGGCCGTTCTCAAAACAGCACCCAAATTGCCGGGTTTTTCAACTCCCTCAACCACCAGATAAAGTCCGTCTGATTTCAACTGATTCAAATCAAAAGGCACTTTATTCTCCGGAAATCTGAACAGCGCCATCGCATTTTCAACATCTTCCCGCACGGTCAACGACTTCCAAAGCGGCTCAGTCACCTGATTGATGGGCACCGATTCAAACGCTTTTTCGCCGAAGGTGCCAATGAGTTTTTCGGGGGATATAAAATCAGGGCAATACACCCATTCCGTTAACTGAAAGGAAGATGCCAAGGCCAACTCAATCTCTTTGAGTCCCTCAACGATGATGATTCCTTCTTTTTTTCTATTTCTGTTTTTTTCAATCAGCGATCGAAGCCACTTAAACCAGGTATTTTGGCTGCTGCTGATGAACTTTTCATTATTCATTGAGCCATTGATTCTTGGGCTGTCTAACACGGGTAAAAAGCGCGATGATCAACGCTAAAAATCCGTTCACAAACGTCTTGCTAAATACATTGCTGAAGAACGTCAACCATGATTCTGGTACCGACTTCCGAAGTTCTTCTACCATAGTATCTTTGGTTGATTCACTGATAAACTGATTGGTCTTCAATGTTTCAATATACACCTCCATTTGGATGGCCTTGGTTTGATCAGCCAATGACCCATCTATGAGTAAATACAAAATCTGATCGGCTAATGCAGACACAAAAACCGCCACAAAAATCACTCCCATTGCAGTTGCTAGTGCATGTTTGTAATGGTACGTTTCACGCATTTGTCGCTCAGCAATTGAAGCCATGATAATTCCACCCAACATCAAAAGAAACGTAAAAAACGGAAACGACGGATTGAAAGCATATTCCCAGTGCTGCGTGGTGTAAAACACAAACTTCGAAGCTAAGATGATAAGTCCCGACAGCAATCCGTGAAAGTATCGAGGTTTATTGAAGAAATTCTTAATTTTATCCATTACCATTATTTATTTAAAAGGACATCTGCAATTCTAAATTGCAAAGATTCCCCTTTGAGTATCACGTTGTAAGCCTTACTTTTTGGTTGATTCAATTCAAAATTCCCCTTTTCAAACACCGTCAAATTGGCTTTTGCACCCACTTCCATTTTGGGCATATCTAAATGGTAAATTTTTCTGTTTCCGTAGGTAAGTGCACCAACAATGGCTGCCATTTCTTCTTGAGATTTACCGCTCAACAACACATGCGCCATGGCATCAAAAGTAGCAGCTCCAAAGCGTGCATAATTGAACTCCAACTTCTTGTTTTCTACATCTTCTGGGGTGTGATTGGCACAAATACCATCAATAACACCCTCAACCAAGCCTTGAATCAAGGCTTTTTTATCTTCCTCCGTTCTCAACGGCGGAAGTACCTTATAGTTGGAATCAAAATCTCCAACCAAATGGTCTGTACCATATAAATTGAGTGCTGGAACTACCGCAGAAACTCTAACTCCGGCAGCTTTGGCATTTCTGATGATCTCCACCGATTCTTTGGAACTCACTCCCAAAATCACCACGGGTACATCCAACCATTTTGCCATTTCAATGCTCGCTAAAACTTCTACTGTTTCACTTGCCGTAGGAATTCCTTTCAAACCTAAATTTACGCTAATTTCACCTTCGTGAACCTCTGCATTGGTTACCAATTTTGGGTTGTAAGCCATGTGCAAATACGGAATACTCAGTGATTGGCAGTATTGCATCAATCGGCTTCTCAAACTCAATGTAGCGCCACCCACCATGCCATCGGTTACCCCAATGCTTCCGGCTTGCGACAGTTCAAAAACTTCGGCCATCTCTTTGCCTTCTCCATGTTCTGATGCCAATCCTAAAGGGTGTAGTTTCACTGGTTGACTTTGCCATTTTTGCAACAAAGACTCAATCGATGCTGATTTCTCCGGAAGAGGATCCGACCCGCACAATGCCGCCACCTCTGTAAATCCACCCGCCGAAGCGGCTTGACAGAACGTTTCTACAGACTCCTTCCAGGGCTCACC
The DNA here is from genome assembly GCA_964408945.1 of uncultured Rhizobium sp. Lineage (GTDB taxonomy): Bacteria > Bacteroidota > Bacteroidia > NS11-12g > UBA955 > VMCP01. The sequence continues at coordinate 15,914 of CAYPBJ010000033.1, read as the reverse complement.
TGGATCTGGCAAAAACGAGTAGGCATCAAACCATCCCAAGGAAACAGAAAGATCACCGCCACCGATGATTCTTGCTCCTTCAGATGCACTGATTGGGGACGTTGAAATCTGAGCAATCACTCCATTTTCAACCAAAATATTCACTCTCTGACCGTTCAAAGGGTGATTAAAATCGTGCAAGAGAGCACTTTGAATGAGCACCGAGGAATTCATGCTTGTTTCTGCGAATTTACAATTTTTGTTCGGAACATATTAAAAAGCACCAAAGACTCAACCAAGATCAAAGCCAACGCTGAATATAAGAGCCATTGGGTCCAGCTAAAAAGTTCTTCTTTAGATTGATTCTTAAATAAATCCAATTCTGATTGAATCATTCTCACACCTTGATCACTCCAATAGTTCAAATTCGGAGCAGCACCTCCATTCGAGCTATTCTTAAACTCATGATTCTGCAAATTCACCGCAAAATCCTGTTCAACTCCGGCTCCTGTCAATTTATAAAACCCAGAACGTTGAATCTCATCGCCCATTTGAATCCCCAAACCGTGTTCCCCATTTTGAATGTTTGCCACCCATGCATTTGAGGTATCCCCTACAGCCGAAACATTCAAAGTCTTATCGATGGATACATTTAATTTTGAATCCAAATCGAAAATTCCATTTTCAGTCACATACAGCTGTCCCCCGCTGGGTGAACTTCCATAAATCAACTGCGAAAACAGCGGTAAAAACCACACTGAGTTTCGCACCTTTGCCAAACCGTCATTCCATGAAGCCGCCCAAATAAAATCCATCCTATCTGATAGGTCATTTTTAAAAAGCACAGATTCCTTTGTTTCCGTTTGAATCAATGCATCAAAATCCTTCAAAAGCGCTTTGCTCCATTGATCATTTACAAAAATCTCAGGAAGTGGAGTCTTATCATCCAATTCCGTTTTTAAAAATCCTTCAAAAAGGGGTGTTTCCAAAAAACCTGGTTCGAGCCTTGAGTAATTCTGCGGGGCATTTTTGGGGATATTTCCACCCCTCAGAAAGACCATTCTGCTTGAATTGCCTTGATATTTTTTCACATCATTGATGCCTAGCTGCACAATAATCCAATCTGATTCCTGTTCACTTTTCACCCATTCAAATCGTTCCGGTTGAACAGAAATCACCCGTTCAAAATCCTTAAACCCTTCAAATTGTGGGTCAACATAAATTCTTTGTCGTCTATTGGGAGAAAAAACTCCATACAATTGATTATCTGCCAAAAACTGATCTCCACTCAAAGCAACCCTGAATGAATCTAATTTTAATCCATTCAAATTGAATTCAACTTCTTTGATTGCACCGGCTGATTCAGATTGAAAGTCATTTTCACTGAATTGAATGCTTTTTTGCGCTTTAATTACACCATTTGCCCATAAACTCACGTTTGTAAGCACCTGAATTGCTTGCGGGCTATTCAAAGAAACCTGTGCCTTTAGACCTGTTCTATCCTTATTTAAGTAAACTGAATCTAAAGAAAGATTAAACTCCTCCTCTTCTAGTTTCTGCCTACCCACTTCTAAAAAGCTACATGCACTTAGCAGTTCACTGGAAACCTGAGCCTGTAAAAAATCAGCTTGAAAATCACTCACCACCAATATTTGTGGTGAAAAACCATCCTCTTTTGCCCTAAAATACCACGCTTGAGCCTTTCCCAACAATTCTTTAATAGATCTAGGTCTTGCATTCTCTTCAATTCTACCCAGTAACTCCCTGAGTTGATTAGCATCTATCCACCCTTCCGAACCTATGCCCGTTACCAAAGCAAAACTCTCCTGATTGTGCCCTGATTTTAACCATTCTTGCAAAACGTTTTGGGCTTGTTGATGTGCAGTTTCACCTGCTTTATTGGTCAAAAACATACTGGGTGACTGATCATAAATGACAATCCAACGAGTACTTTGAGTTTTTGAATTTTGGGGGATATAGGGCTGCGCAAAGGCCAGCACCAGTATCGAGATGAACAACGACCTTAAAGTCAACAACAACCAAAAGCGAATATTGCGTTGTTTTTGACTTACTTGTAATGCCTTAAACAATCGAGAAACCCCGGGAAAGAGAATTTTCTTTCTCTTTCTAAACTGCAAAAGATGAACCGCAATTGGGATCAGCAGCAGTAAAAATCCCCAGAGAAATTCAGGATGTTTAAATGCCATTTACATTAGAACAATCCATTGATTGTACTTTCCACTTGGTTGATGATTTTGGCCAAATCTTCGGGATTGTCTTGGAAATTCATGTCATCGACATTAAAAATCAACAAAGGGCCCAATTTGTAATCAGAAATCCAAGCTTCGTATCTCTCATTGAGTCGTTTCAAATAATCCAAACGAATGGCATCTTCGTAATCACGGCCTCTCATTTGAATTTGATCTACCAATTTAGGAATTCCAGCTCTGAGGTAAATCAATAAATCAGGGGCTTGAATTTGCTCTTTGATATTCTCATACAAACGGCTGTAATTTTCAAAGTCGCGGGTACTCATCAACCCCATCGAATGCAGATTCGGGGCAAAAATATTGGCATCTTCGTAGATGGTTCTATCTTGAATCACGGTTTTCTTGCCGTTCCTAATTTCTTGAATTCTCTGCCAGCGGGTATTTAAGAAATACACCTGAAGATTAAAACTCCAGCGCTGCATATCTTCGTAAAAATCAGATATATACGGATTATCATCCATATCTTCAAGATGAACTTCCCAATCGTAATGTTTGGCTAAAAGATTTGTAAGGGTTGTCTTCCCTGCTCCGATATTTCCTGCAATAGCAATATGTCTTGCCATAGTGCAATATTAAACCATGAAAACGAGGGTTTTGGCATTTTAAGGCAATAAAAGTTTTACACAAAATCACGGTTACACTATACAAATCCGACCTTTGCAACTTCTTTCCAATAAAATGGCAAACAAACAAACCACCAATCACTGGCATCTGTTCATTAGACTCTTAAAAATCGCCGATTTCCAACGCTCAGCCATACTATTTGCCGCATTTCTTACTGTGGTTCAAAGCTTATTAACCGCATTACAACCCAACTTATACCAATACATCATAGATCACGTGATCATGGCTCGGCACTTCAATCAACTAGAGCTATGGGCATTGATACTCTTGATTTGGCTCATAGCACAAACGATAATTGCATTTTACAATTCTTACCTGTCTGAAAAAATCGCCCAGTCCATCATTTTAAAATTGAGGCAATACATTTATGATCACTTGACCCATTTGAAGCTTTCTTTTTTTGACAAAACTCCCGTTGGTACTGCAGTCACTCGCTCCATCACCGATGTACAAACCATTACCGACTTATTTTCTTCAGGTATCATCACCATTTTGGGAGATTTGGTACAAATTGTAGCTATACTCTTCTGCATGTTTTTAATTAATTGTAAGTTGACTCTGCTCACACTAACCGTTATTCCCCTTTTGATTTGGGCAGGCAACTACTTCCGGAAGGGAACGCGTGACACCTTCCAAGAGGTTAGAAATCAGGTAGCCGCATTGAATGCATTCCTTCAGGAACGAATTACAGGCATGGGAGTCATTCAATTGTTCAATCAGCAAAAATCAGAATATTCCAAATTCAAAAACATCAATAGGAAACACAGAGATGCTAACTTCAAGAGTATATTCTATTATTCGGTCTTTTTTCCCATGGTGGAAGTCTTGGTAGCTCTATCTTTTGCCATCATCATCTCTTACGGAAGCATTCAAATCTTCGAAAAAAATCTGCAACTCGGCGAGGTAACTGCATTTATCATGTTCATTAATTTGTTCTTTAGACCTGTCAGAGCAATTGCAGATAGATTCAACAACATTCAAATGGGCATTGTAGCAGCAGAGCGCATTTTCAATCTGCTCGATGCTACCGAAAACCAAGAACATTACGGTGAAATAATCCCCCAAAAACTCAACGGAAAAATTGAATTTAAAAGCGTTTGGTTCAGATACAATCAGTCAGAAAATCATTGGATTCTCAAAGATGTTTCTTTTCTTTTAGAACCGGGAAAATCTTTGGCAATCATTGGCTCTACGGGATCTGGAAAAACATCCATAGCCAATTTAATCACCTACAATTACCAACATGAAAAAGGACAAATTTTAATTGATGATCAAGAAGTTCAAAACTACCACCTTCCCTCTTTAAGAAAGAGAATAGCATTTGTACTACAAGATGTTTTCTTGTTCAGCGGCTCCATTGAATCAAACTTAAGTTTGAAACAGGAAAATCTTCATCAACAAAAATTCCAATCCATCGCCGAAGAAATTGGAGCTTGGGATTTCATTAAAAATCTGCCCGGAGCCCTTGATTTCAATGTCATGGAAAGGGGACTGTCACTTTCTCAAGGACAACGACAATTGATTTCATTCCTCAGAGCTTTGGCTGTAGATCCAGACATCATTATTTTAGATGAGGCCACTAGTTCCATTGATTCACAATCTGAATCGTTGATTCAAAAAGCCATTGAACTGTTATTGAAAAACAGAACGGCTGTGGTCATTGCGCACCGATTGAGTACCATCAAACATTGCAACCAAATCATGGTTGTTGAATCGGGCAACATTGTTGAAATAGGGACTCCAGCAGAATTACTGGCTCAAGACGGACATTACAAACAACTATACGAAACCCAAATTTCTCACAAGTAGAATCAACCCAATTTTTATACAAAAAAGAAAAGGCCACCCTATTGAGGTGGCCTTTTTATTTGGTTAGGAACGATTATTAATCTTCGTCTTCAACAGCCATTTTAGAGGCCATCAAACGATCGTATTCATCACGAGATCCAGTTACAACGTTCTGTATAGCTCTCATACCTGTTCCGGCAGGAATCAAATGTCCAACAATTACGTTTTCTTTTAGACCTTTCAATTCATCTACTTTACCAGATATTGCTGCTTCGTTCAACACCTTGGTAGTTTCCTGGAACGATGCTGCACTCATAAAGCTTTGAGTACCCAAAGATGCTTTGGTAATACCTTGCAATATAGGAGTAGCAGTAGCAGGAACCGCATCACGGAATTCAACCAAACGCTTATCTTGACGACGCAATGCACTGTTTTCTTGACGTAGTTCTTTCAAACTAACAATCTGTCCAGCATGCATAACATCACTTTCACCAGAATCAGTTACAAATTTCTTGTCGTAAATCCAGTCGTTTTCTTTTTGCAAAGTCCATTTATCAACGGCTTCTGCTTCCAAGAAACGGGTATCACCTGGATCAACCACTTCCATTTTCTGCATCATCTGACGAACGATTACTTCAATATGCTTGTCGTTGATTTTTACACCCTGAAGGTTATAAACCTCTTGGATTCCATTCAATACGTAACGTTGAACGGCTGCTGGTCCTTCTACACGAAGAATATCTTGAGGAGTGATTGCTCCATCAGATAAAGGTTGACCTGCACGCACATAGTCACCATCGTGAACAAGGATATGCTTTGACAATGATACTTGGTAATGCTTCACTTCACCGTCTTTAGAGGTGATGATGATTTCTTGGTTACCGCGCTTTGAAACACCATAAGTAACAACACCGTCGGTTTCAGCAACTACTGCTGGGTTTGATGGGTTACGAGCTTCAAACAACTCAGTTACACGTGGAAGACCACCTGTGATATCTCGAGTACGGGTAGCAGAACGTGGCATTTTTGCCAAAATATCTCCGGCTTTAACGGTTTGACCATTCTTTGCAACCAAGATAGATTTAACAGGCAAGTTGAAAGTTTTGATATTGCCTTCACCGTCTTCTACACGGAATACTGGAACCTTTGTTTTATCTTTAGATTCAGTAATAACCATTTCAGATAGACCGGTTTGCTCATCACCTTCTTCACGCATGTTAATACCTTCAATGATATTATCAAACTCAACCTTACCGGTAATGTCAGATATAATCAAGGTGTTAAATGGATCCCAAGTACACAGCAAATCTGATTTCTTCACCTTTTGACCTTCTTTAACCATCAACTCAGCACCATAAGGAATGTTGTAAGTAGTGATCACTGTTTTCAATTTTGGATCCAAAATTCTGATCTCACCTGAACGACCCAATACCACAACCGCAGTTTTGTTTTCACCTGTGTTGTTATCTATGGTTTCTTTTTCAACGGTACGCATACCGTCAAAACTTACTACCCCTTCGTATTTGGTATCCATGGTATTTTCAGCCGCAATATTTAACGCGGCACCACCCGTGTGGAACGTTCTCAATGTCAACTGTGTACCTGGCTCACCGATTGACTGTGCTGCAATAACACCCACAGCTTCACCGCGTTGAACCATTCTTCCAGTTGCCAAGTTACGACCGTAACAACGTGAACAAACACCACCCAAAGTTTCGCAAGTCAATACTGAACGAATTTCAACTTCTTCAATACCAGCTGCTTCAATAGCGGTAGCACCTTCTTCGTTGATTTCATGTCCGGCAGCAATCAATTTCTCACCAGTTTCAGGATGATAAACATCATCTAACGCTGTTCTACCCAAAATACGATCATACAATGATTCTGTAATCTCGTCATTGGTTAAAATAGCCGTCATATTGATACCTCTTAAAGTACCACAATCAGCTTCAACAATTACTACGTCTTGAGCTACGTCATGCAAACGACGAGTCAAGTAACCTGCGTCAGCCGTTTTCAAAGCCGTATCCGCAAGACCTTTACGAGCACCGTGGGTTGATACAAAGTATTCCAATACGTTCAAACCTTCTTTAAAGTTTGAAATAATCGGGTTTTCGATGGTATCTCCAGATCCGCTGTTGCTGTTCTTCTGAGGCTTAGCCATCAATCCACGCATACCGCCCAACTGACGAATTTGCTCTTTAGAACCACGCGCTCCAGAATCCAACATCATGTAAATTGGGTTGAATCCTTGATCGTCGTTTTGCAATTCGTTAATCAATACCTTAGCTAACTGGTTGTTCACACGTGTCCACAAGTCAATTACTTGGTTGTAACGCTCGTTGTTGGTAATGAATCCCATATCAGCATTTGATTGAATCTCGCGAACCTCTTCCATTGCTTTGTTAACCAACTCCTCTTTTTCAGTAGGAATTTTAACGTTGCTTAAGTTAAAGCTCAATCCACCGCGGAAAGCATAGTGGAAACCAAGATTCTTGATATCATCTAGGAAGTCAGCTGCTGCTGCCACACCAGATATACGAATAACTTCAGCAATGATGTCACGCAAGTTCTTTTTCTTCAACAACTCGTTGATAAATCCAACTTGCTCAGGCACCACCTGGTTAAACAATACACGTCCAACAGAAGTATCAATCAACTTCCATTTTAACTCACCATTTTCACGAACCTTTACTCTACACTTGATTAAAGCATGCAATTCAGCTTTACCCTCATTATAGGCAATGATAACCTCTTCGGCACCGTAGAAAGTCAAACCTTCACCCACAACTGGATGCTCAGGAGTACTCTTACGCTGCTTAGTGATGTAATACAGTCCCAAGATCATGTCCTGAGAAGGTACTGTGATTGGAGAACCGTTGGCAGGGTTCAAAATATTGTGACTCGCCAACATCAACAATTGAGCTTCAGCAATCGCAGCATTACCCAATGGTACGTGCACCGCCATCTGGTCACCGTCAAAGTCGGCGTTAAAACCCGCACAAACTAAGGGGTGTAACTGAATAGCTTTACCTTCTACCAACTTTGGTTGGAAAGACTGAATACCCAATCTGTGAAGAGTAGGAGCACGGTTAAGAAGTACAGGGTGTCCTTTCAAGATATTTTCTAAAATATCCCAAATAACCGGATCCTTCTTCTCAACTATTTTCTTTGCTGTTTTTACCGTTTTAACAATACCGCGCTCAATCAATTTACGAATGATGAACGGTTTAAACAATTCCGCAGCCATGTTTTTGGGCAATCCACACTCATTCAATTTCAATGTAGGACCTACCACAATTACCGAACGACCAGAATAGTCAACACGCTTACCCAATAAGTTTTGACGGAAACGACCTTGCTTACCTTTAAGCATATCACTCAAAGATTTCAACGGACGGTTACCCTCACTCTTAACGGCACTTGCACGACGGGTATTATCCAACAAGGAATCTACCGCCTCTTGCAACATACGCTTTTCGTTTCTCAAGATTACATCTGGAGCTTTGATTTCCACCAAACGCTTCAAACGGTTGTTACGAATAATTACACGACGGTAAAGATCGTTCAAATCTGAAGTAGCGAAACGTCCACCTTCCAAAGGAACCAAAGGTCGCAATTCTGGTGGAATTACAGGCAACATGCGCATAATCATCCATTCAGGACGATTTTCACCTGTTTTCTGTGCACTTCGGAAGCTTTCAATTACCTTCAAACGCTTCAATGCTTCTTGCTTACGCTGCTGAGAAGTCTCAGTTGCTGCTTGAATACGAAGATCGTAACTTAAGGTGTCAAGATTCACGCGTTTAAGCAAATCTTCCAAAGCTTCAGCGCCCATTTTAGCGATGAATTTATTTGGATCAGAATCTTCCAACATTTGATTCTCTTTTGGTAAAGAGTCTAAAATGTCTAGATATTCTTCCTCTGACAATAAATCAAGGTTGTTCACATTGGTCGCAATACCTGGTTGAATAACCACATAACGCTCATAGTAAACTACCATGTCCAACTTCTTGGTTGGAATACCCAACAAGTAACCAATTTTGTTTGGCAATGAACGGAAGTACCAAATGTGCGCTACAGGCACCACCAAATTGATGTGGCCCATACGCTCACGACGTACTTTCTTTTCAGTTACCTCAACACCACAACGGTCACAAACAATTCCTTTATAACGAATACGCTTGTATTTACCGCAATGGCACTCATAATCCTTGATAGGTCCAAAAATACGCTCACAGAAGAGACCTCCCATTTCTGGCTTGTAACTTCTGTAGTTGATGGTTTCAGGTTTTACTACTTCACCAAAACTACGGCGCAATATGATTTCAGGGGAGGAAAGTGAAATTCTCACTTTACTAAAGTTGCTCCCGATTTTTTGATTTTTTTTCTGAAGTTGCATTTTCTTTCTTTATGCAGGATTATTCCAAAAATGATAATTCTAGACCCAAACCACGAAGTTCATGGATCAATACGTTGAACGACTCTGGAGTACCAATTTGTGTGATGTTATCACCTTTTACAATGGCCTCATAAGCTTTAGCTCTACCCATGATATCGTCAGACTTGATCGTCAAGATTTCACGAAGGATATTCGAAGCACCAAATGCCTCCAATGCCCATACCTCCATCTCACCGAAACGCTGTCCTCCGAACTGAGCCTTACCACCCAATGGCTGTTGAGTAATCAACGAGTAAGGACCAATTGAACGGGCGTGCATCTTATCATCAACCATGTGTCCAAGTTTCAACATGTAACTCACACCAACGGTAGTTGGTTGATCAAACTTCTCACCGGTCAAGCCGTTATTCAAATAGACCAAACCGTTATCAGGAATACCTGCCTTACGAGTGTAATCTTGAATATCTTGAAGTGAAGCGCCATCAAAAATTGGAGTCGCAAACTTTACGCCCAACTCTTTTCCAGCCCAACCCAATACGGTTTCGTAGATTTGACCCAAGTTCATACGTGAAGGTACACCCAATGGGTTCAACACGATATCCATTGGAGTTCCGTCATCCAAGAATGGCATATCTTCTTCACGAACAATACGAGCAACAATACCCTTGTTTCCGTGACGACCCGCCATCTTATCTCCCACCTTCAACTTACGCTTGTTGGCAACATAAACCTTCGCTAATTTCAAGATACCTGTAGGCAACTCGTCACCAACGCTGATAGAATATTGCTCACGTTTGAAGTTGGTTACTTTCTCATTGTAAACATTGATATAGTTCTTCAACAAACGCACAATCAGATCATTTTTATCGTCATCTGATAACCAATTCATGTAATTAACATTGGTATAATCAATGGCCAATAAATTCTTCTGAGTGAATTTAGTTCCCTTAGGAATCAACTCTTCACTGTACATATTGAATACACCTTGGCTAGTTTTACCGTTCACAATGGCGAACAATTTCTTTACCAATTCATCCTTCAAATTATTCAAATCCTTCCTATGGTCATCTTCCATCTTTTGGAGCTTCGATTTGTCTGAAGTACGGGTATTCTTGTCTTTTTTAGACTTGCTGAACAATTTCTTTTCAATAACAACCCCTTGCGCACCTGGAGGCGCTTTCAAAGAAGCATCTTTCACATCTCCAGCCTTATCTCCAAAGATTGCTCTTAACAATTTTTCTTCAGGAGATGGCTCAGTTTCACCCTTTGGAGTGATTTTACCGATCAAGATATCACCTTCTTTAACTTCTGCACCCACACGAATCAAACCAAAATCATCTAAGTTTTTGGTCATTTCTTCACTCACATTAGGAATATCGTTGGTCAATTCTTCTTCACCACGCTTGGTGTCACGAACTTCCAATTCATATTCAGTTATGTAAATTGTGGTATACATATCTTCTTTCACCACTCGCTCAGAAATTACAATCGCATCCTCAAAGTTGTAACCCTGCCAAGGCATGTAAGCTACACGCAAGTTACGACCCAAAGCCAATTCACCCCCTTGGGTTGCATATCCTTCAGATAATACTTGTCCTTTAGTAACACGATCACCCAATTTCACGCTTGGACGAAGATTGATACAAGAGTTTTGGTTGGTTCTGCGGAACTTGATCAAAGGATACGTTTTGGTATCGCCAGTAAAGCTCACCAAATTATCGTTATCATCGTAATCATATTTAACAGTGATTTCGCGTGCATCTACTGATACTACCACACCGTTTCCTTCAGAATTCACCATTGAACGACTATCTCTAGCCACTTTCTCTTCCAAACCAGTACCTACAATCGGCGCTTCAGGCACCAACAAAGGCACTGCCTGACGTTGCATGTTAGATCCCATCAATGCACGGTTAGCATCATCGTGTTCCAAGAAAGGAATCAACGATGCCGCAATTGATACAATCTGGTTAGGAGCAACGTCCATATAATCTAATTGCTCGGGATTAACCAACGGGAAGTCACCCTCTTTCCGACTCTTAACTAGTTCGGTCTTAAAGTTTCCTTTATCATCCAAAACAGCATTCGCCTGTGCAATGGTCTTTCCGTCTTCTTCTTCAGCACTTAGATAAATTATGTCTCCAGTAATTTTACCTTTTTCTACTTGTCTGTAGGGAGTTTCCAAGAATCCCATTCCGTTGATTTTCGCGTGCACGCACAACGATGAAATCAAACCAATGTTTGGTCCTTCTGGAGTCTCAATAGTACATAAACGTCCATAGTGCGTGTAGTGTACGTCACGAACCTCAAAACCGGCTCTTTCTCTGCTCAAACCACCTGGACCAAGAGCACTCAAACGACGTTTGTGTGTAATCTCCGCCAAAGGATTGATTTGATCCAAGAATTGAGAAAGCTGATTGGTTCCAAAGAATGAATTAATCACTGAAGACAACGTACGAGCATTTACCAAATCTTGTGGAGTAAATACTTCATTGTCTCTGATGTTCATCTTTTCACGGATGGTTCTCGCCATACGCGCCAATCCAACACCAAACTGAGCATACAACTGCTCACCTACGGTACGAACACGACGATTAGACAAGTGATCAATATCATCCAGTACTTCGTCACCGTTGTACAAGAAAATCAAATATTTAATGATTGAGATGATATCGTCATTGGTTAAAACTCGAACATCCATTGAATGATCTAACTTTAACTTCTTGTTGATTCTATAACGTCCTACTTCACCCAAATCATAACGTTTATCAGAGAAGAACAAACGCTCGATGATTCCACGAGCGGTTTCCTCGTCTGGGGGATCTGCATTCCTCAACTGACGATATATTACCTCAAGGGCCTCTTTACCGTTGTTTGAAGTATCTTTTTGAAGAGTATTATAAATTACAGAGTAGTCCGTATCTCCATCACCTTGAGTACTTAAAATGATGGTTTTTACTCCAGCTTCAATAATAGTATCTATGTGGTCTTCTTGAATTTCTGTATCACGCTCTAAAATTACTTCATTACGCTCTATAGAAACCACCTCACCGGTATCTTCATCTACGAAGTCTTCTATCCATGTTTTCAAAACACGTGCGGCCAATTTACGACCAACCACGCGCTTCAAACCAGCCTTAGAAACTTTTACTTCTTCGCTCAATCCGAAGATATCCAAAATATCTTTATCGCTTTCAAATCCAATAGCTCTCAAAAGAGTCGTTACTGGGAATTTTTTCTTACGATCAATGTACGCATACATAACGGCATTAACGTCAGTTGCAAACTCAATCCATGAACCTTTAAAAGGAATTACACGGGCAGAATACAACTTAGTTCCGTTTGAGTGCGTGCTTTGTCCAAAGAATACACCTGGAGAACGATGCAACTGACTCACAATAACACGTTCAGCACCATTAACAATAAAGGTGCCGTTGGGAGTCATGTAGGGCAATGTACCAAGGTAAACATCTTGAACGATGGTTTCAAAATCTTCATGCTCAGCATCGTTACAGCTTAATTTTAATTTAGCTTTCAATGGAACAGCATAGGTCAATCCACGCTCAATACACTCTTCTAGAGTATAACGCGGTGGATCTACGAAGTAGTCTAAAAACTCCAATGTGAAAATACTCCTAGTATCGCTAATAGGAAAATTCTCACGGAATACTTTGAACAATCCTTCACCTTCTCTTAGGTCTGAGGGGGTATCCAATTGGAAGAATTCTTGGAAGGACTTCAACTGAACGTCCAAGAAATCGGGGTATTCTATGGCGTGTTGTACCTTGCCAAAAGAAATACGTTTATTTGATGTAGTACTCAATGTTTTGTTTTTTTAATGTTTTACAATGGGAGTTATACTGTAAATAACGCCCAAAAGCCCCTTGGGTTTACCAGGGGCTTTGGAGGTTCTAGTTGGTGATATTACTTAACTTCAACTTCGGCACCGGCTTCCTTCAATTGAGCTGCGATATCTTCTGCTTCAGCTTTAGATATTTTCTCTTTCACAGCTTTAGGAGCACCGTCTACCAATTCTTTGGCTTCTTTCAATCCAAGACCAGTCAAGTCTTTTACAACTTTAACTACTTGCAATTTACCAGCACCAGCGTTCTTCAAAATAACATCAAATTCAGTTTGCTCAGCAGCAGCACCAGAGTCACCTCCAGCAGCAGGAGCAGCAACTGCTACAGCAGCAGCAGCAGGCTCAATACCGTGCTCGTCTTTCAAAATTTGAGCTAGCTCGTTAACTTCCTTTACAGTAAGATTTACCAACTGATTCGCGAATTCTTTTAAATCTACCATTGTTTTACTTTTTAAGTGTTATTGTTTTTTTTTAATTTCTTTCTTGTAATGTTTTTACCAAGCCAGCAATCTTATGTCCAGCATTAGACTGCAATGCACTGATAACGTTCTTCGCAGGAGACTGCAACAGAGATATAATATCTCCAATAAGATCTTCCTTGCTCTTAAGGTTCACTAAGTTGATCAATTGGTCATCGCCAATGTATACGCTGTGATCAATCCAAGCACCTTTCAATGTAGGTACTTCAAACTTCTCACGGAACTTCTTCATGGTTGTTGCAGGAGCTTTTACGTTCTCACCTGTCAATACACATGTTGTACCTGATAAAACTGTTGACAAATCGCCAAAGTCTTTATCAGATTGCTCCATCGCAATTCTCACCAAAGTATTCTTAACTACACGCATCGTTACACCGTTTTCAAAAAACATGCGACGCAATGCATTTGTATTTTTAGCTGACAATCCACTTGGATCTGCCAAGTAAACGAAAGCGTTACTGTTAAAAGTTTCAACCAGTTCCGCTACGATTTGTTCTTTTTCTGACTTTCTCATGGCTTTTTAGATTCCTGGGATTGATTTAACTTCTACAGCAACTCCTGGACTCATGGTGCTGCTTACAAAAATACTCTTGAAGTAAGTTCCTTTTGCTGCTGAAGGCTTCAAACGGTGCAATACTTGAACCAATTCTAAAGCATTCTCACTCAATTTCTGAGCGTCAAAAGATACTTTACCTACTGAAGCGTGAATGATACCGGTTTTGTCAACCTTGAAATCAATTTTACCAGCTTTTACCTCTGTAACTGCTTTTCCTACTTCAGTGGTAACTGTACCACTTTTAGGATTCGGCATTAAGTTACGAGGTCCTAAGATTTTACCTAAACGACCCAATTTAGCCATTACCGAAGGCATGGCAACAATGATATCAATGTCAGTCCAACCTGCTGCAATTTTCTCAATATAGTCATCTAAACCAACGTGGTCTGCACCAGCGTCTTTTGCTTCTTGCTCTTTATCTGGAGTTACTAACGCCAAAACGCGAACGGTCTTTCCCAATCCGTGAGGCAAAGATGCCACACCACGAACCATTTGATTCGCTTGACGAGGATCAACACCTAAACGTACGTCAATATCAAATGAAGAATCAAACTTGGTATTGCTGATCTTTTTTACAATTTCAGCCGCTTCCAATAATGAGTATTCTTTGGTATTGTCATATAGAGCCAATGCCTCTTTTCTCTTTTTTGTTAATTTCATAATCGATTAAAATTAAAAAGGTGCGTCGCCTGTGATTGTAATACCCATACTGCGTGCAGTACCGGCAACCATTCTCATTGCAGACTCAATTGTGAAACAATTCAAATCAGGCATTTTGTCTTGAGCAATTGTACGAACTTGGTCCCATGAAACAGAACCTACTTTCTTACGATTTGGCTCAGCTGAACCTTTCTTGATTTTTGATACCTCTACCAATTGTACAGCTACAGGAGGAGTCTTAATGATAAACTCAAAAGACTTATCTGTGTACACTGTAAGAACCACCGGCAGGACTTTACCCATTTGATCTTGGGTACGTGCGTTGAACTGTTTGCAAAAGTCCATGATGTTTACCCCTTTTGCTCCTAATGCAGGACCAATTGGAGGTGCCGGATTTGCTGATCCGCCTTTTACCTGGAGTTTTACAAAAGTTTGAATTTCTTTTGCCATTTTTCTGTTACTTACTTTTACGAATTACAATTTTTGAACCTGATTATAGTTTAACTCAAGTGGTGTTCTTCTACCAAAAATCTTCACCATCACCTTGAGTTTGCGCTTTTCTTCTTGAACTTCTTCAACAACCCCATCAAAGTCATTGAAAGGACCGTCAATTACTTTTACGGCTTCACCTACTAAATAGTGATCTTCAGTTACGATTTCGCCTTCGGTTAGTTCGTCGGCAGTACCTAAGATACGACTTAGTTCATTGGGTCTTAATGGAACCGGTGAATCTTTAGAACCGAGAAATCCAACAACCCCAGAAACGCTCTTAATTAGAGGCATCACTTCCGGATCTGAAAAATCAGCACGTATCAAAATGTAACCAGGAAACGCATTGCGCTCCTTAATCACTTTTTTCCCGTCTTTTACCTGATACACTTTTTCAGTTGGAATAAGAATTTCTGGAACAAAAGAAAGTTTGTTGTCGCGCTCAAGCTCAACTTCAACGTTGTGCTTCACCTTCTTTTCTTGTCCGGTTACAGCACGTACAACATACCACTTATGTTTTTCTTCAGAAACTGACATACTTTATTTAAAGAGTTTATAAAACTGGGTGGTTGAAAAACCCAATCCACTATCCAACGCCCAAATTACCAAAGAAAACAAGATAGATGCCACAATGACAATCCATGTGCTTTCCCTTAACTCTGTCCAGGTAGGCCAAGACACTTTATTCTGAAGTTCGTCTTTAACCTCACGGACGTAATTTGAAAATTTTCCAGCCATAATTGGTTTCTTTTAGCACGGGCACAAGGATTCGAACCCTGATCAAAGGTTTTGGAGACCTCTATTC
>CAYPBJ010000032.1:20088-26800 GCA_964408945.1 uncultured Rhizobium sp. | reverse complement strand
GCCATTTTCGATTCAATTGGGAATACGAAAATATTGGTAGGGATTTTGATTGTTGTAAGCTTCTCAAAAAGAGGCCATTTACGAATTTTATCTTCCCCATTCGGGGTCCACTCCCCAAATTGTTAAGGGCGTAGTTCAGTTGTTTCGGTAAAGGGGTGAGGGAGAGAGGGGTGGGGTAATCTGTACACCACGATTAAATTTATTCAATCCTATTTATTTTTTGGTAGGCTACAAATTTTCTACTATCAGCGTGTTTTATGAGAATATTTTCCACTATAGGTGGGTTTTTGGAAAATATTTTCCAAAACAAAACCCCAGATTTTTCTGCAAGAACCTCAAGAGAGATTTTGGTAGTTTCCTTGTGAATTAATTCAAGAAGGGATTTAGCAAAGGCAAGTTTAAAGGTAGCTGTATTACTACCAAAAAGTATAAGTGTTCTCCATATTGTTTATGCAGAATGGTCGGTATTTAAGTACTCGAAACTCATTCTTTTTCTTCTTTGCCAAGGAAATCAGCCCAACCTTTCCAGCCTTTGTTTTTGTATTTTTTTTCGAATTCATATGGAATTCTTGATTTGATTTCGGAGTCAGCATTTTTATAGAATTTGCGATAAGCATTTGTACTTTTAATATGGTTATCCCTTAAGATCGCTTTGAAGTCCTCAAATTCAATAAAATTCTTATCTCTCCTTTTAGGTTTATCGAACAATTCACTCCAACCCAGCCAACCTAAATTCTTATATGCATTATCAGGTCTTTTAGGTATTGATGAATCTATTTTATTAGTTTTAATATATTGGCGCCATTCTGTTTCCGTTTTAATAGCCAATTGTATAATGAAATTTTTAAATTGATTATAAGTAATAAAAATGCCGGATATTTGTTTACTACTTAATTGCCCGTTACCGAGCCAATCGCCCCAGTTTTTCCACTCCTTTGAGTATACCCTTTCTGGTGTCTTTGGAATACGGTTATCAAAAACTGCCGATTGAGTATAGTTACGCCATTCTTTGTTTGTTTTGATATTCAACCCATGAACTAGTTGACGGGCCTCATTAAATGATACAAACTTTTTATATCGGTTGTTAACTTTCCCCGTGCCGAGCCAATCCCCCAAATTTACATACTCTTCTTTATACTGATGCCCAGGATTCGATGGAATAAAAATAGGCCTATGTTTGTTGCTCCACTGAACCCATTCCTTGGAATTTTTTAGGTTAAATGTATGTACATAATCGCGGGCTTCTAAAAATGGCAAGAATTCTTTCTTTTGGTTTGAAAGATTATCAGTTCCTAACCAGTCCGCCCATGAAAACCAAGAATCTATATAAGTTTTATCTGGAGTTGTGGGTACATCAAAAGGCCGATTTTTAGATTTAGCAAATCCCCTCCATTCTTGATTATTTGATAATGCCAAACTTCTCACAAACTCCCTTGCCTCCTCAAATGGCCTCCAGCTCAATTTAGCCAACCGACTCCACGCTTGGAGTTCTATGCTTTCGAGTAAATCATCAGTTTGAATGGATTGTCCGATGATGTTGTCAAAGTCAAATTGTATCAGTGTGTCTTTGGTTTTTTGAGCATCTGTTTTTTGTTTCTCTCTGAAGTATTCAATGATACGCTCGTCATTGGCGGCCAATGCTCTTAGTGTTTGAAGGATTGCCTGGAAGTCTTCGCTTTCAATAATGCTCTCTTTGTCGTTGCTCTCGGCATAAACGGGCAATAGAATATAACCGAATTCTTTTCCTTTGCTTCGTCTTAATGCCCTTCCCACCGCCTGTACAATGTCAATGCTGCTTTTTCGTGGATCGGCAAATAACACGCAATCGATGTTGGGTACATCGACACCTTCAGTCAAACATTTGGCATTGGTGATGATGCTTTTATCCGATTGTGAAAATTCAGAAATGATTTTAGAACGCTGACTCGTTGGAATTGAACCTGTTACGTGGAATGCTTGTACTTGTTGGAAAGAAGGATATGCCTCATCAAATGCGGGTTGTAGTTGCTCGAAAAGTTTGGCTCTTTTAATACTTGAATGAAAGGTTACTGCGTGTTTGATGGGATATTTTTCCATCGCTTTTCTCAAGGCTACCAAAGAACTTAGGGTTCTAAAATCAATGTCTTTATCCCATCGAAGTCCTAAAGCTTTCACAAAATCATTTTGTTTGAGATATTCTTTGATTTCTGATTTCGTGATTACTAAAGTGAGAATTTTATAATCCGATAAAATTTCTTGACGGATTGCCTCTTTAAAGGAAAGTTGGTTGAAGGTTTCGCCGTAAACCGAAACATCATCCATGCTCAATACATTTTCAGAAGATCCTTTGTATCTGCGCTCCGTTGCAGTCATGAAAATTCGCTTTTTAATAGCTACATTTTCATCAAAGAGCAAAAAACTGAAGAGTTTATCGCTAGCACCAACTGTTTTATGGGATTCATCCATGATCCCCACATCAAAGTTAAAATCCAATTCCTTAACAGCTTCCCCTAAAACAAGACCACTTTGATAGGTGGTGAAAATCACCTTTTTTCTTGTGGTATCTGACTTCAGAAAATGGATGATTTTGGTTTTATCCGTAGTACAGGCAATACCCATATCTTGGGTGAATACTGCTACATCATCATTTTTACCTATCCCTTCATCAGAGCAAATGCAAAATGGGGCGATAGGATTTCCTTCAGCGAAAGATTCTTGGCAATAATCCTCTAAGGTTTGCTTTACCAATGCCAAACTTGGAACGGCAACTACAATGGAGTTTGCCTTGAGTTCTTTGCTTATCCAATATCCAGTAAGAGATTTTCCAGCACCACAAGGAAAGATCAATTTACCGCGTGATTCATTTTTAAAGTGTTTTTTGGCTTCTTGAATGGCTTCTTTTTGATGCGGTCTTGGACTCCGCGGAGTGATTTTTACGGGTTCTTTTTTATTAAATTGTTTAAAAAAAGATTCTGGTAATTGCGTCCAAGTATCAGAAAGAAGAAATCCAATGTTGTTTTGTCCTTTGTATAACTTGGCATAATCGTCTGCGGTAGTAGCTATCAAACAGAAATCTATATGGTTGGCTACTGCATTGCTCAATGCTAAGAAGGTTGAAATTTCTCTGTGAGAAATTCTCTTGGCATTATCTCCATGGTATTTACATTGAATCGCCCAATATTTCCCTTCAAAGGTCTCTGCAATCAGGTCAATTCCTTGATCTTGGCTTGGGATATTTAATTTTTCTAGAACTGAAAAAGGTACATCCTTCATTCGCCATACTTTGTTGAGGAGTGTTTTGTATTTCGGATTCCAGTTAAGGTAAGATTCAGTAAGTTGCTCAAAAAGTTCTCCTTTGGTGTGGTTGTCTGACGTTGAAAGAAATTCTTCTATCTGATTCCAATGGTAGAAATTTTGCATTTGTTCAAAAATACAAATTAAAAAAGAGTTGAAAAAACACCTGTTTAAATGTAAACTATACGTAAACCGCCCAAATTGAAAAAGCCCCAGATTTCTCTGAGGCTTTGTTGTTTTTGGGTGGAGAATACCGGAGTCGAACCGGTGACCTCTTGCATGCCATGCAAGCGCTCTAGCCAGCTGAGCTAATCCCCCAATCGGACTGCAAATATACGTCTTCTGTTTTATGTTTGTTTAATGGGATGAAAACTAGATAGCAGTATTCGGTGTTTTTTTGATCCAATTATTTCGAATTTCTATTAAGTATACTGATCAATAATTTCTTAACCGTTTCCATTTCGTCTGCTTGACTAGCTGCCACAAAAAGTGTTAAGCTTGCTAGAGCTTCATTACTAATAATGGTTTCACCGGTAGAATTAAACAAGATGCCGTTTCGTTCTAAAAACAGCAAGAAACATGCAGCAGCAATTCGCTTATTTCCATCTACAAATGCATGATTCTTTACCACTAAATAAAGTAACATGGCAGCCTTTTCTTCAATTGAAGGATACACGTCGCTTTCACCAAAGCCTTGTTTTATTAAATTTATAGCGCTGTCGAATCCACCATCTTTCTCTTTTCCAAACACATCAGAATTGAATTCTATTCGCATTTGATCAACCAATTCCATGTATTCTGCCATAGCAGGGTACTCCGCATTCGATGTATGATACCCTTTTGCGTCTAGTGACTCATGGTCATAATCATCGAGTAATTTCAATCCTACGCTAAACTGATGCAACCAAGCAAAGCTTTGATTATTTGCTGCTTGATCTTCAATGGCTCTGCTTAAAATTCTAATTCCATCGTGTAGTACTTTTATTTCCTTGTTTTTCTGCTCTAGTCGTTTCTCATTGATAGCAACCCCTTCAACGAGGTAGTCTTTCAATCTTTTGGTAGCCCATTGGCGGAATTGAGTTCCGCGAATTGATTTAACTCGGTATCCTACAGAAATTATAACATCTAGACTATAAAATATGACCGGTTTATCAGCATTAGTAATATGCATTTTTTGCATATTACTTTCTTTTGTCAATTCTCCTTCTTTGAATACATTAGCCAAATGCCTAGAAATAACAGACTGATCTCGAGCAAATAAAACAGATAATTGGTCCTGACTTAACCAAACAGTTTCTTTTGTAAACTGCACATTCAGCTCAATTCCATCAATGCTTTGAAATATTTCAATTTGATTCGTCATGATTTCGCCATCCAAATTAACCCCTTGAAACAAACTCTATCGTTACCTCTTGTTCAATGTCAGGGTGAAGGCTTTTGGATACCGGACAGCTATTCACAATGCGTGAAAGTCCCTCTTGGTTGAGGTCAGTGGCGTCTGCCCCCAGTTCTATGCGAAGGTCAATCTTGATCTTAGATATCATGCGCGGATTGCTTTGCATGATCTTGTAAGTATCGGCCGATATAGATGCAATGCTGAATTCCTTCAACTGCGCGTATATGCCCATGGTAGTGATGATGCACGTGGTCAGACTCAATGCACATAAATCGGTGGGCGAAAACGCCGATCCCTTGCCCTGGTTGTCCGTAGGCGCGTCAGTCAATATTTTAGTGCCGCTTTGCTCGTGCAGGTTCTCACATCTAAGTTCCCCCAAATAAGTAGTAATGAATTTTCCCATGATTTTGATTCAAAACTACGATATATCAGTAAAAATTCACTATCTTTGCACCGCAAATAACCACTTCACTTTTCGTTATTTGCCATGAGTCAAAATACATCCAAAATCATTCTCGAAGGACTCACATTTGATGATGTTCTTGTTATCCCCAGACATTCGCAAGTACTTCCACGCGATGTAGATACCAGCACCCAGTTTACCAAGAATCTTCGTTTGAATATTCCCATCGTAGCTGCTGCTATGGATACCGTAACCGAAAGCCGTTTGGCTATTGCCATGGCGCGAGAAGGCGGAATTGGAATCATCCACAAGAATTTGACCATTGCGCAACAAGCCGCCGAAGTGAAGAAGGTGAAGCGTTCAGAAAGCGGAATGATTCTCGATCCCGTAACTTTATATCCTGAAGCTACTTTGGCCGAAGCCGTTCAATTGATGAAGGAGCATAAAATTGGCGGTATTCCCGTGGTGAATGCCAAAAATCAATTGCAAGGCATCATCACCAATCGCGATCTTCGTTTCGAAAAAGACCTTTCTAAGAAAGTGTCTCAAGTGATGACCACCCAGAATCTCATCACCGCACCCCACGGTACCGATCTCAAAGGAGCGCAAGACATCCTCGAGAAACATAAAATTGAAAAATTGCCCATCGTTGATGAAAATCAAATTCTGCACGGGTTGATCACCTTCAAAGACATCCAAAAAGTAAAAAATTATCCCAAAGCAGTAAAAGACGCCCACGGCAGATTGCTCGTAGGAGCCGCAGTTGGCGTAACCCCCGATACCATGGATCGCGTTGATGCCCTAGTGAAAGCTGGCGTTGACGTGGTAGCCATTGACACCGCTCACGGACATTCGCAAGGGGTCATCAATCAAGTGCGCGAGGTCAAATCAAAATATCCTCAGTTGCAAATCATTGCCGGAAACATTGCCACCGGCGAAGCTGCAAAAGCCCTTGCCGAAGCCGGCGCAGACGCTGTCAAAGTGGGCGTAGGACCTGGTTCTATCTGCACCACGCGCATCATTGCCGGTATTGGAATGCCCCAGTTGACCGCGGTCATGGAAGCGGCCCAAGCCCTTGAAGGTACTGGCGTTCCCGTCATTGCAGACGGTGGAATTCGCTATTCCGGCGATATCGTGAAAGCCTTAGTGGCTGGCGCAAACACCATCATGGCGGGCGGTTTGTTCGCAGGTACCGAAGAATCTCCCGGCGAGACTTCTTTTTTCGATGGACGTAAAGTCAAGTCGTACCGCGGAATGGGTAGTATCGAGGCCATGAAAGACGGCTCCAAAGACCGTTATTTCCAAGACGCAGAAGACGAAGTTGCCAAACTCGTTCCCGAAGGAATTGTTGGCACCGTTGCTTATAAAGGACATTTATCTGAGGTAGTTTACCAATTGGTGGGCGGCATCCGCGCCGGAATGGGCTATTGCGGCGCCCCCAACATGACCGAACTCCAAAAATCAGGCTTCGTTCGCATCACCAACGCAGGCATGCGCGAAAGCCACCCCCACGACATCGCCATCACCCGCGAGGCACCGAATTATAGTCGATAGTCCATAGTCGATAGTCGATAGTCCATAGTCGATAGTCGATAGTCCATAGTCGATAGTCGATAGTCCATAGTCGATAGTCGATAGTC
>CAYPBJ010000032.1:15429-19988 GCA_964408945.1 uncultured Rhizobium sp. | reverse complement strand
TGTTTCTCTTTTGAGACGCGATTGGCTTGATTTTCAAGAACCTTTTCGAAAGTATTTCGCACAAAACGACCGTTACCGAAGGTTTTGTCGCGGTTTTGGTAGGCATTTTCAAAATGGGCGGCCAGCTTTTCCTTTACGCCGGGACCTAAAAGGTACTGCGATTTTTTGCAGAGGGACTCGAATATTTCGAGCATTGATTTCGATTCGTAGTCGGCGAAGTCGATGTAGCGATTGATGCGCGACTTGAAGCCGGGGTTGGTTTCCAAAAAGTCTAGCATGTCTTGAGAATATCCCGCAAGAATGACCACCAACCGGCCGCGGTCGTCTTCCATGCGCTTGATCAAAGTGGCAACGGCTTCGTTTCCGTAGGAATCTTGTCCTTCGCCAACCAAGGCGTAGGCTTCGTCAATGAACAGAATGCCGTCAAGGGCTTCGTCAATGGTTTTGTTGGTTTTGATGGCAGTTTGCCCGGCGTATTCAGCAATCAGTCCGCTTCGGTCGGTTTCAACCAAATGTCCGCGTTGCAAAACACCCAAATGTTTGTAGATTTTAGCAACCATTCTCGCCACCGTGGTTTTTCCAGTTCCGGGGTTGCCGGTGAAGACCATGTGATAGGAGATGGGAGTGGTTTTGAGCCCCTGTTTTTCTCGTTCCAATTGGATTCTCACAAAGTTCACGAGCGTTTCAATTTCCTCTTTCACCGAATCTAGGGCAATCAGTCCGCGCAATTCAGTGAGCACTTCGTCGAGGGTTTCGTTGGATTTTTGTTCGTTGATTTTCAATGATTTATTTACTTTTTCGGGCAGTGGTTGATGAAGCAATTGGTAAATCTTCGCCAGCCTATCTTCTTCTGCCTTAGACGATTTTCCGTCTGATTTTGATACAATTACCCCAAATCGGTAGAGCGTTGCAGCATATTGATCGAAGAGTTTTGAGTCCATCAATTTCAACAAAGCGGGAAAGGCCAAATCTGAGAATACTTTTTCCTTGGGACTTTCATTGATGCTGAAATCAATTTTCATAGGATTTCCATTGGCGGTAAGCGCATTCAAGCTATCCATCACCCCTTTCAATGATAATTGGCTGAGCAGGGAATTGATTTCATGAACATCTTTATCAATGTACATTTCATGAGTATTGTTGATGAGGTTTTGCGAGGCCAATAGGGTGGTGATGCCTTCTATGGAATTCCCCCGAAATTCACCGCCTTTTACCAGTTGAGCCACCTTAATTATATCGTGGAGATAGCATGATTTGAATCCCTCTTCGTTGACTTTGCTTGCTTTGAATTGCTCTAAAATGGCCTCGTCGGTTCGAAGAGTGTCCCAAAGTTGAACCAATTCTTGGTTGGTTTCTTTGAGCATATTTAATATTTCTTGGGATATATATTCTTTGACGTTCACATAAGACGTCGGCGAAACACTGTGATATTGAGTCGAATCGGTTTCTGTTTGTTGGATGCTTTTATTGTGCTCCTTATTAAAAGAATCCTCAGATGAAAACAGCAAAATCAGAAAATCAATCCCCAGAAATAAGGCATAGAATGCCAAAACAGTAGGGACTTTCCAACCCAAAATAAGGGTAGCAATGTATATGACTGCAACCAATGGTTGCCCAAGGTAAAATCGGTGTCCGCCAATAAATCCAGTAAGTAATGCCAAAATAACGGCAACATTTTTACTCTTTTTCATTCAATTGCAAAATACAACATTTACCTTTGAACGTATGTTTAAACGCATAAGTTTTGCATTAATTGCCATTTCTATTTTGTCGGCATGCGGGTCCCCCAAGAACCAAACCGCACCCGGATTGACCCCGTCAAAGACAGGTTTAACTACTTTTCGATTAGCGTTTTACAACCTTGAAAACCTATTTGACACCATTGATGGCCCCAACGATGATTCTGAATATCTTCCCACCTCAGAAAAGCCTTGGAACACCCAACGTTATCAAAGCAAATTGAAAAATATGGCTCGGGTCATCGATTCCATTCAACCTCAAATTTTGGGTGTTTGTGAAATTGAAAACCAAAGAGTCTTGATAGATTTAATCAAAACATCCACATGGTTAACCAAAATCAAAGCGGATGTGGTGCATTTCGAATCCCCAGATAAACGCGGAATAGACGTGGCGGTGATCAAGTCATCGCAATGGATGCTTTCGGCGTCTGACACACTTTGGGTATCTACCGGCAACCCCGAGAAACCGACTCGACACATATTGATGGCGACTTTGAAAAATGGCAAATCGGAGGTATCCGTTTTTGTGAATCATTGGCCGTCCAGAAGCGGAGGTGAGCAGTCGAGCAGACCTCTCAGATTCAATGCTGCTAAAACTCTGAGAGATTACATCGATGCACGTCCCAACATGAAAAATTGGGTGGCCGTTGGCGATTTCAACGACAATCCCGAAGACTCAAGCATGCGCTACATACTTGGCGCTTCTGACGAGCAGGCAAACAAGATTAACCTTGCTTTCCTTCATCGTTTGGGCCAACCCGAAACCGGTACTCTCAAGTACAACGGTCGTTGGGACATGTTTGATCAAATCATTGTGAGTCGTTCATTGTACCATTTGGGCCCAGAAAATCCTATCCCACAAATTCAAATATTCAACCGCTCGTGGCTTCTCCAACAAGATGGAAAATTTCAGGGCTACCCCTTGCGCACCTTCGGCGGCCGCACCTACTTAAACGGCTATTCAGACCATTTACCTGTTTTTGTTGATTTTAGTTGGTAGCGGGAAGCGGGTAGCGGGTAGCGGGTATCAGGCTTCAGGTAGCGGGTGCCGGGTGCCGGACTACGGACTACGGACTACGGACCACGGACTACGGACCACGGACTGCGGACCACGGACTACGGACTTCGGACCACGGACTACATTGTTGAAAACTCACCTCCTTTTGTTTTTAACTACCAACAACATTTAGCTAATTTTGCATCCCGTAACTACACATTTCATGAGTCAAACTAAGTTCATTTTTGTTACGGGCGGGGTAACATCTTCCCTCGGAAAAGGCATCATTGCTGCATCACTTGCCAAACTTCTTCAAGCCCGTGGCTATCGCGCTACCATCCAAAAGTTTGATCCATACATCAACGTTGATCCGGGTACATTGAATCCCTACGAACACGGAGAATGTTACGTTACCGAAGACGGTGCGGAGACCGATCTTGACCTTGGACATTACGAGAGATTTTTAAATGTCCCTACAAGCCAAGCGAACAACGTTACTACCGGAAGAGTGTATCTGACCGTCATTGAAAACGAACGCAAAGGCGCTTATCTGGGTAAAACCGTACAAGTAATTCCCCATATCACCGATGAAATCAAACGAAGAATGAAATTGTTGGGCGAATCGGGGGAATTTGACATCGTGATCACCGAAATTGGTGGTACCGTTGGAGATATTGAGTCGCTACCATACATAGAATCTATGCGACAATTGATCTGGGAGCTTGGGGAATCTAACGCCTGCGTGGTGCATTTGACCTTGGTTCCATTCCTAAAAGCCGCAGGTGAATTGAAAACCAAACCCACTCAGCACTCAGTGAAAAGTTTGTTGGAATTGGGCGTTCAACCCGATGTGTTGGTTTTGAGAACGGAGCAGTCTTTGGGAGCAGATTTGAAAAAGAAGTTGGCTTTATTCTGCAACGTTCAAGGAAATGCAGTAATCGAAGCTCGTGATTTGAGTACCATTTATGAGGTTCCTATGGCCATGCTTAAGGAAAAACTCGATAAAGTTGTCCTCAATAAACTGAAATTAAAGTCCACACAAGAACCAGAATTGAGCCAATGGTCTAACTTTTTATTCCGTTTGGAACATCCCAAGTCGGAAGTAAAAATCGCTTTGGTAGGTAAGTATGTGGAACTTCCCGATGCCTATAAATCCATCAACGAGTCGTTCATCCATGCTGGAGCAGCGAACGAGTGCGAAGTGAAAGTGACCTACATTCATTCAGAATTTCTAACCGAAGAGAATGTGGCATCTAAACTTTCAGGATATCAAGGGATATTAGTCGCTCCTGGATTCGGAAACCGCGGCATTGAAGGAAAAGTGTTGGCCGTAAAATACGCCCGTGAAAATAAGGTTCCATTCTTTGGGATTTGTTTGGGGATGCAAATAAGCGTCATCGAGTTTGCCCGTAATATGGCAGGAATATCGGATGCACATTCATCGGAAATGTCTGATACCCCAAATGCGGTTATTGACCTGATGGAAGAGCAAAAGAAGATCACCAATTACGGTGGAACCATGCGTTTGGGCGCCTACGATTGTGAATTGATCAAGGGAAGCCACGCTGCAAAAGCCTACGGTAAAACCAAGATTTCCGAAAGACACAGACACCGTTACGAGTTCAACAACAACTTCAAAGACGCCATTCAAAATGCCGGCATGAAAATCACCGGTACCAATCCTCAAACCGGTTTAGCTGAAGTGGTAGAGGCCGAAAACCACCCATGGTTTGTGGGCGTACAATTTCACCCCGAACTAAAAAGCACCGTTGAAAATCCGCACCCATTGTTTGTTGCCTTTGTAGCAGCGGCAATGAAGAACG
>CAYPBJ010000032.1:0-15329 GCA_964408945.1 uncultured Rhizobium sp. | reverse complement strand
GTGATGGAAATAGGTCTCTCTTCAACGGTGTAGCCCAAGTGTCTTAAACCTTTGATTACAGAATCGCGGGTGATTCCTGCAAGCATGGTATTGGTTAATGAGGGGGTGACAACGGTTTTTCCATAGACGGCAAAGAAGTTGGTGGTTCCGGTTTCTTCTACCCATTCGTGTTCAATGGGGTCGGTCCATAAAATTTGGTCGTAACCCTCTCTTTGAGCTAATGCCGTGGGATATAATGCTGCACCGTAGTTGCCGGCACATTTGGTGAATCCCACACCGCCAGGAGCTGCACGGCTGTATTCGTCTTCTACTTTAACGCGAAGAGCCTTGTTGTAATAGGGTCCAACAGGACAAGCAAAAATGGCAAAACAATAATTATCAGAGACTTTAACGCCAATGTAATCATCGGTGGCGAACATGTAAGGACGAATGTATAGGGCACCTCCTTCGGTTCTCGGAACCCAGGCACGGTCAATTTCAAGCAATTGGTGGAGACCGGCCATGAAGAGGTCTTCGGAGATTTCAGGCATCGCCATGCGAACAGCTGACCTGTTTAAACGGGCTGCGTTGTCAGAAGGGCGAAAAATGGTGATGTCGTGGTTGTTTTTTGAGGATGCGAAAGCTTTCATTCCCTCGAAAATCGACTGACCATAATGAATGGCAGAGGTTGCAGGGCTTAAAGATAGATTTCCGTAGGGAACAATTCTCGGGTTGGTCCATTCACCGTTTTTGTAGTCAGCAAGGAACATGTGATCGGTGAACATTTTGCCAAAACCAATGTTCTGGGGGTCAAATTCAGAAATTCTGCTTTCTTTAACCTTTTCTACTGTAATTTCGAACCTCATTACATCAAAATTAGGGTAATTTTGCATAGCATGAGCAATGAATCATTAAAAACTGAATCGGCCTGGTTGTTGTCAGGACTCTACCAAGGTGGCCTTTTTATTGGTAATGAGCCAGTTGCCGAAAAAGTAGAGGCCAAAGAAATTCCTGAAGCACTCCCACAATATAAATCTAAGTTCATACATTGGATAGAAGAGGAGTCGGACTTTGACTATAAAGACATGATCAGCAAAATCATGTTTGCCTTGAAATGGAAAGGACAAGAAATCAAGGCAGATGATTTTATATTTTTAAAAAGCGATCAGTTGAATTATTCTTTTGAAGATTTGATCAAGGCGAATTCGTTTCAGACAGAAAGATTGGTGTTTTGGTCAAATAGAACAATTGTGGCCCCGGTGAATCAGGTTTTACAAGTAGCGGCACCTTCTGCAGTGGCAAAAGATAAGGAAACCAAAATCAAGTACTGGAATCAGATCAAGAGTTATTTCGGGCTTTAAGTCGTGGGTCGTTGACTTTTTGAAGCAGGAAATAGCTGATAATGAAGAATATTACGAGCGCAAGCACCGAGTTTTGCATGCCTTTTTCGGGGGAATGCTCTTCCACCCAAGCAAAGGAAAACAATCCAATAACCATGGCTACTTTTTCAGTGATGTCGTAAAAGCTGAAAAAAGAAGCGGTGTCGGTGGTGTTTTCAGGGATGAGTTTAGAATAGGTGCTTCGACTCATGGATTGAATTCCGCCCATTACAGCGCCTACAAAGAAGGCAAGCACATAGAAACCTATTTCTGATTTGTATTCTGCGTCAAACCATGCCCCAATGCAAATAAAGACCCATGAGACCAAGGCAATGGATAGAGATAGCTTGTTTCCGTATTTTTTGGATATCCATGAAAACAGAAAACTCCCCGCAATTCCAACGAATTGAATGATCAATATAACGGGAATGAGTTTTCCAGCAGGTAGTTGCAACAATTTGGCGCCAAAATAAGCAGCAACGAGCATGACGGTTTGGACGCCCATCGATAGGAATAAAAATGCCCTGAGGTACATTAACATGGATGCCGACTGTTTGATTTGGCCCCATACTTTTTGTAATTCGTGAAATCCGCTGAAAATATTGCCTTCCTTTTTGTTGGTGGCAGGTGTTCTTTTGATTTTGGAAAAGAAAATTTGGGCGAAGCCTATCCACCAAATTCCCACGGCAATAAAACAGTAGCGGGTAGCTAAACCCGAAGAAATATTCAAAGTAGGAGCAATGGCTTGAATGAATATAAGGCAAAGAATGAGCAAGGTGCTGCTTCCAATGTAACCCATGGCATATCCGCGCGCACTTACCTTATCCATCATATCGGCATCGGCAATTTCAGGGAGGTAGGAGTTGTAAAACACGGAACTGCTCCAATATCCGATGCTTGCAAAAAACAGCGAGAGCAATCCCCAGGTAACATCGTTGCCGTTGGCGGTGAAAAAGTAGAGTAGGGCAGTAGAGATGGAGCCGAGGTAGCAGAAAAATTGCAGAAAGCGCTTTTTGTTGCCCTTGGAATCTGCGATACCACTGAGCAGCGGACTGGTCAAGCAAATAACCAAAAAGGAAAATGCAAGCACATAATTACTGATGACCGTATTGGTAAAATTTGAGCCTAAAAATTGAACTTGATCGGAAACGACGTTGCCTAAATCATCTTTTTTAGTGGTAATTGCCGTGTAATAAACGGGGAAAATGGCTGAAGAAATTACAAGAGGATAGACGCTGTTGGCCCAATCGTACATGGTCCAAGCGCGCATGGTGCCTTTATGGTTTTTTTCCATAGGGCTGCAAGATAAACTAAATTTCGACTAAATACTTGTGTAAATTTAGCTCGCAAATTTAAGATCTTGAATGAGATTCCACTCTTCTTCAGCGATCTTACGAGTGATGCGTAATTTCTTGGTTTTCTTATCTCCCGAAGGGATTTCAAACATGAATTTCTTGAAAATAGTCTCACAAATCCCTCTCAAACCGCGGGCACCCAATTTATTTTCCATGGCTAGTTCCACAATAAAATCTAGGGCATCATCATCTACACTTAACTGAACACCTTCCATGTCGAACAACATTTGATATTGCTTCATGATGGCGTTTTTCGGTTCCGTTAAAATGCTTCTAAGTGCTTCTTTATCAAGAGGTTCTAGAGCAGTCACAATGGGAATACGTCCAATGATTTCAGGGATCAATCCGAAGTTTTTAAGATCTTGAGGATTGATTTGGCTCAACAAACGCTTGGAATTGATTTCTTTGTATTCGTTGCGCTTAAATCCAACGGATTGGTTTTGCAAGCGTCTTGAAATCACTTTTTCTATTCCATCGAAAGCTCCGCCACAGATAAACAAGATGTTTGAAGTATCTATTTTAACATATTTCTGATCTGGGTGTTTACGTCCGCCTTCGGGTGCAACATTGGCTACAGTGCCTTCAAGGATTTTCAAAAGTCCTTGTTGAACACCTTCACCGCTTACATCTCTAGTGATGGATGGATTATCAGATTTGCGGCTGATTTTATCAATTTCATCGATGTAGACGATGCCTCTTTCAGCCAATTCTGGTTTATAATTGGCTACTTGAAGCAATCGTGATAGTATACTTTCAACATCTTCCCCCACATAACCGGCTTCAGTGAGTACCGTAGCATCGGCAATGGTGAAAGGAACGTTTAAAAGTCTTGCTAAAGATTTGGCCAATAAGGTTTTACCAGTACCGGTTTCACCAACCAACAGAACGTTGCTTTTTTCAATTTCAACATCGTTGGTGCTGTGACTTTTATTTTGAATGCGTTTATAGTGGTTATAAACGGCTATAGACAACGATTTTTTGGCTTCGTCTTGGCCAATTACGTATTGGTCAAGATGTTTTTTAATTTCCAATGGAGTGGGAAGAGCAGTGCCTTCGTCAGATGCTGAGAATTTGGTTGGAATATCACCGGTCGAACCAGTGGTTCCTAATTCTTTTGCTACGATTTTGTGTGCTTGTTCCACACATTGCTCGCAAATGTTTCCATCCAAGCCCGAAATCAAGAGAACGGCTTCCTCTTTCTTTTTCCCACAAAACGAACAGCTCTGCCCTTTGGAATTTTTCATTGAAGATTAATCGTTATTTGGTTGAACGACGACCTAAAACTTCGTCTATCATTCCGTATTCTTTGGCTTCCTCAGCGGTCATCCAATAGTCGCGGTCACTGTCTTTTTCAATTCTATCGTATGGTTGACCTGAGTGATCTGCAAGAATATCATACAATTCCTTTTTCAACTTTGAAATCTCCTTGTAGGTAATTTCAATGTCGCTCGCTTGACCTTGAGCACCACCCAAAGGTTGGTGAATCATGATTCTGCTATGTGGCAATGCAGTTCTTTTGCCTTTTGCTCCAGCCGACATCAATACAGCGGCCATTGAAGCTGCCATACCTGTGCAGATGGTTGAAACATCGGAACTGATGTATTGCATGGTATCGTAGATTCCCAATCCAGCATAAACACTTCCACCAGGGCTGTTTACATAAATTTGGATATCTCTGTTGGGATTTGCGCTTTCCAAGAAAAGCAATTGACCCATAATGATATTGGCTACATCATCGTAAATGGGAACGCCCAAAAAGATGATTCTATCCATCATCAAACGAGAGAAAATATCAATAACGCTAGCGTTCATTTGACGTTCCTCAATGATGTTTGGCGTTAGGCCATAAATTCCACCAGCTGCAGAAGCAGTCATGTTTGAATATTGATCAACATAAAGGCTGTTAATGCCTAAGTGCTTTGTAGCGTACTTTTTGAATTCTTTCCCGTAGTCCATAGTTCTATATTAACAAAGATATCAAGAAATAGATTACTCTCCGTGAGTGTCTTTATGTTTATTTACATGTTTGAAGTAATCTTCAACCGATGTTTTCTTATCGTTGATGCTGATCATTTCACGAACTTTATCATACGATTTACGATAAATTACGCGGTCGCTCATTTGTCCAACGAATTCACGCTCTTGCAAACGCTTAGCGATGGTCTCGTTTAAGAAGTCTTGTCCAATCATGCTAACATCCAAACCGTATTGCTTGTACATGCCAACGTAGTATAAACGAGCTTCTTCAATAACTTCAGCTTGTTCAGCTTTAAGATCGTGTTGTTCAGCCAATTTATCTATGATCAATCTGCGCTTCAAAGCATCCTTTTCTTGTGCATATTTTTCATCGATATTTTCTGCGTTGTAATCTTCTGTTTTGGTTTCCATCAACCAACGCTTCAAGAAATCATCCGGCAATTGGATGTCGTGCTTCGTCATGATCAAGTGACCAATTTCATGATCCAACCACAACGATGCTTCGTTTTTGTAGTAATGTTCTAAATTGGCTTTTACTCTTTCTCTATATTCTGCTTCGCTGCTTGGGGTTTCAGTTGGGAAAACTTCTTTGAAGTATTCATCATTCAATTCAGGAAGTGTTCTGGTTTTGATTTCAGTAACATTCACAGAGAAAGAAGAAGATAAATCAGATATCGCCTCTTTAGCAACCGCCAACGCACTGGTTAAAACACTTTCATTGTTATTGAACAATTCTCTAACATCGCAAGTGGTGCTAAATCCTTTTTCAATTCCTACAAATTGCTTTTGAAGTTTTTTGTTCTCAATCATTGAAGGAACAAAACTCACCGATTTTGCGCTAACTCCGCCTTCAAGTGGTTGTCCGTCGTCTCCCAATTCATTTACTTCTGCATAAACAATTGATTCAGCATCAGATTTGGTTGCATCGTCTAGTTTAGCGTGACGTTTGCGAGCGTATTCAATATCTTCGTCAATTTCTTTGTCGGTTACCTCAATCTGGAAAAGATCTAGTTTGTCTTTTGTAGTTAGGTTTAACTCAAATTTAGGGGCTATACCTAGGTCAAAAGCAAAAACAAAGTCTTCAGAATTTTCAATATCCAACTTAGAATCAAAACGGGTGCTTCCCAAGGGGTAGCCCAATGTTTCTAGTTTTTGCTCTTCAATAAACTCGTTTAATTTTTGAGAAGCAATTTGCTGTATTTCATCGGCAAGAACCGTTTTGCCATACATTTTTTGAATCATACCCATAGGAGCTTTTCCAGGGCGGAATCCACGAATGGAAGCGGTTTTTTGAATTTTCTTGATTTGTGCGTCTACTTTTTCTTGGTAATCAGCTTTCGACATTTCAATGAGAACCGAAGCTTCTAGATCGTTGAGTTTTTCTAAACGGATATTCACGACAATAAATTATTAATCTTTTTAAACGAAAAATGGAACCTGAGTTCCATTTTTCGGGTTTGTGCACGCGGAGGGACTCGAACCCCCACGCCTCGCGGCGCCAGATCCTAAGTCTGGTGCGGCTACCAATTACGCCACGCGTGCTAATTGTTTTGATCAATCAAAGATCTTTCAAAACGGGAGTGCAAAAATAATAAAAATTATTCAACTTTTAACACCTTTACGGAATAAGAATAAACTTTCTTGTTTTTCAGGGTGATTTTGATGTCAATTTTCTCCCCGTTAGGCAACATTTGAAACTCCGTTCTTCTGATGTTGGGCTCAAATACTAGGGTAGAGAAGGGTAACATGGGCGACTGCTCAACGTGTCCGCTCACCGTCATTTTTGAAATGTGAGGAGCGCTGATTTCAATTTTAGCATCTTTTAAGTCACCATACATAGAGAAACTCCATTTTTCAAACATCAACATATTTGGGCAATAACCCTGTGGAGGCCAACTAATGAAGTTTTTCTGGTAATAACTTGAATCTGCCAATTTTTCACCCGGAGCCACCATCCAAAACACCGAATTGTTTTCACTCGCACCAAATCCGAAATATTTTGCATTCGGTGCAAGAATGTATTGCCTGTTGTATAATTCTTGGCTTTTTTGATCTGAAACCAACACAGTAGCGGCAATTGCAGGATTGTTGTCTTTTACAACTTGCGCATAACGAGCAGCTTCTGCAGCACCTTGAGTGAAGCAAATGTGAGTTTCGGGAGTAGGTTCTCTAGTGAAAACACCCACCGGTGCATACATTACCGATGCTTCTTGACAAAATTCACCTTTGTCTTGGCTGAATCTTACTAAATCTCTTACTCCGGCTGCAGTTCTGAAATAATTGATTCGGTCAGTGACTTTCTCTATGGTTGAATCGGGCATTTCACCTGCTTCACAGCGTTTTGATATACCTTTCCAACCTGTAGCTGCAAGAGTTTCATTGTTTCGTTTATAGCTGTAAATACGGGTATTCTTGTAACGCACCTCGAAGTCCTTCAATGCAATTTTCTTGTTCAATGAATCCAACAAGAGGTTTTTGGGATATTCTTTCTTTAACAGTTGATAGAATCCCCAAACGGTTTCCATTTTTCCGTACAACGTGAATGTATCAATGGCCTTAACCAATAGTTTTTCGCGATCAGCTAACAGTGCAACTTTACGGGTTGGGAAATCTTTTACCAGTCCGTCGTTCCACTTGAATAGATAATCCCATGTGCTGCCGGTGATGTCTGATTTTAACCAATTGCTGTAAGCTTGAAAACGGTATTCTTTGAAGTTTGCATTTTTGGGATAAGCCGAAACCGCATGGTTGTACAATGAATAAAGCAATCTTCTGCTGATAAAGGTTGGCGGATTTTTCAAAATGGCTTCAAGGCCTTTTTCGTTAATCTGCTGAGTTTTATAAGTGATGGGATACCATTTGTAGAAATAAAAGATGATGGCGTTGGAATTGTTTTTTTCCATGAAAGTTTTTAAACACGCATTTACAAACGCAGCACTGTCTGCCAACAAGAATTCGTCGTTTTTGGACTTACACCCTTTTAAGACCAACGATTTTTTGGTTTGGTAAAACGCAGAATCAAACAATTTTGCCTCGCTTAAATCGTTTCTGGACAACAAGTAATTCAATTTTTGAACGAAGTAGTTGTTTTGGCTTTGAAGGAAATATTCATTGTTGATTTCGTATGACAAACCACGATTGATCCATCTCAAAACTTCGGCATTCAGACCGACTTCTTGTTGCATTTCACGGACTTTTTTATCAATTACCTTTACAATGGTTCTGGTCAATTTAATGTCCTTCGGAAACATATCCAGTCCCATTTCCACGTAAAAGAAGGAAGAATCCTCTTTCTTTTCATTGGCGTAATAATTGGCTAATTCTTGGTAAACTTTGATGTTGTAAGTGTGTTTATGGTATTTCGAATTCACAGAGTCTTGCCATGCGCCATACATCATGACAGCTGCTTTGGTAAGATACGGTCCAGCCTTGGCATTCTCTTTTAGAAACCAATGGCAAAGGCCTATATGCGTAAAAGCAATGGTATCTTTACTAAGATCATAACAAGTTTGGAACAAGGGTAAAGCATTGGCAAAACGATCTCTATTGTATTGATCTAATGCTTCAATCATGTAGAACTTAGAGTAGTCTCTGTATAACCATTGGTATTTAGTTTTAAATTCTAAAGTTTCGTCTTTCTTTTCAGCTCTTTCTAATGATCTGAGAACATTTTTGGTATTGGTTCTTACTTCGTTGGGATCTTTTGACGATTTAGCAATTTCAAATTCAGCCCAGGCCTTGATGTAATTCAATTCAATCAAGCTACGATCTTTGGCAATGCCTTTCTCGCAAATGCCTATGGCTTTCTCGTAACGTTTGGTTTGAATGGCATTTATGGCTTTGCCAATGGTCACTGATTGCGCTGAAATGCTCGAAATGATCAGCTGAATAAAAATTAAAAGGTAGAATTTTCTCATGAAGGAGTTACGTTAATTATTTAAGCAACATGAATGATTGGCTTTTGATTTTTCGGAAGGTATCGTTTCCAATTAATTCCAAATGAACAATGTAAAATCCATCGGGACAAATTTCACCCATGTAAGTACCATCCCAACCTTGATTCAATCCTTCTTGCTCGTATAGTTTCTCACCCCAACGGTTGAAGATCATCATTTTCATGTATTTGAATCCTTCAATGTAGGGAGTGTAAATGTCGTTGGGAGCTGCATCATTCGGAGTAAATGCCGTTGGTAACCAAACTACGGGTGGACAACTATCTATCAAGTTAACATCATCTGTTGCGGTGCAACCATCGGGACTTGTAACGGTCACTTTGTAGTTTCCAGCGGTGTTAGCGGTTATGGTTGCGCTGCTTTCGCCGGTGGGTACCCATGAATAGGTGTTTCCGGCGCTGAAACCAGCATCTAAAATGAGTGAAATATTTCTACATACAAATCGATCTGCACCTAAATCAACGGTAGGTTTGACACCTTGTTTAACGGTAATGGTTTTCTCAGAAAAAGCACAAATGTTTTGAACTCTTACTTTGTATGTCCCCGGTTTTGTCACAGTGAGTTTTTGAAGGGTATCGCCGGGTTTTAAGGTTACATCGGTGCTAGACCATAGATATCGATTGTATAGACTTGGATTTCCTGCATCCAGTATAAGGTTGATGCTGGGCGAACAAATGATGGTGTCTCTCATGGGAATGGGAGCGAGGGTTCCGTCAATGACCAATACATACGCCGCATTTGTATCACGAGTACCGCTTTGAAAAATGCTTACACAACTTGCCTTAAACAAGCCAGCATTGGGATATTGAACCGATGGTTCTCTCAGCGTAGAAGTTCCTGGCGTGCCTCCTTCAAAGGTCCATTCCCAGCCAACACTGGGTTCCGAACTGCCGGTATTGAACTCTCTAAAATTGACTGAACTGCCCTTGCAAATGATGACTGACGGGGTTTGACTCCACAGTTTTTGGGTTGAAGCAGCTATTAAAAGCGTGAAAATCAAGATTTTGGCGTATGCGATTTTCATAGATTTCAGATGTGTACAAAAGTACACAGAAAAATCAAATTTGGAACTTTTCTTATTCTCCGTTGTCATCATTGTCATCTTCGTCTACATCATCGCCTTTTTCCTCTTCTGACTTTGGTTTTTCGGGGGATAAAATTTTACATTTGCCCGCTTCAAGATTTTCTGTTAGCCAATAGCACGGGTGCACTTCCGTCAAAGGGATTATCAAATCGCCCAATGGTTTTGGCGTCCATGCCGTTGGCACGCTTGACGGCACTATCGCCGTACCGAAGTCGAATGCGATCCATGGCTTCGTACAAATGAATCATTTCTTCGGTTTCTTCGAATAGGTTGATTTGATATCCCCCGCTCACCAAGTCGCTGAATCGAACCCCCACCAATCGAATCAGTTGCCTTCTTTGAAAGAGCTTGTCAAACAGTTCCAAGGTTCGTTTAATCAGGGTGTGGTCTGCGCTGGTGTAAGGTATTTTAGCCTGTGACGAATACGTATTAAAGTCGCTGTACCTGATTTTTACGGTCACACAGGCACACAATTTATTGCCCTTTCTCAGTTGGAAAGCCAAATTCTCAGCCATGGCACTCAGCAGGTTTCGAAGTTTGACAACGTCAATGGTATCGCTTTCAAACGTTCTTTCGGTGCTGATGCTTTTTCTCTCATGGAAGGGAATGACGGGACGTTCATCAATTCCGTGGGCCTTATGCCAAATCTCCAAGCCGGGCTTATGGAGGGTTTTAAAAATCAGGTCTTTGGGGATTTCTTGAAGCGTTCTTATATATTGGATGCCCAATTGGCGGAGCGTTTTGTAGGTTTCCCCGCCTACGCCGGGGATGGTTTTGACCGACAGGGGCGACAAAAATCCTTTTTCAGACCCGTGCTCCACGAATTTTTGTCCGGCAGGCTTTGCCACTCCGGTAGCAATTTTACTGACGGTCTTGTTGGCCGAAAGTCCAAAACTAATAGGCAGACCGGTTTCTCGTTCAATTTTCTGCTTCAGTTCTTGATTCATTTTCCAACATCCAAAAAAACGATCCATGCCCGTCAAATCAATGTAGAATTCGTCAATGCTGCTTTTCTCGTAAAGCGGCACCGATTCTGCAATGATTTCGGTCACCATCTGCGAATATTTACTGTACAATTGCGAATCGCCCCGAATGTAAATGGCATCAGGACAAAGCATTCGGGCTTGCTTCATAGGCATGGCGCTGTGCACCCCAAATTTCCGAGCCTCATAGCTGCAACTGGCCACCACACCTCGGTCACTCATGCCCCCAATAATCAATGGCCTTCCCTTAAAAGAGGAATTTTGCAACCGCTCCACA
Organism: uncultured Rhizobium sp.; assembly: GCA_964408945.1. Classification (GTDB taxonomy): domain Bacteria; phylum Bacteroidota; class Bacteroidia; order NS11-12g; family UBA955; genus VMCP01. The sequence continues at coordinate 4,342 of CAYPBJ010000032.1, read as the reverse complement.
CTCACAAAAAATGAGTCTAAGTCCATGTGAGAAATATGCCTCTCTTTCATTTTGATAAAAATATTGACAAATAATTGTCTGTAAATTAATCAAAATAAATATATAAACCAAACCCTCCCACAATTGTTACTTCTTTACATGAAAAATTATGTAGTTATTGGAGGTACATCAGGTATCGGAGCGTCACTTGTAGAACTGCTTTCAGCTGAAAATAATGTTTGGTTTACCGGCACCCGCGACCCACAGTCCCTCGACCACAGATACCCGTCACCCGACACCCGTCACCTGACACCTGACTACCAAAAACTCGATCTCACCTCAGATAACCCCGATTTTTCATGGCTTCCAGATACCATTCACGGTATCGCCTATTGCGTGGGTGCAATCGCCCTCAAGCCTTTTCATCGCATCAAACCCCAAGAGTTTATCGATGATTACAACAAACAAACTTTAGGTGCCATCAAAACCTTGCAAGCCGCTCATAACGCCTTGAAAAATGCCGAAAATTCATCGGTGGTGTTGTTCTCAACCGTTGCCGTGCAAACCGGTTTCCCGTTTCATACCTTGGTAAGTTCATCCAAAGGAGCCATCGAAGGACTTACCAGAGCCCTAGCGGCGGAGTGGGCACCAAAGGTGAGAATCAATGCCATTGCACCATCCATAACCCAAACTCCTTTGGCAGGAAACTTGTTGAATTCCCCCGAAAAAATTGAAGCCAATGCAGCCAGACATCCCCTGAAAAAAATCGGACAACCCCAAGACATCGCCAAATTAGCGCAGTTCTTGTTGTCTGACGATTCGTCTTGGATTACAGGACAGGTGCACCACATTGATGGCGGAATTTCAAACATCAAAATCTGATGTTCAAGCTCGCTTGAAATGAAGAAACCCTGGAACATTCCTGATTTGCCCGTCTACAGCATTGCTACGCAGGCCGACGGAAAAGTCAACATGAATATTTGTACGTATGTGAGCGCAGTCAGTATGTCGCCCAAACGATATGCCGTTGCCATATACTACGATACTCAAACGCTTGAAAATGTGAGGCAAAATCAAGAGTTTGTGTTGCAGTTGCTGAGTGAAAAACAAGCACCCGTGGTGAGAAACTTCGGACAGAAATCGGGGAGGAGCTTTGATAAACACGGCTTTATCCAAAGAAAAAATCAGAAGTCTCCCGTAGATTCAGCATACCAACTCACCCAGTGGAATGGGTGGCCCGTTTTGAAAGAATCAGTGGCATTATTGCACCTTAAAGTCATTCAGCATCAAAATGCAGGCGATCATGAACTGTTTTTGTGCGATGTGGTTTCTTACAAGGTTCAAAACAACCATAACCCTTTGACCATCAATAAACTAAGGGAATTAAATTTTGTGAGAATGTAAAAATGCAACTAACAGAGGAACAAATAGATAGAGTCATTGAGATGGCCTGGGAAGATCGAACCCCTTTCGAAGCCATTGAGTTTCAGTTTGGATTGCCCGAATCGCAAGTCATTGCGCTGATGCGCTCACAACTCAAAAGATCCAGCTTCAACTTGTGGCGCAAAAGAGTCAATCAAGGAATTTCTCAAAAGCATGCAGCCCTCAGAAATCCTGAGATTGATCGATTCAAATGCAACCGACAGCGCAGCATATCCAACAATAAAATCAGCAAGAGATGACCTCAATCCTCAGTGAACTTCAACAGCGAATCAACGCCATTGACCCCGTGAAATACGGCAAAACCCGAAATTTCCTCTGGGGTAATGTATCGGAATTATCGCCTTATGTTTCTCGTGGGGTGATTTCCACGGCGCTCATCAGAGATCGTGTTCTGCAAAACGGACATACGCAAAACGAACGATTGTTTCAGCAGTTGGCGTGGAGGGATTATTTCCAAAGGGTAGGGCAAATTCACCCTGACTTAGATCAAAAAGACGTCAAACATTCGCCTTCGCATTTTTCATCCAATAAAATGCCTTTGGCCGTGTTGGAAGCCAGAACCGGCATTGAAGCCATAGATCAAGGCATCAAAAGGCTTTACGACACCGGCATGATGCACAATCACATGAGAATGTATGTCGCCATGCTCGTCTGCAACGTTGCAAAAACCCATTGGAAAACCGGCGCTCAGTGGATGTTTCATCATTTGAAAGATGCCGATTTTGCCTCCAACCATTTGAGTTGGCAATGGGTGTGCGGCGCTTTCAGCAGCAAGTTGTATTTCGCCAATCAAGAGAACATCAACAAATATTGCAGCACCAAGCAAACAGGCACGTTTTTAGATGTGGAGTACGATCAATTCTACCGCATGGATGTCCCTCAAATCCTTCAAGAACGCGCTGATTTCAACCTTGATTTGCCGCCCGTCGGACAGTCTCTGCCTGCTCTGACCCACCATCCAAACTGGAATCCATCGGCCGATATCGCGCTTTACCATCCCTATCATTTGGACCCGGAATGGCGCAAAAACGAACCGTTGAACCGCATATTTCTTTGGGATTCAGCGTGGTTGAGCCGGTTCCCAATCTCTTTGAAAACCCAGGAATTCATTCATCGATTGGGACAAGAAATTCCGAATTTGATTTTTGTTTCGGGGGACGTTAAATCGCTGAACGAACATCTGTCAGCACATAGAATCTACACCCGCGAACACCCACATTTCACTTCGGATGCCCCAAATAATTGGATCGTCGATGAACGCAATTGGATGTTCCCCGGAGTTCAAGGCTTTTTTCCTTCTTTCTTCGGATTTTGGAAGCGCGCAGAAAAAACAATGAAATGATCATACAAAAACAAGATATTCTCAACATGGAAACCCGCTACAGAGCTAATTTCATCAATTCACTCGGCGGATTTAAAAGTGTGGTTCTGGTAGGCACTCGCAGCAAATCAGGATTAGTAAACCTATCCATTTTCAGCTCTCTCTTTCATCTTGGTGCTAACCCGGCTTTATGCGGTGTAATTGTCCGTCCAGACGTCTCCGAAAGGCACACCCTTGAAAACATCGAAGAGACAGGCTGCTATACGCTCAATCAAATTCTTCCAGAGTTTGTGGAGGCAGCGCATCATTGCAGCGCCCGCTATCCCCGCGAAGTATCTGAATTTGAAGCCTCAGGACTTACCCCTGAATATTTATTTGATTTTCAGGCACCCTTCGTGAAAGAAAGCCACCTCAAATTCTCGGTAGAACTCAGAGAAAAGCACCCGCTCGCCATCAACGGAACCATCCTTCTGATTGGTGAAATCATGCAAGTAGTCATACCCGAAAATTGCCTTCAAGAATCGGGATTCATTGACTTGGAACAAGCCAGAACCGTCACCTGCTCCGGCTTAGACTCATATCACACCACCCAAAAGTTGGTGCAACTGCCGTACGCAAAACCCAAGTTTTAGTTGGATTGCGAATTGTAAGGAATTTTACGAGAGGCATTTCTCATAAGTCCGTCTACTAATGCACTAACCGTAGTGGTTACCGATCCGGAGTATTGATAGTCGTAGTTCCAAAACATGGTATTGTCTGAACAATCTTTGATAGACATATTGACCTTTACTTCGTTGGTAGTGGCAGCAAATCCCACCAAAACCATAGTTGCAATGGCCGCACCTTCTGACATGGGCTTGCTCAAAGTGAACTGGGAGGTCACCACCGCATCTACGCCCAACACTTTGCAAACTTCGGCATTGGTGTAAACCCCTTCTGGGAAATTTCGGGCAAGCAAAACGTTTGTTTCTTCCACGTCTTGAATGTCAACGAATATTTGTCCTTTGCTTTTGCGCCTTAAAAACGCTTGATATATTTCGTTCTGAAAACTAGATGATTCGGCTTTACTCTGTGCCTCCAGCGCTTCTGGACTTACTTTCCGTTGCGGGGGAAGGTTTACTTTCGGAGGAAGAATGGCAATTTTTTGGTGTTTAGCCGAACGCTCATAAGCATCGGGAGTCATGTAAATGGATGGACCACAAGCAATCATTACCATCGACATAGCAAATAAAATCACAAGAGTGTTTCTCATAAAAAATTAAATTATTCAACAATAATTAGAAAATCACTCAAAAGCAACGGTGCTAACAATCAATCGATTGAATTGTGTATTCTTTCGCCCAACTTCCTTTGTCCCGAGCACCGTTTCGAGCAATATTTAACGTTTTCCCAATTCTTTTCCCACTTTTTCCTCCACGAAAACGGCCTCTGACACGTCACACAAATTTTCTGAGGTAGATTTGATTTATTCACTGTGGTAGTTGGTCTTTGGTAGTGGGTACATGGTAGTTGGTAGTGGGTAGTGGGTACATGGTAGTTGGTAGTTGGTAGTGGGTAGTGGATTTCGGGTTTCGGGTTTCGGGTTTCGGGTTTCGGGGG
>CAYPBJ010000031.1:0-27192 GCA_964408945.1 uncultured Rhizobium sp. | reverse complement strand
CCCCCATTGAATTAATTGCTGGATTCACCATGGGCATTGCAATTGTTTTCATCAATCAATGGGTCTATAGTTTATGGCGTTAGTCTTAATTATTCGATATTCCAATTCTCTAATAGCACATTTAAATTCCCTGACTTAACTTTGAACCATGGACTTAACCTGCGTTTTGTACGAAAAAAAGGGTTCCGTAGCCTACGTTACCTTAAACAGACCCGATGTTTTCAATGCCTTCAACGATGAACAGAGCTATGACCTCCAAGCAGTTCTAAAGGAAGTTAAAAAAGACTCTGAAGTCCGCGTTATAGTTCTCACCGGCGCAGGAAAAGCTTTTTGCAGCGGACAAGACCTAAAAGCAATAGCAGGATCCAAAAACAGATCTCTTTCCGATAGTCTATACAAACGCTACAATCCCATCATTAAAGCCATGAGAGAACTCCCCAAGCCCATCATTTGCAGACTTAATGGAGTAGCAGCCGGCGCTGGAGCGTCTCTGGCCTTAGCCTGTGATTTTATCGTTGCAAATGAAAAAGCTTCTCTCATTGAAGTATTTATTAATGTTGGTTTGGTTCCAGACAGCGGAAGCAGTTACTTTTTGCCAAAAGCCATTAGCCCCGCAAGAGCCTTTGAAATGGCAACCATGGCACCAAAAATATCAGCTCAACAAGCCCTCGAATGGGGATTGATCAACCGTGTTTGTACCGATGAAACTTTTGATGAAACCATTGATCAAATTGCTCAGTATTATGCATTGGCTCCCACTAAATCCATTGGTATGATCAAGCAAATGCTCAATAAAGCTGCACATTCTGACCTTGACACCATGCTCCAATACGAAGCATATTGCCAAGAAATTGCCGGTAGATCTGAAGATTACAAAGAAGGTGTAACTGCTTTCAATGAAAAACGCAAACCTGAATTTAAAGGTAGCTAATTCACGGTAGATTCTCTATCTAATCCTCTTAAATGGATGGCTTCGGCCACGTGTTCCAATTGAATGTCTTCCAATTGCTCCAAATCAGCAATGGTTCGGCTCAATTTTAATATTCGATCATGAGCTCTTACGCTCAATCCCAATTTCTGAATAGCCGCCTTTAACAATAATTCCGCTGTCTGAGGTATTTTACAAACCTCCCGAACATGGTTAACCGTGAGTTCGGCATTCGTTCGAAAACTCAATCCTGCCTTCTTATACCTTTCCAACTGGAATTGTCTTGCTTGAACAACCCTCTTCCTGATCTCCGCACTACTTTCTGAATCTTCACCATTCACAACCCTCTCCGCATCAATAGATGAAACCTCCACGTGAATATCCATTCGGTCCAATAACGGTCCAGAAATTTTACTCATGTACCTCGCAATATTCCCAGGCGCACACGTGCACTCCTTGGTCGGATGACCGTTATAACCACACGGACAAGGATTCATACTTCCAATTAGCATAAACGACGCCGGATAATCTATCGAGTATTTTGTTCTATTCAGCGTTATTTTCCGTTCCTCCAGAGGTTGTCGTAAAAGTTCTAATACTGGTCTCTTGAATTCAGGAATTTCATCCAAAAAAAGCACCCCATTGTGAGCCAAAGTAATTTCTCCTGGCAATGCGTGATTCCCACCACCAATCAATCCGTGCTCTGTCAATGAATGGTGAGGTGAACGGAATGGTCTTTTTGCCATCAATTTAGCATTCTCACCCAACTTCCCCGCAATAGAATGAATTTTTGTAATCTCTAAAGCCTCCACCAAACTCATTGGTGGCATAATTCCCGGCAAACAACGCGCCATCATGGTTTTTCCAGTTCCTGGAGGACCAAACATCAGCGCATTATGTCCGCCGGCAACGGCAATTTCCAATGCTCGCTTCGCATGCTCCTGTCCAACTACCTGAGAAAAATCAAACTCAACCTCCTCAATAGCTGCTTCATAATCCCCTCGGGGATCAGCAATTGCCCTTTTGATGTTCCCCCGACCTTCAAGTACATCAACTGCCTCTCTCAAATTGCGTACCCCATAAACCTCAATGTCTTTGACTATAGCGGCCTCTAAAGCATTCTGAATAGGAACAATCACCCCTTTGAATTTCTCTTTCAAAGCTTGAATCGCCATAGGCAAAGCACCTCGAATAGGTAATACGCTACCGTCTAAACCTAACTCACCCAAAACAACAAATTTTTCCAACGGTTCGGCTTCAATCTGAAATGCCGCAGCCAACATACTTAGTGCTATAGGTAAATCATAAGAACTGCCTTCTTTCTTAATATCCGCAGGTGCTAGATTAATGACAATTTTCTGCCTCAACGGCTGAAAGCCTGAATTTCTTATAGCCGCATCACATCTAAACAAACTTTCTCGCACCGAAACATCCGGTAATCCTATAATAAATGTTGCAAAATCGGGGGTGGTTGTTGCATTTGCCTCAACCGTAACTGTTTTTGCTTCTACCCCTATCAAAGCAGAAGCGAATCCTTTTATAACCATATTTCCTCCTCACGTTTCCTTTACAATATCAATGGTCCTTTTACAATTTGAAATCCAATATTATTTACAGCTTCCAAATTCTCGTCGCGCATATTTTGATTAAACTCAATCCGGTATTTACCTTTCTTGAATTTGACATTTTGCAAAAATGGCTGCTGAAAGGATATCAAATTACCCACTCCATCACCTAACCATTTTCCCAAATTATCACTCAAGACCATTTGAAACTGTTCTTTTCTTTCCTCTTTACCACTCTTTATACTGTAAATCAACCAAATATTGCTGTACGAATATTGAGTTGTTACTCTCAATCCAGAAAGTAATGTATAATAATGCTGATCGTCTGTGATTTCAAATTCAAAAGTCTTGCCGTCTTTCCAATTCCAACCACTTGCATTTACCTCTTGAAACTCCTCAAAAACTATATTCTCAGATGGCTTACATGATCCCAAAATCAAACCCAACAATGTCAACAAATAGGATATTCTCTTTTTCATTTGTGTGTTTTCGCTCTAATCAAATTTAACAATATTTCTTCCTCAGAATTAAGAATCTCGACTTCCGTATGTACCTCAAAAATAGGAACATCAACTTCAATTTCATTTAACAATGTCTTCATTCTCATGAAATCTTTCCTGCTGCAAATCCAAGCAACTATTCCTTCATCCTTACTTTCAGCAATCCAACGAGATAAATCCTCCTTACCAAACAAATAATGATCTGAATATTCCCAATGTCTAACAACATTCAAATCTCTGCTTTCAAGTGTTCGTCTCAACCTCCTACCATTTACAATTCCAGTAATCAATCCCCAATTCAATCCTTCAACCACTGTAAAAGTTGCACCGTAACATTGCTTTGATTTACTCGTTTTGTAATTAGCAAAAAAGACCGGCAGTTCTGTTTTAGATCTTATTTCCTCCATTTCTATTTTAGAAATATTCAACGGACATTTTGTTACCACCCAGGCATCATAACTATGTGCCGAACTTTTAAATTGTCTCAATTTTCCGAATGGAATCGAAAATTTCTCATTCCAAAACGGATGCTGATAATCCGTCAAAAGCAAACCGAAATGGGGTTCCAATGCAACATGTTGAAGACCATCATCTAAAATGACTAATTCAATATCATTATCTGTTTGATGAATCTTTTCTACCGCCTCAATTCTATTTTCACCCACAAAAACCTTCAATTCTTGTTGAAAATGTTCCAATGCCTCATCACCCACATCAAGAACATCATGCATTGAATTTACCTCCATAAAACCCTTGGTTTTTCTTCTATATCCCCTCAATAAAACAGCATTCTTAGTCAGTTTATGAGACAAATATTGAACAAAAGGGGTTTTTCCAGACCCTCCAACGGTTAAATTCCCAACTACCACAGTAGGTAAAATTGCTCGTTTTCTAGTACCAACTACATGCGCAAAGCGAAGTCGCAATTCGCTAATTAACGAATAACCAAATAGCAAAAACAGCAAGATTATACTTAAAAAAATAAATGAAATCCCTGCTGTACCCATACCTTTTTAATTCAATATAAACTGTTGTCCACGCAAAGGCGTCTCAACTTCTACATTCACAAAATCAGCATTTCCATCCAAATCCGTTTTCAATAGTTGCATCTGATATTTATCTCCATGTACTAAAAACAGCTTTTTAAGATTGCCCCTTTTTTGTGTTTCTTCAAAATAGTTTACCAATTGCGCGTGATCAGGATGTGCTGAAAATACATCAGTACGTCTAATTGCAGCGTGCACCGGACGTTCCTTTTGATTGATTTCAACAAAGCTCTGTCCCTTCAACAATCGATCTCCTAACGTGTTTTCTGCACAAAATCCAGCAATTAAAATGGTGTTTTCTGGGTGTCCAACGTTATTCCGAACGTGCATCTGAATTCGACCTCCTTCTACCATACCAGCCGCCGATACAATAACACAAGGCTCAGGTAAAACACTCAAATATTCACTTTCACGCTCATCTTCTACCACATGCAACAACGGAAAGCTAAATAAACTGCCATGCTTTCTGGAGAATTCTTGTGCTTCTTCATTCAAAAACTCAGTGTAATTTTGATAAATTCGGGTAGATTTAATGGCTAAAGGACTATCAGTAAATACCTTAACTTTAGGGAATTTTCCATCTTGATACAACTGATTCAAAGTGAATAAAATAGCCTGTGTTCTGCCAACAGAAAAAGCAGGAATTACCAATTTTCCTTTTCGCTCCACACAGGTATCCATCACTTCTCTCAACATTATCTCTTCCGCCTTTTCGGGCTCGTTTAAGTGCTTTCTACCGCCATAAGTGCTTTCTGAAACCAAATAATCTAAGCCGTGCATAAACTGTGGATCAGGAACCAATTTAGAATTGGTATTTCCTAAGTCGCCCGTTAGTCCTAAATGAATCCAATCACCGTTCTCAAAAGCGCTGATTTTTACACTTATCGCTCCCAAAATATGTCCCGACGGGAAGAACTCTAACTTCAATTCTTCATTATATTCATAAACTTGACCAGGTTCCATTGCATAAGCCATTTCCACAAAATCTTCAATGTGAGATTTATTGTATAAGGCTTCTGGAACTCCACCCTTGGCAGTTTTCTTCTTTTTGTTTCGGAAATAAATCTTCCTTTTTTTTCTTACTTCCATCATCTGGATGTTTAAACTGTCTTGCAACAAATACCCACTCAATTCTAAAGTTGGACCCGAACAAAATACCCTTCCAGAAAATCCTTGCTTGATTAAGTTCGGTACATTTCCAGAATGATCAATATGTGCATGTGTTAATATCAATAAATCAATATCTGCCGCTTTAAAGGGAAAAGAAGCATTTTTATCTTCAAACTCTTTTCTATTCTCGTAATCTAGTCCGCAGTCTATCAAAATTTTCGTGCCGCTTTCCAACTCTACCAAATGCATACTTCCCGTTACTTGTTGAGCTGCACCCCAAAAGGTTAATTTCATTCTCCAAAATTACAACTAACCAACCGAGTGATAACCCCTTCATTTTCAACTGTATGTTATTTTAACCGCTTATTTATTAAAAAAACCGAAGCAACCATCTCTCCACCAATCAATTTCACTCTGTTGCTTCGGTCTAACCTACCAAGAATTACTGCCCTAACACTGCAATCTTTTGAGTGGTGATATTTCCACCTACTTGAGTGCTCAGAAAGTAAATTCCCGTACTTAAGGGTATTTCAGAAGTATCAGGTGTGATTCTTCCACGGTAAACCCTTACACCGTTGCTGTTGTACACTTCCACTAACATCTCTTCCTCAACCTCTAGTACAACCAAGCCATTTACTACCTTCCATTTAGGTGCTTCAATCTCATCCCCAACAAATGACCCTCCATTCGGCGAGCTGCTCTTCATCCCATCCAAATCCTCAGGCTTTTTCGCACTGTAACATGCTTCTGAAGGATATGACTTCTCCAATTTTCCCGTTACTTTTACAACACCACTTCCATCGGCATTCCTGTGTAATCGCACAAATTGAAGGTTCAAACTATCAGCTACAAATTCATCAGAAATAGGCTTCCAAATGTTTCTTCCCAATGAAACCTCTCCATTCTGATTGTTGTAATAATCGGCATTTTCATCAACGTATGCCCTTCCTTCAATGAATGAAGTTCCAGCATATTTTTTCTTGTTGTAAAAGAAATAATTCATACCATCAGCGAATAGCTCAGAGTTATCCAATTTGATGCCAGTATACTTTGGATTCACAAAAACATTGTATCCGCCAATGACCGACTTCAATAACCCGTTGTTCTGCCATTTTGAGTCATGATCCATTCTCAAATAACCACCCGAATGAACAATAGAATAAGCATCTGAATCAAATCTGTTGCACTTTAACGTAAGGTCTACCTTCAGCGCATCAACTCCAATCCAGTTTTCCTGAAACAAACTACTTTCAACATAACCCTTACCCATCCAAACACGATCATTCATCATCTTCAATCCCGTCTGATTCTTTTTGAATTCACATTCTTGAACGCTAAAATCTTTGATAATCATATTCACAATCAACGCGTTGTGATTCTTCTCGAATTTGCAGTTTCTTACGTTGGGATTATAATAATTCAAATACAAACCCACCCAATTCTCCTCAAATTCACAATTTGCAACCTCTAAATTTGACTTTGATTCGTAAATCAATGCAGTATCCATATGCATGAATTCAACATTCTTTGCATAGAAGTAGGATCCATGATGTTGAATGATTCCCGCTGTCTTACTCGCCCATTCAACCTTGTCAAACTTCGATTCCGTCAAAATCAATGAGCTAGTAGTGAATAACTTAGAACTCGGTGCAAAGCAAACCTGAGAACGATCAATTGTCAAACTCCTCACCTCCTTACCACCAGCCTTTCCACTGAAATCAACCGTTCCCTCGATTTGCAAATTCTTTGAGCCCTTCTTACCGTTTCCGTTGAAGATCAATTCAACTTTTTCATCTCTAGACAATATCTGTGCATTTCCATAACCGTATCCATGTGCCGAGAATTTTACCAATCCAACCTCTTGCTTCCATTTCTTTTTGGGTTCAAAAACCACTCCAGAATCTAAGATTAAATCACCTTTAATGTGCAACATGGCATTCGGACCATCTAAAATCAATTGACCCTTTTTCTTAAAAATCAATTCAGCACCTTCCTCAACAATTACTTGTGATCCATTTTCAATAACCAAAGATGCATTTTCATCAATTTGCAGGTGACTGCCTTTTTCTAAAATTAATTTATTATTTCCTGCCGACACCAAAAATTTGCTTCGGTCGTTTAAGTCTACTCTGCTTCCAGAACCAACCCTTAAGACTGTAGCTTGTATATGTTGCCCCAATCCTAAAGTAGAACTGTCAAACGCCTGCCACCAAGACCCTCCGCATTGTCCAACATAAAAATCTCTAACTTCAAAGGTTTTGTTTTGCTTCTCTTCGGAAGTGCTAATTTTAGGATTATTGCCCACACCGTTTATTTCAAAAGAAGCCTCTCCCCTCACTGTTACATTGGCAAAAGCACGCTCGTGAGTTTTTCTTACATTATAATCATACTTCAACACTACAGGCATCTCCGATGGAGAAATTGACTTCAATTTTCCTATCAACCACTCAATATTGCCTCCCTTGGAATTGTCCAATTTTACATGGGGCTGATTTGAATTGGGTATGTAAACTTGGTGGAAAGGTGTTTTCAAATCTTGAGTCAATATTTGTCCAAAAACACTGTCTTTCAAACCAAAACTCAACTCTGAAACATCTGAATTGCCCTTGGTAATATCCAAAGCACTGACGGTTGGAACAAAACACATTTGCTCAGTTAAAAAGGGAACTTTAAAAAATGGAATCTTTGTCAAACTTTGCATGAAACCCAGTTTCTTCACATAAGAACCCTGAACATGATCGAATAAATGATTGTCTTTGTGCGATTTAAAGGTTGACAAAAAATGAATTCTTCCTGAATAATATTCATTTTTATTACGATCATAAAAGTTCTCAGCATAAATATCGTAGATGTAGTTATTCACCATTCCCAAGGCAACCATGAAGTTGAAACTCAATCTCGACATGGTCATGCCGGGTTCCAATAAGGTGGTGTTATCATATTTCTGACGGCTTTCTTTTCCTCCGCTGCTGCCGTTGGTTATGGCAAATAACCAAGGCTTTTTGGGGTAACCCCCGTACAACGAATCCTCCCTAACCCAAAGTTTGCGGTATTCGGCACCTCTGTAATTGGAACTCTCGTGATTAGACAATAATTGCAATGTTGCCGGACGTCTCAATACTCGATGAAATAGATCATTGCATTCTCCAACTGAATTTCTTAAATAACGCACCCCGTGCTGTAGTCCGAGTGGTAAATTGGCACCCTGGTAAGGCGCATCGAACGAAGTAAAACTAGTTACACAAGAAGGAATGTTGCGAAGCTCCATTAAGCGCAAAGCCCGCTTCGCAACTGTTCCCCCCATGCTGACACCCACTACATGCATTTCATTTCCACAGGATAAGCGTTGCAACTCTTGCATCACTCCAATCAACACCTCTGCATTGTAATTCATGTCTTCCGCACCGTCGTAAAAATCAACGTAAACCACATCAAATCCCTCTTTCCTCAATCGATCAATTACCTGCGGTGCATCTTTGATGGACTCCCAGTCTTCCCATAATTGGGCCGGAACATTCCAAGTCTTTCCCTTTAGAAGGTCTACATAACCATTTTCTCCGTATTTATTGTCTCTCAATCCCTTCGGATAATTCTTGTAACCGTAATCAATGCCTTCAACCAAAATTAGTGGCTTGGCCATGCAAATTCTTGGCTTACCAAATTCGTCCAAACCTTTGTGAATAGTGTACATGGCCTTTCGCCAAGGCGCTTTCACTCCATCTAATTCAAAGAAATGTATGCTGATATTTTGATCATCTACCTTAGGTAAATCACTATGATACGGATTAACCTTACGTGACATTTTCGCCCATAATTTTACTACCATAGATGATTGCCACAGCGGTGTTCCAATTCCCTTTAACCGCACATTCCCAGAATCAACTTCAGCTTTAATTTCAAATTTATATCCTGCCAAATTTTTAGGAAATTCCATGGGTACATTCAACTGTATCGGAAATTCCTTTCCATCTACAACCATGGTCCAACCTAGTTTTGAAGGTTGTCCGGAAAAATTACTCAGAATTAAATTGCTATCTATTACGAACTTGGTCTGATCCCATCGAAGCTGTTCCACCGGAATGTGACCCACTAACATGTATTGATCCTTGAATTTATTGCCAGTAAATCCGGTTAAATTGAACACAAAATTGCTGTCATCATCGTATTCTAATCGACCTGCACTTGATAAAATGGGATTGATTTTCTGAAACATCATATCAACTATAGTAATAGGAATGACATCTTCAGCCAGATATTTGGCTTCCAATTCCCTCCGAAGACTGTCTCTGTAATCATATTCCGCCAGTCCGTATTTCTGAATCAACGCCATTCTAACCGCCTCGCCTCCCACAAGATAATCTGCCTCGCCAATTTGATGATCAGAGGAAAAATCATTTACCTCAAATCGCGGAGCCAAACTCTCCATTAAATATCCTTGAGATGGTTGAATTTTTTTAAATTTCTGCATGTAATCATCCAGAAAGGTCTGGGCCTTCAGCGGAATACCCATTCCTAATAATAATGCCATTGCCATGCTTTTGAGGCGCTTTGATACGGGCATCACGCCCTCGATTTTTAAAGTGTACGAGTTTTTCATAAGATTTGAATAAAGGTTCGATGCAAAGTTGCAACGCATTGATTTCGTATCTCTTGCATTTTTCGCAAATTCAACATCCCCCGGAAAAAAGAATTTGCATTTTTCGCAAATCGAAATTTTTTTTAGGGGATGTCCAAAAAATTGGTGTCTAATGGGTCAAACACTTTTATAAAGCTTATGGCACATACTTTTACTCAAGAATTTACTGAAAAAACCCGCAAATTGGGATTTAGAACGGCAACCATCATGGCTGATTTGCTATGTATTTCGGAGGATGCGGCCTACCGCCGACTCAGAAATCCGCAGTCACTCAGAGCCGACGAAATGATTATACTCGCCAAAGAGTTCAATATTGATCTCAATAAATTCTCACACGCTGACAATAATTGGCTCAGCGGACAATTAAAAACCCTCAATTTTGAAACTTATACCTCAGACGATTTTTATACGGAACTTGAATCGCGTCTCGATCATTGCATCCACCAAAATCACTCACATATAATGTATGGTGCCAAAGAGGTGCCTATGTTCTACTATATGTGGTTTCCGGCACTGGCCCAGTTCAAAAACTTCATTTGGAACCGGGAATTTCTCAAACAACCTGAATTGAATAAAACGAAATTTCAGGCAAAGCCCAATGAATTCAAATGGATGAAACTCGCCGAAAAATACCTCAAAATCGCATCGCATGAAATCTGGGGATATGAAACCCTATATTCAACCCTCTACCAAATTTATCACTACAAAGAATCTGGAATGTTCGCCGATGACCGCACCTTCCTCAATGTTCTAAAGGAATACGACCAACTCATCAACTTGGTCTACAGACAGGCTGAACTCGGTCGAAAACTTAATCCTTATGTTGATGAATATATGGGAGCGCGTTACAAATTGTTTTTTACGCCCATGATTACCACCGATAATTCCATCATTTTTCATACCCTAAAAGATAAAATTGCCGTTATCTGTTCCCAAATGAGCGGCGTGGTATTCAGTGAAGCGCCCCACTGGGTGTATTCTACCGAAAATTGGCTCGAAACCTGCAAAGAAAATGGCACCCTTATCAGCAAAACCGGACAATCGGCGAGAAACAAATTCCTCATTCAAGACTATGGCTCTAAAAAACAAATGCTCGGACTTTTCTAAATCCGAGCATCATCTATAAATATTACTCTTACTTTCTTCCGATCTTAAACCAGGACCCTTTGCTTCATCAGCGAGGGGTCTTGTGCATATAACACTTCCTGTAACTGACGCTGCAAAGCGCTAACCATTGAAATAAAAACCTCTTTGCTCGCGCGCGTTTTGGCTATTGCATAACATCCGTGCAACTGTCCTATCAACAAATAAGCCATTGAACGTGAGTCCATTCCCGACTTGAATTGTCCGTTATTCTTTCCAGCCAATAAAGCTTTCTGCAAGATCTTCACTTGTATCTCTAAAACCTCATCCAACTTTAGTCGAAATTGTGAATCAACCCCGCTCATTTCCAACATCAAGTTGTACAGAACATCGCCCCTTGAAATCAATTGTTCGCTAGCGGTGGCCTTCTCTTTTTCCAGCAAACTGTGTAAAGCCCAAGCTATTTCCGACTCATTTTCCAACAAGGTTGACCACTTCTGTTCGTATTTCGGCTTGATTATTTCCTCAATTAAGGCATATCCCAAGTCTAATTTCGTCGGAAAATAATGATAAAATGCCCCCTTCGATATACTTAAATTTTGAATCTCTTTATCCGTTCTAAGAGCCTCAAATCCTTGTTTTTCAACAGCTTCAAAACATTTTCTGAGGATGTTTTCT
The DNA here is from genome assembly GCA_964408945.1 of uncultured Rhizobium sp. Taxonomy (GTDB): domain Bacteria; phylum Bacteroidota; class Bacteroidia; order NS11-12g; family UBA955; genus VMCP01. Next base: position 15,646 of record CAYPBJ010000031.1, on the reverse strand, counting down.
CGGGTCGATTTTTTACTCATGGAGCAAATATACCAAGAAGTATGTATAAATGTTAATATGTATGTGGAAAACTTTAAAAATTCACATTTCATATATTTGCGGCATGTTTCGTCGTCGAACCCGAACCCCCGGAGAATCTCTCGAGCAATTCATTGCAACCGAAAGTCTCAACTTTTTAAACATGTTGGTTCTCGTTCTTTCTTTCTATGTTCTGGGGATATTGATTGTGGATATGCTCATCGAGCTACCCAAAGAAATTCACCGACTCATCATCATTACTGACTATTTCGCCTGCGGAATATTTTTCATTGACTTTCTCGTTCGATTTTTTCGAGCACCCAATAAACTTAAATACATGAAATGGGGATGGATTGATCTCCTCGCCAGTCTCCCCACCGTCGGTATTGGTCGATTTGGACGCATCGCTCGAGTAATCCAAATCATCCGTGTCATCAAAGCCTACCGAAGCATTTCTCACATCTTACACCGAATCTTCCACCACCACATGAAAGGCACCTTCATGTTCGCATCGATTCTCGCAATCATGCTTGTGCTGTTTTCCTCCATCATGATTCTTCAGGTAGAAACATCCCCAGAAAGCAACATCAAAACCGCCGAAGACGCACTCTGGTGGTCTTATGTCACCATCACTTCTGTTGGATACGGTGACAAATATCCCGTCACCACCGAAGGACGCATCATTGCCGCCATACTCATGACCGCCGGACTAGGTCTTTTTGGCGTATTTACAGGCTTTGTAGCCAGTTGGTTTTCTGGAGATAAAAAGAAGTAGTTACCCAATTTTTTTCTTGCGCTCCCGCTTCACACGGAAATACATCACCATTGACAAAGCAAAGACACCCGTCAATAACCAAAATTCAAAATCAGATAAATATCCTGTTGGATTCTTACTAAAAACTACCAGAATCTCAACCGCACTAATAGCGGCCGCGACCAGGGACAACAGAGCGAGGACGTGGTATTTGATCATGTGGAACGTTTAATGTCGCTGAAACTTCTAATATTTCCCAGTCAGTAAATGATTGATCACTGATCAATCCTTGGCCAGTTATGATTTGATCTTTAGTGGTGATTTTTACAAATCGATCAGTAATGATTTTCCCAGTTCGTTGATCCCAACGCAGTTCTTCGGTATTTAAAACTTCACCTTTGACATTGAGAATTTCAACATTTCTCCGAACAATTATCTCTTTTTTGTCTGGATAACTAATACCATATTCGGCCGTCATATAACTCGCAATGGAACCATCTGGATCGTAAAAATCAACTTTCAATCCTTTGTTCATTTCAATGAATTGACTTCCCGATTGTTTCACAGCCACCAAGACCGGTGAAAACACTCGTGCCCTCAAATACCCAGAATCTGTGTATTCAATGGTTACCTTTTCGGCGTATTCACGGGTGGCGATGGAATCTTGTGTGCGTTTTCTTCGGTATGCACTAGTATCTAAATCGCTGCAAGCAACCACAGCGAAGACCAACATTACCAAAGAAAAACTTTTAATCATATTTGCGTTTTGCAAACCAAATATCACCCAATTGCAACCCAATGCCCAAGGTGATGAATTGTTCTTTAGGATATGCCAAACCAGCGCCGCGGGTCATGTACTGTAGATTCACGTGAATCATATTCGTGATTACAGAATTGTCAAAGTATCTGCGAATCATAGGAATTCCTACACCCACAGAATACCGCTGCTCTTCCAATCTTGAACCATTCAACGAAATATGAGAATGTGTCAATCCATATCCCAAGCGAATGGGAATTGGCATTTTTTTGACATTGCCTAGTTTATAATCTAAAGGATTGATAATCAAATTAAAATTATAATCCTCTCTGTCTTGATAGTCTTTTTTGTTGTCAAAAAAGGCATCATATTTAGACCAAAGTTGCTTCCGATAATCTACGCTTAATTGAATATCGGCTCGAAAACGAATGGTATAACCCACCCCAAAAGCTGGAGGCAAAGTCAATCCTCGATTAACACCAACTTCGTTGATGATGGTATCTAACGGTGAGGTAAAACTCACATTGTACGCCATGGTACGAGTCAACCTATTCTGAATGGCATTGACATCGCCATACCACTCATAATAGCCACCAATTTTGTGATAGGTAGTATCAATTTTAAATTGGATTAAAGCGCCCACTTGTTGTTGCATACCTCTGAAAACCAAGGTGCGAGAATCCTCTACTAAACCCAATTCCAAACTATCTGGTATAGAAAACAGTGCTTTTTCGGAAGTGTTTCCAAAAAGAAATCCTGTTCCATAACCCAACATAAAATGATCACTAAACCTGAATCCTGTATTCCACATCAATTGGCTTACTCCGCCTGAACCGGTATAACTGGTGCGCGTGGGTAAAACCTGTTGATTGTCCAAAAAATAAGAATAACCCTTTGTGGTGACGGGTCTCAATGTAATTGCAGTTGATGCTCCGAAAGGAGTGTATTTCCAAAGTTTTGCATTCCTTGCCGAATCAAATCCTACCTGTTTTCTTTTCAAGTATTTCCAAACCGGAAGAGCCAAACTCAAATATTCAAAATTACCCCCCAAGAATTCTTGTCTCTGATCTCCCGAAGTCGTAGCTCCTGACCTCAAATTACTCGCAACATCTAACGTAGTGAAACGTACGTTCCCCAAAGTTGCAGGATTCATCATCGAATAGGAGTACAATCCAGAAAATGTACTATGTGCCCCAAATGAATTGTAAAGATTGGTTTGAGTCCAATCTCCCAAGCCGTAATTACTATACGGTGAACTGATGAAATTCTGCCCACTACTGCCCTGACTAAAGCCTTCAGAAGAAGTAAAAAAACACCAAATGAGGACAACAATTAATTTATAACGCATGATAAAGTCCGTAGTGAACCAACCACGGTTCCACAAATATCTTTGATTTCCAGCGATTACCCAACTTTTCATATATCATCTCCGCATCTCCACCCGTAAAAACGACCAATCCATCTTGATATTCTTTAAAAAATCGATCCACCCTTCCCGAAACTTCATCCAAAAAACCCAAAAGCACTCCAGAATGCATAGCAGTCACGGTGTTTTTCTCTACATCATTCACAACAAGAAAAAAATCTGCGACCCCATCACCCAAATATGGAAGTGCCGCCGTATGTTCAGACATCACCACATATCGAAATCTCAACCCCGGCGAAATTGCACCACCCGCATAAATCGGCAATCCATGATCGCTTTTCAAATACAAATAATCATAGGTTACACAGCTTCCCAAATCAATCACCAACAAATCGCTTTCCGAAAACTTATGAAAAGCACCCAACATGCCTGCCAATCGATCAACACCCAAAGTATGGGGTTGCTCAATACCAATTTCAAAAGGAAAACGGCCTCCTACTTCTAAAAATTTCGCTTCACTAGGCACAACTTCATTCAGCTTTCCCACACAAGACACAACCATCTTTGAATTTGGAAACCTCGCCAACAAACTGACCATCAACTCGTCGCTACCGCTTTCAATAATCGCTCCCTGGGAATCCCAAACCACATATTTAGATCGAGTATTTCCAATATCTACGGTTATGGTTTTCACATTTTTGATTTTATCTGCGAATCAACGCACCCATTTCTTCAAAAGACTTCATCAGTCGATCCATACTCGCATCGGCTTCGCCCTCTTTCATGGGTTCGTCTTTCTTATTAAACGCAAAACTCAATGAAATGGCTTTTTTGCCCTCATCCAAAGGTTTGCCCTCAAATACATCAAAAACCTTAAACTCAACCATATTTTTCATTTTAGAAGACTTTACCAACGCTTCCAATTGAGTAAATCCAACCGCTTTATCTACCACCAAACTCAAATCCCTCCTCACTTGGAAGAACTTCGATGCCTCTTCGTAACGAACTTGCTTACGGCCAGACTTATACAATTTCTTCAACGGTATTTCTACTGACCATACTTCACCCGAAACATCTGCTTTCTTCATCCATGCCCCAGAAACACGCTTGATTTCGCAATCTGCCACCGACAAACCACTATCCAAACGCGCCAAAAGTCCAGAAACCAAACGCTTCAAGCTGAAAAAATCAACCTTTTCCTCGCGGCCTTCCCAAGACTCCACATCTTTCGAGCCCCATAAAACAATGGCCAACACCGGCGTTTCCTTAAACTCTCCGGAATCGCTCTTCCCGTATACACGACCGAATTCAAACAACTGAACCCTGCGGGCTTGCCTGTTTTGATTGTAAGCCACCGACTGCAACAGACCCGGAATCAAACTCTCCCGCATCACAGACATGTCCGCGCTCAAAGGATTGCTTAATCCAACCAAACTCTCACTATTATACCATTCAGGCGATACCAAACTATTCGTTTGTGCTTCAAATAAACCTCTATCAACCAAATAGTTGCGCGTAATATTCTCCTTTTTCTTGCGCTCCATTCCGCTGAAATCACCCAACGACACCTGCATTTTTCCACTCATCGGAATTCGGTCGTAACCGTATATCCGCATCACCTCTTCGTACAAGTCAACCACCTGCTCCACATCGTTGCGCCAACCCGGAACGTCCACCATCCAATGTCCTTCGCTCGCACCTCGAACTCCAAATCCCAAACTGCTCAAGATCCGCTCCACATCTGCCACTTCGTAGGTATATCCTGCAAATTGATTCAATGCTCCCAAACTCAAATCGATGGTTTTCTTGTCTCTTTTCGAAGGATATTCATCCGTCATTCCAACCAAGCGTCCTCCGGCAATATCCAAAATCAACCCTGACAAGAACCCAGCCACATTGGGAAGGTTCTCAACGTCAATTCCTCTTTCAAACCGGAAAGAAGCATCCGTATTAATCACATGCGCCTTGGCTGATTTTCTCACATAAGTGGGATGAAAATGTGCGATTTCCAAAAATACATTCTTGGTTTCACCGCTCACCGCCGATGATTTTCCGCCCATCACCCCGGCCAATGCAAGAACATGTTGATCATCTGCAATCACCAAGTCTGAAGTTTTCAATTCAATCTCCTTGCCATCCAAAAGAACTGCCTTCTGGCCGGAAGCCAACTTTACATAAACTTCTTTTCCCAAACAATCAGCATCAAAAGCATGAACAGGCTGCCCAAAATGATGCAACACATAATTAGTGGCATCCACCACATTGTTCTTGGGCTCAATATCAATGGCTTTCAAACGGTTTTTCAACCATTCGGGCGACTCTTTAATTTCAACCCCTTCAATACTCACTCCTACATATCTGCGACACAGTTCGCTATTTTCTATAACAATGCTCTTCGAAGCAGAGCCCAATCCCTGAAAATCAAGTGCCTTTTGCTCCAATACGGTTGCCCCATACAAGGCAGCGACATCGCGAGCAACTCCCAAATGAGAAGCGGCATCTCCTCGGTTCGCTGTCAATCCAATTTCAAGAATCGTATCACGTTCAATTCCAAAATAATCTGCTGCCAAAGTTCCAACTTCCACAGAATCAGGAAGAACCATGATTCCATCGTGCCCCGCACCCAGTCCCATCTCATCTTCAGCGCAAATCATGCCCTCACTCACAGCACCGCGGATCTTACTTTTTCCGATGGAAAAAGGTTCTTTTCCGGGAATTCTAACTTCCGTGCCCACCGTAGCTACCACCACTTTCTGACCCGTCGCCACATTTGGTGCGCCGCAAACAATATTTAAGGGTTCACACGTTCCAACATCAACCGTAGTCACGCTCAACCGATCGGCGTCAGGGTGTTTTTCGCAGGTAAGTACCTGTCCAACAACAAATCCCTTCAATCCTCCAGGCAAACTCTCCCACTCTTCTATATGCTCCACTTCCAGTCCCGAAACCGACAATCGATCAGCAATTTGCTGCGCGCTTTCCTCGACCGGAACCAAAGATTTTAACCAATTAACGGAAATTTTCATTTTTGCAAATTTAGAGAAAACCACTCCACGATTCGCTCAGCAGTTTTACCGTCCCACATTGGAGGAATATTTCCTTGTTTCCATTGGCCCGAAAGCAGTTGTTTCAATGCTTTTCTCAAATTTTCAGGGTCGGTTCCTATCAACTCATTGGTACCAATATCAACCGTCTCCGGTCTTTCGGTGCTATTCCTCATAGTGATACACGGAACACCCATCACTGTAGTCTCTTCTGTAATTCCCCCTGAATCGGTAATCACCCCTTTGGCATTTTTCACCAAATAATTGAATTCAAAATATCCCAAAGGCTCAGCCATCACCACATTCTTGGGCCTAATTCCAAAACTTTCCATATTCTTTCGGGTTCTCGGATGCACCGGAAAAACCACTTTATGATCTTTCAATTCCTCATCAATCACCTCGAAAATAGACCTCAATTGATCAGCATCATCCACATTCGATGGCCTATGCAAGGTCATCACCAAATAGTCACCCTTCTTCAAAGACACAACCTCCCAAAATGCAGGTGCTACAAAATCATTTTCATGCCTCAACAACGTGTCAATCATGGTATTACCCACAAAAACAATGCTCTCCTCTGATACCCCAGCTTTTCTCAAATTACCGTTTGCCACCTCCGATGTGGTAAAAAACACATCCGTGATGCTGTCTGTAACCAAACGATTGACCTCCTCGGGCATGGTTATATCACCGCTTCTGATTCCTCCCTCTACGTGCGCCACCTTAATATGTAACTTCTTAGCTGAAATTGAACAGGCCATTGTAGAAGTAACATCTCCAACCACCACCACCCAGTCGCAAGGGTGCGCCATCAACTCTTTCTCAAATGCCACCATAATAGCCGCCGTTTGCTCTGCATGACTTCCACCTCCACATTCCAAATTCACGTTTGGCTCAGGAATTCCCAATTGCTCAAAGAAACTACCCGACATTGCCTTGTCGTAGTGCTGACCAGTATGCACCAATCGATATTGAATATCTTCCCCACGACTCGCCGCCCCCTCAATTGCCCTAAGGATTGGAGCTATCTTCATAAAGTTGGGTCTCGCCCCCGCAACCAACGTGATTTTCATGGTGCAAAGTTAAGTCATTCAATTTTCTAAGCTCTTGCAAAATTTGCAAATTCCCACCCTAAAATTTGCGAAATTCGCAACATGCACCTCTTCGAAGTTCCTGATCTCTTTTCTAAACTTTTCTACGAACTCGACTCCACAACCAAAAACTCTCGCAAAGTGCAAGCCCTAACCCATTACTTCAACCAAGCCACAGACCCTGACAAACTCATGGTCATCGCCATCTTCACCGGCCGCCGACCCAAACGACAAGTCAAACTATCCGAACTCAAACAATGGGCCATCAAAACCGCCCAAATCCCCGATTGGCTCTTCGAAGAATCCTACTCCGTAGTAGGTGACCTCGCCGAAACCATCCACCTCATCCTCAAAAACTCAGTTTCCCCAACCCCCCTACCCTCTCCCAACTACCCGGTACCCGATACCTGGTACCAACTACCATTCATCAAACTCCTAACCGGCGGCTTCCGACTTGGCGTCTCTCAAGGACTTCTCGTTCAAGCCCTACACGCTCACACAGGCATCGAAAAAGACGAGCTCAACCTCCGATTGATGGGAAATTGGACCGTGCAAAACACCAACTACCAAGACCTCATCATCTCTCCAAAACCTCATCTAAACTCTACCAAACCATACCCTTTTTTTCTTGCATCTCCCTTCAATGAAGATCCTCAATCAACAGATATTCATCCACTTGCAGATTATCAAATAGAACCTAAATGGGATGGCATCCGCGCGCAAATCATCAAACGCAACAACTCCATAAACCTCTGGTCACGCGGCGAAGACATCATCACCCACCAATTTCCTGAACTTGCTTCCTCCATGCTTTCTTGGGATGCTTTTTCGGGCGCACTCGATGGGGAAATCCTTTGTTGGGACTTTGAACTTCAACTCCCACGACCGTTTCAAGACCTGCAAAAAAGACTCGGAAGAAAGTCCCCCGGAAAAAAAACGCTCACAGACTACCCCGTCGTGTTTTTAGCCTATGACCTCCTCGAAATAGACGGACAAGACCTTCGCCAGCAACACCTTTCCCATCGTCGACAACAACTAGACAATCTATTCCCTTCACCAAACACTCACATACAGCCCAGTCCCGTTTTTCATCCCAAAGACTTTGAAGAACTCCAGAAAATAAGAAATGAATCCTCCCAAATAAGAAGCGAAGGACTCATGATCAAACGCAGAGATTCTCAGTACGGAATTGGACGTAAACGCGGCGATTGGTGGAAATGGAAAATCGACGCAGACACTGTTGATGCCGTTCTAATCTACGCCCAACGCGGACACGGCCGTCGCGCAAACCTGTATACCGATTTTACCTTCGCCATATACAAAGGTGAGGAACTCGTTCCCTTTGCTAAAGCCTATTCCGGACTCACAGACGCTGAAATTCTAGAAGTCAACAAATGGATCAAACTCCACACCCGTGAAAGTTTCGGCCCCGTAAAAAGTGTTGACGCCAAACTCGTCTTCGAACTCGCCTTCGAAGGAATCAATCGCAGCACCCGACACAAAAGCGGCATCGCCGTTCGTTTCCCTCGCATCGTGCGCTGGCGCCGCGATAAATCCGTCAAAGACATCGCCACCCTCGAAGAACTGTTATCCAGAATTAACTGAATTCTTCCAATTAATAGTCTGTAGTCCAAAGTCCATAGTCCATAGTCCCCCTACCCTCTACCCCCTACCTTGTACCCTGTACCCCCTACCATCTACCCTCTACCATCTACCATCTACCATCTACCATCTACCATCTACCATCTACCACAAACCACAGACTTCGGACTATGGACTTCCGACTTCCGACTACAGACCACCGTCCCCCGAAACCCGTCCCCCGAAACCCAAAAAATTCCTATCTTCGCACCATGAGCAAAAAATTCCTCAGTTTATTACTCGCCGCAACCTCTTTCCTTAGCTTGCGCGCCGATGAAGGGATGTGGCCACTGACCCTCTTGTCTAAAATTCAAGATAAAATGCAGGCCCGCGGAATGACACTCTCCGCAGAAGATATTTACTCCATCAACAAGGCCTCTACCAAAGATGCCATCGTTCGACTCATGCAAAACGGCAGAATGTTCTGCTCCGGTGAAATCATCTCCTCACAAGGCATGTTCCTCACCAACCACCACTGCGGTTACGATGCCATCCAAAGCATCGCTACCCCTCAAGACAATATCCTTTCTAACGGATTCTGGGCTAAGTCCCAATCTGAAGAGCGTAAAGTCGCTTTCCAAATCGGACTGCTCCGCAAAATTGAAGATGTTACCAGCCGCGTTCTCGCAAATACCAGCATCAACCAAGACGAAGCATCTCGCACCAAAGCCGTTGCCGAAAACTTCAAAGCAACCCAAAATGCGTTGGTCGAAGCCCTTGGCGACGAGAAAAAGAACTACGTAGTTGATATCGCCGTGTTCTCTAACGGAAACCAATACCTTGCTATGTACTACGAAGTGTACCGCGACATCCGCCTGGTGGGAACTCCCCCAGAAAACGTAGGAAAATTCGGAGGTGAAACCGACAACTGGAGATGGCCACGCCATACCTGCGACTTTTCTATGTTCCGCATTTATGCAGGTGCCGACAACAAGCCTGCTGACTATAGCACGTCCAACAAGCCCTTCACCCCTCAGCATTACCTTCCGGTGAGCTTGAAAGGTGTGAAAGAAGGTGATTTTGCCATGACCATGGGATATCCCGGCCGCACCACTCGCTATACTTATTCCGAGGGAATTAAATACTTGGCAGGAAAAGAGCGTCCAATGCGTGTGCAATTGCGTCGCGACATCATGGACGTTTACGAAACCTACATGAAGGCTGACAAAGACGTACGTTTGATGTACTCTGCGAAATTGGCCGGCATCGGAAACTACTGGAACAAGTTCAACGGTGAAGCGAAAGAACTTTCTAAACCCGAAATTTACGCACGCCGCAAAGCTCAAGAACGCGCCTTCGAACAGTGGGTACGCGACAATAAAAAAGAAGAAGTTTACGGTGAAGTGACCTCCCTTTACGACCGTGCTTACGAAGACCTCAACAAATACGGTTTATACTCTGTCTACCTTCAAGACGGTATCGCCAACAGCGTGCCTATGATGAATGCCATGCAAGCCATGCGTATTTACACCGCTCTTCTTGACAAAACCAACGACAAAGGAAAAGCCATGGCCGCAGAATTTGCTGCCGGCATTGACGAAAATTACAAAGAATTCAACGCCGATATCGAACGCCTTGTCATTGCTGTGATTTTCCGCCACTTTTTGGAGGATTTAGACAACAAATACTTGCCTGAAAATTTGAAGAAATTGGCTGCCAAAAACGGTAAAAACTACCAAGCAATGGCAGACCAAGTTTGGGCAAAGAGTGCATTCTCGAACCCCACAAAATTGAAGAAATTAATGTCCTCAGCCAACGCGTCTGCGCTTGCTAAAGATCCACTCTTCGCCATTGTAAACGGCTATATTAGCATCCTTCGCAAAGACTTAGCGCCCATCACCGCCGACATCAACAGTCGTTTGGATCGCGCTAACCGTTTGTTCCTTTCGGCTCAAGCGGAAATGTATCCAGAGAAAGTAACCGCTCCCGATGCAAACGCCACCATGCGTTTGAGCTACGGAACCATTGAAAGTTACAACGCCAAAGACGCGGTAAAGTACAACTACTACACCTCTTCTCGCGGCATCATGGAAAAATACATCCCCGGCGACTTCGAATTCGATGCTCCAGATGCGCTCATCCAATTGATCAAAAACAAAGACTTCGGCCAATACGCTGACCCCACCACCGGCGATCTTCACGCTTGCTTCTTGAGCAACAACGACATCACCGGCGGAAACTCGGGTTCACCCGTCATTAACGGCCGCGGCGAATTGATAGGTATTGCTTTCGACGGAAACTGGGAAGCCATCGCTTCTGACTTCGGATTCATGCCCGCCCTTCAGCGCACCATCTCTGTTGACATCCGCTACGTATTGTTCATCATCGACAAACTCGGCGGCGCCACCAACATCGTCAATGAAATGACCTTGGTGAAATAACCAAACCCACCTAAACCAAAAAACCCCGGGGCAACACCTCGGGGTTTTTTTTGTTAAAAAGCAGTAAACTAAAATTGGCTATATTCGCGATACATGTTATCTCCTAACCAAATAAAAGCCATTAAACAAACCCTCAAAAAGGTCAATGCGACCTACATTGGTGTTTTCGGCTCATATGCTCGTGGAGAAAACACCCATTTAAGCGACTTAGACCTTATTTTTGACTACGATAAACCCGTAAGTTTGTTAGAAATAATTGGTATAGAACAAGAACTCACCGAAAAGCTTGGAATAAAAGTAGACCTTATTTCTAAAAAGAGCGTCAATAAATATTTAGAATCTGAAATCCTAAAAGATCTCATTATTCTATCGTGAAAAAGGATTCGAAATACTCAAAGAAACCAACCCCTAGTCTCTAGCCCCTCGTCTCCCGTCACCCGAAACCCGTCACCCGATACCCGAAACCCGAAACCCGACATATGCTCATCCAAACTCAATCCGGCCTCTACTGCCCCGCCGCCGATGTCTACATAGATCCCCACAAACCCGTCAACAAAGCCCTCATCACCCACGCCCACGCTGATCACGCCCGACCCAACCACAAACACTACCTCGCCGCCCAGGGCAACGAACACATCCTGAAACTCCGTCTCGGTCAACACATCTCCCTCCAAACCCTTCCCTTCAGCCAGCCCATCAGCATCAACGGCGTCAACATTTCCTTTCATCCCGCCGGACACATACCCGGTTCCGCGCAGATCCGACTCGAACATCAAGGCGAAATTTGGGTCGTTTCGGGGGACTATAAACTCAACAATGACGGCATCTCCACCCCATTCGAACCCGTGAAATGCCACCACTTCATCACCGAAAGCACCTTCGGACTTCCCGTTTTTCGATGGACACCACAAGCCGATATCTTCAACGACATCCGCGAATACTTCCACAACAACGATGAAAACCTCATCATCTCAGCCTACTCCCTCGGAAAAGCCCAGCGTCTCATCCATCAACTCCAAGACCTCCCCCTCTACGTCACCAAAACCATCGCCGACACCACCCAAGCCCTTAACCGTGACGGCTTCAATATCTTCCTTCCCCCCATTTGCCCTAACACCAAAAACCAACGCCCCACCTCCAAGCACATCCTCATCACCAGCAACCCAAAAACAGACACAAGTCCCTCGTCACAAGACCCTCGTCACCTCATAATTTCCTGCTCCGGCTGGATGGCCCTTCGCGGTTCCCGCCGATGGGGAAACTTTGACCGCGGATTCGTTCTCAGCGACCACGCCGACTTCCAAGAACTCGAAACCGCCTGCCTCGCCACCGAAGCCCACACCATCTCCGTCACCCACGGCTACTCTGCCGTCTTCGCCCGCTACCTCGCCGAAAAACACGGCCTCGAAACAAAAGTTCTAAAAAGCGCCTGGGAGAGAGTGGAATAATTCAGAAAAAGTTACTGATTCCTTAAATCAATAAACCCGAAGCCATCAAATACTATGTTCTCACCTAATTTATAAGGAACTGATACTTCTTTAGACCATGGTGACAACCCATTAGATTTGAAACTGTACCGATATAAAAAACCAGTACCACCTTTTATATTATTAATTGTGTCAATATTTGAAAAAATCGTATTGTAATCTTCAATTCCATCTTTTAAACTCAGCTGTCCCTAATATGTTTTCTTTCAAACCGATTTTCAATATTGTTCGGCATTAATAAATCTTGCATATGCAGATTAACTATACGTTCTAGAGAATTTTCAACCAATCGTTTAAATTGATAAGGCACAAAAAGTAATGTCAAAATAATCATCTTAGTAATCACTATCTCTTTCCATTTTGAGCCTTCATAAAAATCAACCGATAAAAACACCAACAACACCAAATACAATTCGAACCATCTTGCGTTGGGCGCTTTAAAGGCGATGAACAGAAAGCCTAATGATAAAGCTAAAATTAATGACTTTTTTTCTTTGATATTTTTAAGGTTTATTAATACCGATAAAAGAAAAAGAAAAAGAAAAATTGAATACGCCGATTTCTCTGAAACATTTCCAATTATTGGCAGTCTTGTAAATTTTAAATTAAAATTCGCATTCCAAACTTTTGGAAACCATTGTAAAAAATCTGCGTTTTCAAGATATAGTTTAGAATAGTTAGCTCCAGGAAATCTTGCCCAACCATCTATACCTATAATTTCATTTTCGATTGTTTCTTTTGAGACACGATATTTTGAAATTTCTAAATATGGAGATTTAAATGGATAAATCAACTGACCCGTTAAAATTAAACTTCTTCCCACGAAAGCAAACCCTAATACCAATAAAATCAATATTTGCCGCTTTTTCAATTCAGTTAATTTGCAACTTGAGAAGAGGGCCATTCCAATTAATAGTACAACAGAAAATATGAGTGCACTTAATTTTATTGTTGGGATAAAGCAAACAATAAGATAATGATATGGCCGTATTCTGAATTCATTCGTCAATAAATCAAAAAATAGATATACTACAAATAAAGTTAATGTTAGATCGGGAGAACTAATATGTTCCTCGGCTAATCTAAATAACCAAATCAATGTGTAAACCAATAACAATTTTCGCTTCCAAGAACTCACATTTATTAATTTTGTCAACAGGCTGAAAGCAACAACAACTAATAGCAATCCGTTAGAAACGTAAAAAGGTAAGAGTTTCCCAAACATAAAAGTTGCACTCAAACAATAGGTTAGGTTGTTAAAACCGAACCTATCATGTAAATTGGCTAAACCAAATAGTAGTCTGTTATTTTGAGAGAAATTTATTATAGAATTGTGATATAAATATGAGTCGAATACGCCTGTTACTCGGTTAGTCAGTAATAAACTAAATACTATAATTAAAGTAGCGCCGATATATTGAATTACTTTAAATTCTGTAGCTTTATTAAAATTTTGAATCAAACTTCTATAAATACCTCTACAGAAAATAATAGAAGCACCGATGGGCACTAAGAAATTAGCAGGTAAAAAAAGTTTAAGATTGTAGTTAATACTGAATAAACAATAAACCCAATTAAAAAAACTATAATCGTACTATTTTCATTAGATAATAGAAAATCCATAATAGATCTTCCAATTCCTTGAAATAGTATAAACATCCAAAGCTATTTACAAAGAAGTAATAACATTATTAATTAAATCTTTCTCGAAACAACAATAGCGCTCAATCCAACTTTACCTTGCAAAATGAAATCCATTAATTTTACAACGGGTAGAATCAAATTGTAAATACTCATATTGCCTTCTGAAATTGTTCTCCGTTTCAAAATGGTACCAAAAAGATACCAACCCAATATTCCAATTGTATTGAAATAAAACCTCTTTTCAATAACATTATTTTGAGGCATTACGGAGATCAAGGAATTTAAGGTGTATCTTCTATAATGCTCTAATATTTTATCAAAACCATTGTAAAGTGCCATATAAGCAGGAACTAAAATAAACATTCTACCTCCTGGTTTTAAAAGCCAGTTAATGTTTTCCAATGCTAACTTATCATCTTCAATATGTTCAATAACATTCATTGCAAAGACACAGTCAAATTTGGTCTGAAGATTTACATATCTATTCTTAAAATCTGGATCAACAAGGTCCAATTCTAGTGTTGGGTTATTGGGATATTTATCTTTAAGAACTTCTAAATATTGGTCTCTTAAATCTGAAAAAATTAACTTATAACCGTCATTAACCACGAAAGATGAAATATTACCTATTCCACTTCCCACTTCCAGATTTTCTTCACCCAAATATGGCTTTACTTTGGAATACATCCATGCATTAAACTTATTAGCTTTAGAAATAGCGTCCAATATTTGCTTTCCTTCTATGTCAATATTTTCCATTTTCAAAATTTATATTTTATCATACAATATAGGGCTCTAACAGCATCCTTCCAACCAATCTTCTTGCCCTCTTCAAACGTTCGGCCGTAATAACTAATCCCTACTTCATAAATTCTAATGCCTTTTATTTTAGAAATCTTGGCAGTTACCTCAGGCTCGAAACCAAATCTCTTTTCCTTTAAATCCAATCCTTGAATAATTTCCCTTCGGAATAACTTATAACAAGTTTCCATATCCGTTAAATTCAAGTTAGTCATCATGTTGGATATGAAAGTCAAAAATTTGTTTCCAATAGAATGCCAGAAGAATAAAATACGATGTGGGTTCCCACCCATAAATCTCGAACCATACACAACATCCGCAACACCATCAATTATAGGTTTAAGTAGAATATTATACTCTTGCGGATCATATTCTAAGTCAGCATCTTGAATAATCACAAAATCACCAGTGGCCTTTTTTATTCCAGTATGCAGAGCTGCCCCTTTACCATGATTCTTTTCATGTTTATACAAAGAAATTTCAGCAACAGAATTATTTTGGATATACGCTTGGATGGTTTCATATGTCCCGTCCTTTGAACAATCGTCTACAACAACAATTTCTTTTTGGATATCGTCTAATAAATTAACAGCTCGAACTTTGTCCAAAATCAAATGAATGGTTTTTGATTCATTGTAAGCAGGAATAACAATGGTCAGTTT
>CAYPBJ010000030.1:20373-27227 GCA_964408945.1 uncultured Rhizobium sp. | reverse complement strand
TGCAATACCAATACTGGTAAGACACATTCTTCAAGTAATAGTTGTTGTAATTCCAAAGAAATGCACCTGCTCCATTGGCGTTGTATGCATATGCAGGGTAACAACCATAGGTATTTTGAACGTCTACTATATTACCAATCACATTTACTTTAGTGTGGTAATAAGGATATAGATATAATCCGTATACATAAGGATATGCATAGGATGACTTACTGTGATCATCTTTCACCGTATTCTGTTTGAATTCAGCATAATAAGTACCACTATTGTAAGAATAGCAATACAAGGCAAAGGCCCCGTATGTTCCTAAGTTATTAGCAAACAAATTGTTATTACATTGGAAGTTGTAATAGTATTGGTGCGCTGTAGCGTAGAAATATCCATAGTAACCGCTGTAGTTGGCATTGTAAATACGGTTATTGGTGATCTTGTTACGGTTGAATGTACCGTTCCAATAGTAGAAATAGTGTCCATAAGTATAACATCCAAAGTCGTTAGAATCCATGGTGTTATCCTCAAAAATATGAGTAAATGAAGTTGATGGACTATAAACATACCATGCATAAGTGTAAGCGGTAGAACCATCGGCAGTAACGTTGTTCTTTATTACGTTACCCGTGATTTCTTGCTTGTCTCCGTAGTATAAATAAACAAAATAGGTGTAGTATTTAGTGAAACATTTTTCAATAACGTTGTTGTTGAATTTATGTCCACTGTACTGATAATACATGTAAAATCCATAGCAATAAGCTGAAGTACCCAATGATCTCCAGTTTCTAATGGTATTGCCATCTACATTTGCATAGTAGTTGTAATAAGAGTAAGTGAAATAATTGGAAGATGCACAAACAATGTTCTCAAAGGTATTTCCTTTGATGGTGAAATTATTAGCGGCTGTTCCGTAGTTGTAGTAGTTATACATTCCGTAAACGGTGCTTGTATATCCACTAGCTGCTGCTACTGCACCTGCGTAAGGTAAATCGTGAATTTTATTACCTTCAATACGGGTTGAACGATTGGTACTATACGTGTAATAGTTGTAAAAAATATACGTCAATGAATACGCATTGTTTGAAGTACTATTAGCACGAGAAATATCGTTATTCAAGAACTCTTCACCGTTAGTGTAGTAGTTATAAATACCCATGTAATAATAGTTCTGAATGGTGTTGTTCTTAAACGTATTATTTGAAGCCGTAGAAGAATACAAACTAGAACTACCCATGTCAGTGATAGCGTAGGTTGGACCAGGACTGTTGCTGCTGGTTGTTCTCATCAAGTTGTTATCAACTACGTTGTATCTACCATTATAAGTAGAAGTCATTGACGTTGGAGATGTTGTTGAAGCTGAGAAAACCACATACGCACCACCCGCAGTTGAACCTGTGCTCATTGCAGTGTACTCAATGGTACAATTCTTCAAGGTATTGTAGTCAGCTTGTCCGTAAAAATGCACTCCCCACTGAGTGGCAGATGTGCTGGTTCTTTGAATTACCAAACCCGCAATGGTCATGTAATCCATACCGTTCAAAGCAATACCTGCATAAGTCGCAGAAGAAATGAATTTCTTTCCATTACCATTGATGGTGATGGTTTTTGTAGAGGACGTTGAATTGGTTGCGTTCTGTGTGAACGTTACAGTTGAACTTTCAGTAACATCCGATACAAAATCTACCGTTAATGCCCCGCTAACACCGCTTCCACTGATGGCAGTGGCTAGCGCCGTCAAAGTAGAGTAAGTACCACCGGTACCTACGGTCACCGTTCCCGATAACTGAGCGTGCGCCGCTCCCGATACCGAAAACAACGCAGCGGCAGTCAACGACTTCCAGCTCCGCCAAAAATTAAGTAATTTTCTTTGTTTCATTTGATAAAATTTACAGTTGTCAGCAGCAAATTAAACCTATTAATTAGGCCTATTTTCCGCCCAAACATTTAGTAAATCTTTTGTGCATTTTCTCTGACAATGCCTAAAAACATTAGGCATCAATACCACAAAATATCAATACTTAAAACCCTATTTTTCTTTCAGAATTAAAAAAACTCAACACACATTTTTTTTCAAAAATGAAAACAATTCATGCCCTACTCCACACCCTCATCATTTACAAACCCAATTCCATAACCACACGAATCAAAACTGTGGTAAGTTTTCTATCATTCGCAATTTGACATTGTTGTGACAACCTTCACCCCGTCCAATGCCGCACTCATGATGCCACCAGCGTAACCCGGTCCCTCGCCGCAAGGATATAAATTCTCAATTTCAGGGTGATGCAATTTTTCAGGGTCGCGAGGAATGCGCACCGGACTTGAAGTGCGGCTTTCAACGCCCACCAAAACTGCCTCATTGCTTCGGTATAAAGGCATCTTCTTGCCAATTTGAACCAACGCACCGCGCAACCGCTCATGTACAGAAGAGGGTAAAACCTGCCTCAAATCTGATGAAGTAATTCCCGGTATGTAGCTGCACTCAGGCAGATCTGCAGATACTTTATTTTGAATAAAATCTTCCACCCGTTGAGCAGGCGCAACTATGCTTCCAGTGTGCTCAAATGCCTTGCGCTCCCAAAACGATTGAAACGCCAATGCCCGTAATTCGCCACGATCGTTGAACGGCTTGAAATCAGATTCTTCCACCGCTACCACAAAACCGCTGTTGGCAAACTTTCCGTTTCGCTTGCTCGGACTCCAGCCATTCACTACAATCTCTCCGGGGGATGTAGCAGCCGGGGCAATGATGCCACCCGGACACATGCAAAACGAGAACACGCCTCTTCCGTTGACTTGCTCAACCAATCCGTAGGAACTGGGCGGTAAAAAATCACCGCGTACATCGCATTTATATTGAATCTTATCGATGATCTCTTGACGGTGTTCAATACGCACACCCAAAGCAAATGGCTTGGCTTCAATGGGATATCCAGACTTCCCAAACCACTCAAAAATATCTCGGGCGGAGTGCCCAGTAGCCAAAATCACATTTTCAACTTTTTCGCGGATACCGCCGGCGTAAACCAACTCCACTACTTTGCCTGACTGAACTATAAAGTCATCGACACGGGTATCAAAACGAACCTCACCGCCCGAAGCGATGATTCCTTCACGAATGTTCTCAATGATTCCGGGCAACTTGTTGGTACCAATATGAGGATGCGCTTCATAGCGAATGCGCTCATCGGCACCGAAATAAATCAAGGTATTTAGAATTCGTTCAATGGATCCGCGTTTCTTGCTTCTGGTGTAGAGCTTTCCGTCGGAATAGGTTCCAGCACCGCCTTCACCAAAACAGTAGTTTGACTCGGCATTTACCACCAAATCACGGTTCATAATGGCTAAATCTCTGCGGCGTTCTTTCACGGCTTTTCCGCGTTCCAAAACGATGGGCTTGAATCCGCGTTCTATGCATTCCAGGGCAGCAAAAAGTCCGGCAGGGCCGGCTCCAATGATGTGAACTTCGGGAGCGTTTAAAACGTTTTGAAGTTGGATGCGTTCAAATTCTGGAGTGAGTTCATTGTCCGAAAAAACGTCCCCCGAAATCAAAAAAAAGGGAACCCGAGAACGCGCATCGAGCGATTTTTTCAACAAAACTACCCGTCCAGAAAGGCCCGCTTTTTGGCGCAGTAAACGTTCTACTTCGTTGATATTTGCGGCTACCTCTGCCGAGCATTGAATTTGTACGCGAACCGCCACGCCACAAAAATACGACCTAATGCAATCGATTGGCAAATTCTTGGTAACTTCGCGAATTATGAAAGAGATTGTGGTCAGCGGAATACGCCCTACAGGTAAGCTCCACTTGGGCAATTACTTCGGCGCGTTCAAGAATTTCCTCACGTTACAGGAGCAATTTGACTCCTACTTTTTCATTGCTGACTACCACAGCTTGACCACTCACCCTACTCCCGGCGATCTTCGCGGCAGTGTTAAACGCGTCTTGGCAGAATACATTGCTTTGGGACTGAATCCCGAAAAATGCACCGTTTACCTGCAAAGTGACCTTCCAGAAACGGCAGAATTGTACCTTTTTCTCAATATGAACGCCTATTTGGGCGAACTTGAACGAGTGACTTCCTTCAAAGAAAAAGTAAGAACCCAGCCCGATAACATCAATGCCGGACTGCTCACCTACCCCGTTCTGATGGCCGCAGATATTTTGATTCACCGCGGTGTTAAAGTACCTGTGGGAAAAGATCAAGAACAACACCTTGAAATGGCTCGAACCTTCGGAAACCGTTTCAATCGTTTGTATAACACCGAGATTTTTCCTGAGCCACAAGCATTCAGTCCATCGAATGTGTTGGTTAAAGTTCCAGGACTAACCGGTGGCGGAAAGATGAGCAAAAGCGCTGGAGAAGCCGACAATATTTACCTCGACGAGCCCGCAGATTCGCTCAAAAAGAAAATCATGCGCGCCGTTTCAGATAGCGGTCCTACAGAACCGGGTGCACCCAAAAGTGCAGCAGTACAAAACCTGTTTGACTTGATGAGTTTGGTGTGCAAACCCGATGCAATTGCGTTTTTCGACGAGGAACACAAAAAAGGCAGCATTCGCTACGGCGACCTTAAAAAACAACTCGCTGAAGACATGGAAACCTTCGTGGCTCCTCTGCGCGACGCAATCAATCACACCCTCGCAAACGACAAGCAATTGGATGATATTGCAGCCTTTGGAGCAGAAAAAGCGAGGAAAAGCGCAAAAAAAACGATGGACGCAGTGAGGGATGCCATCGGATTTAAACCTAAATTTGAAAATTGATGAAAGACGTATCGTTGGTTGTACCGCTCTTCAATGAAGAGGAATCGCTGCCCGAGTTGTGCTCTTGGATTGACCGGGTTTGCCAAGAAAACAACCTGAGTTACGAAGTGTTATTGCTCGATGACGGTTCTACCGATAATTCTTGGGCGGTTATTGAAGAAATTGCTCAAAAAAATTCACACGTAAGAGGCATTCAGTTGATGCGTAACTACGGAAAAAGCGGCGCTCTTGCCGTGGGATTCCGCGAAAGCAACGGCGAAGTGGTAATTACCATGGATGCAGATCTGCAAGACTCCCCAGACGAAATTCCCGAACTCCGCGCCATGATTTTAGATCAAAAATTTGACGTAGTCAGCGGCTGGAAAAAGAAACGGTACGACCCTATAACCAAGACCTTACCCACTAAACTATTCAATTGGGCCACCCGAAAAATGAGCGACATAGAACTGCACGATTTTAACTGCGGTTTGAAAGCGTACCATCATCAAGTGGTTAAAAATATTGAAGTTTACGGTGAAATGCACCGTTACATCCCCGTGATTGCGAAATGGAGCGGCTTTCCCAAAATAGGCGAAAAAGTGGTGGTTCACCGCGCCCGAAAATACGGCTCCACTAAGTTTGGTATGGACCGTTTCATCAACGGATTCCTTGATTTGATGAGCCTCTATTTCATGTCCAAATTCGGCAAACGCCCCATGCACTTCTTCGGTTTGTATGGTGTAATGTCGTTTTTCATTGGATTCATCATGGCGGGCATCATCATATCAAACAAATTGTATTACGCCTACTGGCTCAAGCAAAGTGCCCCTTTGGTAACCAGCTCACCGCTGTTTTACATTGGCATGTTGGCCATGATCATTGGCACCCAGATGTTCCTCGCTGGATTCATTGGCGAGCTCATCAGCCGCACGCATTCTGAGCGCAACGATTACGCCATCAAGAAACAAATCAACTAATTTCAGCGAATGGCACATTCGCGCAAACATATTGTCATTGTTGGTCCGGCACACCCTCTCAGAGGCGGACTCGCCACCTACAACGAGCGCTTGGCGCGTGAACTTCAAAAAGAGCATCAGGTCACGTTGCTCACCTTTTCGTTGCAATACCCCAATTTCTTGTTTCCCGGGGAAAGCCAATACAGCAACGACCCCATTCCCAATGACCTCAGCATTGACGTTCAGCTCAACAGCATCAATCCCCTGAATTGGCTGCTAACGGGCAAGAAATACGCCAAAATTGCTCCTGATCTCATCATTTTCCGCTATTGGATGCCTTTTTTCGCGCCCTGTTTTGGCACTTTCGCCCGACAGGTCAAGAAGAACGGCCACACCCGCATCATTGCCATCACTGACAACATCATTCCACACGAAAAACACTTCTACGACACTCCTTTTTCTCGTTATTTCTTGGGATGCCTTGACGGCGCTGTGACCATGTCTGAAAAGGTTTTGAGCGACCTGAAAGAACATTTCCCCAACACCCCTGCGGCCAAAAACTGCAGCTACCACCCCCACCCCCTTTACGATAATTTCGGTGACAAGTCCCCACGCGCTGAAGCATGCCAAAGACTGAATTTAGACCCCAATAAGCAATACATTTTGTTTTTTGGATTCATCCGCAAGTACAAAGGTCTGGACTGGCTCCTACAAGCCTACCTTAATGTCGCTGATTCGCTGCCCAACGTTGACCTCTTAGTTGCCGGCGAATTCTATGAAGATTCCGCACCCTATCTCGACATCATCAACGCGTCGTCACACGCGTCTCGCATACATTTACACACGCATTTCATCCCCAACTCGGCCGTTGCAGATTACTTTTCGGTCGCAGACTTGGTGGCTCAGCCCTACAAAAGCGCCACGCAGAGCGGCGTCAGCCAAATTGCCTACCACTTCGAAGTCCCCATGCTCATCACCAACGTGGGCGGCCTCCCTGAGCTGGTTCCGCACGGTCAAGCCGGCTGGGTCGCTGAACCCAACGTTGAAAGTATTTCCGACGGCCTAAATTCTGTCTTTTCCGAGGGATATTTACCCGGCATCAAATCACAACTCCCGGCATTAAAAAAGCAATTCTCCTGGGAGTCGATGGTTGTGAGGCT
>CAYPBJ010000030.1:0-20273 GCA_964408945.1 uncultured Rhizobium sp. | reverse complement strand
CACAACTCCCGGCATTAAAAAAGCAATTCTCCTGGGAGTCGATGGTTGTGAGGCTTTTACGGGTAGCTGGTAGCTGGTAGCTGGTAACTAGTACTTGGTACCTGCTACATAGACCAGAGACGAAAGACTCGAGACGAGAGACGGTACCATCTACCAGGTACCAGGTACCAGGTACTAAAACATAATTTTCTCGTAAACATTTAGACATATCAATTGTTCTAATTTGCAGTAAACGTTAGGGTTATGTTAAACACAATCATTATTGACAATCAGGAATACATCGAAATGATGGGATTCGTATTGATTAACGGAGAGTGGTTTGAAATTTAATTTCGAATCACAATTATTTTAAAAATAGTTTGTATCGTTGCAGTCGATGGCGAACTTAATTTCTAAGAAATACATTTTTCTACTTCTTGGGTTATTCTTTTTGAACTTCGTTTCTGCACAAGAATACGATATTCCTGAAACCAAAGGATTTGTAAATGATTATGCTGGCGTATTTTCCGAAAAGGAAGAACGTGAATTGGAAGACTCTCTTCAAAAATTTTATAAGCGCAGTGGGGTTCAAATTGGACTTGCCATTGAAGAAACTCTCAACGGTTTAGACAAATTTGACCGTGCCATGATGCTGGCAAGAGGCTGGAAAATAGGACAAAAAGGTGCCAATAATGGAATCTTGGTATACATCGCCATAAACGAAAGAAAATACCACATTTTGGTTGCTCGCGACATGCAAGGTGACCTTCCTGACGGATTGGTGGGCGAAATGGCCCGCAATGAACTCGTCCCCTACATAAAAGACGATCAATACTATAAGGGTTGTAAATCCATTTTAAATGCTCTAACGTCGGTGGCAGGCACAGGACGTAAATACGTCCCCGTGGGAAAACCCTGGTACGAAGAATGGATGCTCATCCCTACAAACTTTGCGGGTTGGGTTGCCGCCATCATCTTGGGAAGCATCATTGTACTCACCTGGGTCTTAGGAATATCAAGAAACTTAGCGCAGCGCAACCAATTAAATCAACGCGGTGCAGAGTTGGGAATTAAATTCAATAAAATAAAATAAACCATGATTTTTATAATTCTTGCGGCGATCATGATTTTGAGTTTCCTATTACTGGGAAACCTTCAAATGGCCAATAAAATGCGCATACTTTTGATTGGGATGGACGACCCATTTGTACAGCAAAAACAATTCAGAACGGGTTACAACTCCCTAAAGAATTTGGCGCCAGACTCCATCGAAGCGCTAAAAGCCAACCCTTTCTCGAAGAAAAACTGGGAAGAGGTTGAAAAAGTCGCCTCCTTACGCAAAGTTGCCATGGCCTCTGGCCTGACTGCAGCGCAAGCATCGGCCTTAAGCAGCAGCGAACTAGAACGAAGGTATTCAAAGTCGAGCAGCAGCTCGAGCAGTTCTGGGAGTTCCGACTCAGACTTTGGCGGTGGCGGTGGATTTGACGGCGGCGGCGCTGGCGGTGATTATTAAACTTTGGTACTAGGTACCGGGTACTAGGTGCCGGGTACCGGGTACTGGGATTTTAGGTGGAAAGCTGCGCAATAATTCGTATATTTGCACCCCGTTTAGAGAGGTGTCCGAGTGGTTGAAGGAGCACGCCTGGAAAGTGTGTATACGCCAAAAGTGTATCGAGGGTTCGAATCCCTTCCTCTCTGCAAAATTACTTATTGTTTTAACCTTAAAACCCCGTAAGCCCAGTGTTTTCGGGGTTTTTTGTTTTTAGGAATTTCTAAAACGCCCCTAAAAATACCAAACTTCTGCGTACGCTCAGGGGATTGTGTTGACAGAGTCGACTCCCATCCCCAAAATTCGACCATATGCATTGAATATCAATCAGTTGCAAGATTATTCACATGTTGAAAATTTGCGGTTAAAACATTGATATTCATATTGTTAAATGCATAAAATGGTTGTAACTTTATGAATAAATACGAAAACAGCATGTTCCATACCTTCAGCATTCGGTTCTTTATCAGACGCTCAAGGTCTTCAGTTAATGAAGGAAAAATCATCTATTGCCGCTTAAATTATGCTGGGCAAAGAATAGAAATTACCACAGAGTACAGGATTGAATCAGACAAATGGGATGATAAGGCAAAGAAAGTAAAAGGTAATTCTTCCACTTCTCGACATATCAATAATTCATTAGAGGAGATTCGCAATAGGTATTTCTCCATTTATTCCAACTTGAAACTAGAAGGAAAACCCTTTAATGTATTTAACATTAGAGATGAATATTTAGGTTTGAACAAAACTCAAAATTCAATTACCATCATTGAATTGGTAGATAAGCATAACCTGTATAAAGAAAGTCTGGTTGGAATTGATGTAAGTAAAGCGACTATTGAACGATACAACACTTTAAAAAGGCATCTCATCGGATTCATCCAATACAAGTTCCAAGAAGCAGATTTAACGCTCGAACAATTCAACTTCCCTACCCTATTGGATTTTGAATCCTATCTAAAGATAAAGCTTAAAATTGGGCATAATACGGCAGTGAAGTACATTCGTAATTTACGTACCGTAATCAATTACGGTATCCAAATCGACATCCTTGATAAAGATCCATTCTTAAAATACAAGACCAAGATCAAGGAAGTGAGGCGCGGTTTTCTTGACAAAGATGAAATAGAAGCAATCAAAAGCCTCAAAATAGAAATAGAACGATTGGCCGTTGTTAGAGATATTTTCATCTTTTGCTGTTACACTGGCTTAGCCTACATCGATGTAAAGCAACTTTCAATGAATCATATCACTATAGGTATAGATGGAGAGCCTTGGATAAACACTGAGAGAAAGAAAACTTCTAACGTTGTTAAAGTGCCTCTTTTACCCCCCGCCATGGAATTGATTAAATCCTACAAAGAACATCCTGCTCGAATTTACGAGAATAGAGTCTTGCCCGTACTAAGCAATCAAAAGATGAATGCCTATTTGAAGGAAATTGGAGATTTAGCTGGAATTGAAAAAAGGATATCAATGCACCTCGCTAGGCATACTTTTGCTACTACGGTTACTCTACAAGGAGGCGCGTCTATTGAGACGGTTTCTAAGATGTTAGGACACTCCAATATTGGAACCACTCAGATTTATGCTAAAATAACCGACCAGAAAGTTTCCCAAGAGATGCAAAAATTAAGGCAGCAACTAGAGAAACGAAGTGAAGATCCGTTTGAAGTGCACGATAAAGATAAAAGAAAAATTATTTAAAGTTTATGAAGATTGAAATTGCAACCAAACAGGATTTGGAGGAAATCAAATCCCTATTATTGAGTCTAATCCCCCAGCGTAAATCCACTCAAGAAGGTAAGAAATGGATTAGAGGCAGTGAGGTTCAGGAATACCTCGGCATTTCTAATACCAAACTGCATGAATTAAGACAATCTGGCAAGCTAACATTCAGCAAATACGGAAACATCTACTATTATGACATCAATTCCGTATTGGCTGAAATAGAAAGACATAAAGTGCTTTGCAGAGAATGTAAATAATTACTTAATTCGTGAAGTGTCTGTTTCATGAATTATAATTATACTCAAAATATCAAATCACTTTTAGAAATAAGTTGGAATGAGTTTCAAATGGAGCCAGGTTATTTAAAAAAAGAAAAGCTCGTTGAAATCACTAAAGAAGAAATAATCTTTAAACTTGATGAATCAGGGATTCCATTGAATAATGGCTTAAAAAAAACAAGCATTTGCAAATATAATTGGACTAGCTACGCATTTGGAGAACACTTAGACCAGAATTTAATAAGTTTAAGTAAATTTAAAAGTTTCAAATCCAACCCTGAATACATAATCCCTGCATATTTAAATAGTTTCATCGAAATACACCTAGAAAAAGTAAAAGGATTATCGGATAACGTACCTCTTCGGATTAGAAATGAATTTTTGGATGAACAATTAGACATCCTTCAAAATATTTTCCTCGAAGCTACACCTCAAGAGCATTTAGAGGGGTTGGTAATTGCTTACATCTCTAACAGATTCGAAACATTTTTCAAGAAAGAGAGAACAGAAAACGCTCAACTTGACATTGCAAGTAAAAAAATCAATATCAATTTAAATAAAAATGATATCTCCATATTATTTGGATTGCTCTTTAACTCAAATATTCTAAAACCTGAAGATAGACAACGAGTAGCACATATCATTGAAAACGAATTTTGCACGAACAAAGAGGGCAAAGGGAATAAAAATAATAGACCATTAAAATTAACAAATATGGATAAGGCATTATACTCTAGTACTAGCAAACTTAGAAGAAAAGACACTAGTGCCTTAAATACAAAAGAAACAATTCTAACTCTCTTGAGAAGAGAATAATTATCATATTGATCGTATATTCAATTCGAGCATCTGATTAGATATATTTTTTTCTGTCTAATCGCCCTGTTTTCTATAATTTTCTTTGTGGCATCATATCGATGTCAAAAAGCACAAATAAATCCAAAGTACAAAGGAAACACCTCCTGGTAGTCTCATTACAATTTTCAGAGCCCTGCGAAGTGTTTGGAATTGATGTGTTTTGTTCACCTCGATTGATGAATACTAAATTTTATTGTGCCCTTCCTCAGTCATTCGGAAATGGGACAAACAAGTTAAATCATTTAAAGATTAGAATTATGAATCTAAAATTAAAAAACGGGATGTACATCTACGATGAGATGTTGCCTACACAAAAAAACATGGATCTATTGAGTGATTCAAAATTAAACCACAACAATTTAGGTAAAACTCAAAAAGACAGTAATTCAAATTCCACAAATTCCATAAATTCCATGGGGTCCATGAACGAGTCTTTCATTGAAACTCAAAGACCTTTAACAGTAAAAACCAGGTCTGAATTACCCACATTTTCTAAGTCAACCTTTTGTAATTTGCCCCCAATTCTTGCTGAATTAACAGAGCCATTTGAAAATCCAAACCATAAGGACATTGCACTACTATCGTCATTGACTTTCCTTTCATCATTGTTCCCCATGGTATATGCGCAATATTCAAATGATTATCATCATGCAAATTTATTTACGGTGATCGTTGCACCCTCTTCAACTGGAAAATCAAATGTTAGAATTGGAGAGTATCTAGTGCAACCTTTGGTTACGAAAATGCATGAGCATTTTAAGGAACAGATGCTAAAATACCAAAGTTTACCCAATAGTGCGCAAATACCTCCACCTAGGGAAAAAACTTTAATCATTAGCGCTAACACTAGCGATTCCGCATTAATTGAATCTCTCGCTATCAATAAAGGATTAGGCATAATCTACACTAATGAGATGGATACGCAGGCTTGTCAAGAATGGAGTAATCTATCACCCTACTTTAGATTGATTTTTGATCATCAAAGGGTAAACAAAACTAGGATAAATGGAAATGTGACGATTGAGAGTCCAAGATGCAGTATCCTTTATACTGGCACGCCAAATCAATTCACTAATATCATTAATGACATTCAAACAGGACTTCATCAGAGGTTTTTAATGTACACGTTTGGCGAAAAAGTTACTTGGATTAACCCATTCGACAAAACATACAACATGAAGGAATTAGGCAAAGCAATTTATGAAAAGCACCTTAATGGTCTAATGGCTTCATACGGTTCAAATAAGATTATTTTTTCACTTCAGGAAAATCAACAAAATTTATTCAATAATTATCTTCAAGATCAATTGGAAACTATTCAAGAATTGGAGGCCGACGACCTTCAATCAATTGTAACGAGAGGAGGTAATATTTTACAAAGATTAGCGATGGTTTTAACAATTTGCCGAAATGTTGAACCGTCTAATAAAATCTTTTGTACCGATCTTGACTTTCTATCAGCTTTAAACATTTTTGATGTTTGTTTCAAACATTCATTATTTATGGCTCAAGTAAGAAAAATCGATTCCTGCCCTACCAATCTGAAGCCCCTATACCGTATTCTTGAACAATCTAACACTAAACTTTCATTTGGCGATTTAAAAGCCAAATTAGGTGAAGAAACTCCACAATCAACATTAAATGCGCAATTAAATCGATTAATTAAACTTGGCTTTGTTAATAAAACATCCCATGGCGTGTACGAAGCAACCCGATAGAATTTATGGAATATATGGAATATTAAATCCTAATAGGGGCAGTTAATAGTCTCCCACAGTTACAGTCAGTCGATAATACTGAAATAAAAATACCTTCCCCTCTATCAAAAGGGGAAGGCTATTCTCTTCATAATGTATAAGTTCAAAATAACACCAACATGTTTTTTACATCTAATTATTTAAAATTGATAATTTATTAAAAGTCACGATTAATGATTACATCAACCCCTCATCAGAGAAACTAAAATAAGCTCCATCTGGAACTAAAATAAGATGATCTAAAACTTGGATGTCTAGGAGCTGTCCAGTTTTAATTAATCTTTTCGTCAAATCTTTATCTTCCTCGGATGGGTTCAAGTTCCCGCTGGGATGATTGTGTGCAACTACGAGCCCTACAGCTAAGCATTTAAGGGCGATTGAGAAGATTATCCTAGGATCTACCCCCACCCCTGTAATGCCCCCTCGGAACCCATCATAGGAGCCGATAATTTTATTGGCTCTATTGAGGTAGAGGACTTTAAACTCCTCTTGAATTGAGATAGTGTTAGGATTAAAAATAGATAGAAACGCAGTATTTGCGTGTTTAGAGCTTCTGATGTAATATCCAGAAGAAGTAACCTTGTTGGGGTAGAGAATTTGAATCTCTTGAATGGTATTGTTTTTCATGGTGATTGTGTTATTTAAAAGTTTAGTTGGATGATTAGAAATTGGAAACCTATCCGCACCAAGTAATTCCTTAGATTCAGGAAATCCACTTTATTTAAAGTTCAATAATTATTAACTTGGCAGATTAAACTTGATTTTCAGATTCGTAGAGAAAATATCGTATGGCAATAAAAAAATCAGAACTATACAGCAGCCTGTGGCAAGGCGCTGATGCACTCAGAGGTGGAATGGACGCATCTCAATATAAGGATTATGTATTGGTACTATTGTTCCTGAAGTATGTAAGTGATAAAGCCGAAGCTGATCCATATGCGTTGATTGAAGTTCCCAAAGGAGCTTCATTTAAAGATGTGGCTGCTTTAAAAGGAACAAAGGATATTGGTGAGCAAATTGATATTGCCATTGGAAAAATAGCCAAAGCAAACGATTTACAAAATATCATAGATGTGGTTTCCTTCAACGATGAAGAGAAACTGGGTAAAGGTAAAGAGATGATTGACCGATTAAGTGAATTGGTTGCCATCTTTGAGAACCCATCCTTAAACTTTAGCAAAAACAAAGCCGGTGGTGACGATATCTTAGGAGATGCTTACGAATACCTCATGCGCCATTTTGCAACCGAGTCAGGTAAAGCAAAAGGACAGTTTTATACCCCTTCAGAGGTTAGCCGCATTATGGCAATGGTTATTGGCATCAAAAAGGGAGTTAAACAAAACCAATCGTTTTATGATCCTACTTCGGGTTCAGGTTCACTGCTATTGAAAGTGGCTGACGAATGTGAGGGTCCAGCTTCATTATTCGGACAAGAAAAAGACGGAGCAACTGCGGCTTTGGCGAAAATGAACATGATTCTGCACAACAACCCAACCGCAGAAATCACTAAAGGGCAAAGTACCTTATCAAATCCTTTATTCCTAAATGAACACGGACATTTAAAGACCTTTGATTACTCGGTTGCCAATCCACCATTTTCCTTAAAAAATTGGACACAAGGTTTTAACCCTAGTGAAGATGAATTTGATCGCTTTACAGGTTTTGGTATTCCACCTGAGAAAAATGGTGATTATGCATTTTTGTTGCATATCATAGCTTCATTAAAAAGCACGGGTAAAGGTGCTGTGATTCTCCCTCATGGTGTATTGTTCCGTGGTAATGCAGAAGCTGAGATTCGCAAAAACATCATCAAGAAAGGATTCATAAAGGGAATCATCGGTTTGCCTGCCAACCTGTTTTATGGTACGGGTATTCCAGCCTGCATTATAGTTATCGATAAAGAAGATGCTGAACAACGCAAGGGCATTTTTATGGTTGATGCCAGCAAAGGATTCATAAAGGATGGTAATAAAAATCGATTGCGTGACCAGGACATCCATAAAATTGTGGATGTGTTCAACAAGCAACAGGAAATACCCAAATACAGCCGTTTTGTGAGCAATGAAGAAATTGCTGATCCTAAAAACGATTACAACTTAAACATACCACGTTACATTGATAGCCAGGAAGCAGAAGATATACAGGATATTTCAGCGCATTTGTTGGGTGGTATTCCTGAGCGTGATGTGGATGCATTGGCTGAATATTGGGCTGCATACCCTGGTTTAAAGGATTCATTGTTTCAACCATCAAAACGCAAAGGTTATTTGGATGGCAAGGTGGCAAAAGATGCCATCAAACAAACCATATTCAATCATTCCGATTTTAAGGCATTTTCAGCCAATATGAGCGATGTTTTTAAAACTTGGGAGACTGATGCAACAAAAGAACTTAAAGCACTTAAAAACGGCTTTAAACCCAAACAAATCATCCATCAAATTGCAGAGAGCTTGTTGACAACCTACACGGGTAAACCATTAATAGACAAATACGATGTTTACCAACATTTGATGAACTATTGGAATGAGGTAATGCAAGATGATTTGTATCAAATTGCTGAAGATGGTTGGGTTGCGACTCCTTATCGCATCATTGAAAAGAATAAAAAAACGGGTAAGGAAACCGATAAGGGCTGGACATGTGATTTGATTCCACCGAGCTTAATGATTAATCAATACTTTAAGGCTGATAAAGAAGCCTTGGATGCATTGGAAGCTGAACGGGAAAATATCATATCCCAATTAACCGAGCTGGAAGAAGAACATAGTGGTGAGGAAGGCATTTTTGCGGATTTTGATAAGGTAAACAAAGGAACAGTTGCCAAACGATTAAAAGAAATTGGCAAAAGCAAAGATGCCACAGATGAAATTGAGGTACTGAACCTTTACCTGGATCTCAGTGAACAACAAACAAAGTTGAACGCTGATATAAAGAAAGCAGCTGAAGTGCTGGATAAAAAAGCTCTGGAGCAATATCAAAAGCTAAGCGAAGATGAGGTAAAGCAAGTGGTGGTGGTTGCCAAATGGATGAATGCCATGGAAGCAGCCATACAAGGCGAAATGGAACGTATCAGCCAACGCTTGACTGGACGCATTAAAGAGTTAATGGAGCGCTACGAAACACCATTGCCAGAAATAGATAATGAACTTACGGCTCTAGAAGCTAAGGTTAATGCTCACCTCAATAAAATGGGATTTGTATGGTAGTGGAGAAAGGATATAAACAAACAGAGGTTGGGGTTATTCCTGAGGATTGGGAGATAGTCATTTTTAGTAATGTGTCATTCATCAAGGGTAGAATTGGGTGGCAAGGACTTAAACAAACTGAATTTAACAATAATGCCGATGATCCATTTTTAATTACAGGAATGAATTTCAAAGATGGAGAAATTAGATGGGATGAAGTTTATCATGTTTCAGAAAATCGGTATCAATTAGCAAAAGAAATACAGCTTAAAACTGGAGATGTACTTATGACTAAAGACGGTACAATTGGCAAATTATTATATGTCGATTTAATTCCGTATCCACATAAAGCAACATTAAATAGTCATTTGTTGCTCTTTAGACCTCTCAGAAATTCTTTTGTACCAAAGTATCTATACTATCACTTGGCTTCACCAAGTTTTTTAAAACATATTGAACTGACTAAATCTGGAACAACTTTTTTCGGAATATCACAAGCCTCTGTCAGAGAATATAATTTAATCCTTCCTCCCCATCCCGAGCAAACCGCCATAGCCAATGCCTTATCGGATATGGATGCGCTGATTGCCCAAACCGAAAAGCTCATCGAAAAAAAGAAAGCCATTAAACTAGGAGTGATGCAGGAATTGCTGAAACCAAAAGAGGGTTGGGTGAGGAAGAAGTTGGGGGAGGTTTGTGAGATATATCAGCCTCAAACTATTTCAGCAGATAAATTCACGAATGATGGCTATATCGTTTATGGTGCAAATGGTATTGTAGGTTATTATAATCAGTATAATCACAAGGAGTGGCAAGTAATGATAACTTGTAGAGGTTCAACATGTGGAACGGTTAATAAATCAGTTAACTTTTCATGGATTACGGGTAATTCAATGGTTATGAATGTCGATTATAATAAAAATATTGATAAAGTCTTTTTTTATTATTTGTTGTTGAAGCAAGATTTTAGTCAAACAATTACTGGTTCTGGACAACCTCAAATTGTTAGAGCTCCATTAGCTAATTATTGGATTAAAATGCCCACAGAAATTGAAGAACAAAAAATGATTGGTGAAACATTAAAAGACATTGACTCATCAATCGAAAAACTAGAAAACAAACTCCAAAAACTAAAACACCAGAAGCAGGGCATGATGCAAACCTTGTTAACGGGTAAAATAAGATTGATAAAATAAACTCACCATGAAAAACATTAACCAAACAAGTCCATTTGAAGCGTTACGAGAATTTTATATTCCTGCATTTCACTGGACAATGAAAGCAGGCACTAAACGTATGTATCACCTTTCAGTTCCTTTGATCAATAAAGAAATACAGGTAAAAAAATCTTCTAAAAAGATTAAACATACCAGTTTTCAAAATGTGATTTTAGGCGCGGTCAGAAGAATGAATAAACTATTTGCACCGGACAAATTAAGATTAGAGGTAATTATCAATAAAAGTCCACACGAAAATGACTTAACTTTAGAATTTGAATTAATAAATAGAAATTTATTTGTCATAAGCAAAGAAGAATATTTCTTGACCATCGTAGCGCGCTACTCTTATAATAAACCAGATAAGGTTACATATTTTCCCATTTTATACAGACAATGGTGTAGTAATGGTTGTGTGTCAATTTTAAGCGAACAATTTAAGGAGGTCATTGATGCAGAAAAAATTAATGACATAGGTTGCGAATGGACTCGTTGCAACTTTGAGTCATATAGAAATAGGTTAAATAATTATTTCAATTATTTAAAATCCCATTCAAACGATTCAGAACAATTGCGTCTGAGTGCGAATACAATTGCATCTAAGTTATTTAACCTATCCAATTCTAAGAAAATAAATCGTGACAATTTCATTAATCCAGAATTTAATGGAGATGACAGAAACATAGATTTATATTTTGGCAGAAATATTGAACAATTAGGCAATAATCAGTTTGCGGTGTTAAACGCATTAACTGAATTTGCATCGCGAGAAAAAGACTCCGATCAACGATATAAATATTTTATGGTTCTCGGAAAATACATAGATAAAGAAATAAACAAAACTGTAAAATTGGAAAATCAATTAGGTTTTAGTAGGCTGAATTGGGAGGAGTTAAATAGGATATACAATTCGTAAAATAAATATGCGAAAAGAAAGGATCACACAAAACCGAGTGGTTCAATTGCTGAAAGAACAATTGAGATACACCTACCTTGGCAACTTGGAAGAGGAGGAAAATAGCAACATCCGTGAAGGAGATTTAAAAGTGTGGTTGAAAGAATCGGGATATTCAGAGGCGGTTATTGGTAGAGCCGTTTTTGATTTTAAAAAGACTGCTGCCTTAAATCCAAGCGATGATTTATACCCCGTTAATCGTGAAGTTTATTCAATGTTGAGATACGGAATTAAGGTAAAAGATGATAGCAAGGATGCGGCGGTTCAAACCGTATGGCTCATTGATTGGAAAAATCCATTAAATAACCATTTTGCTGTTGCGGAGGAAGTAACCGTAAAAGGCGAAAACACCAAGCGTCCAGACATCGTAATTTACGTGAATGGAATTGCATTGAGCGTATTGGAGTTAAAGCGTGCTAGTGTTTCCGCATCTGAAGGAATCAGGCAGAACTTGGACAACCAACAACACCGATTCATTAAACCATTTTTTTCTACCATTCAAACGGTATTAGCAGGTAATGATAGCCAAGGTTTATTTTACGGCACTACAAAAACTGCTGAAAAGTTTTTCCTTAAATGGAAAGAAGACAATTATCAGCAAGATCCTAATAAAAATATACTTGATCAAAACTTACTTCAGTTCTGCGAGAAACAACGCTACCTCGAATTTATCCATGATTACGTTGTGTTTGATGCTGGCATTAAAAAACTGTGCCGACCAAATCAGTTCTTTGGTGTTAAAGCCGCACAGAAGTTCATTCAAAATCGAGAGGGGGGAATTATTTGGCATACTCAAGGATCAGGTAAGAGTCTTACCATGGTTTGGTTAGCCAAGTGGATACGTGAAAACCAAACAGACGCCCGTTTACTGATTATCACTGATAGAAAAGAATTAGATGAACAAATTGAAAAGGTTTTTAAGGGTGTAGATGAAAAAATACATAGATCTAAAAGTGGTAGTGACCTGATAACAAAATTGAATGAACCGTCACCATGGTTGCTTTGCTCACTGATACACAAATTTGGGGGTAATGATGAAAGTGATTTAGACGAGTTTATACAAACCATCAAAAAGCCATCTGATTTCAAACCCAAAGGAAACCTTTTTGTATTTATTGATGAGTGTCACCGCACACAAAGTGGCGAATTGCATAAAGCCATGAAAGAGTTATTACCAGAGGCTTTATTTATTGGTTTCACAGGGACTCCTTTGCTAAAAACAGACAAGAAAAAATCAATTGAAATATTTGGAAGGTATATCCACACCTACAAGTTTAATGAAGCGGTTAAAGATGGTGTAGTTTTGGATTTGCTGTATGAAGCCAGAGATGTAGATCAGAAAATAACAGATCAAAAATCAATCGATGACTGGTTCGAGACAGTAACCAAGGAAATGAATGAACTTCCCAAAGCTGAGTTAAAGCAAAAATGGGGAACAATGCAAAAGATACTCAGCACTAAGGACCGGTTGCAAAAAATAGCATTCGACATTATCAAAGACTTTAGAGTTAAACCAAGATTGAACAATGGAAGAGGAAATGCAATCTTAGTAACCAGAAGCATTTATGAGGCATGCAGGTACTTTGAAATATTTCATCAATTCGGATTTAAAAAATGTGCCATTGTAACCAGTTTTGAACCTTCCACCGCAAGTATAAAAGGTGAGTCAACAGGTCACGGAGAAACCGAAAAACTCGAGCAATACGAAATCTATCAAAAAATGCTGAACGGTAAAGACCGAGAGCAATTTGAAAAAGAAGTAAAAAAACAATTCATTGATGAGCCAGCCAACATGCAATTACTTATTGTGGTGGATAAGCTGTTAACAGGATTTGACGCTCCTAGTTGCACTTATTTATATATTGATAAGGAAATGCGTGATCATGGTTTATTTCAGGCTATTTGCAGGGTTAATCGCACGGAATCCGATGACAAAGAATTTGGATATATCGTAGATTACAAAAACTTATTCAACAGCTTAAACCAATCTATTGCAGATTACACATCAGACGCATTTGATGATTTTGAGGAAGATGATGTTAAAGGATTGCTAGTTGATCGTTTGAAAATGGCAAGAGAGCGCTTGGAAGACGCTTTAGAAACGGTGTATGAACTAACTAAGAACGTTGAATCACCGAAGCAGATTGAACAATACATTAAATATTTCTGCGGGAATACTGAAGATAAGGACGCCCTAAAAGAAAATGAAGAAAAACGCTTAACTTTCTACAAATCTGTGGTTGCATTAATTCGGGCATTCAACAACATTGCACCCGAAATGAAGGAGGCAGGTTATAATGATGCTGAAGCTGCAAGAATAAAAACTAAGGTAGATGAATATGTGGAGCTTCGTAACTCAATAAAAATAGCAAGTGGCGAAGACATTGACCTGAAGCAATACGAACCAGATATGCGCCAATTATTAGACATGTATTTAAGTGCAGATCCCAGCAGAACCATATCAAACCTTGGCGATGCTACTCTACTTCAAATTATTGTCGAACAGGGAATTGGAGCTGCGACTGACAAATTACCCAACGCGATTAAAACAAGTAGAGAGGCGGTCGCTGAAACACTTGAAGCTAATATGCGAAAGGTTATCACACAAGAAATGCCCATTAATCCTGTTTATTATGAAAGAATGAGTGTTCTATTGCAAGAGCTGATCAAACAACGCAAGACAGGTGCACTAAACTACGAGCAGTTCTTAAAGGAGATCGAGGAGTTCGCTAAAAACATCCAACCTAAAAACAAACAAAGCCAATATCCGTCCAATATCAATACACCTGCAAAACAGGCCCTGTATGAAATACTTAAAGATGAGGATTTAACCTTGGCCATGGAAATTGATGTTGCATACAATATTGAAGAAAATTGGATTGGAAATACATTAAAAGAGCGCAAGGTCAAACATGCCATAATACGTCATGTAGATGATCCTGAAAAAGTAGAAACAATTCTAGAGGTTATCAAAAATCAGAAAGAATACAGAAAATGATTGTAGCTGGAATTGAAGTAGAGTTGGTTCAAAAGAACATTAAAAATATGCATTTGGCGGTTTATCCACCCGATGGTAGAGTTCGACTTGCAGCACCATTGGATGTAAATGAGAAGACTTTAGAACTGTATGTTGCATCCAAAATTCCATGGATTCGCAGGCAGCAACGAAAATTCTCAGCCATCGAAAGACAATCACCGAGACAATACATCAATAGAGAGTCGCATTATTTCCTTGGGAAGCGTTATTTATTGCGAGTTCATGAAACAAATCACCATCATCGTTACCCAACGGTAGTTTGCAAAACGAAAACGTACATTGACTTATATGTTAAAGAAGGATTCACTACCGGACAAAAAGCTGAATTGGTAAATGAATGGTATCGTAAGCAGTTAAAACAAATATTATGTGAGCTTATCCCCAAATGGGAAATGATATTACAGGTCAAGTGCAGTGGATTTAAAGTTTACAGCATGAAAACAAAATGGGGCTCATGCAATACTGAAAAGAAGAGCATAAATTTCAATATTCAATTAGCTCAAAAATCAATTCAATGCATCGAATATATCATTGTCCATGAGCTTACTCACCTTATTGAACGAAAACACAACGACGTTTTCAGAACCCTCCTTGATAAGCACTTGCCCAACTGGCATGAACTCAAATCAGAATTGAACTTGCATGTGAGCCATTTTTAACATTTCGCTTAACCTAACAAAAAATATTCCATGAAACTCTGAGCATTAATTTTCTCCGCATAAAGACAGACGAATGCATCTTTAATACCTCTAACCTGAATTATCTTATCCTTAAGATGTTGAAAGCTTACTTGTGCTTTCCTTATTTGTATGTTTGTTTCCATATAGGGGCAAGACCATAAAATCAAATAATTGTGTGGTTTTTCCATTGAAAATCATATTAGAAAATTATAAATTTTTACCTGTAACTTTTTATCTAATTAATTAACGAATTAAACAAAGTCATCTACTAATTAATGATTGATTTTAAGTCAAACTACTTTAATTTGCAATAAAGTAATTTAAAATGAGATTAGTTGATAAATATCAGTGGGGTAATGTTAGCAATAGTCCAGTTTCAAATATTGAAATTGATAGTCTTGCCACTTTAGAATCAATCAAAAGACGACAAGGTTGGATGATTGCGGCTCAGGTTGCTACCGTTGCTGCAATTGCTCATCAAACTCAGCAGACTACGGATGCGCTTCGATTAGTAAACGATACATTAATTTCAATTGAAGGGACAATTCAAGATGGATTCGACAACCTTGAATCTTGTATCGAAAGACTTGAGTCTAATTTAATTGAAAATTTAAATGAAATAAAATGGTACTTATTCAATGTAGACAAAAAGCTTGATCAACTAATAAATCTTATCAAATTCAGTGGAGCAACAAAATCTGCAGAGTACAATAAACAAGGCTTCATTCTATACAAGATTGGATCGTATAATGAAGCAATAATTCAACTAAATAAAAGCATACAAGAAAATCCTTTAAACATTGAAGCATACATTAACCTAGGATTTGTTTATCTGAGAGAAGAAAAATTAGAAGATTCAATTTTTAATTTTGAAAAAGCCTCAAAACTTGTTCAAGAGGATTTTTCGTATTTTGAAGAGGTTTCACAAGACCGCCTTAAGTCCACAGAGGTTTTCATTCTTGACAATCTTGCCACACTTTATGCACTTCAGGAAAAGCATAATCAATCGATTGATTCACTAAATAAAATTCTTAGTAAAGAAATTGACAAAAAAACTGAAATTTTATCGAAGTACAAATTAGCTAAATACTTATGTCTTTCAGGTGATCACGATTCATCTCTTGAGTTAATAAAGGAACTAATAAACAACCAATACTTTGAACCTGTAGCACTTGCAGTGTCAAACCCGGAATTTTCCCCAATCTTTGCTAAAATCTTATCTATACTTCAAATTAAACTTGAAGGTGCAAAAAAATCGTTTGAGATTGATGGAAATATTGGAGTTGAAAAACTTCAAATGATTGACATAGATTCCACAACTAAGTCATCATTAACTGATATTATTTTGAAAGTAAATCAAGCTGTAAATGACTGTTCAAACTATTCAATTTTATTGACTTCCGAATTTAAAGAGCACCACAACGAGTTCCTATCATTAATAGAACTCCTATGTGAATTAAAAAGAAAATCTCAAAAAGATCTAGAATCCTTAGAACTTGATTACCTAAAATTAGAGAGTATTCAAAGCTACAACAATCAAATAGATTCAAATTATTCCGTTGATGACGATGTACTTATTTTGTCACACAAATTAATGTTAACAAAGCTAAAGTCTAATGTACAAACTGGCATTGAAAGCAAAATTAGTCAATTTAATTCAGCAAAAGCTTTAAATGTGGATTTAGCCAAAAGAACGGATTTACAGATATCACAACTTAACGGCATTAGCCTTGATCGCTTAGTAGACCACATCAACACCGACTTCAATTTAACTTCAATTATTAACAAATTAAAATCAACAACTATTTCTAAAATGGATGATAAAAAAAATGAAGAGACGAAAAAAAATAATTCAACACCAACGAATCTTGAAAAGAAAGTTATAGAGGAATATGACAGTTTATTTGCCAAATATCAAACAAAGGATAAAATTAGCACATCAAACTTAAATCGCGGTAACACATCTGATGTTGTATCTAATGCAGAAACAGTTTTGGAAAACTACAAAAGTAAGGTTAGAGTGGTTGCAAGTGCTTTTGATATTTCTTTTGAAGAAGCAAATGAAATGATAAAGGATTCGGATTTATTTATCGAAATGGTTAAATCCCTGCCTGGTGATAAACAATGGGAAATTTATAACGCTTTCAATGATGAACAAAACGATTAAATATGGAATCTAATTTCAAGGATATATTTGAATACAAGGCTACTAAAATAGATGCTGATAAGGCTAAAATCTTATCTGTAGTCAATACTGAGCTTTCTAAATTCAACTTTGAAGATGATTATCTCAAGGAAGGTGGATTAGAAATTATTTCATGTAATGAAGTAAAATTTCATACTTGCACTTTAGAAAATTTTACGGACACTAGAAGTATAAGTGAAACAAATAGACCTAACAAGTATGGCGTTCAAGTAGGTAGCAAAAGGATTTCTGAATTTAATTCATGGGATTATAAACTTTCTTACAAAAAGGAGTTTCAAAATTCTGATGACAACCATAGTATCGAAGAAAGTCATCATGCAATAGGATGTAGTAGATGTAAACAACATGGCAAAATAAGATGCTCTAGCTGTCGAGGGGCTGGTGATGTTACATGTAGCAGTTGTTCAGGTCGTGGGGAAAAGCAATGCAGCAGTTGTTCGGGCCGTGGCGAAACAAAATGCTGGTCATGTTCTGGAAAAGGATCGAAAGAGACCGGTTATGGAGATAATAAAAGAATAGAAAGATGCTCTTCCTGCAGTGGCCGCGGATACAAACCATGTTCAAGCTGCAGAAATGGCTATGTAACATGTTCTTCATGCAGTGGACGAGGTCGTGTCACATGTTACACATGTCATGGTTCGGGGGAAGTAACTTGTTATCAGTGTGACGGTTATCGGACAATGGATCACTATTTTATAGTGAATGCAAAATTCCTAAATCTTCATCAAAAACTTTTTGTAACTAATCCATTCCCCGGCTTTGATAATTCAAAAGCAAACGAGATTGGTTTCGCAATTCAAAAGAAGCTTTTTGAATTTAAGGAAAGCCGATTTAAAGATGGCTATTTTGAGCAGTTACAATCACATTCTTTATATAGGCAGATTTGTGCGTTTTTCGATTTCAAAGATTCTGAAAAAACTAAACTTATTTCATCAAGAATAACTTTTTTTGAGAATAAATATTTTGAAGTTTCATTTACATTTTACGGTGAGGCCTATACAATCTTTCTTGATCAAAATCTTTCTAAATCATATTACGGAGGTAAAAAGCCTTCAGATCAATATGAGCTAGACCTTTTAAACAAAGCGCTTACAAGCGCAAAAAGTAATGATTTAAGTGTCTTAAAAAAGACAATTCGAAAGCTTTCAACATATGATTTTATCAGTATAAATGAAAAGTATATAATTGAAACAATCGAGGATACAGAAAATATCTATATTGCAAAAAATGCATTTGACAAGAAAGATTATGATAAAGCTGAAAAAAATTTAAGAATAGTTAGCAGTGAAAAGAAAAAAGAGTATGATTACAAGAAAATAAGCAGTTATCTTGATCAAGTATATTTTAAGAATACATCACTAATTGCAATTATTTGTCTCCTAATAATTGGAATTAAATTAATAGATAAAGATATCATATTTATATCGTGGAATATTCTCGCTTCATTAATTTTTACTTTGATTAGTTTATATTTAAATAAAGTTTTTAGAAGCTTAGTTTATTCCCGTTGGATTATTGGATTACTCTTTTTAGTGCAATTTTGTGGAATTTTTTATTTCGAACATACTGAAGGCTACAAAATACAATCTGATAATTATATTCAAAAAAAGCTAAATGAGTTTCGTCAAAGTCATTTCACTGTATTACGCGGACAAGATTCTATTATCTTAATAACAGAAACGGGAAAAGAAAGAAAAAATTATTTTTTACCCAAGGGCAAACCGTTTTCTCTGGATTTAAGGAATGGACAATCTTCGAAAGAAAGATACGCAGAAAGAGATATGTATTTGGACATTGACGAAAAATCATTCGAAAATTTTAACTCATGGAATAATGTCAGTGTTAATTTAAGAGATGAAAACAATAGCGGCTTTGTGTTTGATATCATAGTTAATCACAACGATATTTCCTATAAAGAAAATGATAACGAAATTGAGCTAGAATATATTTACAATTCTCTCGATGAATTTAAAATGAACAATAAAAAAACTTTGTTCATACCCAAATCCACTTGGCATTCCATAAAAAAAGGCTTAAAGTCCATCAATACCAATCAATTAAAAAATGACAACAATTATCAAAGTAATAATGGAAATATTGTTCTTTCAGAGGAGTTAGTTAAGAAACACGAAAATCATGAGAATAATGTGAATGAGATAAAAACTAAAGAATCTACCTTGCCAATAAAATTAAAAGGTAAAATTGGCTCAAACTCATTTTTTATGGAATTACTAAATAGTGACGAAAGTTTTAAAAATGTAGAAGGATTTAATACAGTATTAGGCAATAAAAGGCCAATTAAAGGATTTTTCTCAACAATGAATAATCAAACTATTGACATAGATTTATTGAAAAGAACAGGTGATGATTTTATTATAACACTTGAGGAACCAGGCAATCATAAATTTGACGGTATATTTAACTTGAGAGGTAAGTTTGACAAAAAAGGCATGCTGATGGTAGAAGGGCATTGGACTATGTTTTCAAATGGCTACAAACAAAAAGTGACATTAAATGAAATAAAATAAAAACATAAATATTCTTCAATTAGGCTTTAATAAGGGCGGGCATCAGGAATTGAACAATACCCAATAGACATATTCCAGAATAAGAAGAATCCAAAGAACGCTACATTATCAAAGATTACAAAAGCTAAGTGAATTAATTATAGAGTTAAAAATAAAAACCCTGTGTAGGATAACCATATTCACATTCAATAGAACTTTCATCAGCAGAAAACCCCACCCATTTCTGAGTGGGGTTTAACATTAAATATTAACCTAACCCAAATAACTTGTAATGTTATTTACAACATCTACCGCATTGATGCCTCTATCTAAG
>CAYPBJ010000029.1:20221-28275 GCA_964408945.1 uncultured Rhizobium sp. | reverse complement strand
TTGAATGGACGAAAACTGCTGAAAAAAATCCATATTGGGTTTACAATTATACGCCCTTAGATTTACTTTTGTTGGCATGGGAATTACATCCATTGAAGAATATTTCACTGATGGCTGCGGGAGATGCAAACATTTTAAGACACCACAATGTAAGATACATTTGTGGCCCGTCGAATTGCAAATCATGCGTGAATTGTGTTTGGAAGTAGGCTTAAATGAAGAATTAAAATGGTCGCAACCCGTTTACACTTGGAATGGCAAGAATATCGTGATCATTGCCGTCTTCAAGAATTACTGTGCCTTGGGATTTTTCAAGGGAGTATTGATGAGCGATCCGCACGGATTGTTGAGTTTTGCGGGTGAGAATTCAAATTCATCGAAACTGTATAAAATTGAAAAAACGGATGACTTACTCAACTCGGTTGACGTCCTCAAGGAATACTTAAAAGAAGCCATAGAAATAGAAAAATCTGGTGCTAAGATTGTCAGCAAATCAATGGAAGATTATGATGTCCCAGAGGAACTTACTGCTTATTTTCAATCAGATTCAGACTTTGAAAAGGCTTTTAAATCGTTGACTCCAGGCAGACAACGAGGATATTTGATGCATTTCAATCAAGCGAAACAGTCAAAAACCCGTATAGCGAGAATCGAGAAATACCGCGATAAAATTTTCGCAGGTAAAGGGTTCCAGGAATAAAACCACTTTTTCACTTAATTGTTATCTTTGTTCTATGTTATCAAAGGAATTAGAATCAGCATTGAACGACCAAGTGGCCATGGAGGCGAGAGCGAGCGCATCTTATTTAGCAATGGCTTCATGGATGGAAGGCGAAGGGTTTGACGGAACCGCTCAATTCTTGTACGCTCAAAGCGATGAAGAGCGCATGCACATGCTGAAGCTGTTCCATTATATTAACGAAGTGGGTGGATTTGCCTTGTCGCCCGCAGTTTTGGCGCCAAGCACCACTTTCAGTTCATATAAAGAAGTCTTTAATAAAATATTAAACCAAGAACAACAGGTAACTGCGGCTATCAACCGATTGATGGATTTAGCTACCAAAGAAGCTGACCATACCACAGCGAATTTCTTGCAATGGTACGTTTCTGAACAACGCGAAGAAGAGGCGCAATTCAACACCATCATTAATAAGTTGAAAATCATAGGAACTGATGGTTCAGGATTGTACCTTATTGATCGAGATTTAGCAGGAATGACAGCAGCTGCAGCCAAAACGGCCGGCAAGTCGAAACCTACTGAATAATTGGCAATTATCCCGTGATTTACCTATCTTTGTAAATCATTTTATGAAGGCTCTTAAAGGGTTTCACTTTTTATCTTTATTCTTCTTTACAACTTCCCTTTGGGGGCAAAACTCTTCATTGAGTTTCAATGGTACGAATCAATCAGTCTCAATACCTAGCACTATATACTCCAACGGGGTTCAAAACTTCACCATTGAGTGTTGGGTAAAACCATCTTCCGCGGCTGCAACTGGAACCGCATATCACGGTTTTATTGGATATCAAGGGGGCTCTTCCGCAATCAGCTCTAGGAATCCAAGTATGTGGATGAACGGCGGTGAAATTCACACAGACATGTACGATCATGTTAATAGTACCCGTTATGATGTTCTAACAACCACCCTTGATCTAGCTACTGAAAAATGGTTTCATGTTGCTTTTGTAAAAAGCGGAACTACCCAATATTTATACATCAACGGAAATCTTGCCAATACTGCTTCCGCGCCAACCGGAGCAAAAATTAGTGGCAACTATTTGATAGGAGCCGTAGATAATTTCATTGATGGAGACCTAGACGAAGTCCGTTTTTGGAGCACAGCACGCACACAAGCTGAAATAAGAGAATATATGCAGCGAGCCCCTAGACTCAATGAAACGGGACTCATAGCGTACTACCCTTTCAATGAAGGTACAGGTTCAACCTTGGCCAATGTGTGCACCAATACTTCTAATATTAACGGCACTCTGAATAATAGTCCAACATGGACAACCGGCTCCAC
Organism: uncultured Rhizobium sp.; assembly: GCA_964408945.1. Classification (GTDB taxonomy): domain Bacteria; phylum Bacteroidota; class Bacteroidia; order NS11-12g; family UBA955; genus VMCP01. The sequence goes on along the minus strand of CAYPBJ010000029.1, from coordinate 26,251 downwards.
TGCACTTGCTGGATACAACTCAATGATTTTTGACGGGACCAATGATTTTTTAGATGGCACCTTAAGCACTGCATCATCAAATACTTACACCATCGAATTCTGGTTTTCACCCAAAAAATTGAACGTGCAACAAAACATGGTTTACATCAGAGATGATGCAACGACAAGCAGCAATCCAGCAAGAACCGTAGTATATCTTAACAGCTCCAATCAATTGGCATTTTACGTAGCAAATAGTGCGGGTTCTGCAAATATTCTGACACATCCTAATTTCACTGCGGCTTTAAACACTTGGTATCATGTTGCTTGTACATTTAACAACGGTTCTGTATCAATCATTACTACTGGACATACCATTGTACAAACTGGGTCAAGTTTCCCTTCATTCAATTTAGACGGAACTGACTACTTATCGGTTGGCGCAGATTACTCAGGTACAGCTGCCAGTTTGTATTCAAATGTTGTCATTGATGAATTGCGTATTTGGTCAACTGCTAGAACTACTGCCCAAGTTACTGAAAATCGCAATAAATACCTTGACCTTACAACAACGGGGCTACTAGCCTTTTACGATTTCAACCAAGGAATTGGTGGCGGTACAAATACGGACCTTTCCCATATTTATGACAAAAAAGCAGGGAACCACCTTAGAATCAATAACATGACAATGAGTTCAACGAGTTCAAATCTGATTACTCAAGATACCATTGTGGTGACTCGCGCCAATTGGTTCGGTGAAACAAATTCAACATGGTCAACGGCCTCAAATTGGTCTGAGCGTGTGGCTGCACCCAAAGGGGCTCATGTCTTTGTGACATCCAACACAGTGAATAATCCGGCACTTGCCTCTAATATGTTTTTAAGAGGAGTGGATATTGCAACAGGTAAATCACTGAGTTTAAACGGATACTACTTAAAAGTAGATCATGGCTTCACTGGTACGGGTACAATTACGGGTAGCACGGCCTCTACTTTGGAATTCAATGGAAGTGTTGACAATACATTCTACATGAATCAAACTGCATCTGGCACCACAAACTCACTCAAACAATTGGTCATTACATCAGGAGGAGCTGCAACCATAGCGCCAGGAAACTCAGTAATCATTACTGAACTTTTGAGTGTTCCTTATGGCTCATACAACGGCAACAGTAACACCACCTTAAGTAGCACTAGCACAAAAACAGCCATTGCATTAATCAGTGACGATGCCACAAGTTCTGGTAATTTTACCGTCGAAACCTATTTCCCAGCGCGAAGAGCCTTCCGATTGTTTAGCTCACCCATAAATTCCACTTCAACTATCTACGCCAATTGGCAAGAAGGAGGCACGAACACTTCCGGACTAGGCACCCATATTACTGGAAATGGCAGCAATGGAACAGATGCTACCACCAGTGGAAATGCTTCTTTGTTTACATACAGCAATACCGGAAAAAGTTGGTCTGCAGTTACCTCTACAAATAATAATTCCACAGATAAAATCACAGCAGGAACACCCTATCGAATCATGGTAAGAGGTGATAGATCAACGGATCTTACAACTTCAACTACTACTGCTTCAAATACTGTTTTAAGAACCACAGGCACCCTAAATGTGACATCTCAAACCGTTGCCATGCCTTCAAATACAGCAGCAAATACCGATGTTTTCATCGGAAATCCGTTCCAAGCTGCATTAGATATGGGAAGTATTTTGGGCTCAACATCAACAAATACCAATTTCAAATCGAATGTAATGTATATCTGGGATCCCAAATTGGGCACCCGAGGCGCCTATACAACCGTATCTCTTCCCGGCGGAAGCAGTACCGGTGGTTCAGCGGCGAATCAATACCTGATGCCCGGTCAGGCCGCATTTCTAAAAACCAATAATAGTGGTGCCGCATCAGTAAATCTTTCACGATACCAGACCTCTTCTCAAGCACGTACCAATACATTTTTAGAATTTCCAGATTATTCAGAGCTCAAAGTAAATCTTTATTACCGCGATTCTTTCTTGTCTAAAGGCAGCGCATGCGACGGACTTATGGTTCTTTTTTCGGGGGATAATTCCTCATCCTACAATCTCGAAGATGCTAATAAACCTATAAATCTTGATGAGATGCTAGGAATATCAGATACATCAAGTAACCTGTACAGTTTAGACCGAAGAAACTTCCCAACTGGAATTGATACCATTCAATTGTCATTAAGTAAAACACGGGAAAATAGATATACCTATTCTTTTCAACCATTAAATGTTTCTGGATTTGAAATCTATTTGAGGGATGCCGTTAAAGATCAAATTCACCCAATCAGCAACATCAATCAAACAAACATTGATTTTGAAATAATTGAACCCAAAAACGAGAAGCGTTTTCAATTAATTTTCAGTTCAGAAAGTAACTCAACCCAAAAATTATTCGGTAAAAACACTCATTTCTACCCAAATCCAACACACGGACTACTTTACATTCAACAAAACCTTAGGGATATTCGCATCACAAATTCTATTGGACAGGAAATACCGATTGAAATTTCAGAAACTTCTCAAGGCTTAAAATCTGTAAAAATTGCTCCTAATACACCAGTAGGGATTTACTTCTTTCACCATTCTAGAGGAACGGATAAATTTCAATTGATTCAACATTAATCAACGAATCAAATTGACCGCACCGTTGACACTCTTTTTCGGCTGTCCTTGTAGTTGATAATCAAGAATATAGAAATAATTCCCAGCAGGGCAATTCTCACCTTGATTCTGAACTTTACCATTCCAATATTCAGATGCATCTGTTGACTTAAAAACGAGAGCTCCCCATCGATTATACACTTTGATTGAATAAGACACCAAACCTAAACTCACCACTTTGAAATCATCATTTAGTCCGTCTTTACTTCCTGGTGTGAATACATTGGCTAAGTAAATAAATGGTTCATCTTCACCCAATAAATAAACTTCACGACAGAAAGTATCTTTACAAAAACCAATACTTGCCTCCAAGCATATAATATATTTACCTGGATTATCGGCACGAATAATAGGCCATTCTGCCAAGCTTGCTGTTCTTAATTGAGTATCTGTACCGTTAGCATATCTGATGACCCAAATATATTGATCCGCATTTTGCGAAAGATTTTTTAAAGTCCAAACAGGTTTAAATGTTGAATCTACTTCGAAAATTGCTTGTGGCTGAATGGCTTGATTCCAAATTACAAGACTATCCCTTTCCCACTTTCCACAAGAACTGTAGGCTTCTAAATATAGCACTATTTTCTGGAGACCACTTTTAGGCATGCAGAAAATAGCATTCAGTTTTGAAGAATCGTCAAAACGTCCTCCGGAAGAAGAAAACCAGCGAACGCATGAATATCCCATCACCATTCCTTTCAATTGAACACATGTATCAGCGCAGGTTACTGTCAAATTTTGACCCGCATCCACTTTGAATTCAGGATAAGGAATTTTGCAGCCATAGTTCACATACTTTGGAGCACCTGTATGCGTAAACTCGACCCCCGCACCGTCTTCGCTTCCTTTGGATCCGTTTTGTTTTATAAGAGAATTGATATTATAGGTTACCGTATCGATGTGTCCAGAATTGCCTAAGATCAGAGTTCTTGTTGAACTACTTCCTGCATAATTAGCAAAATGTCCAGCAGTATTACCCTTATTCTGTATGAGTAAAATGACTGTATCGTTTAATCCACCAAAATCATGAGCGTAAGGATTGAAATCGGTACTGGTAATAATGAGTACGTCTGAAAAAGGGGGAATTTGATCATTTGGACCAAGAAATTTGAAAAAACCACAATTGTTTGCGGCTTTAACATTTGCATTAAGCGCATTTACTTTGGATGCCAAAGAGATGTTAGAAGAGGCAAAATCACGCCAAAGATTGGATGAACTCCCCCAATTGACCATACCTGACTTGTAGTCTGGCACATAAAAATTATTCACCGGAAGGGAGTATTTACCCGTTTTTAGTCTCACCATTTCATTTTGCCCTTCTTTGTTTCCATCGCAAGCATCGACCAAAATGCTGACAATTTCAAATCCTTTCTTTGACAACGTGGAGGTTGACGAAATGCTAGGATCACAATTTTGCCCGCTCAGAGTACTTAATAAGACACAAAACAACAGAAGGGCTAAGGGACGCATATTATATTTGGTGAGCCAAATATAATATGAGCAAACTAAATATTGCCCAAATCTTTTTAGATGATTGTTCAGACTTCAAAAAATCTTCTTTAATCTCTGTTGCAGGACAAACCAACAAAGAAGCTACCCAAAAAATCAATTCAAGAAGAACATCCCAACCATCAAATACTCCGTTGGTTAAATGAATAAGTTGAGTGACTTCCAACACAATGGCCATCACTAAGGGGAGAAACATCAAATTAATGATGTTTTTCCTAATGACTACAAAAAAATCTTTAAACGCTGCGGTCGAAACAAATACCCATAGTCCGCCTGGTAAAGAATAAATGATAAAATCATTCAATGGAAGTCTAGATGAAATTGTAGCACGCCAATCTCTAAAATCTTCCGGAGAAAACAATGAACCCATTAAAAAATTAACTAGCACAGACTCTGATCGCCAAATGAGATAAATCATCAAAGCAATCAATAAAAACACACTAGAAATCACGGATTCTTTCTTCACTGCAGACGGAACTACAAAGTTACACTTTAAACTATAAAAGACATTTTAAACTGATAAACGGTTCTAGAAATTTTGTGTAACAAATAACACATATCATGGAATGTAATTGTGTGATATTTGCATCATGAATCCAGTTATGTGGGCCCTACTTGGCGGTATAGTTGTAGGCAATATTTTTACTTTGCCTGAAAAATGGAGTAAGTGGGTTGGATTAGCTAGCACAACACTCCTTGAGTACTCTATTGTTATGATGGCATTCGGCATCAATTATGCCCACTTTGGAAAAACTGGTTGGTTGCCTTTTTTAGGAATCGCAGTAATTGTACTTGCTGTTCTATGGATATCGTTCCATCTATCGAGGAAATTCAATTGCCCTGGCTCAACCGGTATTTTGGTTGGATTTGGAACTGCTATTTGTGGTTCATCGGCGATTGCAGCATTAGCTCCATCATTAAAAAATCAAGAGAAAGAAGATGTAGCCATTGCCATGGCGGTAGTAAACTTGTTGGGAACCATTGGCATGCTTGCCATTCCAATAGCTATCATGGACATGCAATGGATGAGTGACAAAATTGGATTCTTCATTGGTGCAAGTTTGCACAGTGTAGGCAATGTAGCCGGCGCCGGTTATGCCATTTCCGAAGATGCCGGAAAAGCAGCTATTGCCATAAAAATGGCTAGGGTAGCGATGCTAACTCCTGGATTAATCTTCATTAAATTCCTGCTCAATAAAGGGGAAAATATTTCACTAAAAGAACAATTAAAACTTCCTAAATATCTTATCGCGTTTGTTGTAATTACAGTGGTAGCCTCTTTTGTTGAAATGCCAAAAGAAATACTATCAATCACCAAGTTCTCGGGTGAAGCATTTTTAACCGTAGCGATGGCAGCCATAGGTTTGAAAGTTAGTTTTACTCAGCTCCTTAATTCCGGACAAAGAGGCTTAAAATTCGGCCTAGTAATTTTCGCTATTCAAATGGCTTTGGTTGTTGGGATTTGGTATTTGGTAATTGGTAGTTGGTAGTTGGTAGTTAGTCTGTGGTCTGTGGTCTGTGGTCTGTGGTCTGTAGTCTATGGTCTGTGGTCTGTGGTCTGTAGTCTGTAGTCTGTAGTCTGTAGTCTATGGTCTGTGGTCTGTGGTCTGTAGTCTGTGGTCTGTGGTCTATGGTCTGTGGTCTGTAGTCTATGGTCTGTAGTCTGTAGTCTATGGTCTATGGTCTATGGTCTGTGGTCTGTGGTCAATAGGCATTAGTGCTCTACCAACTACCCTCTACCAACTACCCTCTACCAACTACCAACTACCCTCTACCAACTACCCTCTAACAACTACCAACTACCAGCTACCTGAAACCCTATTCCAAATACCCAAATTTTCCGTTGT
>CAYPBJ010000029.1:4552-20121 GCA_964408945.1 uncultured Rhizobium sp. | reverse complement strand
CTACCAACTACCAGCTACCTGAAACCCTATTCCAAATACCCAAATTTTCCGTTGTTGAAGTCATTGAAGGCTTCAACGAGTTCTTGGTGGGTGTTCATGACAAATGGGCCATGTGCGGCGATGGGTTCATTGATAGGTTCGCCGCTTAGAACTAATACTATTGAATCTTGAATGGCGGTAATAGTAAAATCTTCACCGCTGTTTTCCATAAGAATGAAGTGATTCAATGGTGCCTGATCGGTACCGTTGATCATGACTTCACCTTCAACTACAACCATGGATGTATTGAAATGGGCTGGAAAAGAGTACTCTGCAATATCGCCTGATTTTAGCTTGGCATTGGAAATATGAACCGGAGAAAATGTTGAAGCTGGACCTATTTCATTTTGGAAGTTCCCGGCTATCAACTCTACAAATCCTTGTCCATTGACGGGGACTCGTTTCATTTGAGCGTTTGCAATGGCCTGGTACTTGGGTGCCGACATTTTGTATTTTGAAGGTAGATTGACCCAAAGTTGAACCATTTGAAACCATCCTCCGGAACGGGCAAATTCAGCTTCATGATATTCTTTATGCAATACACCCGATGCAGCGGTCATCCATTGAACATCACCTTCGCCAATGATGCCTCCGCCTCCGGCGCTATCGTGGTGAGCCACTTTACCACTGTAGGCAATAGTCACCGTTTCGAAGCCTCTGTGGGGATGGACGCCAACCCCCCTAGGTGAATCTGAGGGTTCAAAATAGTGCTTCGAATTGTAATCGAGCATGATGAATGGATTCATGCGATGCATGTCAATTCTATAACTACTGGGTATAAAAGTATGCACCCTAAATCCGTCACCCACAAAATGTGGAGATGGAGGCGCCATGATCAGTTCTATTGACTTTTGCATTTTGTTTGTTTGAACAAATATAGTTATTTCTGTCCAGACAAAACGGTTAAAACGCCAGATTCTGATTTTATTCGATTACCGGAAACTCCGCTATCAAAGATGATGTAAATCACATAAACATATTGCCCTTCGGGAACCACTTCGCCCATGTATGTACCATCCCATCCTTCGGTGACGGGGGCATCGTGGAGTTTTTCACCCCAACGATTAAAGATACGCATGTAAGATTCCTTTACATTGCAATTGGTGTATTTGCAATCTAATCGCGGTTTGAATACATCGTTTCGGCCGTCAAGATTGCGAGGTGTGAAGGCATCAGGGATGCAAATTTCGCAATCACAATTAGCTATGTAAACTTCAACCACATCCGTGCGAGACCCGCATTCATTGGTGGTAGTAAGTGTCAATGTAGCTCTATTTTTTGCAACCAATTCAGGTCCTTTAACCCCATTGCTCCATTCGTAGGTATAGTATCCCGCAATCGGTTGATGTCCCTTAAGAGTAATCCAATTTCCTTGACAGAAATACTCTTCGTCACGAAGAACTTTGACTGGTGGTGACTGAAGTAAAATTTCGAAAGAATCGAGTTTACTACCGCAGTTGTTAAAGAATGTCACGAAGTATTTACCTGTATTTCCGAAAGACTTGATGTGGGAAGTATCGCCATCAGACCACAACACATTGACAGAATAATCTGCAATTCTCTGAGTAAACATGATTGGAAGCGCACAAAAAATGGTGTCACGTAGTAAAATTGGTGCGTTTGTTACCTTCGACGAGACGGTAATGGTATCAGTTCTACTGCCACAAAAATCAGTAGTGGTCAATATATACGTTCCTGTTTGGTTGAACGACCTTTGTGGACTGCTTCCTCCGTCGTTCCAACTGTATGTATAGGTCTCGTTGAGAGGTTGTTTGGCATCCACGTTAACAGATTGTCCGGCGCAGATTTCCACATTGCGGGTCAACACTCTGGTCATTGGTAAATTATTCGTAATCTTGAAGGTGTCACGATAGGTTCCACAAGCATTCGTCAATCTAAGGGTATATGTACCAGCAGTCGTGATATTTTTTATATGTGAAGTATCACCATCTGACCATAAGACGGTTGATTTGTAATCAGTCACTTTGTAAGTAGCTGACTTACCAATACATAAAAGGGTGTCAATAAATGCTGTGGGAATTGGATTTGTACATGCAACGCAGTTGTTGGACTGCGTAAAATTAACATTGGTTAGATTTGGAGTCAAATTCGTGGCGAATTTTCCATCGTAGAACATCGTACCTTTATTGGATGTTAAAGTGATTGGCGTGTTATTTACGGAATTGAATTTAGACTTTATAATAGTACAAAAACCGGAATCACAAGGATTTACTAAAGAAAGGCTCATATTCGATGCCATCGAAGAATTAGTCCCAACGAAAGCCCATCCTCCGGAAGAAGTATTTGCTACATTCAAACCAGCAAGGTGATTTTCAAAAGAATTGGTATTGAATTTAACCAAGCGAACTACTTTAGCGTTTCCGTTAGAATCAAGCTCTGCGAAACCATTGCACCAATTACTGCCGTTACTGGTCTGATTGAAAGAAACCATTAAACGGTTATTAACCCAATCAATTTTACTTCCAAAGGCATAACCAAGGTTGTATCTTTTTTGCCAATAAAAACTTCCATTCGACGGATTGATGCATGCAACCCACAACTCGTAGTTACTTCCCATCAAATATCCCCCGGTAACATAAACCTTTCCCGAAGGTGCAACCACCATAGAGGTTATTGGACAATAATTTGGGCTGCTGTAGCCGTAAAATTTGTCAACGACACCGGCTGAAGTAACAGTAAGTACAACGGGTGAACTTCCGTCATGTCCACCCACAATATAACCGCTGCCTAGCTCTGCTGATGCATCCATGTGGGTTTGGGAACCATATCTGTATGAATTTCTAAAGATTTCAGTCCCGTTAGAATCTAAAGCAGCAAGCAGCAATTGAGAATCATAATTCCACTGGTGCGAAGATCCGCAACCAAAAACGGTACCATTTTTTCTAACTAAAAGATTTCTAAATGCGTCGTATCTGCCACTGTTTCCATTGGAAGTAGTGCGGCGCCACCACTTTAAAGTTCCATCGCTTTTGATATAGGCTATTGCTGCTAGTCCAGCACCAACAGAAGCATCATCTGATCTTCCACCAATTACGCAGCCCCCACCTAAAGTTGCCGCCAAACCAACTGGGTACGAAGTTTCATCACCTGAGGTTCCTAAACGTTTGAGCACAACCAAACGACCTGAATCGTTGAACTTTGCCACCATGAAATCGAGTTTATCGGCTGAGGTAGTTATTGTTCCGGTTACCCAATAGCCACCACCCGCAGCCGCCACTACAGCGTGAGGCTGTATTTTGTTTACTGAGGATGCAGAAACTGTGGTATGTTTCTGAATTTTAGGTGCTGAGCAAAAACTCTGAGCCTCAACAGACGATAGTCCCCAAAACGAAAGAAATATAAGTATGAACTTTTGCATGAATATTAAGATGTTTATTATGCGACTATGGTTGCCGCTAAATGTTTTTTTAACTTTAAGATAATGAACTTACTAGTGGGGGTATTGCTTTTTTCCGCAACAGAATCTATAGGAACCAATACATTGGCTTCAGGGAAATAGGTGGCGGTGCATCCCTTTGGAATGCTGAATGGTATTATGATGAAATTACGTGCAATGCGCTCTCTTCCACCGTGTTCGTTGTATAAATCTACCCTATCTCCACCAATAAATCCTAATTCGGAAATGTCTTCTTGATTCATAAAAATGACCCTACGCTCGTTTGATATCCCGCGATAGCGGTCATCCAAGCCATAAATGGTGGTATTGAATTGATCGTGACTTCTTAGAGTCATCATCATCAATTCACCGGTTTGAATTTCATTGGGCACAAATACTGCCACGTTAAAATTTGCTTTTCCGGTAATGGTTTTAAACTCTCCTTCGCGTGCTGAATTGGGGAGATAAAATCCACCAGGAAGTCTCACCCTATCATTGTAAAGATCAAAACCAGGAATGGTGCGCTCAATGTCCCAACGAATGTTATCGTAATGTTGCATATAGCGACTCCAATCAACCACTGACTTATCACCAAATACGGCTTTAGCAAGCTCGCAAACAATCATGGGTTCGCTTTTGAGTTGGTCAGAAACGGGTTTCAAAACTCCTTTTGATTGTTGAATGACACCCATGGAGTTTTCTGTAGTCACAAATTGGAGTTCTCCATTAAGCATGTCTTGGTCTGTACGTCCAAAACAAGGCAAAATGATGGCTTCCTTGCCCGTAATAAGGTGACTTCTATTGAGTTTGGTAGATACCTGAACGGTTAAATCTGTTTTTTGAAGAGCTTCAGCCGTGTACAAAGTGTCAGGGGTGGCTGAAAGAAAATTTCCTCCCATAGCGAAAAACACCTTCACTTTTTCCTCGTGCATGGCTTGGATACAGTCAACTACGTCTATACCGTGTTCACGGGGAGGTTCAAATCCAAATACCCTTTCAATACTGTCTAAAAACGCCTTCGAAGGCTTCTCGTAGATACCCATGGTGCGATCGCCCTGCACGTTTGAATGTCCGCGTACAGGACATGTACCGGCACCGGGTTTGGCTATGCTTCCCTTGGCAATGAGCATATTCACCACTTCTTTAATGGTATCAACTGCATTTTTATGCTGGGTAAGTCCCATCGCCCAACAAGCAATGATCTTCTTCTTGTTTTTGATGGCATTTACGGTCTCTTTGATTTGTTCTTCGCTGATACCTGAATGTTCTACCAACGTTGGAAAATCAAGTGAATCAATGTGTTTGCGCCATGAATCAAATCCATGGGTATGATTTTCAATGAATTCACAATCAAAAACAGTGCCCGGTTGACGATATTCCTCTTGCGAAAGCAAATGAGAAATGGCCTGTAACAAGGGCAAATCGCCGTTGATTTTTACTTGCAAAAATATATCGGTAAGTTTGGCTTTAATACCTAACGCACCTTTGATGGATTGCGGATCTTTAAACGCTACAAGTCCAGTTTCTGGAAGTGGATTCACCGAAATGATGGTGCATCCATTTTCTTTGGCTTTTTGCAAAGCGCTTAGCATCCTGGGATGATTGGTTCCGGGATTTTGTCCGATAATAAAAATTACATCAGCGATGTAAAAGTCTTCTAGCTTTACGCTTCCTTTTCCTATTCCGAGGGATTCGCCCAAAGCGACACCACTGGATTCGTGGCACATATTTGAACAATCGGGAAGGTTGTTGGTACCGAATTGTCTTACAAAAAGCTGATATAAGAAGGCGGCTTCATTGCTGGTTCTCCCTGAAGTATAGAAAACTGCCTGATCGGGGTTTTCGCAGGCATTCAAATGTTCTGCGATTTTCTTGAAGGCATTATCCCACGATATTGGTCTGTAGTGCGTATCGCCTTCGGCGAGGTACATGGGTTCTGCCAATCTTCCTTTTTTGCCAATCTCATAATCATTGAGTTCAGACAAGTCGGCCACTGAATTCTCGGCGAAAAACTTCGAAGTCAATTTTTTACTGGTGGCTTCTTCGGCTATTGCTTTTGCGCCATTTTCACAATATTCGCCAATGACTGAACGGTCATCATCTGGGTCAGGCCATGCACAACTTGGGCAATCTATACCCCCTTTTTGGTTCAAATTGAACAAAGCTTTAAGTCCTCGAGCAGGACCCATCTCAGAAAACACATGCTGTATTGCCACCTTTACACCGGTAATTCCAGCCGCAGCATCAGACACTTCGCGCAGCTTCAGGTTGAGCAAAGATTCCGGATTTTCAGGATTAGGGAATTTTCTTTTCGCGCTCATACTGATGTAAAATGGACTGAATGCAGATTAACAAACAGCGTTGGGATTGGGATAATTATCGCTTTGGTCCTCAAAAGTGTTATCAAGGCATACAAAGTCTTTTTCAATCAATAAAAATAGTTCTTGAGCGGGCTTTTCATTTGTTTCAGGCAACGCTAAAATATGTTGATGTCCAACATCATTAGAATTAACCCATTCTTGAGCCAATTTTTCAGGCATGAAAAATACAATACCATCATTCTCCCAAGCGGCTGCCAAGGTATCATGAATTTTGCTTGATTTCAATTGATATTTAAAAACACCCCCTAAAAGGTGAGTTTCTTCGTTGAATTCTCCGGTTTTTCCGAATGTTTCTACTTCGGTTTTGGTCAATCGCAATCTGACTGAATTCCCTTTGATCCGAATCTTCATAACCCAACAACTTAAAGATTCGAATATAATTCATTTTGAGCGATTTTTCAAGGGAAATCAACCCTATCAAATCCTGAATAAACGTTAAAACGATCTGTTTTCAAAAAGCCGATTACAGTTATATCGTATTCTTCCGCAAGTTCAACCGCCAAACTCGATGGCGCACCAACACAAGCAATAAACCGGATGCCCGCCATTGCGGCTTTCTGCACTAATTCAAAACTCCCTCTTCCACTGAGTACCAATATTTCATTGAACATAGGAATATTTTGTTTAATCAATTGCCCACCAATTAGTTTATCAAGGGCGTTATGCCTACCCACATCTTCTTTAATATCAATAAGTTCAGCATCTAAACTAAATAATGCTGAAGCATGTATTCCTCCAGAAAAATCAAAACTCTCTTGAGCATCCCTCAACCTTTTAGGAAGTTCTAATACAATTGATGATTTTACTTTCCACTTTTTCTGAGGGACTACTATGGGACAAGCTATTTTCACAGCATCAATTGAGGCTTTACCACAGACCCCACAACTTGAGGTAGTGTAAAAGTTCCTTTGAAATTTATCTTTTTGCCAATTTAATTCTGGATGCAGTTCAACGATAACCGATGAATCTTCTATATTCTCTTCTATACTTAAAATATCACTGTAAGACTGTATAATTCCTTCGGTAAATAAAAACCCAATGGCCAAAGCCCTGTCTTGACCTGGCGTACGCATGGTCACTGAAATATCATGAAGTGTATTCCGGAATTTAATTTTAATCCCTAGGGGTTCTTCCACAGAAAGTAAATCATTAATGATCTTTTTCTCCCCGTTTGAGAACCTTTGAATTTCGAAAGCCTGCAAAGAATCTTTTTTCATTTGTTTGAAATTTGGGATTTGAACTTTTCTGCATCTACTTGATTGTCAACCGAAGTTAAAGAATCTCCCGGAGACATAGGCAAAACCAAGCAATTCACTTGACCCAAAAAATGCCGCAAGCTTTGGTTTCCTTGTACCAAAAATGATTTTAAATTCTTCAAATCAGACGCTGAATACAGTGCGACCAACGGCTCTAAATAACCACTTTGGGGATTCATAAAACACACCGTTCTCCCAGATACTTGATACGCAGTAAATAATTCATTCAATTGATTTACAGACAATAAAGGATAATCTACCCCTACCACCATCCAAGAAACTGAAGAATTCAATTCCATTGCAGACAATAAACCTGAAATGGGCCCTTTACCTTTAAATTGAGGTTCATCTACCAGAACATTGGGTAATTTTATTTCTGAGACATGTTCTGCAGGAACATTTATATAACTTTCTCCGTCAATGACTTCCTTAATAAGGTTTCCAAGGTGAATGTACTGAGGAACTCCATGATAATTCATCGCTAACTTAGGCTGACTCATTCTTGTGCTCATGCCACCGCCCAATACTAATCCATTAACTTTTGGATTACAAGGGAGCCATGGACCTAAGTTTACTTTGGCGTTTTTAAGAATGGGATATTTTTGAATAACTTGAGAGAACAAACTCAATCTTACGACCACAATTAGGGTATCACATTGGAGCGTTTCTAAAATCAACGTTAAATCAGGTTCAAAACCTTGACCAAGGAGTTCTAACTTTCCGATTTCATCAATAATCACAGTACTTGAAATTGCAGAGGCCTTCAAAGCATCTATACCCTGCCTAAATGAAGATGCAAGGAACTTGAATTTGCCAATTTGAATTTCACCATTGTCTGACTCGAAAGGTATCTCTATTAATTTCGGAAGTAGCAACAACTTCCGTAGTTCATTTAATTGCCTTTTGTGTATGGAAATGAAACCGCATGTATTGATTTCAGGATTTAATTTTAGCCAATTACGCAGTAGTGTTGACTTTCCAGAACCAATCGGTGCAGTTAAAATGTGAATTTCCATTCTGAATTCTATACCTTTTGAATTCTCCAAGCAATCAAATACTCTAGGGCTTTAATGTATTTCCAAAAATACAGTCTCCTGGCCTTTACTAACTTAAGACAGGCAGTATATTCCAGTCTGAGAACCATAAAATCTTCGGTAATAAGTTTTACCAATAATTGATTTTTACTTTTTTGAGACCCCTTTCTTACAAACCATTTAAACAAAGGGTTGATTACCAAAAATAATAAGAATGTCACTGATAATGACCTTAAAACCACGTAAAATAAATTCTGCTTATCGGAATTCAAATAAGCAAGACTTGCCACCATTCCAAGCAACATGAGTATGTATATAATCCAAAAGGCTATGCTTGAATAGGTGCGTTGATTTTGGGAATGAGGTTCGTTTGGTATTTCTTGATCTACATTAGGTGTCATGAATTTTCTCAACTCCTTCACTAGCGAGGGTAATCTTTGATAAAATCCAGAGAGTCGATATCCCAAAAAAACACCCCAAGAAAAGTAAATGATAACATAGGTCCAAACCAATTCTGCAGCGTTATGACTATCACCCATATTTAGAGATTTCAGAACAGAGCCCACAAAGGAATCTAGAGCTTCCCAAAATGCAAATCCATACATTAAAGTGAGAGTCAATAATTTTTGAAGGGCGCTTTCAAGCATGGCCAACACCGAAAACAACATGGCTGCTATTTTAAAATTTCGAATCATATAAAAAATAACTGCACCAGAAAAGCCTTGATAAGCAACTGCCAAATAGGCGGGAAAAGGAGAATGAGGACTTGCTCCAGCTTTTACAATCAGAACTACCCCGGTAGCCCGAATGATATCTCTAAAGGGGTTTTGCGAATACAGCACCATTACACCAATAATAAATACCGCAGCGCCGCCAACTAAAACACCCGTAAATGGCAATCTAAGTGCATGCAAAATACCACCTAAGACCACTTCCACAAAAGCCCATAGAGCGGTTAATTGGAACCACGTAGTAGATTTGTCTATTTCTAATTGATGCGAAATTGGCATAGCGTGAAGATAATCAGCCTTTGATCAAAATCAAGGGGCCACTTCAAATTTATAAGCTTGTTTCTCGCAGTTGATTTGTTGAGATTCTCGCTTGTTGTTAACGTATAAATGCAAAACATGAATTTGTTCCTCGTGTTGATCGCACAGTAATTTGTTGTAAATAATGATGTTTTGCGGTAGATCTCTCGCATCAATTTTAGCATCTGATGTAAGATAAAACCACGTGGCCTCTTCTTCTTCTTCCCAAGAAAACAAGCTGAATTTTATTTGGGGACGAGAATTACTGCATAAAAAAGTAACCCCAAACTTAGAAAGAAGATACTCTTCTACTTTCTTTTTATCTTCCTCGTTGGTTGATTTCGGATTCATGTTTCCTCCAAATTTGTTGAATGCCCTTTGAAAATCATCGGTAAACAACTTTATAGATGCTTGCACTTTGGAATTTGACGTATTATACCTCACCTCCGTTATTCCCACATAAAACGGATGAAATGTAAAAGAAGTAAGCATGAACATTGCCGTTATAGAACTCAGAATGATAAATTTGCGCATCACAACAAAAGTAAAGAAAGATGAGTGATTTTATGCTTTGGCTATCTCTGGGCTGGCAACACATATTAGATTTACAGGGCTATGATCACATGATGTTCCTATTAGCCACTTTTTGCGGATTTTCATTTCGCGATTTGAAAAAAGTCATTTTTGCGGTGAGTTTTTTCACCATCGGACATAGCCTTTCTCTAGCATATTCTGCAATTGCAGGCCCAGTTTTTCCTTCAAAACTAGTAGAAATTGGCATCGCAGTTACCATTTTCATGGCCGGTATTCAATGGTGGCTCCCCCAACAGTCTCACCGATTTTCAAGGCTGATTATTTTTGGCATTGGTCTCATTCATGGGCTCGGATTCTCCACGTATCTCCGTTCTCTGTTTGGGCATGAAACGAGCATCATTCAACCCCTATTCTCATTCAATTTGGGCCTAGAATTAGGGCAATTGGTTTTTGTTGGGGCCGTCTTGGGATTGATTTCTTTACTAAAAAAAACTTCGTGGTTGGATTCACCTCAAAAACATTTGCAATTTTCGCAAATCATGGGCAGTTTGTGTGCAATTTGGAGTCTTTGGCTCATTTTCAATCGCCTTTAATCAGCCTTTTCCGTATATTCGCCGTTTATTGAACTTTGCATGAAGCAGCAAGTAATTAAGTCTATTTTATTTGTTTTCGGGGGATGTTTTATCTCGTTAACCGCTCAAAACATCCAAAACAATCCAAAATCCAACCACGGAAACCGTTTTGAACAACTCGGAAGAATACTCGCTGACCCCAATGAGTACCGTTCTGCTTCTGGAGCTCCAGGACCAGACTATTGGCAACAACGCGCTGACTATAAAATTGCTGCAACACTCGATGAAGACAACAGAATATTGTTTGGCGAGGAAACCATCACCTATTTCAATAATTCCCCTGATCCGTTGACCTATTTATGGCTTCAACTCGATGAAAACGAGCACAATCCTACATCTGACAACAATTATTTCGACGGAAGCAAAGTAAGCAAACCTATTACCGTCGGAGAACTAGAATCCCTCGAAAAGAAAAAAAGCCTTGAAGGCTACGGGGTTCAAATTGCTTGGGTGAAAGATGCTAAAAACAAACCCTTAAAATTCACCATAAACACCACCATGATGCGTGTTGACCTGCCCACTACGTTGGCGCCCGGCAAAAAATACGTATTCAAAGTAAAGTGGCAATATAAAATTCCCGAGCGCATGAAAATAGGCGGCAGAGGCGGATACGAATATTTTGAAAAAGACGGCAACGACCTTTTTACCATATCGCAATGGTACCCTAGGATGTGCGTTTACTCTGACTACCAGGGCTGGAACCACAAACAGTTTACCGGAAGAGGTGAATTTTCGCTAATCTTCGGAAACTTTGATGTAAGCATGACCGTTCCCAATGATCACATCATTGCAGCAACTGGCGAATGCCAAAACTATCCGCAAATATTATCAGCAGAACAATTGAATCGTTGGAAAAACGCTCAGTCTTCCGATATTCCTGTGCAAATAGTTACATTAGACGAAGCTAAATTTAAAGAGAAAAATCCATCCCGAAAATCTGGCACGAAAACTTGGCGTTATAAAGCTGAAAATGTTCGTGATTTCGCATGGGGAAGTTCTCGCAAATTCACATGGGACGCGATGGCGGTGACAGTAGAAGGTAAAAAAGTCATGTGCATGAGCTATTACCCAAAAGAATCCTACTCTCTCTACAATAAATATTCCACAAAAGTTGTTGCACATACCATCAAAACCTATTCAAAGTATACCATTCCATATCCCTATCCGGTGGCCATCAGTGTTGAAGCTAGCAGCGGAATGGAATATCCCATGATTTGTTTCAACTACGGAAGAACCGATGAAAACGGCGACTATCATGTTTCCATCAAATACGGTATGATTGGGGTAATCATTCACGAGGTCGGACATAACTTCTTCCCTATGATCATCAATTCTGATGAGCGTAATTGGAGTTGGATGGATGAAGGATTAAACACCTTTGTGCAGTTCCTCACAGAACAAGAATTTGACAATAACTATCCCTCAAGAAGAGGTCCTGCGCATAAAATTACAGATTACATGATGCTTCCAAAACAGCAATTGGAACCCATCATGACTAACTCAGAAAACATCATTGAATTTGGTCCAAACGCATACGCAAAGCCCGCTACGGCCCTTAATATATTGAGAGAAACCGTTATGGGCCGCGAACTATTTGACTATGCTTTCAAGGAATATTGCCGAAGATGGGCATTTAAACATCCTCGTCCCACCGACTTTTTCCGCAGCATGGAAGACGCATCAGCCGTTGACCTTGATTGGTTTTGGAGAGCTTGGTTTTTTGATATTGAACCGGTAGATATTTCGTTAGATAGTGTTGTTGCCTTCCAAGTAGAATCACCCAAATCAGTCCCCGTAAAGATGGATACATTCAATAGAGGCGGTTCACGTGTCGAAGCGGTTAATCCTCGCGTTCGCCGCGGACAACCCGTTAACCTCAATGGCGAATACATCCATGTTTCTCGATTGCGGAACAAAGCCGAAGGAATGCGTTTTGCTGTTGATACTGATACCACACTCAGAGACAAATATTACTACGAGGCTTTAAAGCCTGTCAATGAAAAAGCCATTGAACAGCGTGACAAACCTATGATTGTAGATCGTTACAGAAACTTAGCTGTTCTTGACTCTTCTGAAAATCTAAATTTCAAAGATAAATTCTATTACGAACTTCACTTGAGCAATAAAGGGGGAACCGTTATGCCCGTCATTATCCAATGGAACTTCACAGATGGCACTTCAGAGGTAGATTATATTCACGCTTACATTTGGCGTAAAAATGAGCAGCAGTTCACAAAAACTTTCGCCAAAAACAAAGAAGTAAGTAGCATTCAAATTGACCCCTTCAAAGAAACAGCCGACATTGATGAATCAAACAATCACTGGCCAGAGAAATTTGAATTGAATAGATTCGAGGTTTATAAGTCGAAGTAGGTACATGGTACTTGGTACTTGGTACTTGGTACATGGTACATGGTACATGGTACATGGTACATGGTCTGTGGCCCTCTACCAACTACCAACTACCAACTACCCGGTACTCGGTACTCGGTACTCGGTACCCGGTACCCAATTAAAGCCTATCGCGCCATTTCAAAGAATAATACTTCTTGATTTGAGAGATTTCTTCCGGTAAACAAGATTGAATGGACTCTTTTAATTTGTTTAATAACTGTTGACGAGCAAAGTTTTGATGACATACCAAACCTATTTCGCGGGTGGGTTGAGGGTCCTCAAAACGACGAATGAACTTTTTATCATCTGAAAGTCGAGAAGCAAGTTCGGGAATAATGGTGTAACCTGAGTGGTACTTTATCATATTCTTCAGGGTCTCAATAGAGCCGCTCTTAAATGAAAATCCTTGATTGTCTATACCTTGACTAGACTCACAAAGGTTTAATACTTGATTTCGGAGGCAATGTCCTTCATCTAAAATCCAGATTTCATCAGCCTTGAGATTTTCGGCTTTTATTCTTTTGAGCGACATTAACTCATGATGCGGTTGAGCAAACAAAAGAAATGGCTCTTGATATAAGGGAATTTCTCGGAGTTCGACCAATTCAACGGGAGTAGCCATAATTGCAAGGTCAAGATCATTGGTCTTTAGAGCTTCAATGATGCGCTCACTTTGCATCTCACGAATTTCTAAATGCGTATTTGGATGACTTTCAGTGAATGATTTAATGAATAACGGCAATAAATATGGCGCAACGGTAGGGATAACACCCATTCTGAAGGTCCCATCCAAAGAATCACGCTCATTTTTTGTGATACTATAAATAGCTTCGGCACAGTACAGTGCTTTCTTGGCCTGCTCAATAATTTTAAGTCCAAGTTCTGTAGGCTGAATTGGGAACTCTGTTCGGTCAAAAATTTGAATTCCAAGTTCTTCCTCCAATTTTTGAACTTGGAGTGTGAGTGTAGGTTGGGCTACGAAACAACTTTCTGCGGCTCTTTGAAAATGTCGGTGTGTTTCAAGTGCTACAATGTATTTCAATTGTTGAAGAGTCATATTTATATTGTAAATATAGTTTATCGCCTATAAATAAGTTCATTTGTTCATTTGATTATTAACAATTAAACTTGTACTATGAAATTTCAAAGTCTGTTTGCCCTAGCGGCTATCTCTGTTTTTGCATTTAGCTCATGCAAAGATGAAGCTCCTGTTGATAATACCCCAAAATTTGAGGGTTCCTGGGAGTTGGAAAAGTTGAACGTGAAAGTATTCTTTAACAACCAACAATTCTATGACACCAACATCACAACTTCGCCAACTCTAAAATATAGCGGTACGTTTGATGGAACCAATTTCACCACTACCTCGGTTGATGGAACTGATGTTACCAACGATAAAGGCACCTATGTTTTATCTAACGGAAAATTGGTAATGACTTTTGAAGATGGTACCACTGAATCTTATGAGGATGTTGTTTTCAATGCTACCTCTTTAACAATGGCTCAGTACGATCCAAGCAAAACCGATCCAAACCGTCAAGTTTACACATTCCAGTTTAAGCGTAAATAATAAATGTATCGAATCCTAAGATTAGCATTAGCGATTTTAGGAGGCATTCAAACTCTGAATGCACAAAACGATACTTCCCTAAAAATAATTGACGAAGTTGTTATAAGTACTTCACTTACAGCTACTTCAAGGTCAGAAAGTCCGGTAAGCGTAGATGTTTACCGGACTTCTTTTTTTAAAGCAAATCCTACTTCTAGTTTATTTGAAGCAGTTCAATTGGCTAGCGGTGTTCGTCCTCAAGTAAACTGTAACATCTGCAACACGGGAGACATTCACATCAACGGAATGGAAGGTCCTTACACCATGGTGTTGATAGATGGAATGCCTATAATTAGTTCATTAGGAACCGTATACGGACTCATGGGAATACCCAATTCTATGATAGAACGGATGGAAATTGTCAAAGGGCCTGCATCCACCCTTTATGGTAGTGAAGCCATTGGAGGACTGATAAATATCATCACAAAAGCCCCCACTAAATTCAATTCGTTTCAATCTGATGTTCGTGTTAGCTCATGGTTTGATGCCAATATTGATGCATCCTTAAATAAAAGAATCAATCAAAATTGGTCGTCCTTGACGGGCATAAATTTATTTACAAGCCCATCGAAAAGAGATGCTAACCAAGACCAATTTACCGATGTGGCATTACAACATAGGGCGTCAATATTCCAAAAAATTGCCTATCAGAACCATAAGGGCACCTCTTTTAACCTTGGCGTTCGTAAATTCATAGAAGATCGTTGGGGCGGAGAAATCAACTTTCACAATTCTAACCCGTTTTCTGGAATTTCACCATTTGCAGGAAAAGATTCCATTTACGGAGAAACCATTTCTACACGCCGCTGGGAAGCCATTGCCTCGTTTAAACCATCCACCCACTCTCCGTTTGAATTGCAGGGGAGTTTCAATCAACATGCTCAAAATAGTTATTATGGCACCCTACACTTTGAGGCCATCCAAAGGGTCTATTTCGCCCAGGGCATTTACCGTAAATCGTTGGGTTCACATCAATTTCTAACTGCCCTCAATCACCGCTTCACCTTCTACGATGACAATACCGGTGCTACCATATTCAAAGATTCATTGGGAAATACGGTTTATTCGATTCCCCAAAAAGTCCCAATTTCTGGGCTGTTGATCCAAGATCAATATACTTTCAAAAATCATAGTTTTCTCGGGGGACTTAGATACGATTACCATCCCAATCACGGAAACATCCTCAGCTACAGAGCCGCCTGGAAAATCAAACAAGGTACCTCCATTTGGCGCCTCAATTGGGGAACCGGCTTTAGAACTGTAAA
>CAYPBJ010000029.1:0-4452 GCA_964408945.1 uncultured Rhizobium sp. | reverse complement strand
GGGGTCAACGGCTCTTTTAGCGACCAGTAATATTTGTCCCTCTAAACCACGAAAAATCCCCAAAAATTCATGCCTCAGATCTAAGTTGAACTGATAATATGAAGGCATACCATACTTATTCAAGCGGTAATTATCTAGTGCGGGCAACTTGTAGTAGCCTGCACCTGAAACTATTTGTGTATGATACTTGGGGAATTTAAGTGTGTGCTTCAATAACCAAGCATGCACATCTCCGTAGCCTTCGTTTCTTTCCCTGGATAAAAAGGTGTAAAAAGGATCTCTGCCCCACTCACGAGGCATTAAATAACGATTGCTTTTGGTGATTCGTGTATAATTTATAGAAATTCTACGGCGCTTATTGTCATGGCCTAGTTTAAAGGAAGCTACCTGACTTTTATGATCAGCATCTATAAAAAGTTGTTGGTTTTCATACCCATTGGAAGCAGATACTTGATGATAACCTTGAATACCTAGAACCAGATTAGGCTTCATTGGATTCTTCGATAGGGGAATATTGAAATCTGCTTGAATGCTGGAGGTATTGAATAACTGATCAACATAAAAGTTCCAAAGATGTAAACTGCCGTATTTAAATTTATGATGAATCCCTAGGTTTAAAATGTATTGAGACTCGATTTTATTGATATAACCCGAAGGTTTTCCCATAGAGTTCAAACCTTGACCGTACAATCCAATAGATTCACCGATGGAAAACCATTCAACAGTAGACCGCGGGGAAATAGAATATAAATAACCAAGATCTATCTCCGTATTCTTAAGTTCATTAAACTGAAACCACAGTCCCTCAACCCCAGTTGGACGCATTCTTCCATCCTGTAAATTGATGTAAGGAGTATTTATTAACTGCCTTCCAAAAGTAACATTTGATTTTTTAAGATTGTATTTCAGATAAAACTCCTCCAACCGGTCGAGATCTCTCTTATTTTCAGGATCTTCCAAATCAAACAATCCCAATTCGTATCTATTCTTTAGGCCAGTTATACTATCTACTATACCCAGATTCGCAGAATAAACATTGAAAATAAAAAAACCACTTACAGCAAACTGAAATCCATGGGTAGGAGCTGTTTCGTATCTAATTCCACCACCGGCCCCATTAGCAAAGAAATCTGTAAGCGGTTGGGAATTATTGGTATTCATATAAAAGTACCTAAAATGTCCCTGTAGCGTTCCTTCCTGAAAAGCCTTGGCTATAGCTCCGGTATCATAATATATTTTTGCCTTTCCCTTCCACATTGCAGGTTTTTCGGGGACCTCTTGGTGTTGAGACTTTAATAATGCAGAGAAAAAAATCCCCAGAAACAGAAACAAAAATCGAACGTCAAATTTCATGAACAAGTAAAATGGTTACAAAATTATTGATCTCCTGTAGGATAGATGGTAACATTTATCACATTGACACGTGTCTGAATTAGTCGAACTTTGTATATATGAAAGAATTTTGGGATCAGCGTTATAACGAAGAAGGTTGGGCTTATGGATCAGAACCCAATGAATTTGTAAAAGCACAATTAGAAATCATCAAATCAGACTGCGAACCAAAATATATCAAGCTACTCTTTCCTGCAGAAGGCGAAGGAAGAAATGCCGTTTTTGCCGCTTTGCTAGGTTTTGATGTATATGCATTTGATATCAGTCATAGTGGAAAGTCAAAAGCAGAATCATTGGCGAAAATGCACGACACAAACATTTCTTATCTAGTGTCAAGCTTTGATTCCCTTACAATAGAAAAAGAATCAATGGATGGTTTGATTTTTTGCTACACCCATTTCCCAAAAAATATACAACCATTATTCATTGAAAAAATGTTAGATCTTCTCAAGCCGGAAGGCCGAATAATTTTTGAATGTTTCTCTGAAAATAATCTACCATATAGGCAAAGTAATCCGAACGTTGGTGGCCCTGACAACATAGATATGTTGTACACATTGCAATCAGTAAAAGAACTATTTACTAATTGTACTGAACTTCAGGTTCAAGAAACCGTGGTTCAGCTCAATGAAGGAAAATATCATGTGGGAGAGGGTTGCGTAATAAGAATGACTGGTAGAAAATAATCAATCAGCAATTTCGACAATACTGAAAACGAGATCCGAAAAAACATTCGTTTGATCATCTCCTGCAGTTCTTTTTACACTGACTTTAATGTTTAAGGTAGTTGAACCAGTATTGTCATAAACAGCAGAAATAGGAAAAATATTCACACTTCTATTACCATTGCCGCTGCTTCCAGCGGGGAAAAATTGTCTTTTCTCTTGAATTATTGACCCTCCGACTGAAATCTGACTTCCTACTTCATCAGATATGCTGGAAGTATTTCCACCAATCTCATAATTTGCTGATAATTTGATCCAAATTCTAGAATTTGCTGAAACGGGTGTGTAGTTGTAAGACACCACATCGGTAGCTGCGGTGCTGTTGTTTGAAATGGTATTGGATATCCCCAAATCTGTTTCAGTTAAATAAACAGAGTTCAATAATTGTCCTGCAGCATTACTCCTAATTGCACCCGTCGACTGAATATTACCCGATACGTGCAGAGTGGAACTTCCAGGTGTACTCGCACCTATTGTTACATTTCCTCCATTGGGGTTTAATTTCAAATTAAAATTGCTTGAATAATCAGCGCCGTTACGCGATTGTATCCAAGAACCCGAAGTAGAATTTAATATTCCAATATCTAACACCACATTGGTATTACCTTGAATTCTTAATAAACTATTAGAACTTGATCCGCTAGCAGCGGGATCACCCGATGTTTGACTTATTTCAAGAGCATTCTTGGGAGCAGAATTGCCAACTCCTACTTGCGAAAAAAGCTGAACAGAAAAGCAACATCCCATTACCAAAATCAAACTTCGATATTTAATTTGTCCTTTCATTATTGAGCTACCTCCCTAATTGTCATAATCATATCTGGAAAAACAGTAATATCGTCATCTCCTGAAATTTCTTGAACATCTATCTTGATAGTAATCTGAGAACCAGTAGTATTCGAGAAAACGCCTCTAATGGGAAATAAATTAGAGGCCCTACCTCCCGCTCCATCATTCAATCTCCAAATTGCAGTTTGAGTTTGAAGTGTGGTTGACCCTACTTTTAAATATGCTCTCCACTCATCATTAGATGAACCATCAACATCATATTTCGAGTGGAATTCTATCAATATTTTAGAGTTAGATGAAATCGGAGTATAGTTATATTGTGCGACAGTCTGTGTAGTATTTGCGAAATTCTGATTGGACGAAATTCCTAAATCTGTTTCATTCAATAAGACGGTGTTTAATAATTGTCCACTTTGTGAACTTCTAATTGAACCGGTTGAAGTGATTGTACCACCAACACTTAATGTTGCATTATTTGAATTGTTACCAACAATAACACTACCACCATTAGGATTTAAAAATAGCGGTTGATTGGATGAATAATTGGAATTTAATCTAGGCTGTGCCCAAGAAAAACTTGTTCCATTGATTCCGAAATCAATAGCTTTTGAACCTGAACTAGCAGATTCAGACAATCTCAGAATACCATTATCAATACTCCCAGAAGTAGCAGGAACAGAAGAAACGCCTTTAATCTCCAAGCGTGAAAGAGGTGAATTGGTATTAATACCAGTTTGAGCAAATATTTTCAAACTGATGGAATTCAATAGTAGGATAGCGAAGAATATACCGTTCTTTTTCATTGAGCTACCTCCTGAATTATTAAAGACATATCCGGTTCTACTGAAATAGTATCATCAGAACTAACACGCTTAATTTTAACAGTTATTATGAGGTTTCCTGTGGATGTGTTTGTAAAATATCCATTGATTGGAAATAAAGAGTTCCCCCTGCCACCACCACCTTGATTCGTTACAAATAAAACCTTGTTATTCTGTATCAATGTACTTCCCACATAAAGATTTGCGGCGAATTCATCTGAAACACTTCCGCTAATTGTGGCACGAGCATCAAATTCAATATACAACTTTGATGAGCCAGATATTGGCGAATAAGTATATGTTGCTACTGTAGTTTCAGTAGTTGAAGCATTTGATATGGTATTTGAGACACCTAGATCTGATTCAGTTAAAAAAACACTATGAATCAATTGACCAGGACTAGAAGAGCGAATGGTTCCAGTAGCATGAATAGAACCGGTTACAGTTAATTTTTCGGACGCTGATTTATTACCTATACCAACATTTCCACCATTAGGATTTAACCAAATGGGATAACTTAATCCATAGTTAGATGAATTGCGAGCTTGCAACCAAGTGTAATTATCTTTTGATACTCCAAAGTCTAAAACTGAAGCATCACTTGTATTAGAGAGCCTCATCAAAGAATTCTGGGCAAATCCTGTCTTTATGGGAGAAGCAGTATCACTAGATACATGAACCTTACCGACAGGATTGGTTGTACCAATTCCCACTTGGGCTGTTAA
>CAYPBJ010000028.1:0-28440 GCA_964408945.1 uncultured Rhizobium sp. | reverse complement strand
TTTAGCAGGTATGTATTGTTCAGTGGTTACGTTTCCAGAAATGGAAGCGGTTGAACCCAAAGGATTCACAATTGCAGTTCCAGAAGAATTGCTTTTAAATGTTAAATGTCCGCCAGTAGTTAATACTCCGTCAGTTAGAGTCAATGCTTCGAATACGTTTGTTTCTCCTTGAAGAGTAACTCCTGCAGGGTTATCAATTTCCAATCCTTGAAGATTTTTAACCCCTCCCAAATATTGGGCTTTAGCACCGCTTAAAATCAAATCTGATCCAGATGCTCCAACTATTGTGCCTGAATTAATTATATCGCCATTCAGCGTCACTGATGTTCCTATGCTAATATTTAGCGTTTTTCCTGCTGGAATTTGCAATGCGCCATCAACGCTCCAACTAGCTCCCGTTGTAAATGTGGTACTACCTGCAGTGTTATCTAAAATGAAAATTTTATCAGCCCCAAAGTTTGTGGGATTACCACCTGTTCCATCAGGATAACCGGTCCAGTTTGATGTGTTAGTCAAGGAACTGGTGCTACCTGATTTGATGTAATATTTCACATAAGGTGTCCACTTGGCGTATAAAGTCAAATTAGACGTGGTTGAATAGCTGGCCCCAGCAGCATAATTGGTACCACTGCCGCTTGGCTGTGTATTCCAACCATCAAAGTAATATTCGTCTTTTACTAAGGTGTTTTGTCCAGCTAATGTAATAGATCCTGAAGTAAATGATTGAGAATTAGGAGCTGTTCCTGATGTTGCACCGTTTCCAAAATAGGTCACGGTATAAGTAGTTGCAGCAACTTTGAATATGGGTTCTAAGGTTAAGTCCGAATTCAAAGTTAATGTGTACGGATTGCTTGTAGAAAAACTGCTACCAGTTGAGGTATTTTTCCAATAGTCGAATTGATATCCTGAGTTAGGCGCAGCCGATAAAGTAATCTGGGTTCCGCTTTCATAGACATCCCCATACAAAGAACCTCCAGTAGAAGTACCGTTTGTGCTTTTTAGCACTTTCAGCATGTACACGGTAGCTATTTCAGATTCCACTGATCCACGAGTGGGACTTGTTGAACGAGTAGTTCCCAATTGGTCTGTGGTTACCAAATAGTTTTGTGAATTACTTCCTACAAGGTTGGTCCAAGTGGATGTTCCCGGAGTCTTATAACCTACAACGGGACTGCCGTTGTTGCTTGAAAATCCGGTTTGTGTGCCTTTGTTGGACGTTTGATTGGGGTAGCTACCCAATTGTAATGTAGCTGTTTTGGTTGAGTTGGAAACCAAATGGGGTTGGAAGATTTTGGCGGTCCCAATTTCCGCACCCGTACCGTCTGTCAGGTAAGTATATACACCGCCTGCGAATATGGTATTATCGGTGCCGTCAGCTTTGCCTGAGTATTGGATATTTCCGGTGTTTGTATTGAATGTGTTGGATGAGGAATGGTAAATGGAATAATAAACATGAGAACTTGTATTATATCCAAAATCATCCAAGGTATAAGCCGTTGGACTAGATACCGTTCCCGCAGATCTTTTGTAGTTGTAGGCAAAAATACAGTTGATAATTCTAACGGTCCCTCCGTTGTTTCCAACAGCCCCTCCGCTGAAGGAACCATAAGCAACATTTCCTGTGAACGTACTATTAAGTAGATAAAGAGTTCCTTGGTAATTATTGATACCGCCTCCAATTTCTGTGCTTTTGTTATTTGAAAACGTACAATTATTCATGTACAACGTGCCTTGGTTTTCACAACCTCCGCCACCACCGTTGCTCGACTCAGATCTATTATCTGAGAAAGTAGTGTTTTCAATATACATGGTAGCACCATTGGTATTTAAAAAACCACCTCCATATCCAGCTGAATTTCTTAACAACTGGCAGTTATTCATATAGGTAACCCCCGAGTTGTAAAGCCCCGCACCACCAGCAAAAACAGAATTTCGACCGTTGGATAAAGTTACACTGTTTAAAACCAATTTATTGGCAGTATTCCTAATACATCCGCCCCCAGAGTTGAAATCACCGCCTTTAAGCGTAATATTCTCAATGGTAATTGTAACATTTGAACCACTGGTATTGAAAATATTGAAGGTCGAAGGACTTGTATTGTTAATTCCTTCGTCAGAAACCCCAGTAACCGGTACTGTTATAATATTTCCTTTTCCCTTAATAGTTAATGATTTGCTAATTGAAATGGCAGCTGTAACGGTAATATTGTTTTGAATTTCGATTATGTCCACCACAGAACTACTTGAATTTGTTACAGCTGTAGTCAATTCGTTGTAGGTGGATACATAACGAGTGGTTTGTGCAGAACTGCTTAAGGTATTGAGAATAAGAAGGACCAAAGAAAGTATGCGATTCATTTTGCCTTTAATCATGCGAATATACAGAAAAAAACCGTCAAATTAAAGTGTTTTTAGATGTACTAAACAGATTTTTTATGGCACTTCAAAATATCTTACTCTCTTTTCAGATATTATATATTATTAGCGATTTATGGGAAACCAGGTTAGAAATTGTTATAGGGGTCGTTTATAAACAAAACAAGTAATTTCAGAGATTTGCGACAAAATCAAAACTACTATGAATATAGGTAAATTACTTTTTTCAAAAGTTCTAATTCTTTTCGCTTTTTTACAATTTCATTCCTTGAATGCGCAAACAACCCGTTATGTATACACATATTCGGAATTTAACACCGCTATTAGCAACTCATCTAGTTCGGTAGTAGATGTAATTGAACTTATGGCTGATATTTTTGTTCCTTCATCGGTTACAAGTCCAACTGCGGCTTCTGCATTTAACATCGGAAAAAGCATAAAGATCAAAGGAAACGGAAAAACCATTTCAGTGGCTCAACCTGGAATGTGGTCCAATGGTACTTTAAATTCTTCGCCTTCCAAATATCGAGTTTTCCGGTTTACGGGTACTAATGTGACCGTAACACTTGAAAATATGACCATCATCGGTGGAAACTTAGAAAATAACCGAGGACCAGGAGGTGCAATTGAGAATTTTGTGACATTGGTTATGAACAATGTACATATTACTCGATCTCGTGCTTCCTCAGGAACTAGTTTCCCTTCAAATCCCGGCCATGGAGGAGCATTATTCAACGATGCGAATGGAAAAGTATTTGCAACCGACTGTCAGTTCACTTTCAATACCGCTACTTATGGGGGAGCTGTAGTGAATAACGGGAATATGTTCCTAGATCGTTGTCGTGTGGTGAATAATCGCTCAGATGCCTCTGGTGGTGGAGGAGGAGGAATTGAAAATCACAAAAATTTGTATATCAATAACTCTACTTTTAGAAATAATACCACTACTGATCAAGGTGCAGCCATACACAATTATACTGCAAACAGTTCTTCACAAGCTTATGTGTATGTGATGAATTCTACATTTTCCGGAAACGTTGCTAATAGCTCAAAATTCGGCGCGGCCGTTTCTTCAGTAGGTACATTTTCGCAGTTTGTCAATTGTGTTTTCGCCTATAACTACGCTAGAACATCTGGTTCAGAGTCCAATCCTACTGCATTTACTTTGGAAGACTTTTCTCAATCGGGATCCGGTACAACTTCTCACATTGTCATTAACTGTGTGCATCATTCTAGTTCGAATAACATCAATACCGGCTCTTCATCTGGCAATATCCTGTACACGGGAAATGCTTCTGGGACTAATGACAGCATTTTTGCAGGTGGAGTATATGATCGCATCCAAAATATTAACTGGAGTCCAATTGGTACAGCAATGGTATATAGACCTCTTGAAATTACAACCGATAAAATTCAAAGTTCTGTATATTCCGCTATCAGAGTGGGTAGTTTTTTGAATAAAACAGCCAATAAGGGTATTGTTACCGGATTTACTTTCGGTTCTGGTACCCCTTCTTTTGGATATTTCAATACTTCAACTTCAAGTTGGGTGAATGTTTTGGGAACTGCCGCCTCTACCAATGTTGTAAATAAAGATCAAGCATTAAACACTAGAAGTTCCACTGCACCCACCCGCGGAAACATGGAAGTGGAATATCCCCCCATTTACAGTTATCAATGTCAATATTCAGATAGCGGATATGTGAGTGGCGCCACTACTTGTGGTGTTGCTTATATCTCAGGCGGTACTTATACTATCAGAGCTTATCCTTATACGAACTATGAATTCACCCATTGGTGGGATGTCAAGGGAGATTCTATACTATCTACTTCAAATCCATTGACTTTTACATTGAATCGGAATTTTATCGTTAGGCCGTTTTTTAAGTCAACAGCAGTTTATTCTGTAAGTTATGATGGTAACGATCAAACAGCTGGTTCTGCTCCAAGTATTCAAACTTTTTCTTCCGGGGGATCTGTAACTCTTGCTGGGCCCGGTTCAACTCTTGTTCGAGATGAATATTACTTCAACGGTTGGAATACCGAGCCCACCGGTCAAGGCACTGATTTTGCAGCGGGTGCGTCTTATTCAACCACTTCAAATGTTACATTGTACGCAAAATGGGAACCTTACATCAAATATTACCCACGTGCTGCCAATGCATCTTCTTTAAATAGTATTTCTAGTTGGAGACCTTTCCCTGATGAATCTGGATCAGCACCTACTAATTTCGCATCTGGTAAAATCTTCATTTTGGATAATGCAGCGGGTACATCTTCATTCACATCTGGTGGCGACTGGAGTGTAGATGCCGCACTGCAAATCCCCAAGGGAAAAACACTAAACTTGACTGCTAGTTCAACATTAACCATGTCTGGTGACTTATCCAACGAAGGCTCTATTGTCGGTGGAACTTCTTCTTTATTGAAATTGGACGGTACAGTAAAACAGTATTTGGGTGGAAATAATCAATTGGCAAATCTTGAAATTGATAATAGTGCTGGTGTGAAAGTTATCAGTAACTATAATGATTATCAGTATTATTGGGCATTCTTTGAATACTGGCATACAGATATCAAGGAAAGTTTGACATTGACTTCTGGACAACTTGAAGTTGAAACTATTTGGAGCTCAGATCCTTATATTGCAGCTCTTCGCATGAAAAGCACTAGCACCGGTACAGCTATAGTCAAGAGTGTAGTGTCAGGTGCTTCTGTATCGGGAAGGGTAGGCGTTGAACGTTATGTCCCCGCTAGAAGAGCATTTAGATTGATTTCTTCTCCGGTTAATTCAATTTATTCAATATTCCAAAATTTACAAGAAAATAAAAGTTTCGTATCAAATTTTGGAACACACATTACAGGAAGTACATCTACAAATACCGGATTTGATGCCACTTTGACGAGTAACCCATCCATGTTCACCTATTCTAATACTTCTCAAACTTGGAGTGCAATAACTAACACCCTAGATAATACACTCAGTTCTGGTGTTCCTTACCGATTAATGATACGTGGAGATAGAACCATCAGCTTGGCTACCAATACACCTACTCCAACCAATACCACTCTAAGAGCACAAGGTACTCTAGTAACAGGTTCGGTATCTGTTACCAATCTCAATCAAACTACTGATGGATTCAGTCTTGTAGGTAACCCTTACATGGCTCCCGTAAACAT
This sequence comes from uncultured Rhizobium sp., assembly GCA_964408945.1. GTDB lineage: Bacteria > Bacteroidota > Bacteroidia > NS11-12g > UBA955 > VMCP01. The sequence goes on along the minus strand of CAYPBJ010000028.1, from coordinate 22,884 downwards.
GCAAACCATCTTGAGTAACTCAACCAACTTGAATCAAACGTATTACTACATTTGGGATCCTACCATGTCAACCCGCGGTGCATATGTAACGGTTGACGTTTCAAACAATACATCCACCACTGGCTCAAATGCCAATCGCTTCTTACAGCCATGGCAAGCTTGTTTCGTAAAAACGGCAAGCAACGGATCTGCGTCACTTACCTTCACCGAAGCGAGCAAAGGCACTAGTTTGACATCTACGTGGAGAATGACCCCTCCGCTGTCTACATTAAATATTCAATTATGGCAATCTGACACCTTCAATATTTTAAATACCAAGCCATTAGATGGTGTCATTGTTAAATTTGACCCAGCTTTCAACTCCGCGTATGATGCTTTAGATGCTACCAAACCCGTGAATCTTGATGAGAATTTCGCTCTTGTGAACAACGGTAAAAAAGTGAGTATTGACTCCCGAAATTTGCCCGAATTAACCGATACCATTCCGTTTGAGTTTACTCAAATTAGAGATAAAAACTATACGTTGGAATTTGAGTTTACCGATGCCTTGGGCCAAAATGTGTATCTCTTTGATAAAAAATTGGGACTTGACTACCCATTAGAATCTACAGGCAAAACCACTTATAATTTCATTGTTGAGAATTCTGAAGATGAAGTTGAGAAAAATCGTTTTTCTTTGATATTCCAATCTGCAAAATCTTCTACTACCAAATTAACTCAAAAGGTATTTACCATCAAGGCCACTGACCACTCTCAGTCTAATCCTATTTTGGATTTCGGGGGAAGTTCTAACGTTTCTGCAAAAGTAATGGTGATCAATTCTATCGGACAGGTAATGTTCGAACAGACAACAAATAACCCTTCACTGGAACTCCATTTGGATGGACAATCTGCCGGCGTTTATTACATCAAAGTAGTGTCAGGCAATCACTGCCAAACCACTCCTTGGATCATTAAATAAGATGCAACCCAGTCTCGGAAATGCGAACTTTCCGGGACTTGTATAAGCCTCCAATGGCTTCCTTAAAGGCTTTTTTACTCATATTTAACTCCGTTTGAATAACCTCAGACGGAGTTTTGTCATGATAGGGTAGAAAGCCGCCAGCAGACTTCAATCTATCAAGCAATTCCTCACTGGTTGATTTCATTTTACCACGTCCCGGCAGGGTCAACGAAACATCCACCAAACCGCCATCACGAATCATTCGCACAAATCCTTCGGTTTCTTCACCAATACTTAATCTAGAAAACGCCTCGTTTTTGTATACTATTCCTTGATACTTTTGATCAATGACTACTTTAAATCCCACTTCGTTTTCATCAAAGCACAGAATTTTAACCTTTTGGCCTTTATTCAATTCCACATTTTCTCTATCTAACCACTTGGTAACTCTTGCCGAACCCACCAAACGATCTGTAAGCGAATCCAAAAACATAAAAATCACCGCTTTTTCACCCTCTTGCAGCCGTTCGTGCATCTCTTTATAGGGGACAAACAAGTGTTTTTCAAGTCCCATATCCATAAATGCACCCAATCTGGTGGATGAAACAACTTCCAAATATCCGAATCCGTATAAAGTCACCATGGGCTCAATGGTTGTCGCCACAGGCCTTTCCTTACCGTCAAGGTAAATAAATACCTCGAGTTCTTGTCCTTTAAAAGCCCTTTCTGGGCAATATTTGTTGGGAAGTAAAACTTCGTTTTCTAACGCATCAATCAAATACCATCCGTTATCCGTTTGCCTGTTTAATTTTAATGTACTCTTTCGTCCGATGCGAATCATACTGCAAAGATAGGGGAAAGTCGGTGGTCGGTGGTCCATAGTCCATAGTCCGTAGTCCGTAGTCCGTAGTCCGTAGTCGGTGGTCGTTAGTCGGTGGTCCAAAGTCTGTAGTCCGTAGTCCGTAGTCGGTGGTCGTTAGTCCGTGGTCCAAAGGCTGTAGTCCGTAGTCCGTAGTCCGTAGTCTATAGTCATAACCCAACTACCAACTACCAACTACCAACTACCAACTACCAAGTACCAAGTACCAACTACCAACTACCGAATTAAATCTATAGAGATTCCCAAAAGCAATTGAAGTGAGGTCATGGCGATTTTGGAATTGAAAGTGGAGATATTTCCAGAAGAAAAATAATTCGCCACATTCGTAAACTCGTAACTAGAAGAAGCATAATTGCATTCGGCATTCAGATTAATTTTTTTGTATATTGGAGTTCTGAAACTTCCTCCGATTGAAAAACCTGGTGAAGTAGCGTAGGCAGCCGGTTGTACGTACCACAAATTGCTTGAACCGTACAAAAAACCTTCCTGTTCTGCAAGTTTTCCAATGGTTGCGCCTCCTAAAAGTCTTAAGGTCAAAAATGATTTATCGTTAACGGGGTAAACATAATTTAAACCAATCATGTATGATGAACGTACATAGATTCCTCCATAAATGTTGGCGTCATAAACTCCATTAAGGTTTCTCTGTAGTTCATTCCCATATTCATAAGATTTAAATGAATTTGTTTGACTATTGATATTAAAACTTGCCCCGAGATTTCCGTTTTTGAATTTATAATCAATATTGAAGGCTGTCGATAGTCCGGTTCCTGCAAAACCTGCATTTTCGGTATTGAAACTAGCACTTCTAAAACTCCCCATGGCTGAACTAGTACCAATTCCGTATGAAATGTTTAATTTGGGAGTTTGGCCAAATGATGGGGCGACGGAAATTGCCAAAATAACTGTGGATACTATAAATTTATAGAACATAAGACAAATAAAAATGCATTTATTCAATGCAGTAAATGAGGGTTAGTAGAGTGAACAATCTTTTTAGTAAACTTATTAAAACAACTGAAGGTCAGTATATTTGGATAATTTATTTTTGTCAGATGACTATAGATAATGCAAATCAAAGTGAACAAACAGCACCCATGAAAAAAAATCTGAATGCCGTATTCAAAATTGTTGGGGTAACGCTATTAGCCTTGGTTGTAATATTGTTTTTTGAAAATTCATCCCTCCGAAATCAGATAAAAACAAAGAATGATCAACTACTCAGTCAAATAAATGCCAACTCAAAATTGCGAGCTGATCTGATTAAACTTAAGGAAATAGAAGAGGAAGCAGATATCCTCAGAGCCAAACTCAGTGAATTGAATAAAAAAGAAAACGACCGGAGAAAAGAGGAGATAAGACTTGAAATTCGCGATTTGCAACAGCAGTTGGTATATGAGAAAGTGAAATTAAAGGATATTTCCGAATTCCATTTTTTAAGAACTGCAGAAGAAAAAAGAACACAAATTCAAAATCAAGTGAGCATCATTCAAGATATACAAAAACAAATGCAAGACTTGAATAACCAGCTAAACTCATTAAATTAAACGCGATGAAATCCCACACTTTTAACGGCTCTATCAGCTGGACAGGCAACCTTGGAACAGGTACCAGTGCATACGATCAATACGGACGAAACTTTGTCGTCAATACCTCAGGTAAATTCCCAATCTTGGGATCTGCAGATTCTGCCTTCCGCGGGGATGACCAAAGAAGCAATCCCGAAGACTTCTTTATGAACGCGCTTTCATCTTGTCACATGCTTTGGTATTTCCACTTGTGTGCAGATCGCGGAATCGTGGTTACAGAATATTCCGATAACTTCCATGGGACGCTGGAGATAGGAGAGAACGGCATCGGTAGGATGGCGCAAGTGGTGTTAAATCCACTTGTCAAAATTAACCGCGCTTCCTCTGTAGACAACGCTCTTGAAATAGCCGAACAACTGCACTCCGAAGCCCACAAGTTTTGTTTTATAGCAAATTCAGTAAATACGGAGATTGTCTGCAAGCCTCAAATTGAATTCAGTTGAGAGGGTACCGGGTAGAGGGTACCGGGTAGAGGGTAGTGGGTAGTGGGTAGTGGGTACCGGGTACCGGGTACCGGGTACCAGGTAGCGGGTACCGGGTACCAGGTAGTGGGTAGTGGGTTTCAGGTGACGGTAAACCACGGACCACGGCCTACAGACTACAGACCACCGACTACAGACCACAGACCACAGACCACCGACTACAGACCACCGACTACAGCCCAAATTTCTCTTTCATCGTCGGATTGTTATGCGTCAACTTTTTGATGGTCAGTTCCTCAGCTTTGTTGTTCGCCAATCTTAAATTATCCTCCGATGATAACAACGCTTCCTTCGTTTTCTGCAAATGGGTTATGGTTTTATCTATCTCTTCAATTGCTGTTCTGAATTTGCGGCTCGCCAAATCGTAGTTGCGCGCAAATCCCTCCTTAAACGAATTCATCTTCGCCTCAAAATTGGTGATGTCAATATTTTGATTCTGCATCAATGCCAATTCCGACTTGTATTTCAGCGTGTTCAACGCCGCATTCCTCAATAACGTGATGATGGGTATGAAAAACTGCGGACGTACCACGTACATCTTCGGATATTTGTAAGACACGTCAACAATTCCGGTGTTGTAATATTCGTTGTCAGCTTCTAACATAGATACCAACACCGCGTATTCACACTTCTTTTCGGTGCGGTCTTTGTCGAGCTCTTTAAAGAAGTCTTCGTTTTTTTTCTTGGTAGCCGTGCCGTCGTTCTCGTTCTTCATTTCAAACATGATCGAAATGATTTCAGTTCCCGCATCGTCAAATTCCTTGAAAATAAAATCGCCCTTACTTCCGCTCTTTGCGTCGTTGTCTTTTTCGAAATATGCCCTGGGGAAGGCCGTAGCCCTCAATTTATTGAATTCAACTTCGCAATGCTGCTCCAACGATTCGCCGAGCATCTTGGTCGACATTTTCAACTTCATGTCCTTCCGCATCTCAATTTCCTCGTCTTTAATGCGAATGATCTCGTCTTTGGTTTTAAGTTCTTGTTGGAATCGCTCTTTCAAGTTGCTTTCAGCCAATTTTTTTTCCATCTCTTTGGATTGTAATTGGTTAGCCAACTCATTCCGCTCGTAAATTACTCTTTGGACCGCCTTGTTGACACTCAGTTCTTTTTCGAGCTCCGCCAATTCCAACTTCTTCTTCATTTCCGCCAACTCATTATCTTTGGTTTGGATGTGCTTTTGCAGCGCCGCTTTCAAGTTCGATTCTGACAACTTTAAGGCCGTTTCTTTCTCTCTTTCGGCCAAATCCATTCGAGTTTTCAACTCGTTTTCAAATTGTTGATCTCTAACTTGCTTCAAAATAGCTGCGAATCCAGCTTCATCCACCTTAAAAGCGGTCTTGCAATTGGGACAAATAATATCGTTCATAAAAAAGAAGGCTAAAATTAATGCTTGAACTGCGAATATACCTCATCCATTTTCTCAGCCAATTGATAATCTTTTTCAGTGACCACATTTCCTGCATCGTGTGTAGTCAAAGTCACCATCACTCGATTGTAAACATTGCTCCACTCTGGGTGATGATTGATTTCTCCAATAAAAACACTGCACTCAACCATAAAATCTATCGCTCTATCGAAGGATTCAAATACAAATTCCTTCTGCAGCTTTGTCTGGTCGTTGGTCCAATTATTCATGGTTACAATATAGAGACGATTCTCTATGAATGAGTAATATTATCTAAAAATATACCATAAAGGGTATAAAATAGCAATTTAAAATAAAATTATACCTTATAGGGTGTAAATTATCAAAAGTTACTATATTTGTACCTAAAAGGGTATAAAATGGAATTAAAAAACTTTGTTAAAGCCAAAAGAAAAGCTGTTAATCTCACTCAACCTGAATTAGCACTAAAAGCAGGAGTGGGACTTCGATTTTTAAGAGAATTGGAACAGGGTAAAGACCGTTTGCGAATTGATAAAGTAAATCAGGTTTTAAAGTTGTTTGGTTATCAAGTGGGAGCCGTACCCGAAATAAAAGAAAATGAATTATGAGAAAAGCGATGATTAAAATTCAGGAAAAAACAGCCGGAATCCTTTGGGAAGACGATCAAGGATATCATTTTCAATACAACATTGATTATCTTCAACTTCCAAATATAAAACCCGTAAGTTTGACCTTGCCTCTCAGCGAAAAAGCGTATCAATCGCTCGTGTTATTTCCTTTTTTCGATGGATTAATTCCTGAAGGTTGGCTCCTAGAAATCGCTGAAAAAAACTGGAAGTTAAATCCTCGGGATCGCATGGGATTATTATTGGCTTGCTGTAAAGATTGTATTGGTGCAATAAGTGTCGAGGAAATTATAGATTAAATATGCGTTGTTTATTTTGTTACCAAGAACTTTTGGAAAGGGAGACGGATTTCCATCCAAAGTGTTCAAAAAAAATATTCGGAACAGAGATTGCGCCTATTTTGCCTTATTACGAAGTTGATTTAGAACCTTTGGCTCAACAAGTTATTGAAAGCCATACTTCGGTTACCGGTGTTCAGGCAAAATTATCTTTGCATATTTCAGATCAGGATTCTGAGTTAAAAGCAAGGAGGTTTACCATTGTGGGATTGTGGGGAGGATATTTATTGAAGCCACCAACAAAACATTATCCTCAACTTCCAGAAGTAGAAGACCTTACCATGCATTTAGCACGTTTAGCGAATATTAAAACGGCTCAGCACAGTTTAATTAGACTTGCTTCAGGAAATTTGGCATTCATTACCAAAAGAATGGATAGAACCCCAAAAACCAAACTAGCCATGGAAGACATGTGTCAATTGACCGAACGACTGACAGAGGATAAATATAAAGGGAGTTACGAACAGATTGCAAAAGCCATTAAAAATTACTCTCTTACCCCAGGGTTAGATTTGGTCAATTTCTTTGAATTGGTACTGTTTTCGTTTTTAACCGGAAATGCCGACATGCATCTCAAAAATTTCTCTCTACTTGAACAATCAAAAATCGGTATGTGTTTGTCACCCGCTTATGATTTGGTAAATACTAAATTGGTAAATCCCGCTGACAATGAAGATATGGCTCTAAACCTGAATGGTAAAAAGAATAGGATTCAGAAAAATGATTTTATTGTTGCTATGAATCAATCAAAATTGGATGAGAAACAGCAAGAAAATATTTTTAATAAGATGCGAGTAGCCCTACCCAAATGGCTACTTTTTTTAGATAAGAGTTTTTTATCTGAGGATTTTAAAAATCAATACAAACAAATATTATTTGAACGATTCCAACGTTTAAGCATTTAGAATGTCCAATCTCGAAAAAGGGTTTCTGCAAACTGCCATCTTCGCGGCCAAAGTGAATGGGTTGATTTTTAAGAGGATGATGACCAATTTGGTGAGTCCCACCCCCAGGTTTTCGAAAAATGCGGGTGAACATTACAGCGACGTCATTTCATCCTCAGAGAGTGAACTTTGGAAATCGTCTACGCAAGTGATTGCTACGTCTGAGAGTGAACTTTGGAACGCCGATGACAACAATTTGAATTGGATTCTTACCGCCGGGAAAATTGAAAACTTGAGAATTGCATCCAAGAAATTTAACGGACTCGAAGTCAAAGCCAATCAAATATTTAGCTTCTGGAAACACCTGGGAAATCCCAATATAAATCAGGGTTTTGTCGTGGGACGTGAAATTCGGGAGGGATGCATTGTGCCCAATGTGGGCGGGGGACTTTGTCAACTGTCTAATGCCCTTTACGATGCAGCGCTGAATGCCGGATTTGAAATCATTGAGCGACACAAACACACCAAAGTGGTTCCTGGATCGCTCGCCGAAAGAGACCGCGACGCCACCGTGAAATGGAACTACAAAGACCTCCGATTCAAGGCACCGGTCGATTTTAAAATGGAGATTGAAATGGATCATTCTTCGTTCAAGGTGGTATTTAAAACCAAGCAGAAATTTACGTCCCCAGAAAGCAAAAACACCCATTCTCAAAAGCCGCATGCGCTGAATGACTGCCTTTCTTGTGGAAATACTTCCTGTTTCAAACACCATCCGGTGAAGGCCCATCAGCCGCCGCAGGAGCCCGTCACAGCGTATATTTTGGACGAGGTTTGGCCCGAATACGATGAATTTATTGCGAAAAATGCAAAAAATAATGATCTTTTTATTCTTCCCTTAAAGAACAACTTTGCAATAAAAACGCTCAGATACAAATGGCAGTCTGCCCCGCATAGGCAAACGCAATACACTCAATATCAAGGAGTTTTCAGGGCGTTGTCGATCAGGTTTGCGACGCCAAAACAGAACAATGTTTTTGAGAAATTGCTCCAACTGGATGCGAAAATTGCACAGGCTGCCGCGAAGAAGATTCCCGTGAACTGCACGCATCTGGTAGTATCCCAAAATTTGCTGCCCTTTTTATACGCCGAAGGTGTTTTCGGGGGACGTACATTCGATGTGCTGATGACCCGTCTTCCGTTTGAGAAGTTGCATCAAAAGCTCGATTTCGCTCATTCTTTGCATCCGGAAAGCGCCACTTTAAACGATTTTCGGGTGGGCTCAGACTGGGTAAATATGGAAAACAAGGCGTTGAATGCCGCTCAAAAAATCATCACCCCGCACAGCGAAATTGCTGAAATATTCAAGCACAAATGCATCAAACTAACATGGAAACTTCCCGCAGTAACTGCCGTTGAAAATAGGGGTGAAGCGGTTTTATTTCCGGCATCGGCGGTGGGCAGGAAGGGGGCTTATGAATTCAGGGAGTGGCTGCGCGCAAATCCGCACAAAGTGTACATTGCCGGCCGAAAACTCGAAGCACCCCATTTTTTTGAAAACCTTGACGTTCATCCCTTCGACGGCGATTTCTCAAAAATCAAAATGGTGGTTTACCCCACCCACGTAGAGCATCAGCCCAGATTGGTCTTGAAAGCCATCTCCATGGGAATTCCGGTGCTGACGAATGCGGCTTGTGGTTTGGATAAAGAATTCATTAAATTGCAATAGTGAACTTCCAAAAAGCATCCAATAAACTGAATTATCTGTTTTCACAGAATAGGTGGGTGCTGTTGGTGTCTAAACCCGAATACCTGCCGAATGAGGCTCAATTGCAAAGTTTGAGATCCGCTTGCCAGCATTGGGGCAGCAAACTCGATTTTCCGTTGGAGTTAGACCAACATTTCTTCGATGATTCGCAAGAGGCCACCGAATATCTTACCGCTAAATTGCCCGGATTGGGACTGCTGAAAGCCAAGAAACTCCATATTTTAGGACAAGAACTCCAGGCCGGTTACGATCCATTTCTCGCCAATCAACTGTTGAAACGAAAACTCCGACTGAGCGACGATGCTTGGGGATATTTAATCCGCTTCGGTGGGGTAAATCAATCGATGGTGCTGAACATTCAACAGAATCCTGAGCCCCAATTTCTTAGAGATGCCGTTGAATATTTTTATAGAAACCACTTCCATTCCAGCGTAAATACATCCCCCGAAACAGAAGAAGAAATCAATCTTTCGCCCGCACAAATAGAAGCAATAAGGATATTTGAAGAGCGACACGGAATCACGGGTACCGCATCCAGCGTTTTACATCTGTTGTTTTCCGCCAATCGTGCAGACGCCATTCGAAGCATCAAAAGCGATATCAGTCGCGAACCCGATGCGATTGAGGTGAATTGTTGGGATAGGAGCATCCATTTTTTGGGGATGGATAGGAAGGTATATCTTCCGCCGTTGCCCTTCGCCATCTACTGCTTGTACCTCGAAAATGAGGAGGGTTTTGCCAATAAGCACCGCGAAAATCACAAACAACGCGCACTTTATTGGTACAATCGGGTGAACGATGCTGGAACTGAAGAGACCAACGCCATCAACATTCAGCAGTGGTTCAGGGGCGACGACAAGCCCTTCAGAGATGCCGTGAATAAGATCAAACAGAAAATCATGCTCGCCCTAGGTGATGAGATTTTGGCGCGGCCCTACCTCGTTTCTGGCCCCAATGGCGGAAACAAACGCGTGTCGATTGATCGACGCCTCGTTCGAATTTTATAGTCGTCGACGTCGTCAACTCAAGGTCAAGGCATTTTCACGGTTCTAATTTTGAATCATGAAAACCAAATTATTTGTCTACGGAACCTTACGCAAGAGCTACGGAAACCACTCTTTATTAACCAATGCCCGCTTTTTGGGGGACGCTAAAACGCTCAACAAATTCGTCATGCGCTGCGCCGGACAGGTGCCCTTCGTCTCAGAAAGTCAATCAATTTCTTTCATTTCGGGGGAAGTTTATGAAGTTGACCTCCCAACGCTCGCTTCTATTGACCGACTGGAAGGATGTTTGCCTCTCAGCGACAAACCCGCCGCTTTTCATCCCGACAGCTGGTACACCCGAAAAAAGGTATCGGTACAGTTTAATAACTCTGAAACCATCGAAGAAGTTTGGATGTACATCAACGAAAACGAAAATCGACATCCCATCATTTCCAGCGGAAATTACGCTGACCGAAACCAGCTCCTAAATTCCACAGATAAGGTCTGGTATTTCGCCTACGGTTCAAACATGGATGCCGCGCAGATGATTGAAAGGGGCGTGCATTTCACCCAACGAAAAGTGGGCGTCATTGATCATCACCGATTGGTATTTAACAAGATTTCAGGCAAATATCCGGGTTGCGGCGTTGCCAACATTGAAGAAGACGTGAGCTTTCAAGTACAGGGTTTGCTCTACGAAGTAAACGAAAGCGGTTTAAGATCGCTCGATCGCTTCGAAGGAGTAGGTAGCGGACATTATTTCCGCGCCAAGATGGAGGTTTTTTCGGGGGATGTTAACCCGAACAATGACCACAGGGTGGAAGCCATTGTTTATGTGGCTGGCCCATCGCACATACAAGACGGATTGGCTCCCCACAAAGATTACCTGAAGCACTTATACGGCGGTTTGGATTTGCTGGGCGAGGAAGGGCAGAAGTACTTGGAGTTGTCGGTAAAACTATCGCGCGTAACCGACGCCCCTCCATTCTTGCAGATGTCAGACATCCCGGTTCCCACCACTGAGCAATACCAGGAAGACGTGACTCAACATGCACTACCGGTATTGATAGACGGCATTCCCGCAAAAGCCTACATCTACGAAGGCCTCTGGAGCGACAAACTCGTCATCTATTGCGAACCCTCATCCATTCCTCATTTCGCAGCCTTAGGACTCCACTTCGACGATCTCGGCTTCTTCGGCACCAAATACTTCGAATTCCCGCGGCGCGGCATTTTGGAGTTGTTGGGGAAGAGGTTTGTGATTGAGGGGGTGGGATAATTTGGTTATCCCACTCTGAGTTTTGCAGCTTCTTTCCACAAATAATTTGGCAGATGCTCGCACAATTGCCACTTGATATTCATGGGTTTTGCACCAGAATATTCTATAAGTTTTCCTTCACCAACAAAGACGAAACCATGTCGCTGACCAAATTCATCGGTGTGTTTTTCTCGCACAAATAATAAAATCTTCTTATTGTTTTTTTGATGGTTGATATAGGATTTACCCTTTTTAGTTTCAGGGCCGGCAGAGTTTTGACTTTGCCAATGAAACAATGTTTCGCTAATAGCATAATCATCGTACATGGTAGTTGGAGAAAAATTCTCCTCAGATTTAATTAAATTGATAAATAGTATTTCAGTGTTAATCTTTTCATTGATAGCAACACCTTCCCGGCTTGGAGATTTTCTCTCAAAGGTACTTAGTCCCATTGCCGCTAAAATCTGATCTCTAGTGTATCTTGAGTGAAGTTTTAGTGGTTGTTGATATGGCAATTCAATATCTATTTCTTTATGATTTACTTTATCAATGAGAATATTCATTATAGCTATTATTTCTAGAACAAGGTATTTATTCCTTCCAATAGCCACTATACTTTCTTCTAATGAGTTAAATTTACTCGCTTCTTGCCACACATCATAATACAACATTAAAAGCATTTGATTTTCAATTTCATCAAAAGATTCATCCATTATTTTGAAGTTCTTCTCTGCCAGTGAAAGTATGAATTTAAAATAACTGATAGAATTACATGCCAGCCATTTATTCAAGATGGCTCGAGTGATTTCCAAATCATTTACCTCAGTGAAATTGGGCAAAAGTCCTGCTTCATAGCATAGTTTAGACCAACTGCCCTTTTTATATAATGTTTGAAGCTGAATGTTTGTAAAACGAATGAAATTATTAAGGTTGAGTTCTAAGCTGGATTGATGTTTGAAAGTTTTAATTTTATTAATTATTTGATTTCGATTCAGTGAAATCGCTTGTTGGATGTTCGATAATATTATGGTCTTCGCTTTTTTCTCAAGGATGATTGAACATCCAAGAGGTAAATGAGGAAAATCATCTTCAATTTCTTTAGAAATAGGAGTGGAAGTTTTTCCAACTAAGGCTCTAAACTTATCTTGAAAGTTGTATTCGGGCCTGCAATTACCAACGAAATCTAGAACGGTTAAACTTTCCTTGTTCTCTGATAATCGCAATCCTCTTCCTAATTGTTGCAAAAAGACCGTCAAACTCTCAGTGGGCCTCAAAAACAGAACGGTGTCTATTTCCGGAATGTCAATACCTTCATTGAAAATATCAACTACAAACAAATAGTTGATTTTCTTTTGAATGAATTCATTTCTTAGTGTATGTCTTTCATTATTGTTTTCGCTGGTGAGATATGCGGATTTTAAACCGGCTAAACTGAATTTGGATGCCATGTATTTAGCATGTTCCACAGTTATGCAAAATCCTACACAAGTAACTGTTTGAATATCTTTAGTATACTTTTCCAGAGCATTGATGATTTCACTCACACGACGGTCATTTGCAGTATACAATGCCGAAATCTCACTCGCTACATACCTGCCTCGTTCCCAATTCACCTTATCTAAATCTACACTATCTGATATTCCGAAATATTGAAACGGGCACAATAACTTTTTATTCATGGCCTCCGGCAAGCGAATTTCAGCCGCAATCCGGTTGTGGAAATCCTCTTGAATGTCGCCACCGTCCATTCTTTCAGGTGTTGCAGTCAAACCCAATAAGATTTTCGGGGTGAAATAATTGATAATATCTCTATAGCTATTGGCAGTCAGGTGATGGCATTCGTCAATGACGATGTAATCAAAGAAATCTATACTCAGATTTAATTCATTGATCTGATTTTTCAATGTCTGTACTGAAGCAAATACATGATTATACCTAGCAGGAACATCTCCATCCACCCATAATTCTCCAAAATCAGAATCTTTCAAAATATAACTGAAAGTGCTCCTAGATTGGATCAATATTTCCTTTCTATGAGCAAGAAACAGCAGCTTTGCAGTCGGATTTGTGCTTAAAAATCGTTTAAAGTCAAAAGCAGATATTACGGTTTTACCAGTTCCAGTAGCTGCCACAACCAAATTTCTATAACGCTGATGTTCTGTTCGTTCTACTTCTAGTTGTTCTAAAATCTCCAGTTGAAAATGAAACGGTTTTACATCAAAATAACTGATTTTAAGTTCGGGGGACTGTTTGTTTTTACTGTGACTTAAAGCTTCGATTAGTTTAATTTTGCTTTCTTCCTCTTTATAAATTTCGAATTCTTCATTTTGCCAATACGTATCGAAAGTCTTTTGAAATTTATCAATAATATGACTAACCTCTTTAGTGGTTATTTTCAAATTCCATTCAAGACCATCTGTTAATGCCGATCTCGAAAAATTGGATGAACCAATATATCCCGTGTGAAAGCCTGTTTTTCGTTTGAATAAATATGCTTTAGCATGCAATCGTTCATTTCCAGAATTGTAAGAGATTTTAATCTGCGTATTGGGTAATTGAGACAATAAATGAATGGCCTTATAATCGGTAGCACCCATATATGTGGTGGTGATTAATCTCAATTGTCCACCATTTTGGGTGAATTCTCTCAGTTCTTTTTCGAGGATGATAATTCCCTTGAATTTCACAAAAGAAACTAACAAGTCAATACTATCTGATGACAATATTTCTTTCTTTAATTCACTTTCAAGAGATAAACCCACATTCCCGCCTGTGAACAATTCACTGTGAGTTAACCTCGTATACGGGGTGATTTCTTTAAGCCTTAGGTCCAAATTTGAAAATTGAGCATCTACTTTTGAAAAAACTGCATTGAGTATAGTTCCTTCTATGTCAATTAGGTCATTCTCAAATTCTTCGTGTTTCAATTCTTCCTTTAGAACCAGAATAATCTTATTCGCAATGGCAATTTGGTTTTCAATTTGATGATCACCTTTAATAAAGTTCAACGCATTTTTTATCGTAAAAGCTAGATGTTTGGAAAGCGTATCAGCCGCCTCCGACTTATCCAAAGTGGAAGTATGAATGGAAAATGAATTTTTATCGAGTGTATTAATTTTTTCAGAAACCAATTGCGTAATTAGTTCTTCGTAAATTCCCGTTTGCATATTTCGTAAAGTTAAAATTCTTCAGTCAAAATCAAATAGGATTTACGATAAATACACAACTCAATATCCACCCTTGCCAGGAATTAAATGCCTGATTCCGCCGCGCGGGTTTTCGACATCTCCAGCTCTGCGAGGAATTAAGTGAATATGGCAGTGGAAAATGGTTTGCCCAGCATCTTTGCCTTGGTTGATTCCAATGTTGAAGCCCGTGACAGATTTGTCTGATTGAATGATTTGCTTCTGAGTTTCGGATAGAAGAGCTTGCACTGCATTTAACTCAGGTTGCTTGATGTCAAAATAACTATCAAAGTGTCTTTTTGGGATGATTAACGCGTGTCCTTCCGAAACTGGATAAGCGTCCTTTATAACATAAGCTAAAGAATTCTCTGCAAGTTTTTCTCTATTGGTATTGCAGAATAGACAATAGTTTTCACGGATTTCGAAGATCTTACCTCTGTCTCTAAAATCTGTGTCATCAGTGTCTCTCTTATTGGTATTGCAAGTGTAACATAAGGCTTGGAAATTGTGAATTTCATCTGCGCCATTCCAATTTTTGGGTGTTATGTGATCCACTTCTAACGCTTTAATATCCGAAGAAATACCGCACAACTCGCATCGATTGTTTGCCCGATTTAACACTTGGTATCGAATACTTCCATCAATCGGTTTTCGGTTACGCCTTCTATGATCCCAAATCGTTATATCCCTTTTTTGAATGTATTCTTTGATTTTTTGATCGCATATTTCTACCAGTTCCTGAACTTCATGGTTATTAAGTGCACCGAAATCTTTCAACTGATAAATACTTTTATCGCGTTCCACCAGTCCGTTTTTTCTCAAAACCCGCCCAACCATATTGTGCACGCGGTCAGTGTAATATTCAATTTGACTTAAATCATTCTGAACCAAATCAACCGCAATTTCCTCCACCATGGCCATGCCATGCCCAAGCAACAATCGTTTAATCATCACCGGTTGATACACGTGACTCATCTTCATGCCTTGCTGCAAATAGGACTTTAAAAATTGAAATGACATACTTGTCAATTATAAATTTATGAGACCCAATATCTTAGTTTGGTGATCTAAAATATCGTCAAAATTCCATTCTTCGCCAGGATTTCTCTTGCCATAATTATCCTTGCACCTTTGCATCATTATCATGAACTTCAATGATGCTACAGAGACTTGTTTGATTTTCCCCGAAGAGTCTAAATAGTGATTCAATTTACTGATGGGACTCCAATTTGATCCAGAACTGTTTGCGTCACTTCCAATCATGGCATAATTTCCAAAACAATTGATTTTATTTTCATCCAAACTGTTGTTGTTTGATACATTCGCTTGAGGATAAAAATGTTCTAAACTCCTTCTTGTTCTTGAAAAATAAAATTGATTGAATACGTCTTGTCCAAAATCACTACATCCAAGTGATGCAAAAAAGTCCTGACGAATTTTACTTCCTTTAGTTAATTTTTCCCCTTGAATCTCAATAGTGTATAACTCCCAAATTTTGTAATCAAGATAATTGAAGATGAATAATGGAATGCCCTTTGAAGCCTCTGAGCCGTTTCCGTATATCGTTTCAAAATTAAATTGGTTATTTTTTGTTTGAGTATTTAATTCTCCATTAGCTAAAATATTATCGTCAAACACACCTGGTTTGGGTACATTGATTTCATTTAAGTTCCCTAAAACCAAGTACACATCTCTGAAGAATTTATCAGCCAACGAACTAACAAAAGAACAGTAACTTTCTACATCTTTGAATTGAGTATTTAGGTAGAGTAAACAATAGAAGAGATAGTTTTTTCTCTGTCGTGCTGTAAATGAAACTTCAAACATCGACAGAAGTTGAACTAGTTCCCTTTGACTGTCACTTTCTCCATCAATGTTTTTCAAATATCTCTTGGTTGGACTTTCTTTATACCAATATTGTAGTTTCCAAGGATTGTTCTCAATGGTATCTTCTTCATTTGAATGGTGAACCATGTAATTATCCAAAAAATACCTTGATTTAAGTAATTGAAATCCGAAATTTTTAACGAACCTTTCATCAAATACTGGGATCCTGTCAAATTCTTTGATCAGATCCTTATCATCTAAATTAAAATTTGTTGGGACAAAATCTGTTTCACTCAACCGAACCATTTTCAATACAATTAATAGAAAATTTGAAAAATCGATAATGGGCTGAAAAGTATCGTTTTTTTCAGATTCAATCGCTTGAACATTTTGATTATTCGAATGTAATAAATCTAAAATCTTTGAAGTTTGAGAATCTCCATCAACCGCTGGTAAATCATCAAAATTCTCTTTTTTAAATTCATTCAAATTAGTACCAAACACTTCTGTGTTGGGGTATTTCTGCTGAATGTAAACATTTAATTCCGAGCAACACTCCCAGAGATGGTTGAATTTTATTTTATCGTTGTCGTTCAACTTTTCAATCAATCGAGCTTTAATGATCTCATGCTTTTCCAATTGCTCTCCACGAGAATTCATAACCTCAAAATATTGGTTTAAATCAAGATCTTTTGGCACTTGATAATGAATGATATGAACATGGTTAAGGAAGTAAGATGTAAAATCCTTTAATTCTCCTGTGGGTATAATTTCTTTTATTGATTCTTTTGCGAACCTAAATCCATTAACAATACCATCATCTTTTTCATCAATCAAAAAATCCGGAAAATTTTTGATCGTGGCATTTGATTTTTTCCGGGCTCTATAGGTTAATTTATTCTGAATGTTCACTCCCAAAGCATTCAAAATAATATTGGAAGTCGTTAATCGCTGTTGACCATCAATAACTTCATAAACTTGATCCCCTTTATGAAATGTCACCAGTGTTCCGATGTAATAGGTTTTATCTTTGGAAATATGAAACGAATCATACACATCTTGAATCAATGTGAAGATTTCATCTTTTTCCCAAGCGTAATTTCTCTGATAAATCGGAACCTCATAGGTTGCCTTATTCCCATTATAAATTTCGGAAATAGATTGTTCTTTTAGAGGTAGCGAATTAGTTTTCATTTTGGAATTTCAAAAATTTATTGGATTTGAAATAATGAAGATAGTTCTGATAAATTTGATTTTCGTCTTGGCTATCTAAGTTGTCTTTTTTGGAGCGAATTTTTCCTAATTCCAATGGATTAAGGAAATCCGATAAACTGCTCAATAAAGCCAAAGGCGAATCCGCTTCAGCTATGGATTTATATAAATTGAAAGAATTGGTTATTTCTGGATTGCCTAGAATATAATTTTGAGCAGATAGCCAACCTAAATTTACATATTGAGCTCTGAGTGAGTAAGCCCATATAAATGCAAATACCACGAATTGATCTAACATTTCTAAATCAGTTTTTGACGGTATTTCTGGACAAAATCGATCAACATACAATAAAATTACCGTATCAAACAACAATCGAGTAATGCGGTTCCCAACACCATTTTTATAAGTTCTTAAATCTAAAGTCTTAACAATTTCATTCCCATTGATAAAATAACCTTCGTATTTGTTGTTGTTTTGTATGTCTTTGAGGATTTCGAAATAATGTTTGCTGTAATCAAAGAACGGTTTACCCGCAATAATAGGAGAATCCAATTGGAAGGGTTTTAAATTCCTGCTCCCCGTAACAAATGGCATTGAAGATTGATTAACATTGTCCGCAAATGCAAAAGCTCCCTTAAAATATTGGGCGTATGGATAATTATCTTTTCGTGTAATTCCTTTGAATTTGTGAATATTTTGCTCATTCAGATCCCAAGCTCTGTTCCCTTTCGTCCATTCTTTAATTCGATATAAATAATCACTAAATAGAAGAGAAAGCTCTTTTTGAGGTAGGTCTTCCCAGTTTTTAACTACTTTCTCAATTTCTCCAATTTCCATGGTGTTCATCTCTCTCAAGTGGTAAGCTTTAAGCAAGTCGTGAGGGTAGAGTTTCCTGCCGCGCGCATTTTGTGAGTCAAAAAACTGAAATGCCTCAGAAATATCATCAGTAATAACAACAATTAGTTCGCATTGCTCTCGGATGAAATCATACAAACTTTTACGTTCTTTTTCATCAATGATATTGTGAATACGTCGCTCTAAAGCCCGAAAATTATTAGAAATGTTTCTGCGGTTATGAGTGTTATTGGTGATTCTTTGTTGTAGGAATTTTACATGGTTATTTTCTTGATCAAATGCGGTTAACAATAAAGAAAAGGAAATTGTACGTTGTTGTCCGTCAACAATGTCCAAGGTAGGGTTATTATTATGTAATATCAGTGTTCCTACTCTGTATGTTTCTTTGTTTTGATTTTTTGCTTCAATGATGTCGTCTAATAGTTGAATGACATTCTTCGCAGTCCATTTATAAGGTCTTTGGTAATTCGGGATATTCAATTCAATATTTTTAATTGCCTTTCCTTCTTCATCTTGAGTAATAGTATCTTCAAGAAGTAGATCGCCAATTTTAGATATTGCGAGTTTTAATGTTGTGGCCATTTTTCCGAGTTGCAGCTAAAATATTATTGTATTTTAATGCAATATACCATTTCTTCCCAGTAGGTGTAATTCTGTGGTGAGTAAATGTCAGGAATGTTTATTCAGTCCAAATAAACGAAAATCTCCCAACTTCCATAAATCATCAAAACTTGCAAAAATTATAAGTTTTGATGATTATAGACTCATTTGAAATGAGTAATAATCCTGAATCTATCTTCATTTTCTTTTTCACTTTTGTGATACAACTCAATGAAAGTAATTTTTTGTTGATCTGGATAGTATGCATAAATTAGTCTTAATCCTGAGTTCACTCCTTTGCCTTTTAGGGATTTACAAGCAATCTTTTTTATCTTTATTATGCATGTTTCAATGCCTAAATGGTCAATCCGAAAACTAAAGGGTGGCCGTTCATCTGGATTTATAAGTAAAACTTTTTTAACCACTTCTAAATCATCATTTAACGTTCGATATTTCTTTAAAAGAACTTTTAAGTCCCTCCTGAACTCGGTCAACTCATCAAAGATCATTCGGACTCGATTTCATCGCCATAATTACGAACAGAGAATGGAGCCTCTCTGTAGAAAACCAACTCGTAACTTATTTCTTCGCCTTCTTTCGATGCAAGCCAAGGCATGTCCTTGTGCGAATAGTTACTGATTGTCGATGCTGACCAATCACTCATTTGGTCTATTACTTTGTCAATTACTGCTTTTTCGCTCGCCAATAATGCCCTTAAATTAGACTTTTCTAAAGGAAGGTAGCGCGTTTGCGGAAATCCGTGATACTCCGTTTTAACTCGTTGTATTTGACCTTCCTCAACCATCTGTCCCATGATGGAATTGATGTTTTGAGGAACAGGGCCAAAAGGTAATTTCCGGTATTTCGCGCCGGTTAAATGTTCTTCATACAATTCGTAATAATTGAAGTCCGAAAAATACAGCAACTTATAAAGCACCGTTTCGCCAATGTTTGGCTTGCCCCCGCACCGCTCAAGCATGTACAGCAAAACGTTTTTAAACTTTTCGACCTGAAACGTTGGGATAGAAACGCGCTCCTCAAACATTTTCGTTGGATTATTTTCGTAGGGGACATTGATATCGTGAACCGCCTTAAAATCCCTCGAAATAAAATCATCCAATGAGAATGATAAGGCTTCAGATAGCTTTTGGAATTCGAGAATATCGATACTTCTATTTCCTAATTCAATTTGCGCCAATGACGAGCGGGAGATCTCGATGCTTTTGGCTAAATCTTCTTGGGTCAATCCTTTTAACTTCCGAAGTTCAGCAATTCTCTGTCCAATATCCTTTTCTGACAATCTCGAAATCATATCAATGAGTTATAAACGTTTCTGATTTACAAAAATAACACATGTTTGATAATCAATCAAATTAATGTTTTATTTTAAAGCAATTTACCCTTTTCACCACTTATCTTCGAAAAAGTGTATGTTCAACACACTTTTAAGTACCAAAAAGTGTATCATCAGCACACTTTTTCGAACTTAACTTCGTTTTGACACCTCAAAGTTGAAAACCCCACCAACCCAAACCGATACCCAGCAAACCACTGCAAAGTAGATTCCGTATTCAAGTCCGAAAAGTTCAAGTCCCATCACCGTTGAGGACACGGGTGAGCGAGTGAAGCCGGCAAAAACCGCAATGAATCCCAAGCCGGCGAATAAGTCAATGGGGACGCCCATCCAAACGGCGAGGGTGTTGCCCAGAGTGGCACCCATAAAGAACAGCGGAGTAATCTCACCGCCCTTGAATCCGCTGCCCAGAGTGATGGCCGTCAGCAGGAGTTTGATCATCCATCCCCAGAAAGGAATATCCCCCGAAACAAACGCGCTCCCAATACTGACGCCGCCCGAATGCGGAGTGCTTACCCCCAATCCGAGGTAGTCAAACGTCCCCAGAAAAAAAGAAATGCCCAGAATCACTGTGCTTCCAAGCACCGGAATCAGCCATTTTGGGGACATTAAAGCGTCTAATTTCACAGAAATGAACATCTTCAAACGGGCGTAAATGACCGCCACGGCACCAAATGCAACCCCCGACAATAAAACCATGCCCATCAAACTTAGGCTCCCAGAACCCGGCCGAATGAAAAAGGATGTATGCGTTGCGCCTGCTGCCCGGCAAACTACATCGGCCACGATGCTTGAAAACAGGCAGGGCAGGAGGTACTTGAACTTCCAGTCTTGGAGGCGTTTGTCTTCTATGGCAAAAATGGCCCCGGTCAACGGCGTTCCAAAGACGGCCCCAAATCCAGCAGCAGCTCCACACCGAATGAGCAATAGTATTTCATCACTGCTGCATTTGAACCGTTGAGCGATGCTTTCTGCTAAACTTTCGCCCATTTCAGTGGCCACGCTTTCACGTCCGGCCGATCCACCAAATAAATGCGTAATCAAAGTAGAAAATAGGAGGGGCGGTTTCAGCCAATAAATCACCAAACCAGCAATTGGCAAGAAACAGATAATCCATAGGTGCTGCCATCTGACCAGGCCCACCCATTTCAACAATCCCAAAAACAAAGCAATTAAAAGTGCTACGCTCACAGCCACAGCCAAGATTAGGCCTGACTTACGCAGCATTTCTTTAATATTCAATGGAGTACTCAGCGGCTTCATCCTACAATTTTTATCGTGCAACCGAGTTGCACACATTGTAGGCGCCATCAGCTTTTCAGCGGTTATTTCAGGAAGAGCACCATTTCCTGTTTAATACACTGCAAAGATAATTAAAACTTTAAATCATCAGTAATGTTAGTTCATTAGAGAGCCTGTAGAAACAACGTCTGTTTCAATATTTTCTTCACAAAACAAGGCAATCAATTTTCCAACATACACTTATTAAAACACATGCAAAACACTGAAATTATCGTTCTCAGCATCATCATCGTCATATTATTTGCGATTTTTATCTTCGGACCTCTAGTCTATGTCTACGCCGGCGATCACATTCCCGAGGCAGACCGCAACAAATTCGGTTTACTGATCATTAAGGCCCTAAAAAAACTTGAAGACGATAGAGAATTATCGCCCGAAGAAAAAGGCAAAATGGCAAAAACCATTCAACGAACCATATCAGATATGGAGTCGGACGGAGTTTATTTTGACGAAAAGGTCAAGGAGCACATTGTAGTCAAAAGCAACACCATTTGCGAATACAGCGGATTACCATCTGTAGACAGTTATAACGAAAACAAAGGATAAAATGAAAAAGATAAATTTATTTGAACTGTTAATTTTAGCAGTTTGCGTCACCTGTATCTTCATCAGTGAATACATTTTCCTGGTAAAGCACGATTCTAACCAAGCCATTTTTATAGGGTTGTGGCCGCCAACTATACTGGGCTTTCTAAACTTCATTAAAATCAACCGATTAAAATAATCCTTCATATCACCCCAAACAGGTTGATTCAAAAGCAATTAAAAAACAAAAAGCCCGAAGCATTGCTTCGGGCTTTTTGTTTCGCGGTGAGGGGGGGATTCGAACCCCCGGAACAGTTTCCCGTTCGTCAGTTTAGCAAACTGGTGGTTTCAGCCACTCACCCACCTCACCAATGGGGCTGCAAATATAAAATTTGTTTTCTAATTTTCAATCTGAATCAAAAAAAATTATTTCGGTACCAGGTACATAGTCCATAGTCCATAGTCCATAGTCCATAGTCCATAGTCTGTAGTCGGTGGTCTATAGTCGGTGGTCTATAGTCTATGGTCCATAGTCTGTAGTCTGTAGTCTGTAGTCTATAGTCCATAGTTTGTAGTCCCTAGTCCCAAGTCTCTCGTCTCTCGTCTCCAGACCACCGACTATAGACCACCGACCACCGACTACAGACCACCGACTACAGACCACCGACTATAGACCACCGACTGCAGACCACCGACTATAGACCACCGACTGCAGAACACCGACTATAGACCACCGACTATAGACCACCGACTACAGACCACCGACTACAGACCACCGACTACCGACCACCGACTACCGACTACAGACTACAGACTATGGACTACAACCCCCAATTCAACCCCAAGAAGGGTAGAGGAGTATAGGTTTCGCGAATTCTTCTG
>CAYPBJ010000027.1:0-28641 GCA_964408945.1 uncultured Rhizobium sp. | reverse complement strand
GCGAAGGCGGTTTTGGAAGAGATAAACGTGAAGGTGGTTTCGGAAGAGATCGCCGATCAGACGGTTTTGATAGAGGTGAGAGACGAGAAAAGCCTGAATCTTTTAAAGAAGAAAAACCTGGAAAGATCAAACGTATAAAGAGAGAGAGAACAGAGTCAAAAGAGACTCGTTCAGGATTTGGATACAAGGGAAGTAATAGAGATTTTGAGAAAGCAGGATCTCACCTTCAAAAAGGCAGCGAGCTTTTGAATACTGATATTCGATTGAATCGTTATATCTCGAATAGTGGTTTGTGCAGTCGCAGAGAGGCAGATCAAATGATTCTTGAGGGTTTAGTTCAAGTGAATGGAAATGCCGTGAATGAATTGGGAACCAAGGTAAGCAAGAAAGATGTCGTAAAGGTAGACGGAAAGCGAATCATGCCTGAGAAGCCCATCTATATATTGCTTAACAAACCTAAGGGGTATATTACCACCACTGAAGATCCTGAAGGTAGAAAAACGGTTATGGATTTGATTGATTTACCAGGTAAGGAAAGAATTTATCCAGTAGGTCGATTAGATAGAAATACAACAGGGGTGTTGTTGTTGACCAATGATGGCGAATTTTCGCAGAAGTTAACACATCCAAGCTTCCAGATTAAAAAGATTTACAGAGCAAAGCTTGATAGAAAGCCTTCCAAGGAGCACATGTTAGCATGGGTTGAAGGGGTTGAACTTGAAGACGGGATTATGACTTTTGAACAAGTTGGTTTTGTTGATGAGAACGATCAAACTATACTCGGGTTGGAGGTTCATTCTGGTAGAAATAGAGTGGTAAGAAGAATGTTTGAGCACTTCAAATATGAAGTTGAAGCATTAGACCGCGTTTTGATGGGTGAGTTTGACAAAATAAAATTGGGTAGAGGTAAATGGAGATTGCTCAATGATAAAGAGACTGGTTATATTGAGAGATTAAAGCGTACTAAACCAAAACCACCACCAACAGATTTAAAATCAGATTCCACTTCTTTAGATTTTAGTGATGAAGAGTGGGATGATATGATGAACGAGGAGTAAATTTGCTCCGTGAACGTTTTATTATTAGGTTCTGGTGGAAGAGAGCATGCATTTGCTCACTTCATTTCAAAAAGCAAAAAATTATCTAAGCTATTTATTGCTCCAGGTAATGCAGGTACCCAGCTTGTTGGAGTAAATGTGGTATTGAATCCTTTAGACTTTCAGTCGGTTTGGTCATTTATTACAGAAAACCAAATTGAATTGGTTGTTCCAGGGAATGAAGACCCACTGGTGGCAGGGGTTACTGATTTCATAGAAGCTCAGAACAGCAAGTATGGTACTTCGGTATTGGTTGCTGGTCCGAGTAAATATGCATCTCAATTAGAGGGAAGTAAGAGTTTTTCGAAAGACCTAATGTTAGAAGCGGGTATCCCAACTGCTAGATTCAAGACTATTAATAGCCATAATTTTCAGGAAGGTATACAGTTTCTTGATGAATTAGAGGCACCTTATGTTTTAAAGGCAGATGGATTGGCAGCAGGTAAAGGGGTTCTGATTACCAATGATAAAAACGAAGCTCAGACCATTCTTTCTGACATGATCAAAGGTGAAATGTTTGGTGCAGCATCTAGTACCGTTGTGATCGAGGAGTTTTTGAAGGGGATTGAAATTTCTGTTTTTGTTGTATCAGATGGTAAAAACTACCAAATTTTGGGGTCTGCCAAAGACTATAAGCGCATTTTCGAGGGTGATCAGGGTCCAAACACTGGTGGAATGGGTGCCATTAGCCCAGTTCCATTTGCAGATCAGGCATTCATGGATAAGGTTAAATCGCAAATTGTTGAACCCACTCTTAAAACTTTGCAAGATAGAGGGCATGATTATCGTGGGTTTTTGTTTTTGGGATTGATGAACCACAATGGTGATCCAAAAGTCATTGAATACAATGTGCGAATGGGTGACCCTGAAACTGAAGCAATCTTCCCCCGTTTAAAAACAGATATGTTAGATTTATTGCTTGGAATTGGGAACAAAGACATTTCTAGCGTTGAATTTGACCTAGATGAAAGAACTGCAGCTACGGTTTTTTTGGTCTCTGAAGGTTATCCTGGTGCAATAGAAAAAGGTCGTCTTATTTCTGGTTTAGAAGCCATAAATAATGACAACAGTTTTGTGTTTCATGCGGGTACAATATTAAAAGAGGGTATAGTTGCAACCAATGGAGGTCGTGTGATAGCTATAACATCATTGGCTTCAGATATTCAAAATGCTGTTAAAGCTTCAATGAAGTTGGCTGATAAAATTGACTTCCAAGGGAAATTTTATCGAAAAGATATTGGACAAGATCTCATTTCACTTCAGAAGTAGTTAACTTCGGACATAATAAAGAATACCATGAATACAGACAGGTCAGCGATCAATAACAGAGCCAGACGCATTTTTGGTTGGAGGTTGTATTTAAATTTATTTCTAAGAGGGCTTTTGGTGGTTCTACCTATTGCTTTAACTGTTGGAATATTGGTTTGGATGCTGGGATTGTTGGGAAGTATCCTGCATTTAGACAATTTGAGTTTCGGCGCGATGATTTTGTATGTGGCTTTGGGTATTGTGGCCATTGTACTTATTGGAAAAATTACTGAAGGCGTTGTAGCTCAGCAATTTTTAGCATTTTTAGAAGGCATTATTGAAAAAGCTCCCGGATTGAGCTGGATTTTTGGTACGACCAAAGACTTGACAAATGCATTTGTGGGGGATGAAAAAAAATTCACGAAGCCTGTGAAGGTTAGGAGCACAGAATATACTTGGAGAATTGGATTTTTAACTGAAGAAGATTGTTCTGAAATTGGTATGCCTGACCATTGTGTGGTGTATTTACCTATGAGCTATGCCATTACGGGTCAGATTATTGTTGTAAAGAAAACGGATATTGAGAAAATAGATGCGGATGCTGGTACAGTGATGAAGTTTATTCTGAGCGGAGGGGTTACCGAGATCAAATAGTTCAATTTACTGAACACATATTTCGTGGGGATAATTTTTCTGGGTTTCATTCGTTAATACCAACAAACGCACATTAATTCGCATATATGTTAAACTTGGGAATTTTACTTCAGGCCGGTGCTGCAGCTGTAGCTGATTCTACCGCATTAAAAGCAGCAAATGGTGAACATATTTCTGCTCCCGTTTTAGAGATTATGATCAAAGGTGGCTTTGTCATGGCTCTTTTGGCATTTGCACTTCTTTTCGCTATTTACATCATCATTGAACGCGGCATTTATCTAAAGAATAGAGCCAAGATTGATGAAAATTTGATTAACGTAATTAAAGATAATTTAAAGGAAAATAGACCAGATGCGGCTTTGGCTTATTGTGATCGCACACCAACCGCTCAAGCTCAAGTAATTGCTACGGGTTTAAGATTCTTAGGAAGTAACATGCGCGAAATAGAAAGTGCCATGGAAACTAAAGCCCAAGTTGAATTGAGCGCCATGGAAAGCAATTTGAGTTATTTAAGTTTGATTGCTAGGGTCGCTCCTATGTTAGGATTTGTAGGAACCATTTGGGGAGTTATTAATATATTCTACAGTATTTCTCAAACCAATGATTTAAGTATTGCAGCAATTTCTGACGGACTTTACACCAAAATGGTTGCGAGTTTTGCGGGTCTTCTTTTGGGTATTATTGCTTTCTTGGGATATCAATTGTACATCCGTAGGGTAGATCGTTTTTCTGAAAGATTGCAAGAGCAGACCTTGAATTTGATGGAAATTCTGGTAAAAACTAATTTATAAGTTTATGAAACTCCGCAGAAGAGCCAGGGAAGAGGCAGAAGTTGAATCGTCGTCGTTGACCGACATCATGTTCTTTTTGATGTTGTTCTTTTTGATAGCTAGTACATTGGCAAATCCCAATGTGATCAAGATCATGCTTCCCAAAGCAAAAACAACATCTACTGTTCAAACGAAACCGTTTGTATTGACCGTAAAGTTTGATGAGCAAGATGTTAACCATGAACAAATTCTGTATTACATTGACCAAGAGAAAACTCCAGTAGGTATAAAAGAGCTTGAAGCGAGATTAATAAAAAGCAGAGATGCTTTCAGCGATCCAGAAAATCCAGATAATAGACTGAATGTGGTTTTGAGATTGGATAGAAAGCTAACTGTACAAGAAATGGTGGATGTAATGGAAATTGGTGCCAATTTGGGTATTCGAATGGTACTTGCCACAGATAAGTCTCGAAAATAACTTTGTTATGCACAGTGCATACGCCAATTTTCGGAGAGGGTTGTTGTGCACGTGTTTTGTTTTTGGTTATCATCTTCTACAAGCTCAAGTTTCATTTTACTTGGGCGAGAAAATTACCAAATTTGAGGTTCAACAGGGTTTTTTGTTTCCCCACCATGCTGATATGAGTCATATGTACTCTGGATATCAGAGTCTAGAATTTAAAAGTTTAAAAACACTGAAAGGGGTCACACACCATGTTGGAAGCCCAGTGAAAATGGGTATTCATGCGGGGTATTATCATTTTAATAGTAATTATCTTAGAAATGGAGTTGCCTTGGGGTTGGCTTTTGGATTTCCTTTAAATAAGTTTAGCGAAAGATTTTATTCCAATTTTAATTTCACTTATGGATTGGGATATATTTCGCGTCCATTTGATGTGGTCAAGAATCCAATGAATCGAGCCATTGGAAGTCATATCAACGGTTATGCGCAGCTATCTTTAGAATTGGGCAAGAAATTAAGTGATCGTTGGTCAATGGGGATGAAATTGGGAATGTCGCATTTTTCCAATGGGAATGCCAAAGCCCCAAATTTAGGTGTGAACTTACCATTTGCTTCAGTGACTTTGAATAGGTCAATTTATTTTTTGAGGGAGAATAAAGGGTTATCCAAATTGAAGTCAGACAGCATAGATAAACGTTGGTTTATATCATCAAGGTTTGGATATAAGAGTGTTGATGTAGATGATCCCAGAAAGTTGGTAGTATTTGTTTTTGAGGGTGGACATGCTTGGAACATAAAACAACACGTTTGGAAAACCTCTGTTTCTGTTCACTCAGATCCAATTTACCGGTTTGAAAAGTTTCAAAAGATGGAGGATTTTTCTTTAGCGAATGGAATTGAAGGCGCTGCCGCGGTTGGCTATGAAAGAAAATTTGACGATTGGAAGTTATGCCTTGATTTAGGTTTGTATTTGTTTGCGCCTGCAAAAGGGTATAAAACGGCTTATTTTGAACGATTGGGTGTCTCTAGAAGGCTAACTGAGCATCTTGAAGCTCAAGTGAAATTAAGGGCCAATAAAGCCGTTGCAGACGTGGTTGAATGGGGGCTTGTTTACAGTTGGTAATGTAAATACAATCCTGCGCTCCAAGCAAATTTGGATAGGTTAATGTGGTAAACAGGTTCTAGTCTGAATTCTAGCCATTGATTTTCGGAGCTAGTTAAGTTTTTCATGTATTGATATCGGAGCATGACTAAGTTCCGGCGACCTGCATTTAATCTGTTACCGGGTAAGGTATTGTCGAAAGGTTCTGAGACGAACAAATTGGGCGCAAATGGAGCCGTGTATTTTTGGCCGAAAAAGTGACTCAAAGAAAGGGCATGAGATTTTTGGGGTGAATTTAAATAGATATTGGAAAAGCTCGCCCAGCCGCGATTGTAAATGCGCATGTTGTTGGGTGAGAAGTCATCAGATATTAGAATGTGAGATTCAATAAGTCCGAGCTTTTGCACAGAGAAACGAAGCCCGATGGAGGCATTCCACTGATTGATGACTGGTTTCCGTTGAGCCAAAGATTCTCCTCCGCGGTGATAGACTAGAGAGCTGAAGGGGACAGAAATTTGTAATTCATTGGAGTCTCGTCTCTTGAATAAGTAGGGTTCAATATTCTGTCCAAATGAAATGATTTCTTGTTGAGAAATGGATGTTTTTACCATTTGTCGCCAATCCAACCAAATATCGGCTGAAAGGTGTTTTCTTTCTGTTAGGTATTGAAATCCGTATTCAACGGGTCTGGTGATGCGGCTTTCATAATTGTAAAGGGGTTCGAGTAAACGGTGCTTGGTCGCTGACTCAAGAGATCCGAAGATCCACATGTTTTTTGGGGTGTTGTAATTGAATTGGAGTATGGGAAATAGTTTAATGTCTTCAAAACTTCCCCCGAAAGGATAATCAATCAGTAGACCTAACTGGGTGCGTTGGCGTGGATTGATATTAGCCAATTTCAGTTGGTTTCCGAAGAGGGTATACCCAGGATTTGTGGGCTCTCCCCATTCATTGTTTTTGAAATAATGGAAAGCTTCTATTCCTTTTTTATTGCCTTTTGTAGGAATTTGATGCAGCGAATGATGGTTGTAAAAATCAAAAGTATGGCTGTAGATTTGAGCAGTGAGGCGGCCAGCAAAGGCAAAAAGAATGAATATGAAAATTTGGGGTTTCAAAGCCATGCGAAAGTATTAAAAACCACGCAGTTTACGGTATTCTTTTCTGGCATCAACAATAAAAATACTGTCGGTATGTTTATCAATTAATGTTTGATAGAGTTCCAACGCTTTAGGTGTGTTTTTCAGTTGATATTGATTGAGTTGAGCAGCTTCGAAGAGGGCATTGTCATGAAGAATGTCGTCTGGGTAGGCTGTAATGAGCACATCAAATATTTGAGATGCCCGATCGAAATTTTTACGCGATTTTTCAATTTGCGCTTTTCGCATGAGCACTTCATCTCCAAGGGAATGACCTGGAAACTCTATGGTTATTTTATTGAGGTAGTGAAGGGCGCTGTCGTTCAGTTTTTGTCTTTGAAAAAGTAGTGCTTTTCCATAATATTCAAGGGCAGTAAAGTTGGAATCAACTCCAAGGTTGTCAGTGATGCAAAGCGATAGTTCCATGGCATTGTTGGAAATGAGTCGAGTGGTGGCACCTTTAAGAACGTCGAGTTGCATGTTTGCCCAGTCAAAATCGCCGCGGTAGAATGACAATTCAGCCCGTTTGAATTTTGCCAATTGACCCATTTCATCTTCGGTGAAGGTTTTTTCTACTTGGGCGTAAAGCAATTCACTTTTATATGTTTGGCTTGATTCTGCGTAGATATCTCCTAGGGTTATTTTTGCTTCGGCAATGATTTTCTTATTTAGATAGGGGGCATCAACATAATTTTGAAGAACCGTTGCTGCGGAGTCAATATTTTGGAATTTTTGTGCCCAAATCCAAGAAAGATTTGAAGCATTGGTAAGCGTGGTGTTTGAGGGGCCGTACGCCCAGATGAATTTTCGTAACTCTTGAAAATACAACTGCCAATTTTGTGCTAGAGATATAGAATCTGGAGGTGATAATTGCAGTAAATCTTGGCTTTGTAACTCTAAAAATTTAATGTGTTGCAATTTAGCCAAAGCAAGTTCGTAATAGTAATTTTGCGAGCCTTTATCAATGATGTATTTGTAGCACTTGGCGGCAGTAGAATAGGCTTGATTGGTAAAGCAGAGTTCACCAAGGTCTATCATTCTTTCACCCTCTTCTTGAAGGCGCTTATCTAATGACCGAGTATAAATGAAGGCTTTTTCCCAATTCTGTAAACTGATGAACGTCCATTTTAGCCATTCACTTAACGATGTGACAGACGGATTTTGCTGAACTTTTAAAATGAGCATTTCTTGAAGTGCAACAATATCAGCGCTATCTGTAACATAAACATCGAATATTTGCTTGAGTTGGTCGTATTTTACGTTTGAACGAACCATTAGGTCAATGTATCGTTCAAGTGCTTTAAATCGTTGACCGTTTTCCAAATAAATTAGGGCTATTTCATTTGATATTTGGGGATCTTCGCCGTAAATCTGTTCTGTTTTTTGGAGGATGTCAATAGCAGCATCTAACATATTTCGCGATTTGAATTGTTGAGCTGCTTGAAATGCCAAGTTGGGATTTTGGGTGGTTTTTTGGACAATAAACTGGTAAAACTTCTCGTAATCTTTATTTTCTTCGGGCAATTGAGAAAGTATCCAACACTGATCCACTATGTAGGGTAGCGGATTGGATGCCTTTTTTGCAAATTTCTGGGTGATTTTAAGTGCTTTTTTATGCTGTTTTAATTGATTGAGCGAGAGAAGGTAATTGTTGTAAACCGCTGGATTGTTGGGGTTGGTTTCTATCAAGTCTTCATAAATGAGAATGGCTTTTTCATATTCCTTTTGTTCAAACAATTGCTGAGCCAAAAATTCCTTGGCTTGACCCATAAGCTCAAGATTTGTGCTGAACAACAGGAAAAATATGATGATAAAGCGCTTCAAATTAATGTATTAGTCAAAGTACTCATTGGGTTCCATTTGGCGATCAACCATAGTCTTGTAAATACCGTTTGGCAATTTAATCAGTTCTTGGTGATTTCCTTGTTCAATGATTTGTCCGTGTTTGAGTACCATGATTTGATCTGCATTTCTGATAGTACTCAAGCGGTGCGCGATGACCACCGATGTTCTATTTTTCATCAGTTTATTAAGCGCAATTTGTACCTTTTCTTCGCTTTCTGAGTCTAAAGCCGATGTTGCTTCATCCAAAATTAAGATGTCCGGATTTCTCAATATGGCCCTAGCTATCGCGATTCGTTGTTTTTGTCCGCCTGATAGTTTCATTCCTCGGTCACCAACCAAGGTTTGGTATTTTTCAGGGAAAGAATCAATAAACTCATCGGCGAATGCTTCTTTTGCGGCTTCTTTAACTTGGGCTTCGGTGGCGTTTGGATTTCCATAAAGGATGTTATCGTAAATGCTTCCCCCGAAAAGAATAACCTCTTGTGGAACCAAAGCAAAATGGCTTCTGTAAACGGGCAGCCATTCATGTTGAACGGGAGTATCACCTAAGGTGATCTGTCCGGAAGTAGGTTGATAAAATTGATACAGGAGTGCAGCGATGGTAGATTTTCCCGAACCTGAAGGTCCCACAATGGCAACGGTATTTCCAGGTTTTAGTGAGAATGATATTCCTTTTAGAACGTCAATTTCGGGTCTTGAGGGATAAGCAAACTTAACATCAGAGAAAATCAATTCACTTTCAAACAGTCTTTTGGAGGGTTTATTTTGTGGAAGTTGGCGCGCAGAGAGTTCAGCTTCACCGGGGGTGTCGATGAGGTCGAGCACTCGTTCAATGGCTCCGAGGGTTTTTTGGATTTGAACAAATTGTTCGGCCATTCCACCGATGCTTGATCCCACGAAAGCGGTCAAGAGCATAAAATTGAATAGTTGTCCGATGGCGATGGTTCCTTCTTGAACCATTCCTAGTCCCATAAAAATGAGCCAAACAATAGCGCCAAACATGCAAACGATGATGAAGGAAGAAAATGCACCTCGCCAATAGCCGCGTTTAATGCTTTCTTTTTTCAGGAATTCGGCATTGGTAGAAAAGCGATTGAATTCAAAATTTTCGTTGGTAAAGGCTTTAACATTGACAATTCCAGAGACTGATTCTTCCACGATGCTGTTGTTGGTGGCGGTAATATCTTGAACTTCTTTGGATACTTTGCGAATGAACTTCCCAAAGAAGAGAGCAATGACAATGATGGGAGGAATGCTCAAAAGCATGTAGAAAGCAAGGTGGGTGGAGGTGGTGAAGATGAGTATCAGTCCGCCAATCATAATTAAAATTTGCCTGATAAACATGGCAATATTGGTGGTGAAAGTATCTTGAATTTGAGCAATATCGGCGCTGAATCTGCTAATTATTTCACCCGTGCGGTTTTGTCCGAAGAAATTCAGTGATTGACCGGTTACAGATCTGAAAAGGTCTTTGCGGAGGCCCAGAGTCATATCTTCGGTAACACGTACATAGATGGATATTCTTAAAAATGAGAAAACTGCTTGAACAATAAAAAGATAAATGAACCAGTAGGCAACTTCTGTGAGCGTGGAAGTATCAGGTGCTTTCGAAATACCTCCTTCTTTGTAAACGAATACACCATCCATCATATCGCCAATCAATTTTGGGAAAAGCACAGATGCGCCGGCTGTAATGGCAAGAAAAAGGGTTCCGAGGGCGAATAGCCAACGGTTTGTTTTAGACATATATCGAAAAAGTCTGAACGATTTACGAAAGGCGTCTGCGGTGAGTTTGGTTTTTGGTAAATCGCGCGGTGGTTCTCTTCTTGATGACATGTTAAGTGCGAAAATTGCAAACAAAGGTCGTTAATTTTTATGGGGGATTTACGAGGTTATCGTGTAGTGATTTAAAAATGTCGATAGATTTATTGAGTTTGTTGATGCCGCGATATTGCGTGGTATGCAATCAGGTAGTTTGGGGAGAGCATGAAAGATTTTTCTGTTTGAGTTGTTATTCATCCATGCCATTTTCAAGGGGAGGAAGATTGGAAGAATATTTGGGTAAGAGAATGGATATTTCAAGAGCATTTTCATTGCTGGAATACACCAAAGGGTCTGGATATGCAGAAGTTTTTAAGGAGATTAAGTATCGAGATAATGCAGAATTAGCCTTGTTTATGGGTAAATTAATGGGATATAAGTTACTTTCTTTGGGTTGGCCAAGAGGATTAACATTTGTTCCTATACCTATGACTCAATGGAAAAAGCTTCGGCGTGGATATAATCAGGCTGAATTATTGGCAAGAGGTGTTGCCCAAGTCATGGGAGGTAAATTAGAATTAAACTTATTGACAAAATCTTCTAATACCGTATCTCAAACGTTGATGGGCCGTTGGGAAAGGTGGTTAAATTCTAAAGGGATTTACATGGTTAAAGAAGGTGCATATTTGGAGCAGAAACTAGTATTGGTAGATGATATTGTAACTACAGGTGCGACCATTGATTCATGTAGAATGATGTTACAGCGTCATTATGATGTCAAGGTATGGGTGGTATCTTTGGGTTTTACGCCATGATTCCCTTATTTTTGTTTAATTTATATAATTACAGCATGAAGAGAATAGTACTATTTACTATGGCAGTAGTTGGTTTAATCGCAAACGGTTGGGCACAACGCACGTCACAAGGCTTATCTGGGGTATTAGTACCACAATATATGAGCAGCGGAACTAGCAGTACACGAATACCGGTATATGCTAGAATGAGGGTTGGGTTTTTAATGCCTAACAATACTTACAAATACACAGTTCAAACCATTACTAATGCAGATTTAAATACCAAATCTCTTCATCCAGGTAAAGGTGGTGCGGTGTATATTGATAACAGCAATAACTACACTTACAGCACATCGGCTGATTTTTCTACAAGTTCTGGTTATGGTACTCTAACAAGTAACATGATGGGTGAATATGAAGGTTGGTTTGGTGTTGTTGGATCTGGTGACCATAGCAATGGAGATATCGTTTACATGGCAATTAGCTTGATAAGTTCGTCAAATGACACCATGCTTTATTATTGTATGGACTCCATAAAGGTTTTAGATTTAGGAACTTCATCTAACCAAGCTTCGGCTATTTATGGTAAATGTGTTGCCGATACTATGGGTTTTGTAGCCTTGTACGACAGTTACCAATCTACAGGAAGACCTGTATACGTGACGTCTGTTGAGGGTAACAAATATGCAGGTTCTAGTTTGAGTAACTTAGCTTCT
Source organism: uncultured Rhizobium sp. (assembly GCA_964408945.1). Taxonomy (GTDB): domain Bacteria; phylum Bacteroidota; class Bacteroidia; order NS11-12g; family UBA955; genus VMCP01. The sequence goes on along the minus strand of CAYPBJ010000027.1, from coordinate 17,055 downwards.
TTTTACAGTAATAATGTTTATAAGAAAAATAGCGTTTGGGGTGCAATTGTTTCAAATTCATTGGATTCTGGTATTCGTGCAATAACGCATTTTGCTAATTCTGGTACTGTTACATACACAAATAGAGACCCAGATGGACAATGGGGTGTGGGTAATATCAAAACTGCAAAATTAACTTCAGGAGGTTCTGCAGTTGTATTGACCGAAGATGAAGCGCCATTGGTTGAGCCGTTTGTTGAATTTTGGCGTGCAACTTCAAATTCAAGAGAAGGTGTTACGAAGCATCAACTTTTAGTTACACGTAAATATAGTAATTCAGCTGATCAGAGCATTCGTGTAACTGTTTCTGGTGGAACGGCTAGTAAGAATTCTGATTTTATTGTTGCTGACTCCCAGATTATTGTTTTTAAGCCTGGTAAAGTTTTTTCTGATACTGTAAATATTACCGTAGTAGATGATCAATTAGCCGAACCTACTGAAGACTATGTATTTCGTTTAGGAAGTCCATCAAATTGTAAAATTGGACGAGAGAATTTTCATACGGTAAACTTGATTGATAATGATGTAGCAAACATCTCTTTCAAAAGCAAAGAAATTAAAGCTGACGAGGGAAGCGGCTCTGTTAAAATTCAAGTCAATACTGACTTAGCCATGTCTGCTGCTACAAAATTGAGAATGTTGATCAAGAAAACAGGTGATAGTACCTATGTTCCTGCCGAATTTTATTTGAGTTACACGACTTATAAAGATACTGTTTTCGATATTGGTAAGAGTAACGGGAAAGATTCAGTAATTATTACTGCAAAGTTGTTTGAAGATGTTCAAGCTGATCCAAACGATACTATTGATTTGGTTATTCGTAAGGTTAGCGGTTTTGGAGTATTGAAAGATACTACGTTGCGTATTGTATTGATAGATAATGATGGTCCAACTACCATCAAGATGTTGACCAACAAGATGACCATTAAAGAAAGCGATGCGAGTGTAGATGTAAAGGTTGTTATTTCTAATAGAAAAGCAGCAGGAGGAGATTTCGCATTGCGTTTAGTTACTGCAGAAAGTTCGGCAAAAGAAAGCCTAGACCTTAAATTTAATCCAACTTCTCAATTGCGATCTATCACATCTTCTACACCTGATACGATGGTTTTCACCATTCCTATCATTGATGATTTAGATTATGAAGGTACCGAATCTATGAAGTTTGGATTAATCAATGTATCAAATATCATTATTGCAAAGCCTGACACCACCCGTATCATGATTTTAGATAATGATTTGCCCATTTATTCAATAGGAAAAATCAATAAACAAACTAAAGCAGATGGCACCATGGACTCTAACGGTGTTGCTTGCAGAATCAGAGGTATAGTTTATGGTGTAAATACAAGAAGTTCAGGATTAGGTTTCACATTAAGAGATCAAACTGGTGGAATTAATGTGTATACCCCTGTAAAGAACTTTGGCTATGTGGTGAGCGAGGGAGATTCTATTATGGTGCAAGGTAAAGTTTCTCAATTCCAAGGTACAGGTCAAATGGATTTTGTAGATACCATCATTTGGTATTCTTCTGGTAATAAGATAAAAACCCCAACAGTTACAAATGATATCAATGAAAAGTCGGAGGCAGATTTGGTTCAAATGCGTCGTGTGATATTAGTTGATGCGGCTGAATGGCCAACATCTGCATTGAACGCTAATGGTTTTGCTTATGTCAGAGTTACTACAACAGATGGTTTGGTTGATACTTTGAATATTGATGCCGAAACAAATATTGATGGCACTCCTGCTCCTAGTGGTTATTTTAATGTTACTGGGTTAGGCGTACAGTTTGATAATAAGGCTCCATATAAAGAAAAGTATTATTTAGCGCCTCGTTCTTTAAGTGATTTTGCAGCAGCTTCACTTCCTGTAGTTAGATTCTTAAAAAATGCTGATCAAGTTACAGAATTGGCAGATTCATTTATGATGGAAATGAATATTCTTCCTACTGATGAAAACTTCTCTTACGATGTTGTATGTATTGGTGGAACTGCGGTATCTCCTCAAGATTATAACTTTATTACACGTACAATCAATGTAAAAAAGAATAACAATTATTATTCAATCAAAGCCAATATTTCAGACGATACTGAAGGAGATGGTGATAAAACTTTGATTTTTGCCATTCGTAACATAAAAGGTCCTGGTGCAATTGGACGTGATTCAGTGATTACTTTGACCATAAAAGACAACGAATCTAATTCGGTTAAAACCTTTGGACAAGGATCAATTAGCATGTATCCTAATCCAAGCAAGGGTCTGTTTGTAGTAAGAGACATGAACGGTCAGATTTCAAAGGTTCAGATTTTAGATTTGAATGGAAAATTGGTCTACGAGACTTCAGAGGCCAATGGAGTTAATAACTCAATGACTTTAGAAAGGTCATTCCAATTTGATTTGACTGGAATGTCAGGTATGTATATTATCAGTGTTGAGACCCAAAACGGTTCGGTTTACACTGAAAGATTGATGATTCATTAATCTTGTTAATGTTTTGAGTTTAAATGAAGGGAGCCCACGGGCTCCCTTTTTCATTATCTTTGTTTGGTCTTGAAAGCCGTATTAAAGTTTTTAAAATATGCTGCCAATCATAAGGGACTTATCTTTGGCAACTTCCTATTTAATTTATTCTACATCATTTTTCAGCTAGTTTCTTTGCTGATGATTATGCCGGTTTTGAGATTTTTGTTCTCCAAAGATCAGAATACCGCCCAATTGAAATCTCAAGCTCACGGTGTGGGTGAGTGGTTTGCCGGTGTATATGAAGGATTTTTACTTTGGTTTTCTGAGTTGGCCAAGGGAGAGCCCTATAAGGCATTGGCATATTTAAGTATTGCATTGGTCTTTATTACTTTGTTCAAGAATATCTCACGCTTTACTGCAATGAATTTCATGGTGCTTATTAGAAACAGGAGTGTAAGAAAGATGAGATTAGAGATTTATGAAAAGTGCTTGAAGTTGCCCATTGCTTATTTCAATAATGAGCGAAAAGGCGATTTGATTTCAAGAATGAGTAATGATATTAAGGAAATTGAATTTGCATTGATGGTTTCTTTGGAGGCTTTGTATTTTCAGCCTCTGAATATTTTAATTTTCTTGGTTGCATTGATTGTATTGTCTGCAAAATTGACTCTTTATATACTTTTATTTTTACCCTTGACGGCTTTGATTATTGGTGTCATTGGGCGTTCATTGAGAAAAAAGAGTACTAGAAATCAGCAATTGATGGGGCAAGTAATGAGTTCTTTCGAAGAAACCTTGGGCGGAATTCGGATCATTAAAGCATTCAATGCATCTAAGTTTTTTTATGATAGATACAGCAAGCAAGATCAAGATTATACGCGAAATAATATTTCTGTTCAACGCAGGTACGATTTATCATCGCCCATTTCAGAAACTATAGGAATTACGGTTTCAGCAGTATTATTATGGCTTGGAGGAAGAATGGTTTTCAGAAATGAATTAGATCCAGAATTCTTCTTAACATACTTCGCTATATTTAGTCAGTTAATTCCGCCATTTAAGGCCTTCTCTAACGCTCTATATGCCGCCCAAAAGGGTATGGCAAGCTTAGAGAGGATTCAAGAGCTTGTGACGGCTCCGGTGACCGTTGAAGACCCAATTAGCCCAGTGAAACCAAAGTTTGAGAATGAATTGGCTCTCAATGGCGTTGGTTTTGAGTATAATTCAGGGATATCAGTTATTAACCATTTCAATTTGACTATCAAAAAGGGTCAAACCATTGCTTTTGTGGGTCCGTCAGGAGCTGGTAAAACAACGGTTACAGATTTGATTTCTAGATTTTACGATGTGACTCATGGGTCTATAACTTTAGATGGACAAGATATCCGAAATTTTAATCAGGATGATTACAGAAGGTTGATTGGTATTGTTAGTCAAGAAAGTGTATTGTTTAATGACACGGTCAAAAACAACATTGCTTTGGGTTTGCCAAATTTATCTCAGTCGGAAATAGAATCAGCGGCAACTGCTGCCTATGCTCATGAATTCATTATGGAAATGGAACTTGGGTATGATACTTTGGTCGGTGAACGCGGTGGGAAATTATCTGGTGGACAGAGGCAGAGGTTGTCTATTGCTCGTGCGCTGCTAAAGAACCCAGAGATATTGATTTTAGACGAAGCCACATCTGCTTTAGATAGTCAGAGTGAAAAAGCTGTTCAAATGGCTTTGGAAACCTTGATGAAAGACCGCACAAGCTTGATTATTGCTCATAGATTGAGCACAGTTATGCATGCTGATTTGATTGTTGTAATGGATAGGGGACGAATTGTGGAAACTGGAACTCACCAAGAACTTGTAGCTAAACAAGGGTTATACAACAGCCTCATTCAACTACAAGAATTGGGATCTTAATTGATTTAATCTTTGGGAGTTTCTTCTGAATGATCTTCAGTTGAAATATTATCAGAAGGCGCCTCAATGGTTGGTTTTTCTTCAACAACTTCAGCGGTTTGGTTAGTTTCTGGCTCAGGTAAAGCTTCGATGTGGCTACTTCTGTGTTTATTGAGTTCGGTCACTTGTTGAGAAACTTCATCTTCTTCAAAAGGACGTGAACCGATAAGTCGTTCAATATCAGTTTTGAAGATAATTTCTTTAGAAAGTAGTTCTTGGGCAATGGCTTCTACCTGTTCTTTTTTCTCAGTTAGTAGCTGAATGGTTCGTTTGTAGGCTTGATCAATCATTTCACGAACCTCTGAATCAATCAATTCAGCTGTTTTTTCTGAATAAGGACGTTGATAACCATATTCACCTGTAGGATCGTTGTAACTTACTTGACCCACTTTCTCACTCATTCCGTAGTTGGTAATCATACCATAGGCCAATTTGGTAATTCTTTCGAGGTCATTTTGTGCGCCGGTAGACACTTTACCGAAGAAGATCTGTTCTGCAGCTCTTCCACCTAAAGTCATTGACATACTGTCTAATAATTGTTCGGTGCGGTATAAGTATTGTTCTTTAGGAAGGTACTGAGCATAACCTAAAGCAGCGACACCACGAGGCACTATAGATACCTTCAACAATGGGTCTGCAAATTCCAGAAACCAACCTGCTACTGCATGGCCAGCTTCATGGTATGCAACGATTTTCTTTTCTTCGGGGGAAATGATTTTGTTCTTTTTTTCCAATCCACCAATAACACGATCAATGGCGTCTTGGAAGTCTTTCATTTCAACAAGTTCTTTGTTGCGTCTAGCAGCAATAAGAGCGGCTTCATTACAAACATTCGCAATTTCAGCTCCTGCAAATCCCGGGGTCTGAAGAGCTAATTTATGAGCATCGACATCGTTGCTTAATTTAACAAGAGGACGAAGATGTACGCCAAAGATTTGTTCGCGACCTACAATGTCTGGTCGGTCTACACTGATCTGACGGTCAAAACGACCTGGCCTCATCAAAGCAGTGTCAAGAATTTCTGCACGGTTTGTAGCGGCTAGGATAATTACCCCTGAGTCCGTTCCAAATCCATCCATTTCAGCCAATAATTGATTCAAGGTATTTTCGCGCTCGTCATTTGAACCTTGAGCAAGATTTTTTCCTCGTGCCCTACCAATGGCGTCAATTTCATCAATAAAAATAATTGCAGGGGCTTTCTCTTTTGCCTGTTTGAAAAGATCTCGAACACGGCTTGCACCGACACCTACGAACATCTCCACAAAATCAGAACCTGAGAGTGAGAAGAATGGAACTCCCGCTTCACCGGCAACCGCTTTTGCGAGTAATGTTTTACCCGTACCTGGAGGGCCTACTAGCAATGCACCTTTGGGTATTTTACCACCAAGATTGGTGTATTTTTTGGGATTTTTAAGGAAATCAACAATTTCCATAATTTCCTCTTTTGCTTCTTCAAGTCCAGCAACATCTTTGAATGTTACATTTACTTTGGTGTCTTTATCGAAGATTTGAGCTCTTGCACGACCAATGGAGAAGATGTTAGATCCTCCGCCGGCTCCGCCACCGCCTCCCATACGTTTAAATGCAATGTTCCAGAAAATGAGGAAGATGGCAATGAAGAAAATCCATTGAAATAATTCACCAAATACATCAGAATGTGATTCGTATTTGATGATGAGTGAATTCGGATTTTCTAGTTGTTTTTTTAGGTCTTGTACCTCGTTATTGAAGTAGCCTTTTTCTATTTCAAAGCCAAAGTTGGGCTCAGTTTGACCAAACATATCTTCGCGAGAGCGAGATTTTTTGTAGTTTTTCTGTTCTTGAGCTTCTCTAGTGAGATACACTTCTACGAAGCGATCATTGACTAATTTAAGTTCTTTAACATCCCCTTTTAGAACCATTTCTCTTACGTCGTTCCAAGTGGTGCTTTGCCCTTGACTACGAGGTATAAAGTTTAGGGCTAAAAAGACGATAAATAAAATTCCGTATATCCAGTAATGGTTAAATTTAAAGCCGTTTTGTTTAGGCTTGTTTGGTTTAGGTTGTTCGTTCATTCGTTTGGAAAAATTTTCAAAAATTCAGTAACATACAAATCTACACTTTTGTGGTCAAAGTGTTTGTTCGAAGCGACGGGAATGTCAAAATATCAGATAGAAAATTCAGACAATATTTTACCCAACTGATACACATCTTCAAAGCTGTTATACAAAGGCGCTGGGGCTATTCTGATTACATTGGGTTCTCTCCAATCGGCGATTACATTGTTGTTGGTAAGAAAATCAAAGATCTTTTTTCCATTTTGTTCAACTAATAGTGACAATTGAGCACCGCGCTGTTGTTCATCTTTGGGAGTAATAATTTGGAATTTAATTTGTGGGTTTGATTTTTGAACTTCGTTTAAAATAAATTCTAAATAACCCGTTAAAGCAACGCTTTTGGCTCTTAAATTATCAATTCCTGCACGGTCAAAAATTTCCAAAGAAGCTGAATGAACGGCCATACCAAAAACGGGAGCATTGGACATTTGCCAGCCAGCTGCCCCGGGTTCAGGAGCATATCCTTTTTGCATTAAGAAACGTTTGTCTTCACGGTATCCCCACCAACCTGCGAGTCTATGTTGATTGGGGTTAGTGGCATGTTTTTCGTGGATGTATATTCCAGAAACATTGCCAGGCCCTGAATTTAGATATTTGTATGAGCACCAAGCTGCAAAATCTACATCCCAATCGTGTAGTTTTACATTAATATTGCCCGCGGCATGAGCAAGATCGAATCCAGCAATTGCGCCAATTTCATGAGCTTTTTTGGTGATACTTTGTATATCAAAATACTGACCGGTATAATATTGTACACCACTGAAAAAGACCAATGCAATTTCATCTTTATGTGCTTCGATGGTATCTAAAATATCTTGAGTTTGTAAAATGTATTGGCCTGGTTTAGGCGAAACTTCTATGACTGCATCTTCATATTTATATCCGTGAAAGGTGACTTGGCTTTCAACAGCATACATATCAGAAGGGAAAGCGCCTGCTTCCATGATTATTTTGTATCTGTTTCCAGTTGGCTTGTAAAATGACGCCATTAATAAATGCAGATTAACGGTTAGTTGGTTCATGACTACAACTTCAATGGGTTTAGCACCAACAATTTTAGCGGCTTGCTCGGTTAGAAATTTGTGGTAATGAAACCAAGGCTTTCTGCCGTGGAAATGTCCTTCAACGCCCCAAACTGACCAATCTTCCAATTCTACATTTAAAGCAGCGGCAGCAGATTTGGGTTGCAACCCTAAAGAATTTCCGCAAAAATAAATTTGGGTTTCACCGTTCTGATTTTTAGGGAAGTAGAATTCGTTTCTGAATGGCGCAAGACTGTCTTGTTGATCTAAATTATGGGCAAAATCAATGGTATTTTGGAACTGCATATCTTAAATACAAAGTTATGTATTTAATTTGCTTTGATTTGAAAATAGAAGACGAATTAAAACAAAGCAAATTTCAATCGAATCTGCATAAAGCGGTTGTAAACATCATGTTTACATCGGGTTGGGTTTACAATCAATTTCGTGAAATTTTCAAGAGTTATCAATTGACACATCAGCAATATAACGTGCTTCGAATTCTACGCGGTAAACATCCCGAGGCATTGAATCCATCAGACATTAAAGCAGTAATGCTTGATAAAAATCCTGATCTTACTAGATTATGTGATAGACTATGTGAAATGGGGTACATTGATAGAGAAATTGATGCTGTTAATAAGCGGAAAATGAACATCAAAATCAATGAAAAGGGTTTAGAGATTTTGAAAGAAATAGACCCCAAAATGGAACATTTCAATAATTCGAGATTTGGTCTTTCCGAAGAAGAAGCGGAGCAGCTAAGTGCTTTACTTGATAAAATTAGGGATTAATCAATTTTCTGCAACAGTGTTAGTCCATCTCTAATGGGAAGCAAAAGAGTTTTTGCCTTGGGGTAGTTACTTGCTTTTTGATTGAAGGCGTGCATTATTTGGGTATCGTTATCATTTTTCAATTCAGTTTCATCAATGACCTTTCCGCTCCATAGGGTATTGTCAAAAAGGATAATGCCTCCACAAGCCAACAAAGGAAAAATAGTATCTAGGTAAGTGCTGTAGTTTTTCTTATCAGCGTCTACAAATACAAAATCAGGTTTGTGGTTGCACAGAGGAATTTGAGTAAGTGCTTCTCCCACATGCCACTGAACTTTATTCATGAATTCATATGATTTCCAAAATTCTTGCGCTTTAAAAGCTATTTCAGCATCGGCTTCAAAGGCGTGAATTTGAGATTGAGCACTGAGGTTTTCAGCTAGGCATGCAGTGGCATATCCTGTAAAGGTTCCAATTTCCCAAATGCATGATGGATTTTTCAATAATACTAATTGAGCTAGGAATCTACCTTGAAGATGTCCGCTTAATTGTCTAGGATTCACAGTTTTACGCCAAGTGAAGTGAGTTAGATCTTTAAGATATTGGGGTTCAGGCTCACTGAAATTTTCGGAATATACGTGTAGAGAATTTTGCCAATCAGGATGCATAATCAAAGTTTAAACAAAGTTGGCTTGAATTTTTAAAATAAACCTATATTTTCGCGGAAAAATAAACCCGCTTAAATTTATGTATTGGACTTTAGAATTGGTAAGTTACTTGGACGATGCTCCATGGCCAGCAACAAAAGATGAGTTAATTGATTACGCTATTCGTTCTGGTGCACCTTTAGAGGTTATTGAAAACCTTCAAGAACTTGAAGACGACGGTGAGCCTTATGAGAGCATAGAGGAAATCTGGAGCGATTACCCAACAGACGACGATTATTTCTTCAACGAAGACGAACTTTAATTTTATTTAGGAGTATTAATTCCTGTTTTGTACTAGTTCAGAAACGAGTAGCTTTCTGAGTGAGTCAATATTGTCTTTGTTTTGAGCAGAGATGAACACAGCGGGTGCGTTCTCTTTTGCCAACCAAGACGCTTCAAATTGTTCTATGGTTAATCCTGTGGAACCCACGAAAAACTCATCGCCAGGAGTAAAGGCATCAATTTTATTAAACACAATAATTTCTGGTTTGTAAGATGCACCGATGGCGTGAAGGGTTTCTTTAACAGCAATCATTTGGTCTTCAAATGCTGGGTTAGATAAGTCTACAACATGCAGGAGGACATCAGCTTCGAGGGCTTCGGCTAATGTACTTTTAAAACTTTCTACTAAAAGAGTGGGTAGTTTTCGGATAAATCCAACAGTATCACTCACCAATATTGGAAGCATTTGAAATTCATTGAAGGGGTGGGGGAGTACAATTTTACGAACGGTTGCATCAAGGGTAGCAAAAAGTTTGTTCTCTACTAATACATCAGATCTTGAGAGTAGATTCATGATGGTGCTTTTACCTACGTTAGTGTATCCAACCAATGCAGCCCTGTATGACCCATCTCGTCCTGATCGTTGGGTTCGCCCCACTTTTTCGATGTGTTGTAATTTTTCTCTTAAAAGGGCAATTCTATTCCTAAGAGCACGTCTATCAGTTTCAATTTCAGTTTCACCGGGTCCTTTCATGCCAATTCCCCCTTTTTGTTTGCTTAAGTGCGTCCATAAACCTGTTAAACGAGGGAGCATGAATATGCTTTGGGCAAGTTCTACTTGTACTTTTGCTTGTGATGTACGAGCATTTTTAGCGAAAATATCAAGAATTAGGTGTGTTCGGCTGAGTACTTTTACCCCTTCTAATTCAGTTTCTATGTTCCGTACCTGTGCTGGGCTGAGTTCATCATCGAAGATTGCCACATCAATTTTTGCGTCTCTGCAGTAGTCAGCAATTTCTTCCATTTTCCCTTTTCCTACGTAGGTTTTTGGATGTGGGAACTCCATTTTTTGGGTAAATCTTTTAACTGATTCAGCACCAGCTGTGAGAGCTAATTGTTCTAATTCATCAAGGTATTCTTTGATGGGTAAAGCCAAGTTGGGAATTTCAACTCCCACTAAAATGGCTTTTTCTTTATGTTTTTGATTGGAATGCACAGAAGAACTGCGAAATTACGGTGGAATTTGGGAATTCAGGGGTTAAGGTCGAATTTTGAAAGAAACATGAGAATTTGCAGTGCTTTTTTATTGATGTTTGGAGTATGCACTTTGTATGCTCAAAGCTATCAGTTATCAAATAAGCCTCAATTGAATCAGAAGAAAAGCATTTTTCACAAGCCTCTGGGTGAGTCAACAATGGGTATTTATACTCTGAATTATGCCAATGAATACTTAACCGATGGGTTTAGTATTGAAAGATACGGAACCGATTTTGGGTTTATTGCTGATCGATTTATTAAAACACCCAAAAGAACATTTGTTCTTGATTTATTTGTTTCAGATACAGCAATTTATTGGACTTCTGTTTATTACAACCGTGGAAGAGGGTTGCAAGTAGTTTTAAGTTGGATAAACTCAACCCTTGAGGGCGAAATTCAAACTTTAGTTATTGATGAGATTGAGGGATTAAAAGAGCGTGATTTAGAAAATTTACGGGTAAGTTTCAAAAGGAAAAGCTCTAGCTGGTTATTGTCTTTTATTAAAAGTAATGAATCTAAAACATTGATAGATTTTAGATTTTATGATTTTCGGGGCAGCCGTATTGCAAAGAAATCAAGGGACATCGATTTTGATATTCAGATGTTGCAGCTTGAACAAATAAGTTGGACAGATACACAGCGAATTTTTAGTTATTTATCTATTCAAAGACCGAGAGAGTTGTTTGTTAAAAATCAGCGCGAGCAGAGTATTTTGGTGGTTTATTCAGAGCCTGAATTTTCAAAATTAGTGGTCAAAGAGTTAGAAAGCGAATTCAACCTTCAAGTGGGAAGCTTGATTCTAGATCCTCAAAAAAGATTTTGGTGTTTGGTTGGTTTATATGGTGAGTCAGCAAAGCAAAGCGAAGGTTATTACGTGTGTAAAATGGAAGTTGGCTGGATTGAGAATGAACTAAATTTTCAGCTATTTCCCTTTCCTGAGAATACCATGAGAATATTAGATGGGCGGATAAAGCTTAAGAAGGTTCCCAAACCTGAAAATTACCTAACTCGAAGAATTGTTGTTCGAAACGATGGGAGTTTGGTATTGATTTTGGAACGATTCATTGAATTGAAGCAACTTGAAACCTACTATATCAATGGAATTCCGCAGTCCTCAACCAAGGTTTTGTATAATTTCAATGAGATAGGGATGTTATTTCTAAATATTGAAAATCAGATTGATACGTGTTTAAGAATAGATAAAGAGCAGATGTCAGGCCCCAATACCAGTTATATGCTGGGTTTTGGCAGCTATTTATGTGAAGATGGTATTCATTTGGTGTACAACCAAGATATTTCAAAGAGCAATGAAATCATTGATGTAGTGGTTCGCCCTGATTTTGAAATCGGAAGAAAGGTTTTGGTTAACAGTGAAAATTTTTATCATACGGCAGTTCCGTTTGATGGAATGGAAACGAATTATTGCACTTACACATTACCTTTGCTGCGCGATAAGCAGTGGTTTTGGATGAGAATTCAAGACATCAAAAAATAAATTATTTTCATGATTTCGAGGTTATATGAAAATCAAATAGGCACATTCCTAACTATGCTGCTTATATTTATTGCAGCTGCGGTAAGTGAATATTACATTTTTCATAATTTTATCTCAGTGGCAGAAAATAATGGCTTGCTGCAATCTTTTTTTAGTCAATTAAATGGTTTATTTACTCTTTCTTTTTGTGTAAAATTGACTTTGATTGTTCTAGAGGGTTTATTATTAAATCAACTCTGCACCCAGTATAATATAGCTGATCAATCTGGATACAGTATCTTTTCGTTTTATGTTTTTTCGTATTTGATTTTTCCTAAGCAGCTATTGCTGAATCAAATGGACCTAGGTATACTTTTGGTACTTTTAGGTATCATATTCCTATATAAGTATCTAAAAGAAAATTACAAGAAAACACACTTGTTTATATCTGGTTTTTTCTTGGGATTTGCTGCACTTTTCATACCTGAATTCTTTTGGTCTATTGCCTTGCTTTTGGGTGGGGTTTTAATTTTTAAGAGCATCAATACTGGCGATGTAATTGTAGTCATATTTGGTTTGTATATGCCTTATTATTTAATTGCTTCTTTGGGATATTTATTCTCAACGGAATTGAATTTCATGAATGTTTGGAAATATTGGCGTGTAAATCAAATTACTGAAACTCTAACCTGGAAAAAAAACGGTTTAGATTGGATTTTAATGTTATCCTTTATCACAGTTTCATTGCTGGGTGCCATGAAATTTTATGGAACGTACTTCAGATATAATGTCGAAACTAGAAGAAGTAAATTAGCCCTTTCAGTAATCGCAGGTTTCATTGCGATGGTATTTGTTTTTAGAAGTAAGCAATACGAAAATTATTTTTCTTTATTGGCTATGCCATTTTCGATTTACAGTTCATCTTTTTTCGAGGGACGAAAATTGTTATTTTGGAAAAATTTGGTCTTATTCTTAATTATAGCTTTAAGTATTTACAAGCTATATGTCCAGTTCGGATAAGTTTTCAATAATTAGAACTTTCATTTTTTCGGAAAGTACTAAGAGTGGATTGCTGTTTTTCCAATCACCAGTTTCTGCTCCTACTTGTCTGTACACCCTGTTCAAGCCGTATATGAGTCCTTCACTTTTGTATTTGAAGAGAAATTTAGATTCTAAAAATTTTTGCATGCCTACAATAAATTGGGTTGGATTTTTATGTTCTATAATGGAAAGATGGGTGTCTAGGTAGTTCATCGATTTTTCAAGGTCTTGATACATTTGAATGAGTGTATCAGGATGTTTTTCTATTAATACTGAGTCTAAAATCATTTCAATCATGACGTGGGTCCCAAACCAAAATCTGGATATTCCCGAATCTGAAAATGCTTGTTTGGCTTGAGGATGAATCTGAGAGTATACTTGGTTAAAGAATTTGGAATCATGAAAATGTGCATCCCGTTTTAGGTGTTGCGCCATGCCTATTGAGAAGTCGTCTTTTCTTAAGTTAGACTGATTTATGGCAATTTTGGAATATTGATTTTTGGAATAATTTCTCAGTAAATCTGGGGCTAACAAACCCAAATTGTAATTTACGTTCTCGGGTTGGTGGTCGAAGAAATAGTGTGCAAAGTAGTTCACGCTGCAAAGTTGGCGGAAAATGCAAAACATTTTGCACGAATTATTGGTTTATTTAATATGAAATATTTGGGGTTGATTTTGTTATTTGGACTGTTTCAGTCGTGTCAATCTCAGAACCAAAAGACGATGAAAAGCAATCAATATCCAATAGAAAAAACAGAAGAAGAGTGGAAGAAAACTCTCTCAGATGAAGAGTTTAGAGTGCTGAGAAATAAAGGTACAGAAAGGCCATTTACCAGTGAATTTGAAACCTTCTGGGACAGCGGAACGTATGTTTGCAAGGGTTGTGGCGCGGAGCTTTTTCACTCAGATACTAAGTTTGATGCAGGTTGCGGTTGGCCTAGTTTTTATCAAGGCATCAATAAATCAGCCATCAAAGAGATTTTAGATACCACGCATGGCATGATTAGAACTGAAGTGGTTTGTGCTCAGTGCGGTGGGCATTTGGGGCACGTTTTCAATGATGGATATGACCAACCTACGGGTTTGAGGTATTGCATCAACGGGGTTTCGTTGGGATTCAAAAAGAAATAATCGTTAACTTGCTCCTTCGAAATCATGAACGAAGGAAAGCTGTATTTGTTAGATGGAATGGCCCTGATTTATAGGGCTTATTTTGCGTTTGCTAAGAATCCGAGAATTACCAGTACTGGTATCAATGCGAGTGCCATGTTTGGCTTCACTAACACTCTATTGGATATCATCAATAAGCAGAAACCCACGCATTTGGCTGTAGTTTTTGATACCGATAAGCCCACTCAAAGACATATTGAATTTGAAAAATATAAGGCTCAGAGGGAAGCAATGCCCGAAGATTTAAGAAAAAGTATACCCTATATCGTCCGAATTCTTGAAGGATTTAATGTACCTGTGATCACCATGGATGGTTACGAAGCCGATGACATTATTGGCACTTTGGCATGGCGTTTTGATCAACAAGTAGATGTTTATATGATGACTCCCGATAAAGACTTCGGGCAGTTGGTTCGCGAAAATGTTTACATTTATAAGCCTGGTAGAATGGGCAATCCTGATGAAATTCTGGGGATACAACAGATCCTAGATCGTTGGGAAATACAAAGAGTGGATCAAGTTATTGATATACTTGGACTTTGGGGTGATGCGGTAGATAATATTCCGGGTGTTCCTGGGGTTGGTGAAAAGACTGCAAAGGCATTGATTCAACAATACGGAACCATTGAAAACGTGTTGGAGCATACTCATGAGATGAAAGGCAAGATGAAAGAGCGTTTTGAAGAATTTCATGAACAAGCGAGGGTCAGTAAGTGGTTGGCAACTATTGATACGAAAGTTCCGGTTGATACCACTTTAGACGATTTGAAGCGTTCGGATGTAAATGAAGAAGTACTCAAAGAGGTTTTTCAAGAGTTGGAATTCAGGACGTTGATGAATCGTGTTTTGGGTAGCGGAAGTGGTAGTGGGTCACAGGATGTTGCAGGCTCCAAGCCGACGGGCGTAAAAGCATCCCCCGAAAAGAAAAATCCAGCTCAAACATCGCTGTTTGATGTGATGGGACCAGATGAAGATGATGAGGTGGTGGAAGAGAAAGTGTATCAAACGATTGCAGATATTCAGCATGAATATTTGGTGGTGCAAGGCAAAGAGGAAGTTGATCGATTGGTTGCTGAGGTAATGACTTTTCCGGAGTTTTGCTTCGATACGGAAACAACGGATTTGGATTTGATGGAAGCGAATTTGGTTGGAATTTCATTGACGTGGAAGGCGCATCAAGGCGTTTATTTTCCAGTGTCTAGCAATTTCGATGAGGCAAAAGAACAAGTTTCATGGTGGGCGCCGCTCTTTGAAAGTGCAAAGATGAAAATCGCTCAAAACTTGAAGTTTGATTTGGGAATTTTGAAGAAATATGGGCTTAAAATTGAAGGTCCTTTCTTCGATACGATGTTGGCGCATTATTTGGTTGAGCCAGATCAAAGGCATAATATGCAGGTGTTGAGCCAACATTATTTGAATTATTCGCCCATTTCTATAGAAGAGTTGATTGGGAAAAAAGGCAAAGGTCAAGGATCAATGTCTGATGTCGAATTAATGAAAATAGCTGAATACGCAGCCGAAGACACGGATGTGACCTTCCAATTGAAGCAGATTTTGGAAAAAGAACTACACGAGCGCAATGTGTGGAGTGTATTTGAGAACATTGAAATACCCTTGGTGAGTGTTTTAGAAGAAATGGAAGCAGTGGGTGTGACGGTTGATGTAGGATTTTTAGAGTCCTACAGTAAGGACCTTCAGCAACAATCGGTTGAAATGCAGGATAAGATTTTTGCCAGTGCCGGAGTTCAATTCAATATTAGTTCGCCACAACAAGTAGGTAATATTTTATTTGAGCATTTGAAATTGTCTGATAAGCCTAAGAAGACGAAGACCGGCCAATATCAAACCGATGAAGAAACTTTGCAATCGTTAAAAGGCAAACACGAGATCATTGATCATATTTTATCGTTTAGAGCGTTGCAAAAACTCAAAAGTACGTATGTAGATGCTCTTCCGCAGTTGGTAAAGCCATCTACTGGGAGGGTTCACACGAGTTTCAATCAAGCAGTTGCGGCAACGGGTCGTTTAAGTTCAAACAATCCCAATCTTCAAAATATCCCTATCAGAACCGAGATGGGCAGAGAGATTAGAAAGGCTTTTATTTCTACTTCGGACGATAGAGTTTTGCTCAGTGCTGATTATAGTCAAATAGAATTGCGCATCATTGCTCATATTTCTGGGGATGCTGGGATGATTGAAGCCTTCAGATCTGGAATAGACATTCACACGGCCACAGCATCAAAAGTTTGGGGTGTTGCCATTGAGGATGTGGACAAGGAAATGCGACGGAAGGCCAAAACAGTAAATTTTGGGATTATCTATGGAATTTCAGCCTTCGGCTTGAGCCAAAGGGTCCAGATTTCTAGGGGAGAAGCCAAAGATATTATTGATAACTATTTCACTCAGTTTCCTGGCATTAAAACGTATATGGATTCTACCATACAATCTGCAAGAGATTTAGGATATGTAGAAACCATTACCGGAAGAAGAAGAAACCTTCGTGATATCAATTCCCGAAATGCCACCGTTCGCGGATTTGCTGAGCGAAACGCGATCAATGCACCTATACAGGGAAGTGCAGCCGATATGATTAAAATTGCCATGATTCGTATACAAGATTGGCTCAATCAATCAGACTTATCAACCAAAATGATTCTTCAGGTGCACGACGAATTGTTGTTCGATGTGCCCAAAAACGAACTTTCCATTGTAGAACCTAAAATCAAGGAATTGATGGAAGGCGCTATGACTTTGAATGTTCCCGTATTAGTAGAGTCGGGTTCTGGCAGCAACTGGTTGGAGGCACATTGATTTTGGTACTTGGTACTTGGTACCTGG
>CAYPBJ010000026.1:0-30170 GCA_964408945.1 uncultured Rhizobium sp. | reverse complement strand
GCGATCAGTTTTATTTCTCATGGAAGGTATAACGAAAATGATTGGATTTTCGTTTACTTCAAACTCTATTAAGTAGTTGGCTTATTTTTAATAACGCTTCGTCTGTCGCTAGACTATTTAAACCGACCGTAGAATTGGTTAAAATCAGATGTTCTTGTTTGAAATCGGAATCTAACGAATTAAGGCCTTTATCATCATCAATGACAATGAATGTCTCGTTTGGATTTTTTAAATACCAACTATAGACTTCATCTTTCCTCGTCATTTCCAAACTATCGGTGTTTAGCTTGGATATTTTCGAAGCAATCACACCCCTCGATTGGAAAATGCTCATCCATTCATCACTTGTAAATCTCTGTTTATGCGATGTGGTGAGAATAATCTCAAGATCAGTGCATGAAGTGATAATCTTATTCAGATTGTCAACCGCCATTTTATTAAACAGACCAAATCCATCCAATCCTATTTCATAAGTTTGCCAGGATTTTGCGGGAATCATTACCCCTTCAATGTCTAATAAAACTTTCACAGTGCAAAGTTACGATTTTTATTTTTTAAGGATTTTTATTGATTGACTATATTTGAATTCCGTCATGAATTTTAACCCAGTCAATTCTCGAAAATTACCTTTGATTTTCTCCCTAGGTGTTTTGATATGGTTATCTTACGTAGTTCATTCTTGGGTTGTTTTTCCTGTGGCAGTTGGCTTTTTCTTGTTTGTATTTTTAGTTGACAAATATGTTAATCGAGTTCTACTCAAAATAGGATTGATATTTCTCACAATAGGTTTGGTGGCGCTTGGTTTTAATTTGGCAATTGAGAGTATTAAAAATCCAGCCGGCACTTATATTGATAGATATCTCGATAAATGGAATATCGAGGAGATAATTGGAGTGGATATTCCTGATTTCAATGTAGTCAATACCAAAATTACTCGTCAGAATAAGAGAGATTTCGAATTTGATGTGATTGCCGAAATTGAGTTTAAAAAGCCTTTAAAAGTAAGTTTCTTTAAAACTCTCGATTCGATTTCCAATTTGCCAATCCCAACGGAGATTAATAGAGATAACAGTTATTTCTATAATTCATTAGAGAGTCCTTCTAAATGTTGGTTTAAAAATGATTCTGGTTTCGTGTACTCTAGAAATACGGATTTTGGTGAATATAAACTACATAGCAAAGACGCGTATTTTAATATGACGTTTAAGAATAATTCACGTCGTGCACAATTGAATTTTGGAAATTATTAATTCCAGGAAGGTGGATGATGTTTTTCTTTTACCGCTTCTTCCATTAGACGAAATTCTTCTTCACGTTCTTGAAACCTAGTGATGATTGTGTTTTCAAGGATCATGTTGTCAACTAGCTCCTTGATTTCAAGGTCTGAACGCATAAAGTACTTTCTATCTAAGTCTATTATGTATCCAGAACTATGACGCATCAATCTCCAGATTTCTGAGCCGGAAAAATATCCATAAATCCAAAGAAGTTTTGAAAATACATCCATTAACGAATGATTTTCTGGGTAAACCAAATGCAATTCACCGACGCAAAATTCCATAAATCCCCCGAGAGCAAACTCTATTTTTAAATAGTGGGTATTAAAAAACTTATCTTCTTCAAACCATTCTGAAATAAATTGAGCATCATTTTTTCGGTTATACCAAGAAATTAAATTCTCCTCTTGTTCCTCTCGAATTTGATCTTCAAAAATTAGCGAAGTTTCAACGTTTTCCACCAAAATGGTGTGGTCTTTAATGCGAAAATCTAAATCTCCAATGCAATGAATGAAAATCTCGACATCGCATCCGCAGAAATAAAAATGGTTTTCCGCGGTTGACATTACTGATTTCAGAAATTGCATATTGCAAATTAACTCATTTTAACACTCATTCTAAGTGCTAATTCCAGAATGTCATCTTTGCGGGCTAATGAATTGATCCAATGAGTCGGGATTCCTTCGAATCCATAATAAATGCCCGCCAAACCGCCGGTTACAGCTCCAGTAGTATCAGTGTCTTTTCCAAGATTTATGGCTTTTAAAACCGCCTCAGAATAGTTGGATGTGGTCACGAGGCTCCAAATGCTGGCTTCCAAGGTGTGAATTACATATCCGCTGCTTTCAATTTCAGATTCTTGGAATTCATAAATGTTATATTGGAATAAGCGATCGAAATGGGTCATTGCATTATCTGCAATGGATATAGTTCTTAAAAATCTGGGGATTTCAACTTGCAGCTGATGGTAAACCTCCAAAGGTTCCTTTTTCAACAATAAGTGCCGCGCAAATTCAAGGTAATAGAAACAGGAAACAACCGATCGAATGTGCCCGTGTGTGAGCGATGAAACTTGTTTTGACCAATAATATCTCTCCTCAATGGGTTTTTCATGAATGTAAAACAACAACGGCAAAATGCGCATCAGAGATCCGTTCCCGTTTGAATTTTCATCGGTTCCCCCAGCAAATTCAGGAGTTACTCCCGCTTCCAATCTAAATATGGCTTCTCGTGTGGCAATTCCGATGTCGAAGACCCGCCCTCGGGGTGTCCAATACTTTTCGTAATACCATTGAACGAATTTTTTGCCCAAATTTTGAAGGTCGAATTCTTCCGTCAAAGCTTCCGCAAGGCAAAAAGTTAGTGAACTATCATCTGACCAAGTTCCCGGTTTTTGATCGTGGGTTCCAAATCCAATCATGTCGGTCAACGGATTGTTTGACAAAGCAATGCGGCTTTTAAACTCCACTGGAACGCCTAGCGCATCGCCTACCGCCACACCCAATAAAGCTGCTTTGATATTTTCAATCATTGAACAAATGTAATCAATCCCTATATTTGAATTCAGCCTCTCCCCAATGAAAAATCCCCTGCAAAAGAAATTCGCACAGGCCTACTTCCAAATGGCCCAACCCAAAGTGAATTTTCAATTGGCCGAGCTGAAAGATTATTACAAACACCGCGATTACTTGCAGCACCACCAATTTCAAAATCAAGCGCTGAAAGATTTGTGTGCTTTGTTTCTGGGGACGTTAGATCTTCCGAAGCGCCTCGATCGATTGCGGTTGCTCGAAGACATTCTCTCGTTTGCAAAGAAGGGCGGCACCGCGCTCGACAATGAATCTACACATTCCTTGGTGGCCATGTTTCAGCGACTCACCACCGATCAGTGGGAGCAATTTTTCGACGGAAAGCGTCAGCGTCCGTATTGGAACTGCGTGAAGATCTTGCAGCAATTGCCCTTGACTGATACCCATTGGAAATGGTTCCTGAATCAATGTCCCTCGAATCCCAAAGTAAGGCCGGTGATTGAGAACACTCAGCATCAAATTCCGGGGATGGGGGAGTGGGTCAGCGAGCATTTTCAGAGTGATTTTGTCATAGAGCGGCGCACGCATTACAGCGCGCATTTGATGGATAATGACCCCGAATATGTGATTCCGAAGGAAGTGATTTTGTCTGATTGCGACCGCCTGAATGCGCTCGATCAGCAGTATATTGATGAAAAAATTTCCGATTACGAGCAGCAAAAGCTGTTGATTAACGCAGAAACGGTCTTGTTGAACGCGAATTTTCCCAATTACGAAGAGGAGGCCGAGCCCTATGAAAATGAGGGTTACACGCATGCGCGGATGGGCATGGACGATGACCGAAAGTTGGACTCCGATGACCCCATGTTGTTGTTTTACGCCGGCTATTCGGAGCGGCAGTACCGTCGCGGCGCCTCGCCTTTTCGCGGGTTCCAGTCGCCCTATTGTTTTCTGCCTCACCACTCGCGACTGTATCCCATTCCATCGATGAAGGACCCGTGGTCGTACATTTTTTATCCGGATTTTTTCGGGGGAAGTCAACTCTTGGAGCAAAACATAGACACCGTTCAGGCAAAATACATGGTTTGGAGCCTGGCATACTCAAGGCTTCCGCGGAAGCAAAAATTCAAGCAGATGCAATGCTGGTGGCGCCCTGAAAACGCCCTCAGCTGGCTCCACGTTGCCAAGAAATTCGGTTATCACGAAATGCTAGAAGGAAGATTTTAAAATGATAGAAGAAACAATATTAAAAAACGATCTTTACTGGGCCCAATCGGCCTCGTCCGGTGCGATGGGATTCTCTGGCACCATTGATTTATTCCTAATGGAAAACGGCACCCTGGTCAAGCGAACAATATCGATTCGCGAGGAGGAAGATCTTTATTGCGACATGTACGATTGGTTGAGAAAGCATTCCGATAATTATATGTACTACTGGGCACTATGTAGACGCCATCAAGAGACGCCCAGGCTCAGACGCGATCCTGACCTAAACTTAGATGAAATATTCTTTGACAGCTTCGACGCGGGCTTCGGCAATTCGGCCTATTTCAAAACAGGCATTGATTACTCGATTTCCGGCACCACTCTCAGCTTCACCATAAACGGCGTAGAACACCAACTTGAGATCTCTCTGAGTCCCGTTGCCGAACGGTTGAGGGAGTTGATGGGGTGAGTGGATTTAATTGATCAATTATTATTTTAAAATGAATACTTGTAATCTTTCAAATGTAAACACAATGTGCTCAAATCTTATGTTGAGGTATTCAGACAAAACTTCCACATATTTTTGGGGATGCTCAAAATATCCAATTTGTAATAAAACATTGAGTATTGATTTTAAACCTGGTGAATTAACAGAATTTGAGAGTAAAATGTTTCGCGTATTCGATTGTTTCATAAATCTTAATTCTTTTCTAATGCTGACTTATGGAACATTATATTTCAATTTGAGGCAATCGGTATTACTAGATTACTTTTTAAAGAGTAGAATCATCAGAGATGGCAAACATGAATTAGAAATTGGAAAAACAGGAGCCAGAATTTATTTCGACTTATATTACCATTTGATGATAATACCTGTTGATTTGATTCAAGACTATTTAAAAAATAATTTCCCCAAAAACTACCAAAATTTTGAAGTAGGTAAAAAACCAATTATTTTTAAGGATGTTGATTACTCTAAAAATTTAGTAAATGAACAAGCATTTTTACCTTATAAAGATGCATACTTGAATTACTGGCTTCAACTAATTAATAAATAAATATTCGAGAGAAATAAAGGAGACAGCTAAAAATTTTAATCTATTAAATGTCATAAAGAGAAGTATGATACTCACTGAATATAGAAAATGAGGTACAGTAGAAAATAATATAATTTAACTAAACGATATGACCAAAAAAGTCCGCCGTAAATTAACGCCTTAATTCAAGGCAAAAGTTGCCCCAAAATGGCTAAGATCACAATAGTGTTATTAAATCCATCAAACCATTATTGAATTTATTGATTTTATATATTTACGACTTTATTACAGTGATCTCAAATTCTTTGCATAATCTTTTCTCCTGGTAATACTCAGCTATATCATAACGCCCAGCTGTTTTTTGCCAGAAATCGAGACCTCTTCCCAAGATGATTTTCCACCCATTATCCATTTCAATACTCCTATCGTGCTGTATTTCGCTGAACTCATATGATAAATCGATACCAAGTGGTGTTAACGAATCAATCAGTTCAGTGAAAGATTCTTTGGCATTTTCGATATAGTCCTCGTTGTTATTGGTTACAAGATGAATTTTAACCTCTGAGTCCGTTGGCTTCAGCTCTGCGATTAATCTGCATAACTCGATAAAATTCCTGAATTGGTATGGAAGTCTGATGTATGGATCTTTAATTGTATAGTCAGTTGCACCTTTTAAATAACTACCAAAAAGACCCTTGTAGCTTATGTTAGTTTGATTATCACGAATTGTAAGGTGAAATCCTTCTTTGGGTTTAATATCAAACTCTTTGTTTGTTTGATTGGATACTACTTCTTCAACAATTGGTTCCAAATGACTTGATGGCAGAATACCAAGTTTTGTGTCTCCATACTCTAAAACCTCTAAGGTTTCGATTTTAGTTACTTTTCCACTTTTGTCGGTGTACTCAAAATTCACAATCTCATCATTAAATGTTTCATCCATTTTACGAAGTTGGTCTTTCACCCTTTTACGACATTCAATTGCGAAATCGAGTATTTCTTTTGCTTCAATTTCTGTTAATTCTCCATGAGGATATATTACCTTAACTAAGCCAGAAAAAGTTTTCTCAATGGCGGTCTTGTCTCTCGTTGTTATTGTATTAGATAATTCAAAATACTTTTTGTAAGATTTACTAAAGTCCTCTTTTCTTAAGCCTTTTAATACTTCTGCGAGATAATCGACGATAAAGCCATAGTCATTCGTGAACATTTCGTTTCGAAGTTTCTTGCTTTCCCAGCCTGGTAAATAACAATGAACACGGTCCAAAAAAGCCGTATCGTAATAATCTTTTGGTAAGGCATCGAATAAATTAGAGTGTTTGAGCATGTGAGGAACCGAATGGTCCGTGTTCCCAACAAACACCATTGAAGCTTCTGCTTGGTATACATTAGTGCCACGACTAAATGATTTATTCGCCATATAATTTTTCATGATATCTACCAAACCGCGGTCGGCTCGCTTCGTTTTACCTGCAAACTCATCGTATGCCACTACATCCCAATATCCAACTAATCCAATTTCACCATTACTATTATTTACGAATAATTTAGCTTTAGAAACTTCTCCTCCTGAAATTAAAATACCATGTGGTGAAAGTTCTGAAAAAACATGGGACTTACCCGTGCCTTTGGGCCCGAGTTCTATCATATTGTAATTGTTTTCTGCAAAAGGGACAAGTCTAGTTAATTGACTTAACTTAGATCTTTGAGTAAATTCATCCGGATTTAACCCTATTGATTGCAATAAAAGATCAATCCACTCGGATTTAGTGAATTCTTTCCGAGACTCTTTGTATTCATCTAAAAATATCCGAGAGATTTGAATTGGTTTCAGATTATCAATAATCCAAGGAATTGAATCTCTCTCTTCCAATGACTGGTATGCCATTGTAACTATGGACCAAACACCTTCTGACAGTAACTTTGGATATGATTTCACAAAATTATCTGCTAATGGCACTCTGTTCAAACCAAGATTTGCAAAATTTGCCTCGTATCTGTCTTCTTTGTCATTAAGCTTCACCGATAACTTATCTATTATTCTATGTGAGCCTTTTTCACGAATAGTAGATTTTATAGATTGTGCTTCATCTCTATGAACAAAATGTTGAGCGATGATGTTTTTGACCGTTTCTACTCCCTCTTCAATAGTTTCAACATCATCGGTTGCACAGTATTGCCCCAACAAATATTCAAGAACATATGTTGGCACACTCGCATTGCCTTTGATACGATTGGTAAGATCTTTTCTAACGACCTTACCTCCAAATACATTATTTGATTTAATATCTAGCTCTTTCATATTCATTTTTAAAAGTCGTCAAAATCATTTTCCATCGCTAAATTCAGCGAGAATGGGAGTTTAAGCAGCGTGTTCCATTTGTTGCTTTTCTCCACCTGCTCCTCAATGATCAGGTATACTGAATTGCTCTTTTTGAGTACCGTTGAAATAGTGAATTTGTTTTCTACCTCCCGATCTTCAGCTCGTTTTGAATCAGAGTCGAAATTGTATGCAAACACATCACTTATAATCTTACGTTGTTCACCTTCTATAACGCAGAAATAAGATTTCACACTACGAGCAATTATACCATCGCCAATTGGTTGTTGCTGAAAGAATTTAACCCGTTGCAAATTGGTCGTTATCCTGTTGCTACCTTTCAATACGTCAACATCTACTTTAGAAACAGTGTCAGCACGCTTTTTAGCTACATATAAAATAGGAACTACGACTTCTTGAAGCGTTGCCCCACCATGCACATAACGACTACCTGAACCCTGCTTTCTTAGTCTATTGATTCCCTTAGGGATTAACACTTCAACATCACTACTAATGTGCAAGTCAGTTGCTTTGTATTTAACTACGTTGTTATTGTGAGCGAGGTTTTTCCCTAAAACAAATCTTCTATTGTCCTTAATGATTTCACCAGTTATTTGGGCATCAGTAAAATCACTTTCTTCTAATGCTTCATTTTGATAAACAAATCCGTGATCAGCTGTAATAACAATATGGTTGCCATTCATATTAGTTATTTTTTGGGTAACCTTTAGTAAAAACTCAATTTCTTCCTTTGACGCCTCTATCACTTTGTCTTCAGAGGTTTTGTCGTCACCTACTTTGTCAATCCTGTTATGATAAACATAAACCACTTGATGTTCTTGAACTAGTTTGCGAGCCTCCTCACTGCGTGAACCCATTTTCATTAGATCTTCTGCAAGTATGGTTGTAGATTTTATTTTCCCTCCTTCTTCCAACACCTTTTTTCTGGCAATTGCTCCCTGGGTGCTTTTTCCATCAATTAAAATACTATCAGCCTCACCGAAACTAATATTTTCGTGAGGGAGTAAAGCAGCCATTCCCAGTTGAGTATAGGATGGCAAACCCGTAACTTGATATTCTATTTTTGAGCTGAACCTAGATTCTTGTTCAAACAACTCATGTAACTCCTTGCCACATTCGAAGCGCAGTGCATCAGAAATCACAACAAATACGGTGATGTTCTTCTCAACATACTTCCCGTGTACTGCTCTTTTGTAAAATTGGTATTGACTGTTTAATCCAAAATACCATCCAGTGTTTTTATCTATTACTTCCTGCCATGACTCACTTTGAGCAAGTAACCAGGTGTTTGAATATGCCCTATGAACTTTTTGATAAAGGCTATTCAGAACGTTATTTTGATTAGTTGCCCTGTAATGCTGAATGAATTTTCGGTAGTACTGATCAATAAGATACCATTTTGTTGTGTACTGATTTAAACCGTCAGTATAGTCTTCTATTTTGATCGTTTTGTATTTTGAGATTTCATCAAACAGCCAATTGCCGAATTGAAGGGAACTGTAAAACTCGAAATACTTGTCATACCAATAACATGATTCACGTTGTTTTAGTATTGTATCAACTTTTTCTGTTCCAATGGAGCCTTGTTCAATTTGCAATGCAAGTTCCTTAATTATCTGTTTGTCGATGCATTCGAATACATCTTCATTCACTAAATCGTTTATATCTAACTTTTGAACATCAGCAGAAATATTCAAGTCAGCCTCTACCTTGGCTACCAGTGCCCTGTATGTCTTATCAAAAGACCGTGCATCCTTCCAAGAACCCAATAGAACTTCAGAAGAACGATTAACTGTCACTTTGGGTGAAGTAGGGGTAAAGTTCTTTTGAAATACTTCAAGAATGAAATCGTAAGTGCTGTTTACATTGCTATTGTAATTGTAGGTAGATGACACCCATGACCAGAGGTAATCAAGAATGTTATACTGTGAAAGTTCCTTCTCGGTATTCTCAATTTTGTCAGTTACTAAATGAGTGGCAAGCCCTTTTAGAATTTCATCTAATGTATTTGTTTGGCTACCAACTATCGTTTGAATGAGAGTACGATTTAAGTCATCTTCATTTTCTTTAACCTCTAGGTTAGATAAAAACTTAGAAACCCGCTCTTTGCTTTTGAAAAACGACATATGATCTCTCATCCACGACTTAAAATGTAGTGGGAGATCCAGCTCTTGAAGTGTTAGCGCTTCTTGATCGGTATGGAATATTGTATTGGCTAACTCAATATCAAGGAGCCAATTTTCATCTGGATTCGGCTGTTCGTATTTACCGTATAAAAGGAATTTAGTAATGGGATCTAAAACTAAAATTCTATGTTTTAAAGCAAACTCATTACCTTCAATCTCGCATTTAACTACTCCTGAAATTTCCAGTTCACCATACTCTTGGGCAAAGTCTCCCAATGCATCGTACCATACAATGATTCGATGCTTCTCATATAACCTGTTTAATCCTTCCGCTATTTTGCTCATTTTATTAAAATTACCGCCAATACCCCTAGAAGTATCAATACGTTGATAGCAAGGAGTATATTGTTTTTCGTTGATATAGTTTTGTATAGTTTTTCAAATTCAACTTTAAAATCAGTTCCATCAAGTCGACCTCTCAGTTCATTTAATGAGCCATCAACTTTCATTGCACTTGACTTCAAGTTATTTATTTGTTCAGTAAAAACGCTTATCTCTTTATCAATTGAATTTAGTGTTACCCTGATTGATGTTTTATATTCATCAATTTGTTTATTTAGTTGAACTTCTGCATTTTTAGTTATTTGTACTAACTCTTTTGAAAACTCAATTTGCTTATTTTGAAGTTGTTCATTGATTTCAGCAGATTTATCGTTTGCATCTTTGAGTAACTTTGAAATGCCTTTTTGGAGAGTTTTATTGTTCTCAGAAAGTTGTTCATTTATTGCTTCCTTATCAATATTTACATTAGCAGAGATAGCATTAAGTGATGCAATCACCTT
The DNA here is from genome assembly GCA_964408945.1 of uncultured Rhizobium sp. Classification (GTDB taxonomy): domain Bacteria; phylum Bacteroidota; class Bacteroidia; order NS11-12g; family UBA955; genus VMCP01. The sequence goes on along the minus strand of CAYPBJ010000026.1, from coordinate 19,812 downwards.
ATTCATGTGGACGATAAGCTGTTCACTCTTTTGTGAGACACTATTTACATTCTCATTTGCCGATCTAATTTGTTTAAGGCTTTCTTCTAGTTCAAAAAGTGCTTGTTCTATTGCAGGGTTATTCATAAACTTCTAAGTATTTGTTTTTTACTGTTCTAAATTTTGTCATTTGAATTAAAAAATAGGTCTCTTCAACCAATGTTTGATACTCTTTTTTACTCAAATAGGGATAAATGCTGGCATTGAAGTGATTAAATAACTCTTCAAAATCATGATATTCACTAGGACGATTATAAAATTCGATCATCCCCTCTGAATACCTCGCAATTAATTGTTCTTCAAGGTTTTTATTGCCTTTCGTACCCATGTAAGCCAAACAAAATGCTTCGAGTAAGTATAATGCAGGATTACTATCGGTTAAGGATCTACTAATTAATCTTACAGCACCATATAAGTGTTTTATGTTATCTAAAGGAGTTCCAAAACCAACGATTTCATTACTGATGACCAATAAATATTTTTGTAAAATATCCACATGGGAGATTTTTCCTCCATCGGTATCATTTACTAAAGAATATGGTTCACCATTGTCTGCCAGATAATCACTCTTAGCGTATTTAGAGTTGAAATAATAGTATATAAAATCTTTCAAACTCTCATTAGCCTCTATCCAGGTGGTTTTGTCAGAAAGCCCTTCCATGCAAAAATTTCGCATATCATCAATTGCTCTCTTTCTCTTTTCCGAGATCTTATCATAAACGAATTCAGTCAGGTAAGCAAGGCACTTATAGATCTCACTATCTAATGGATCAATATCACTTTTGTTTAGCGGAATATCTCTTACCTTATTAAGTTCGAGGTTCGCCCTTTCTTCTGTGTAGTAGCGTAGTAAGAATGTTTTTAAACCATCGAAATAACCGCCTTTCTCCTTTTTGTTTGCAACTATTCTAAACCTTTGATTCCTATAATCTTGTGTAAAATCTTCAATAAGATCTATACAGGTCATACGATATATAGCTTTTGATAGATCTGCATAGTCGTCACTTGAGTATGGAACAAACACGATTATCTTTGCTCCGATTTCTGAAGACCTCAGCGTTGATAAGAATCCAACCGCTAATGTCTCTGCACCGTCTTGTTCAATAAAAACATTAGAGGTATTTAACAGCTGGTGCATGTACATTTTTTCAATGAAATCACCCTTGAATGCTTCATTAAAGAAGTACATCACCGTTTGATAGTCAGCATTTAAGTATTGGAAGTTTTTCTTGCTAATATTAATGTTTTGAGCCCTGAGTTCTTGAATGAGCTCTCCTTCTGCTTTCCAACCTTTGGTCTCTTGACTTACATTTTTTAATTTACATCTCTTAAACTCAGTACAACTTTCATCACATCTGTTAAAAGCAAACATTACATTGTCTTTTGAACAATGTAATTTAACAATATCGTTTGATGGAGTGGCGAATACTAAATACTCTTTGGGTACAGTAACATTGTAATAGTTTAAGATTTCATACAAATCATTTTCCTTAAACCATTTGTTTTTCAAAATTGGAATTGGGAAAGTTCCGCTGTTAAAGGTTCTACTTATTTGTACTAATTTATAATCAGAAACCAGAATACTTGAAATGGCAATATTCTTGTCCCTGCCAGCTCTTCCTGCCTCCTGAACGAATGACTCAAGCGAGCTAGAATAATTCAAATTTACAGTAAACCTAACATTGGGTTTGTCTATACCCATTCCAAATGCCTTGGTTGCAACCATTAAAGGACTTTTGTTGTTCCTAAATGCGTCCAAACTCTGCATCGATGTTTCATCATCATCCTTCCCTGTAAATGATGCAACATCAATAATTCCATCTGATTTTAAATTAGCAGCATTTTTTCTTACAGATAATCCTGTGTTATCAACGTGAGTACAGAAAATAATACCAGCGCCCTTATATTCATCTTTGGGGCTGTATAAATCACTTGCTATTTCAAGTGTTAATGGAGCGTCTGTTCCTTCATCACTATTTTGTCTTTCCTTATAACTCTCTTTTATGAATTTAATATTAGATTCTTGCTGAATTTCATTTAAGTACCCCCCCACACGTTTAACATAGCTTCTCAAAAATTCTGCTTTTGAGTCAAATGCAGTCCAATGGTTTGTAATATTTAACGCCTTCGGTAAATGAGGTTCAATTCTGTTTTGTTGATCATAATATCTATCAACTTCAAAGTCAATTGGTACTTTTTCAATCTTGTACTGCAATTCTAACCTATTCGTATTTTCATATCGAACTATTACATCAGCATCAAGTTCAAATGCACCATTTCCTGATAGTTCCCTTTCGACATCAGCCAGAACATCAAAAGATGCAGTAGCTGTTAACCCAAATAAAGAAATCTCTTTTTGTTTAGAACGAACGTAATTGTACAGATTTCTTCCAAGGTGTAAATATGAGAATCTAAAATCATGCCCCCACTCAGAAACACAATGCACCTCGTCTATTACTCCATATGAGAAGTATACGTTGTATTCGTGCATATTTTTTAATCGTTCTCTAAAACTTGCAATCGCAAGCCTTTCTGGGGAAAGGAATATAAATTGCAACTGAGATGACTCTAGTTGATTTTCTCTATGTTTTCTTTCATCAGCAGTTAGGGTTGAATTAATGTATGTCGCTGTATCAATCCCACTTCTTAAAAGCCCATCATATTGATCCTTCATCAACGATTTTAGTGGATCAACTACCAAAGTGACACCTGGTTGTAATAATGCCGAGATTTGGTATGTTAAACTTTTACCGCCACCTGTTGGGAGTAATCCTATCACAGGAAGATTTTGAAGCGCTCTGTCAAGAATGGGCAACTGTCCTGGTCTAAATTGCTCTTTTCGGAAGAATAACTTCAAGAAATAGGTTAGATTTTCTTTTGCGCTTTCAATTTCCTCGAATACACCCTGTCTGTTCTTTGAAACCAGGTTTTTATATTTAATTAGATCCGATGTGTAAATTACTCTATTAGTTCTTGGTACATTAGCTGATCGAATATTGAAATAGCAATTGTTGTTTGCTTTATATTCACTAAAAGATTCAATATCTGTACTGGCACTTTTTAAAACAGCTTGCGTAACTACCATGTCGTAAACTTTATTACGTAGTTCAGTAGTAGCGCCTTTATAGGTGTTTATGGTATGCAGCGGAGACTTAATGAAATCAGTATTGCTAATTACAAACAAATCTATCTCAGGAAGTTTATACTGTTCATATTCCTGAGTTAGTGCAATTAAATGACCAAAGGTATTTTTGAAGTCTTCAATTGCTAGTTCGGCAAACGGCACGTCTTTTTCCTCAACAAGAATTTGCCATTTATCTTTAGTGATATCTAAATGCCCAGTTATTATTGCTTCGAGTAATACCTTTTGAAATCTTGCTATTGCAATTGGTGTTAGTAATACTTGAAGTTGAATCTTATCATTTTCGTGCAAACCATTTACAGTATCGATATACTTCCTAAATATGTTGATATCAAAAGGAGTGTTATTCGTTGCTTCAAATTTAATTTCACCTAATTCAGTAACTTTCTGTGTGATGCTGAAGGCTTTTAAAAATGCTTCTTCAATAAATACACTAGACTTAGTAGGTAACCCTCTCGATATGATATTATTTAAAACTGCTAGGATAGGATGTACGTCATCATAAACACTAGCCCCCAAATCAAAAGGTGCTGCAACCTCGAATCGAGTAACATCTTCCCAGGAACTGGTGTTTGATTTTGCCCGAACATCTTTAATACAATCCAATTCATAGGCTGCATGAAACTGTACTGTTGGGTAGTACTCAATTGGAATAAGGTGTCCAGATTGATTTGGTTCAAGTTTGTATATCCTTGATTTTACTGTCCAACCTCTACCATGAAAGTCAGTGTTTTCGAACTCATACAGATTGGTTATTTTCCCCAGATCGAAATACCTAAAGAATGCATCTATTCTCTGGTTTGTTGGATTTAAGGGCCCTACACAAACTAAATAATTTTCTGAATCAACACTTCGATCAACAAGGTTTGCCAAATGTTTGAGATCAATTGCTGCAACATCTAATATGTTAGAGAAAATATGAATTACACCCCGACTGTTATTTGACTTAATCTCATTGACATCAATTGATTCGAAGTACTTTGAAATTGTGTTAATCTCAATTGAACCATTATCGTAAAGCTCTACATGTAATCTTGCTCTTTCTAGTGCTTTCTTAGAAGGTTCAATTAAAGTTACCCGCCTTACGTTATTTTTTAGACCACTATTAGCAATGTGGTCTAATAATACAATTGTACCTATACCTTGACCGCATCCCCAGTCTACAATTTCAATTTCACTATTCAGAAGATCTTGCGGTAATTTTTTGAAAGCATCTAGTAACTTGGCTTGATGCATATTACCATAAGAGAATAAATAATGACACATTTGCTCATGAGTTTCAAGAATTGCTGTCCCTCTTTGAAGTTGATGTCTTACCGACTCTCTAATGTTGGGAGCAAGATTCAATACCTCCTCAACGGCAATTTTTCTAATCCCATTAAAAGAAATTAAAGGTAAAGATGATATTTGACGCTGATAACTCATTTAATTACTCTAAAAGTCAGGTTTACTCTAGGTTTAGTTATTGCTTTTTGCTTTGGAACTTGATGCTTCCAAAAATGCTGTAATTCACCACGCATAATAAGCAAACTGCCATGTTTCAAGAAAATATCATGCGACTCTCCTGTGTGATTATGCTTGATTTGAAATTTACGCTCCGCACCAAAATTCACAGAGGCAATTATTGGATTTTTACCTAATTCTTTCTCCGCATCTGTATGCCACGAGATAGAATCATTCCCATCTCTGTATAGGTTCAGTAAAACACTATTGAATATTGTTTCACTAATTGGTTCAATCTTTCTTTTAATCAATAACAACTCTTCAGACCAAGGATGCGGATTAAGTGTGATTCCCGAAAATGAGTAAGGCTTATCATTATCGCCATACCAAGATGTTAGCCTTGGAAACAGTACTTGCTTGCCGTACATATTCATGCTTTCCTGCTTCCATTCTATGTTGTCAATGAATTTTTGCAACAATTCATCCGCCTCAACTTTATTGAAAAAGTTGGGCAAATAAATGTATTCTCCATTTGGAATTACAATTGGTTCACCGTCTTTGGGCTGGCTTGTGCCAAATAAATCTAACTGTTCCATAGGCTATCTTATCTGCGTTGTATCAATCCAGTCAAATTCCAGGACTTTCTTTTTTGTCTTTTTATCGTTCAATCCATCCACAGGTGCAATGGCGGCTCCAAACTTGTTGTAGTTCACTAAAACGCCATCATCCAAATCAATAGAGTTCCTTTCTCCAGCTAGCGGATAGAGTATTTCAGATTCGTACTTCCTGCAATCTGCCAGCATATCATCAATTTTATCAATTTCACGTTGAGCCCTGTTTTGCTCAGCAGGTGAACCATTAACAATTGTATGTTCATGCTGCTTGCGTTGCAACTCTAATTTACCTATAAATTCACGCAAGTATCCATTTAGGATGGTACTCAAAGTATCCTGTGTGTATCGGTGCATGTATATTAACACGTTGAAATAACCTTTTGGCGATGAGAACATCCAGTAGATTGGGCGTTTCTTATAACGCTTGATATGGTCTTTGTAGAAGTCTTTTACGAAGTACTTACGTATGTCTTTACCTAAGCACTCCTCCACAAAAGCTAAATTCTTCTGAAACTCCTTCTCTCCAAAGCTAGCTTTTAAGAAGCCATGGAAACGGGCTACAATATCATCCTCAAACCATTCGTCATCAAGAACTGGAATCACATTATCCTCATCTGGCATGAAACTGAGTTCCTCTTTATTCTTTGAAACCTTGCTCAAGTACTCTTTTAATGTCTCACCTTGGTTTGCTAGTATTAATCCCTCTTTGTCCAAAGAGTAACGACCAAACATACAACCCACGGCATAACTTACAAATTGGGCAAACACTTCATTGGCATGAAATACTAAATCTCCATTTTCAATGCTTGTTTCTTCTTTGAGAATAGTAATTTCCTCTAAAGGCACATCTGGTGTTAATTCATTCTGTAAGCGATAAATATCAATATATTGGCGGTTGAGCTCTTCTTCGTTTTTGTGGAGTTGAAAAAATTTTGTTCGCCAGTATTGTTCGTATGAATCATAAGATTCTTTGATATTGAAAGTTCCATGTTTTAACAATTCGTTTTGGAAGAAATCCCATGACGTTTCACGGGAATTTGACTCAAGAGTAGAAATTTTAATGCATTGTTCAGCGGTCACAACTATTCCATCGACTTTATAATCTATTTCAGTAAATGGGATTTTTGCGACCTCACCAATTTCATATGTAATACCACCATCTTTGATTACTGATAAGAACTTTTGATAAACATTGGAATTTAAATAAGAAATGAGTACGATTAATAAACTTTTATCTTTAGGAATGATAATTGGCCCCGCAGCAGCAGATATGAAATTGCTTTCTTGAATCCTAAATGAAATTTTTGACGAGGTTATATAAGACCAAGTAATTCCTTTTTTAAAATAAAATGATTCGTTCCTGATAACCGAGTTATGAAAATCCTTTAGCTCTCTTCCGTTTTCCCCCCAATTGATTACATATTCATTAAAACCATACCATTTTTTAAACCCGCCACCTTTGGATATTGGCGCCCATGTATATTTATTCTCGTTATTTGGGTCACATAACGATTTGGCATAATCTATTTCACTCCAAAATCTCAAAAAGCGAGAATCATTCGCAGTACTCAATCCCTTTTTTACCTCAGCTATTTCTTTAATTGTTTCATTTGAACTAAAAGCCTCGATTATTACCTCATTCAACCAATATCCGATAGGACTTCCAGGAATCTTTTCAAACTCTTTTTGGTTAGCTGAGTAGTACCAACCGCAATTAGGGTTTTGGATGGCTTCTATGGTTTTTAATCGTTTTTCTTCGGTAGAATTATAATCTACTAATCTTACAAAAGTACCTTTGCTTTCTATTCCTTTATTCCAGAAGGTAAAGGATGTATTTTGCACCACCTCTCCACCAATTTCGGGAAAAGTCCTTGCTCCTAAGTGTAGATTGGTGTCAAACAAAACATCTTCAATTAATCTAGCACGTAGATTTTCATAACTACTCAGGAACATCCAAGAATGTTGGTTAATCATTCCAAGAAATCCTTTGGGATGAAGCATATAGATTCCAGCTTCCATGAAGCAAGCCATTAAATCTGCTTTACTATCTGGGTAATTTGTCTTTACGAAGTCCCCCAAAGTTTTATTCATATTACCACCTCCCATGTACGGAGGGTTATCTACAACACAATGGTATTTTTCACAAAGTGGAATCAGTTGATTGATGGCAGTTTCAATTTGTTCTAACCTGTATTGAAAGAAAGCATCACCGCTATTTGTTTTCGTCCTTATTAACGATTTTACTTTTTGTAGCTCATTGAGCGAAGTATGCGGGGCAATCAGAGAACCAAAATTGGTTGCCTGCAACATTGTATGCAAATCATGATTGAGCTCATCGGATAGTTTATAACCTAGCTGAGTAAATGCTTCCTTGATCTCGTCTGAGCTCAAGGGTAAATCCTGGTAGCAGAGAATATTAGGTGCTATTGGATTTCTAAAAAACCTGCGATAATAGCTGCGGGCTTTCATCAATAGAGCAAAGCCAGCCAATTGTGCGGCACGTTCATCTATTTCAAAGCCAAAGAGGTTGTTTTTTAAAATTAATGAAGGTATCTCATTAGGGTTATAACCTTCTTCTTCATATATCTTGAAGAACAAATCGAATCCATAAACTAGTATATGACCGCTTCCGCAAGCCTGATCTAATAGTTTTACTTCCTCTACCGAGTTTACCTTTAAGTAATCATCTGCATGCACACTAGGAGAATCAATAAAGTAGGGCATGTAGTCCTTCAGTTTTGAGTTAGGTTTGTTTTGTAACCATAACTTTCCAACTGTATTTTGCACCATATACTCAACGATCCACCTTGGGGTAAACAATTGGGTAGCTGCTGGTATGTCTTCCTTTTTTACTGCTGTTTTTGAAGCGAATACTTCATCCTTTTTCTCGGAAATGTAAAACTGATATAACCAACCAATAATCTCCACCTCGGCACAATCTTCATTAGGCATTCCCTCAACAATCTCTTTGACAATACTGAAAGATGATGTTAAATCGTCTGGTAGTAAGAGCTCCGTATAGTCGTCAATCTTCTCAAATAAAAACGGAAAAATGGAATGAAGTTGATTGCAAACTGCAACCAATAGTATTCGGAATACATCATTGTCGGGGTTGTTGCTGCTTACTCTACCATCCAATAAATCCAGTATATGCTGACGATCAACGGTCAAATCAGTAGGAATGCTACCGCTATGGGCTGCATCCAATAGTTCAGGACTTACACTGTTTGCGGCATTAGCAGGCGTTAATACCGACATACCTATGGGTTGATAACCATTGGCATCCATAAAACGTAAAGCCACCAAACGGTTGAACCAGGTATAAGCTACCTTTTCAATCACCTGTTGCTTTCCTTTTTTGTCGACAGCCTCTTTGAGCTTTTTTACTGTATTGGCTTTACCTCTCAGTTCAGCGGTATCATGAGTTAGCACATAGTTGAGCTTGGCACCTACCTGCTCAATTAATTTAACCCTTGCTGATTGTGCAAATTTTTTAAGTTGGTTGGTGTTCATTAGCTCAATGTTATTTTTCTATTTGCTTCAATTTGTTCCATCAGAGCAATTTTTAACTGCTCCAAGTATTCATTTACATCATCCGCTGATTTCAACTGTGTTTTGTCAAAGCGAATCTTTTTCTCAACGTTCCTAAGATTTATGAATTGCTCCTTGGGTTCAGTTTCACCACCAGATGTTTTGGTTGTTAGTTTCGATAGAAGATTAAGCTGATCTGTAAACAAATCTGCTAAACGCTGTCTGTCTTGCATGAGGTTTGCAATAAACTTTTGCTCTTTTGCTTTTGCCTCAATCTCCCTGAATGGTTTGCATAGTGTGTCTTGTTCAGATGCAGAGAGTTTATCGTAACCTTCCTGCTGTTGGAGTTGAAGCATTTTGTTTTTTGCTTCATTGAGTGTAAGCTCTCGTTCTGCCTGTATCTTTTCTTGAATACGATCAGCAAGAGTATCCATTGCTCGTTTTACATCCTGCATAACGTTTCCGTAGAATGGTTGAGCAGAATCGTGAGCTTCATTTAAAACCCTGCGCTCTGTGGTGTCGATATAATCAAAGTTTGCTTGGTTGCCTGTCAGGAAAACGAGCATCCGATCGTAGATTTTCTTCTGCTCACCAGCCATAAACTTGCGAATCGGGTCAAGTTTATTTTCTTTATCGTTTAATAAATCGTCTTCAAAGTTTTTAGCTTCAGTGATCAAAGTTGCGTAATCCATACCAAGGATCTTTTTAAGCAATCCTTCAAGGGGCTCTAAGGACTTCACGAAGGGGTATTCTCTACTTTGACCCAATAAAACCTGTATCTCATTTGCTACCTCACGAGCTTTATCTTTAAATAAACCAACTACTTCTTTTGCCTCATTGTATGGATTCGACTCGTTAAAAGCATCTGAATGTATTTGCTTGAGTAGATTTATTTGCCCTTTATCGAACTCAATTTGGGGAGAAACCATTGTGTTTTGATGATATCTGTTGTTTGAGAGTGCCTCATAAAATTGGCTATCATCTAACGAGTTCGTGTCCTGTCTTCCTTCAATCTTACCTCTACGGAAAAGCCTTGCTGTAACGCACCAAACTGCCATTTGAGTCCATCCATATGGCTTTTTGCCGAAGTGGTCTCTAATGTCAGATAAATTGGTTCTGTCGTGCTGCATTTTACGCCTCTCAATGAAGTTCAATACTTCTCTTTCGGCAGATGAGATGGTGCTGTCATCACCACCAAATAGGTCAGCAGAGGTATTATTCATGATGATTCGCAGTTGCGTCTCATCATAGTTGGTAGAGCCTAGCAGTTGAAGTTTGGGGAATGCTAATTGTATTAGGTCTTGGGCAGTCTCAATAATTCTAGTTTTACCATCAGAACTATTGGAGCCTTTGTGCTCCACACCATTCATGAAAATAGATGACTTACCTAGTAAGTCATTTAGCTGATTTTGAATAATCTGCTTACGATCTCTATTTTGCTGACCCTTTTCGTATAAAATTCGGTTTATACTCTCTTTATTTGATGCAGATTGGTTTTGCTTGATGTACTTCTCTGTTTTAAGTGCCATCCTTACTTCATAAACCAATCGTTTATCTTCAGGGAGTTTTACTAACATTAATGCTTGGTCTGCCATTGTGCTGGCATTGAAGTAAGCATCGTTCTTATATTGTTCACTATTCGGTGAAACTACTTCAATTTTGAGTTCCTTTTCTCTGCCAAAAATTAATCCATCAACCTTACGAGTGTACTCAAACTCCTGCTTATTCAGGTTGTATTTAATCTTGGTGTCCTTGATTATACCATCAAAAATGAGCTCGTTTATCAAGTTACTCACCTGGGCAGCATCAATAGATGTGTTTTTAATTTCGTCCTCAACGTTTTTCTCATCATCCGTTAAGTACTCATAGATTTCACCACTGCGTTGAATGTAGGTCTGTTGCTCCAGTAAATTCAATGCTTTTTCAACTTCTTCTTGGTGTTTAACTGGATTTGTTTTTAACGAATCAAGTAATAGCACGCTAACGTTTCGAGCAGTGGCTTTGAACCCGTCAAAGTACTTTATCAAAAAGAGCACCTTTAAAATTCGAATAGCCAAAGGATGATCCCCAAGTTGATTTTCTGCCAGATAGATTGAGTTTTGAGATTCTGTTCTCAGTGTTGCTCTCAATCCTTCGAACATCCTATCGAAACTTACCAATGAATTGGTATCTGTATATCCTACATTTTTTAAAACCTCTTGAAATACACCTAACATCGATCTTTCACCAACTGATTGGTGTTTGCCCTGAAACACGTTGTGACGTGATAGAGCTTTAATACACTGCTGGAACAAATCAAATTGGTAGGGTATAAACGGATATTTGCTTACAAAATCCGAATCGCCTTTGTAGCCCTTAAACTGAATGCCCGCCTCAGAAAATGTTAGTAAGGTTTTTATATTCTGACCTTCCTTTGTGTGAACATCGGTAAGTATTTTATCGCCTTCAGTATTTTTTTCTAGTAGACGTTTCTCAATTACCTCATCTACATTAGCAGATGTCAGTGGCATTCTAATTTTGAATCTACCTTGAATCTTAGCAAAGTCATTTGATTGGACTGCGGTATCATCACCAACCAGCGTTTCCAAATCTTCTTGGGAGGTTACAATTACCCATGCATTCCCATTACACTTAGTCATTAATGACTCGGTAATGGTTTGAAGATTAAGCATCAAGTTGGTGTTCTCAGCAATGTATTGACCCACTTCATCTACAAAGAAGTTTAACCTGAAATGGTTGCCCTTACTTGCGATATAATCGTTCACTCTGAGAGCGAAATCCTCGATGGAGAATCTCTGTTTAGCTTTCCAATCATTAAGGTATTTATCGTACTTGGAGGAGTCTTCGTTATATATTTTACCACATGCAACGGCAATGGCATCATTTACATTTCTTGCCACGTAGTTCAATCGTGACTCCACCCATGACTTACCAAACGCCTTTTCAAATTCGTTTTTGAAATCTTCGTATTTACCTTCCTTACTCAAATAAGTTTCGAAATCTGCTATGTGAGGTTGGAAGCCGTAAAACCCTTGGTGATCGTAAAATACCTTATAAAATACTTGCAAGATGGCATTGCCATCATTCTTGCTAGTTATTTGGGCTTGCTGGTCAATGTTGAATAGAATGCTTTCTGAACTATAACGCTTCGTAGCATTTAAAATGTCAGCCTTCAGTTTAACATCATCCGTTACCTTTTCTGCGAATAATTCGCCAAGGTGTTTTTGTTGAAGCTGTTTGTTTTCCAGAACATAGCTCAATATTTTAAGCAAATGAGATTTACCTGATCCAAAAAAACCAGAGATCCACACACCATTCGAACTTGCCTTATCATTGTATGCCTCAAAAAAAGTTGCTAGCTTTTTTGATACATCTTTCGTAATGACATATTCATCCACTTCCTGGAAGATGTGCTCACGATCGTCAGCTTTAATTACAGTCTCTATACTTCTGTTGAAGTCCTTTTTGAAAATATCGTTTAATGATTTCATGCTTTCTGCTTGTAAGTGTCAATGTTAAATGCTCGGTAGTAATTATCGTCTTTCAGAGTCCCAAATAAATTAAGCGATTGTCCAGTATACGAACCACAGAAGAACATAACTGTGGGGATGTTCTTTACTGCACTCTGTAAATTATTAAGTACGGTGTGTGATCTAATGAAGGGATAAACTGCTCCAACACCTTTGAGTAATAAAATATTGGGATTGGTTGTAGCTACTTTCTCTATTATGGCTGGGATGAAGCGCTCATGAATGTTAATGGTAGATTGAATCGCATCTTTGAAATCAAATTTATCCATTTCAAGTTCCAATTCGAACATTTCATTCAAGCCAATATTTTCATCAATCAGTTGACATGACAACTCAAATAAGTCTACCACTAGGGTTTTAATTCCAGTATTTTCAAGTTTTACTGTCAAGTTCGTAATCTCTTGCTCAACTTGATTCTGAGTAGCAATATCATATGGCGCAATCCAAAATGGTATTTCGCCATTAAGAGCATCCATCTTCAAAAAGCTCTCAGAGCTGAGTACTTCGTGTATGTGTTGAAATTTCTTGTGCGTCAATTCGTTTTGATTCATATCAGGCGTATTGTGGAATTAACAATAAAGCCAAATCACTTGGCTTATGAGTTTTTAAAATATTTTCGAGTCGAACATCAACAATTGGTCGGATAATGTTTTTCGCTTTCACATTATCTATCAATCCAGCTTGCTCTAAAACCTTGAAGACTACCTGTTTGATTTTTGCCTTTGTTGTATCCGCCAGAATCTCTAATTCGTCATGATCAACACTCTTCTTACTAAAAAAAGCATTGTAGTCCCTATCAGTTATTTGATGGTCAAAAATGCTTACCTTATCTAAGATGACTTCAGAAACGAAGTCTCTTATGTAACTGTAAGCCCTGCAACAAGCTAAGTATGCTATTAACTTTTGCGTTGATAAATCAGAGTCAACTAATAATTGTATTTCGTCATTTGAAAGGGTAGCCAGGCGAATTTTTAATTCAGCAAATTCTCTTTTACTGGTTTTCGCTTTCTCCTTGTTTAACGAATCTGGAATTAAACTATCAATACTGAAATTATTCTCAGTAAGAATGCGTGCATAATTTATAAGTTCTCTCAACATAAGCGAAGCTGCTGTAAATGAAAATCTATATTTTGATTTTAAACCCATTAATTTTTACTTTTCTTCTTTGAAACAATTAAATCAGTCACGTCACATCCGATAGCGTCAGCTATTTCATTTAATTTCGAAAGGGGTGGTTGAACTAGATTGCTGCACCACTGCGAAACAGAAGACTTTGCGACCCCAAGGGTTTCTGCCAATTGGATCTGTTTCATGCCTTTCTCCTTTAGAACTTGATGTATACGATTCATCGTTTACTTGTTTTATAGAAAAGCAAGTTAATATTTAATGTTCACTTTAATTGAACAAAATAACTAAGGTGTTGTGGTTGTTTTTTTAAGTAATACGCCTGACCTCGCTAATTCGAATTTTAATCTCAAACTTTCAAACAATTACCATATCGATTAGGTCTATTTTAGAATTGTCAATTCTAGAATGAATTTTGGAATGAGTTAGTTTCCCATTTTTTGGATAATTCAATTTTAAAGGTTTGTTCAATTATGTTATCTGAGGTGTTCTGCTGATTTGATTTTTGTTGTCATAAAATTCCATTTTTGCTGCTATGCTCGGCAAAATTAACGAAAGGCAATGCAATTTTTTGCTTTGATTTACAATTAGATAGGAGTGTATTTTGTTGGGTTTTGGGAATCATCTTTTTCTTAAGAAAAATGTAAATTTCCATTTGTCCGCATCAAATATTGAATTTCTAGAAGACAGTGCTCCGGACAAAATAAATTTAGATGAACTCCTACCGTGTGATGAATTTGGAATCATCTTTCAAAGTGGATGAGCATAAAAACGCGTCATTGGAGTTACCGGTTAATAATCAAAGTTTATATATAATACATCCAGAAATTAGCTTGGTTTGTACTTAACTGGGAATAATGAGGAAAATCAATCCCAAAGATTAAATTGGACTAGTTTTAATCTCTTATATGAGTAAATACCTTAAGGGGGACGAAAAGTACCAATTTATTCTGGCTGTTATTCAAAACGGGCAGGGTAGAAAACAATTTGCCATAAATTACATGGAGATGTAAGTAGACCTAAAATTCGTACTGGATAAAATTCGGCAAAAAACCCGAAATTTCCCCAGTCAAATGAAAAAAAGCAGATACACCGAGGGTCAAATCGTTAAAGCCCTTAAAGAAGAAGAAAATGGCCGATCTGTCATGGACATTAGTCGTGAACTTGGCATCAACAAACAGACCTTCTACAATTGGAAGAAGAAGTATGCCGGCATGAGCGGCGAACATCTACGTCAGCTGAAACAACTCCAAGAAGAGAACCAGCGGCTCAAGCAAATGTATGCAGATGTGTCTTTGGACAACAAAATGCTCAAAGACCTTCTTTCAAAAAAGTGGTAGGCACTGGTAACCGACGCACAGTTGTGACTTATTTGGCACAGAACCACCAAGTGAGTATTACCAGGGCCTGCAAAACAACAGGGTTCTCTAAATCGCAGTATTATTATCAAAGTAAGAAGGACGATTCTGAGGTGGTCGACAAACTGAATGAACTTGTTGAGAATAAGCCCAACCGAGGTTTTCCATACTTCTTTCATCGCATTAGAAATGAAGGATATGTATGGAACCACAAGAAAGTAAAACGGGTGTACAAGCTGATGAATTTGAACAAACGACGTAAGCACAAACGTAGACTCCCCGCGAGATTTAGAGAGCCGCTAGCTCAGCCAAATAGTATTAACAGTACCTGGAGCATTGATTTCATGCACGATACATTGATGAATGGAAGGAAGGTTCGAATCTTGAATATCATCGATGATTTCAATCGCGAAGCACTTACCATAAATGCTGATTATTCACAATCCGGAAGAACCGTAGTATCAGCCCTTGAGGACCTCAAATACTGGCGCGGACGACCCAACGAAATACGTTGTGATAACGGACCTGAATTCCTGTCAAGCTACTTCGTGGATTACTGCAAAAATCAAGGCATCCAGATCAAATATATCCAACCCGGTAAACCCACTCAGAACGCCTATATTGAGCGCTTTAATCGAAGCTATCGAGAAGATGTTTTGGACGCATACATGTTTGAATCTTTATACCATCTCAGAGAACTATCAGCAGAATGGCAGGATGAATACAATGAATTCCATCCACATCAATCTTTAAATAATCTCAGTCCTAACAAATATTTAGAAATTAATACTTAAAATTGAAAAGTCGAATCTAACCCAGTTCGAAAAAGGGGGCACTTACAATATAAACATATTACGATTTATAGGTGTATTTTCAAGGCATAGAAAAATCACAAAAGGCGCTATAAATTATTTTAAATCAAATTAGTAAAGTGTTAAAAAGTTACTTTAGGCCCGTTGGATTGAAGTTGAAAAAACTCGATTCGGCATTGTTTTTACTTTGGAATGAAGACTAAATTGTTTCAGTGGATTTTTAAAAAAATAAATAATTTGGATAAAGTTGGTTCTTATAAAATTGGTAGTTTTAACAATTTAATTAGGCTTTAACATTTGATTTTTCATTTGACCAACTAAATCTCCTAATTCCACCTTGTTGAAGCCGACAAAAGAGAACTGCTCTAATCTATATGTTCTATAGTCGTCATTTCCTATGTAACCAGTTGAAACTACAAAACTGACGAAGCCAATATGCTTCTCTTCAAATTCACTGTCGTGTGTTTCCTGAATTGCTTGTTGAATTAAATCAAACGCTATTGGCATGAAATCTTTTGGTAAATACTTAGAGCCTTGAGTTTTTATTTCGATGTCTCCACTTTCATGTTTAGATAATACTAATTGCATTTGATCTGATTCATTACTTATCAGTGCTTTTTTACCTTCAATTGATATATCCCTAATATCCAAATTATTTGAGCCACAGAATTGACATGGTAAATTGTTTTCTTGCAATAACGATTTTAGATGTTTTCCGAGGGCATACTCCGATTTTAAAAGTCGGTTTTCAAAAAAAAACTGAATATCCGTGTTTAATCTCATTATGTCAATAATTCCATCTGTTTTCAGGCAGCTTTTACAAGCTATTTTATATTCAATGATTATCATATTTTTTCAAAAATAAGCATGTTTATTTTTACGTCTTTTTCATTCACGTAAAAATTAATAGGAATCCCAATCTAATAATGGAGCCCCATCTCCCTTCTCTTTTTGTAAAACATTACAAATAATTGCATAAAATTTGGGTTGTATACCTGGTATGTGAAAATCATAACCATGGTCATTCAAGCTACGTATGTTAGTGAATTCATCCCACTTATCAAATTCTGAAATATATTCGTTGACTTGCCAATGTTCGGTCATGTTGTTTTGCTTATAAATCCAGATATAACGGAGGAGTTCGTTTACTTCTGACTGTGAAAGGGCAGTAAAACTAGCACTATTAACTTTGCGTGTGTAGACTTTTACAAATTGATCATTCATCTTTTTACAATTTGATTAAATATGAATTAAACTCTGATGGGTTGCGTAAACTCCACAATTTGAGTACATTTCAAAAATAGTCATTTTCATTTTATTGAAGATTAATTAATAAGCGATTGAATAACTTAGCCAATTAAATTGTAGTCCAAATGAGTGTACGTTGTTAATTTCATTATGGCAAGTGCTCATAAAACTAAGTGCTTGATTTCTTCTCTTTGTTTTAGGATTTTCGCACCCCTATTGAAGTATACATCGGCAGGGGCTAGATTGTTTGCAGTTATTTTTGTAAAAATCAATAAACTCACCTGTAAGCTCCCCAAACAGAGCATGTTTTAAAAATGGAAGAAATAGTAACTTTAAAACGTATTAAACATGAAGAAATCATGATTCTGTCCAGTTCAGATAGCTGGGATTTTGAAGTCGTTTGATCATGGCAAAAGCAGTGTCTATAGGATTTTATCCATTTGTAAGTGGAGATTGAGATCTTTAACAAAAAAAGATGATTCCACGATTATTGATCAATTGCAGTTCATAATGCTCGAGGAGGATTTTGGAAGCGTTATTATCGACTTCGCAAAAATGGAGAACAAGTCAATCATAAACGATTGCACAGGGTTTATAAGAAGTTTGGATTATTTTTAAAAAGAAAGGTGAAGAAGCGATTACCAGAATGAGTGAAAGAACCCTTATCAGTGTCTAAACACTTTAAGCATTCATGGAGTAAAGACTTCATGCATGATGTTTTAAACAACGGAAGAGAATTCCCTACTTTTAATGTAATTGATGACTATAACAGAGAAATATTGTTCATCGAATCTGATTACCGTTAAAAAGCAGTAGAATGGTATTGGTGTTAAATCACTTGATGGCAAGATACGGCAAGCCTTAAAAAATCCGAATGGATAATGGTCCAGAATTAATATCAAAACTAACTCAAGAATAGAGGGATTGAACAACGAGGAAAACCAACACAAAGTGCTTTTATTGAGCGATTTGATCGTTCGTGCCGAAATTGAGTATTGAACGCATATTTATTTGATAGTTTAGATGATGTTCGTGAACAAACATCTATTTGGGTAAACGATTACAACCATCACCGTCCCCACGCCTCATTAGTCGGGTAACTCCCCGTATCATACCGAGAGAAAAAAATCTCCCATGGGCCCCATACTGCTTCGGCTAGGCCTTCGCTCCATCATGTCCATGGGAAAGAACAAAAAGAGAAAATAAAATGAAAATGTCTATTTTTGAAATGTACTCAAACTGGGCAGCTTACACAAACGTATTTACTACCTGTCGAAAAAGCATCACTATACATTTTTGTACAAATGTGCAGAAATATACTAATTTAGCCAAACTAAACCCTACCACAATACGATGTAATATGTACAATGAAAAGTACAATAAATTCCGAACCGGCTATAATTCAATTGTATTTCAAATAATAAGTTTATGATTGACCTCATTGTCTATGTCGTCTTAAATTTAGTCAGTTGCAATGCAAATTTCCAAACAGCCTCCAGGGGACTACATCCTGATAAAAAGGGCAGACTATATTTAACACTGAGAAGTAAAATTAGTGGTAAAAAATTCAATATTTGGCTTACTACTAAAAGTTCTCAGAGATTTCAGAAAGGTGATAAACCCTATAGATTATTGCACCTTTTATACAAATCAAATTCGAATGGTAATCTTGAGATTTATCTAGGATTAATTGAGGAATTAGAAAGACCAATTATTGATTTATGTAACCAAGCAAATTTACAAAATTATAATTTTCAAGAATTTAGAAAATTTATTATCGATAAACTCCCCAAATTGAGATTCCCTGTCAATTCAGAAGATCAACTAAAAATAATCGAAGAAATTACAAATTATTGTTGGATTGCAAAGGTTCATAATTATAAATTACATTGGCATATTAATCAATTTATTGGAGAGAATAAACTATGGGATGAATTTAAGTGTATTCGTTCACTTAATGATCATGGTCATAACAATAAAATTTTAGGAATTAAACCTAAGTATTTTAGTATAACTTGTAAATTGATGAATTTAGATTCAGATGAAGGTTCGCCTTTGGAATCTTGGGAAAGTTATTAGTTTAACTAATTTGTAGAATTCAAATAGACAGATCTATTAAAGCGTTAACATGATTTTTAATTAGTATTGAATAATTGACAAAGTAATACACTATTTTAGAAATCCCTCACCGCTTCAAAACAACCCCTTCGGGTCCATCGATATAAGTTGCTGCCACGAGAGGCCCGATGAGTCTAGTTGGTAGATCTTGCTCGGGTTGAAGTGCTTCGTGAATGCGTTTAGGCCTGACACGCGGTCTGTGGTGAGTTTGACTTCTAAAGCGATGTAATGTCCCCGGTAATCAAGAATGAAATCAACTTCGGCGTTCGATTCGTTCCAATAGTAAACGTTTAAATCATTTCCCCGATGGGAGAGTAGGTGGGCGCCGACGGCCGATTCCACCCAGCGGCCCCAGGTTTTTTTATCGGATTGAATCTGCTCAAACGTGTAATCGTGCAAGGAACTCATGAGGGCGTTGTTCATGGTTTGCCACTTGGGACTGCTATTCCTTTTACGGGCTTGGTCCATAGCGAATTTTTGAAGCCCCGTCAATAAGCCAGCGTGATCCAGGAGTTCCAAATAATGCGATAGCGTGGTGGTGTTCTTGGCCTCTTGCAGCTGCCCCATGATTTTAGTGAAAGATAAAATCTTCCCCGAATATTGTGTCCCCAGCTCGAATAAACGCCGCAACAATGCGGGTTTTTCAATTCGGTGCATGAGCAAAACATCTTTCGTGATGATAGGCCCCTCCAAGCTGCACGTCTCGTCCATTGATTACGACTCATCGGTTTTTCAAAAGAAACTTAGCGATCACGCACCACTAATCGCTACTTTTATTGGTTTTGATGAGTGTTTACCTCAACCCTGATATTTCTTTTTGAATGAATGCCGCTAATTCTTCTTTCTTGGGTA
>CAYPBJ010000025.1:0-30425 GCA_964408945.1 uncultured Rhizobium sp. | reverse complement strand
GCCGAATGGTTGAGCAATATTACAAACCCACCATTGTGTTTTCACTCAACGACGGTATGCTAACAGGCTCTGCCCGTAGTGTTAAGAATTTTGACATCCACGAAGCCATCACTCAATGTTCTGATTTGGTTGAGCAGTTCGGGGGACATAAATACGCCGCTGGATTGAGCTTAAAGGCTGAAAATTTCGATGCATTCGTTGAAAAATTTGAGGCGTTAGTTGCTCGTGACATTCTAAATGCATCTTTAACCCCAGAAGTAGAATACGATTTAGAAATTGACATTGATAGCATAACCCCGAATATGATGAAGCTCATTGGGCAAATGTCGCCGTTCGGACCAGGAAACCCCCAGCCTATCTTCATGTCTCAACGACTTAAATCGAATAACAGTCCACGAATCTTAAAAGATAAGCATCTGAAATTACAGCTTCAACAAAACAATAGCCGTTTCATGATTGATGGAATAGGGTTTGGATTGGCTGAGCAGTTACCCATTGTAACCAATGGTGCCATCTTCGATGCATGTTACTGCATTGAAGAGAACTTCTACAACGGGCAAGTTAAGCTTCAGTTGCGTTTGCGCGACTTAAGAAATACTCGCACATCGTAAATAGAATCTTTTTCAGACGGGAAATAAGCTATTTCCTTATACCCTTCCAAGGCTCTCATTTCATTCAATGGCATAGGTGCGTCTCTGCGGGCATGGAAATTATCCCAAATAACTACTAAAGAGTCGGGCAACCAATCATAACCGGGCCTTTTGTCTATACTCCAAATGTAAAACGTGCAGGCGTCATTAAGATTGCTTGCATCAAAAAATGGATCCAGATCGCGCTTAACATTGATTTGCGGAATTTGATGAACCAAAGGCAACTGCTTATAGCCAGCAGAATCAATGAAACTAAATGCTTTTTCTAGGTTTTTATTGCCGGGAAATCCTTCTATGGGGGATTGGCTATTCCATTTCCAAGGATAAGGCATTTGAGCTCCTGGAAATGCAATAAAAAAACAACCCAATGAGGTTAAAACTTTTAATGAAATATTGATAAATCTTACATCGTAAGACATCATTCTATGAATGGAAAATTGAGCAATTAATGCTGATACTGGAGCGACAGCCATAAAAACCCGATGTAGTCCATGCGACCCCATGGTACCTGTCCACCAGATGAAACTGTGCACAAATCCATATCCCAAGAAAAGGGGCAACCAAAGCCAGACCAATAACTGACTCATTTCGTGAGGAGTTTTATTCTGCAGGCGCTGAACTACATACTGAATGCTCAAAAACAGGGCAAAAGCCATGAGAATGGTGATCCAAATTCCGGTAATGTAACGTTGAGATTCAATATAATGTAAAAATGAGCCGTGACCAGGATCAAAAACGCCTTCTTTTTCAAACTTGATGTATGGATTGTGAGTAAAGAAATAATCCCATTCTTTGGTGATTATGGCACCTAAAATGGCGAAAACCAGTGTACCTGAGAATAGCCAATATAAACTTTTCCATTGTTTGCGGGAGACAACATAGGGAACAATACAAGCAATCATGACCAACCCTTCACTTCTTACCAAGGGCAAAAAAGAAGCGACAATCAAAGCCGTTTTGAATCGATGGGAAGCAAACAAATACAAAATCACACTCAGAACGAGAGCGTTTGTTGGTTCGGTAAGTGCTGAATATACATTTGCCAGAACAACGGGCTGTAAACCGACGAGAAGTACTAACGTCCATGGGTTTCTCATACCCAATTTACGGCCGGTAAGATAGGTCATCCAAGCAGCACCAAGGGTGGCGACCATGTTTAAAGCATATACGGCGTCAATAGATATTTGAGCAAATGGAGCGGCAAGAATGGTAAAAAACGGTTTTGCCCACAAATCGAGCATGAGCTCAGGGTGTTTAAAACACCAACGAGCAAATAAATAGTGATTCCAAGAATCTTGTCCACCTGCTGGATCTTCAGCGGTAAAGGCAACACCCAGGTAAACCAACGTTATTCCGAGCAAAGCAACAATGGCTGCACTGGAATTTCTGCGGACTTTAAAAAAGTTTGACCACAAAGTTTTTTGGGACATAAGGCGAAAATAAAAGAAAAGCCCCGAATTCGGGGCTTTTTATAAAATTAAAATGTGTGTAATTTTAAATTAATAAGTGCTCTTCACCAACATCATATCATTGATGCGCTTTTCAGCGTGCTTAATAGCTGCAATTTGGTTATTGATATTGTGATCAACGGCCATTTTATTGATATCAAGAATGGTTTGGTAAATGTTTTCTGTTTGTGCTAAGGCGCTCTCTCTCACATACCCAGTATATTCAGAGTAAACGTTGATAAGTCCGCCAGAATTAATCACAAAATCAGGAGCATAAATAATGCCCATTTCTTTCAATTTATCGCCGTGAACTTTTTCGTCTTCCAATTGGTTATTGGCAGCACCTGCAATGATTTGACACTTTAATTTTGAGATGGTATTTTCATTTAAAATCCCTCCCAAAGCACAAGGTGCAAATACATCAACATCTAAACCAATCATATCATCAATGGAAACAACAATTGCTCCAAATTCGTTGGCTGCTTTAGCTAAAATATCTTGGTTGATATCGGCAACATACAATTTCACACCTTCTTTATGAAGATATTCCAATAAATGCCAACCCACTTTACCAATACCTAAAACGGCTACACTTTTACCTTCTAGAGAATCGGTACCGTATGCAATCTTTGCAGATGCTTTAATACCCATGTAAGTACCATAAGCAGTAACTGGAGAAGGATCTCCGCCGCCACCCATTGATTCTGGCAAACCTACAACGTGATCTGTTTCCATTTGCACGTACTCCATATCTTTGGTGGTGGTTCCAACATCTTCAGCGGTAATGTACTTACCGTTTAAATTATTGACAAAACGACCAAATTTTCTCATCAAAGCTTCGCTTTTTTGAGTTTTTGGATCGCCAATGATCACTGCTTTTGCTCCGCCCAAGTTCAAACCAGCAACGGCCGCCTTGTAGGTCATTCCGCGTGACAATCTTAAAGCGTCTCTTACTGCATCACTCTCGTGCTCGTAATACCACATTCTCGTACCACCTAACCCAGGACCCAACACAGTATTGTGAATAGCAATAATTGCTTTCAAACCTGTTGCGTTGTCTTGACAAAAAACGATTTGCTCGTGGTTGGTTGATTCTAATCCTGCAAATAAGTCGAACTGAGTCGCAGGTTTTGTTTCAAATTGAACGTCTGCCATTGAATTAAAGTGCAAATTTAACCTTTTTTTCTTTAAAATTATTGATTTTCAAAGTGTCAGAATGACACTTACGCCCTTGATGGTATTGGTCTTGGCGCGAATTTCTTGCATTCATGGGCAATTGCGCGAATATGATCTGGGGTGGTTCCACAGCAACCTCCTACAATATTGACCCAGCCATGACTGCACCACTCCGCAATTACTTTTGCCATTCCCTCAGGACTGTCATCGTATTCTCCAAATTCATTGGGTAATCCAGCGTTTGGATAACAACTCACAAATACTTCAGATACTCTTGAAAGTTCCTCCACATATTGACGCATTTGATCAGCACCTAAAGCACAATTTAGTCCTACACTCAACAAATTACCGTGAGAAATGCTGTTGTAAAAGGCCTCGGTTGTTTGTCCGCTCAGCGTCCTTCCAGATGCATCTGTAATGGTGCCGCTTACCATCAATGGAATATCCATTCCTCTCTCCTCTTTAATGGTATTGATTGCGTACAATGCTGCTTTGCAATTCAATGTATCGAAAACGGTTTCTACCAAAAGTAAATCCGCACCAGCATCAATCAAGGCCAAAACTTGTTCCGTATACGCTTCAACAAGTTCGTCAAAGGTTACACCTCGATAACCTGGATTGTTGACATCTGGACTTAAACTAGCGGTTTTATTGGTTGGTCCAATAGCACCTGCGATGAAAATAGGTCTTTCACCAAACTCTTGAACGTATTCCTCTCTCGCCGCCTTCGCCACATTAACTGCTTCTACATTGAGCTCAATCACCCACTTTTGCATGTGATAATCGCCCATTGATATAGAATTGGCATTGAACGTATTTGTTTCCAAAATATCGGCTCCCGCTTTCAAGAAATCTTTGTGAATCTCTTTAATGATTTGAGGCTGGGTTATCACCAATAAATCATTATTTCCCTTCAAGGAATGCTCATAATCGGCAAATTTCTCACCGCGGTAATCTTCTTCTGACAGTTTGTGCTTCTGGATCATGGTGCCCATTGCACCGTCAATGATTACTATCCGTTCATTCAATAATTGATGAATACTCATGTTATTTTAAAATTGTATCGCTTTTCAGCGTATTAAAAACTCCTTTAAACAATGATTCTATTTGATTTCCTGGGGACGAAAATTCTTGCCCTAATGATTGGTAAATCTGTGCAAAAGGGCCGTTCACTGAGAATTTCTCTGCTTTAGGCTCTGATTTATCTTTGAGTGAAGCCACTAATTCTTTTGGCAACTGATTTGGTTGAAAATGATAACCAAAGACCTTTTCAGGAGCACTTGAGTTGTAAGCTATGAATTGGGCTTTTGCGTCATACAATGCTTGCAAACCAGGATTTGTGATAAATCCATCAGACCTACCTGAAAAAACATCTTTGAGGGCAAATTTCAGTGATTCATCGCTTACTGTGGAATCAATAGGCTTGGCAAAAACCAACACTTTATGTTTAAAGGCAAAATATACGGGGGAACCCACTACTTTCACTAGGTTGTAGGTACCCAAGTCCATCTTATTGGAAATCAAGTTCTGTTTCTTTAGTGTATCGCAAAAACTACTGAATGATTCTTCAGAAGTCAATGTAAAAGCCATAAATCGAGCTTCTTTGGTTTTAAAATATACTACATCAGAAAAAAGTGCAATACCCGGTTCAGCGGGTTTATCACAATGCGAAAAGACAGCCCAACTTCCAACTAAATTGGAGATACTGTCAATGAAACTTGTGGGTTTAGCCGAAGCAAAATCATCTCTAAATTTACGGGTTTGAAAATGAACAAATTGCTCCACCTTAGCAGGAACAATTACGGGCAAACTAGAGCGAGAGTTAAAATTAAAGTAGAGATAAATACCGAAAGCTACCACGGTTATGGTAATGATAACCATCAAGGAAAGCGCGGTTCTTCTGAAGCCTCTAGAATCCATTGTGCAAAGATACAACAGATAAAGGGCAAACTTTTCTGTAATAAAAACAAAAAAGGCCGACAAAAGCCGGCCTTTTCTATAAAATGTGTCGAAATATTATTCTTTGGTTTTAGCGTCACCTGCTTTTTTGCAACAAGCTTTGGCTTCGCCGTCTTTAGAACACTCTTTTTTGGCAGCGCCTTCAGCAGAAGCAGTTGCGCTTGCGCCTTCTTTTTTGCAGCAAGCCTTAGCTTCGCCACCTTTAGAACATTCTTTTTTAGCTGCACCTTCGGTTGAAGCAGTGGTTGTTTTTTTGCAACAAGCTTTAGCTTCAGCACCCGCATTGGTGCACTCTTTTTTTACTTCACCATTTGCGTTTTTACACTCGGCTTTAACTTCACCGTTTGTGTTTTTGCACTCAGCTTTAACTGTTTCTGTTTGAGCGAATGATACTGTGGCAAAACCTACGGTGATGGCCAACAATGCAAAGAATTTTTTCATTTGTATAAAATTTTAATTAGTACGAATATACGCTATCTCTATGGGAATTTAGCAATGACCGTCTCGCCGCCTGTCGTTTTTTGGTCAAGTTTCACCGTAATTTCAGCTGTCAAGGGCAAATAAATATCCACTCTTGAACCAAACTTGATAAATCCAAACTCTTTGCCGGCTTTGGCCTTATGCCCTTCTTTGGCATAACAAACAATACGTTTAGCCAATGCACCTGCAATTTGTCTGAAGAGAATGATACCGTGTTCGTTTTTGACAGCCACAGTAGTTCTTTCATTTTCGGTTGAACTTTTTGGATGCCATGCCACCAAGTATTTACCTGGATGGTATTTTTCGTACACCACATTTCCTGCAACCGGATATCGGTTCACGTGAACATTGATGGGTGACATAAAAATACTCACTTGTTTGCATTTGCCTTTGATAAATTCTGGTTCATCAACCTCTTCAATGACAACCACCTTACCATCGGCTGGTGCGATGACTAAATCATCGTCTTGAGGGGTATCTCGATTGGGGTGACGAAAGAATTGCACAATGGCAATAAAAAACAAGATAGACAATCCGAAAACTACCTGGGTGTACCAGGCACCTTCAAACCAGTAACTCAATGGCGCATTGATTAAAACCAAAGCAGCCATGGTATAAAAAATGATGGAGTAACCTTCTCTGTGAATTCTAATCATTGAAAATATAACTAAATTAGAAAGACCCTCTTAATTTCAATACTGCTGACACCTTATCTAAGGCCACGCAATAAGCGGCTAAACGCATATTTACGCCGTACTTCGAAGATGCATTGTAAATATTATCGAAGGCCATTTTCATAGCGCGATCTGCACGTCTGTTTACGCGCTCTTCTGTCCAATAATAACCCAAACGGTTTTGAACCCATTCAAAATAAGAAACAGTAACACCACCGGCGTTGGCCAAAATATCTGGAACCACTAAAATACCTTTATCATCGAGAATTTTATCAGCTTCTGCAGTTGTAGGGCCGTTAGCACCTTCAACAATTAATTTTGCTTTGATGTTGTGAGCATTCTCGGGAGTAATTTGGTCTTCCATAGCGGCAGGAACAAGAACCGTTACATCCAATTCCAAAAGTTCACCGTTTGTGATTTTACGCTCGCATGGGAATCCTTCCAAAGATCTGCTGCTTGAATTTGCTACATGGGCAATTGCTGCATCAACGTCAATTCCGTTGGAATCAAAATAACCACCTGATATATCAGAAATAGCCACAATTTTAACTCCCATTTGAGAAATCAATTTTGCCGAAATAGAACCTACGTTTCCAAAACCTTGTACTGCACAATTCGCCTCAGTAGGTTTTAATCCCATTTTAGCTAAGGCACTGCGAGTACTCACCATAACGCCACGTCCGGTTGCTTCCACACGTCCCAAAGAACCACCCAAAACAATGGGTTTTCCTGTAACCACAGCCCAAGCATTTTGACCTTTGATTTTACTGTATTCGTCAACAATCCAAGCCATTTCTTGTTGGCCTGTACCCATATCTGGAGCTGGAATATCTTGTTCTGGACCAAAAACGTCTTTCATGGCCACTGTATAGGCGCGTGTTAAACGCTCTAATTCTCCTTTACTCATGGAACGTGGATCACACTTGATTCCACCTTTTGCACCACCATAAGGAATATTCACGATAGCACACTTCCATGTCATCCAGGCAGCAAGGGCTTTAACTTCATCTAAGTTAACATCCATGCTGTAACGAATACCACCTTTTGAGGGACCCAAGTGATCAGAGTGTACCACTCTGTAGGCTTCAAATACTTGAATGTTTCCGTTATCCATTGTAACAGGAATGTTTGCCATTACCACTTTATCGGGCACACGCAAAACATTGGCAAATTGGTGGTCTAAACCCAAAATTCCCACAGCCGCGTCAAAGCGGCGATTCATGCTTTCTAGCGGATTGTATCGGGGAGATCCGCCGTTCATTGGAGTTGACATATTAGATGTACTTAAACTGAAATTGCCGACAAATTTAGAACAATACCTATGCGGTTGTTCAAGTTTTTTCTGAATCGCCTAAAAAATTGTTCACCTGCACATTCACAGTGGCATCACTTTTCTCAGCAAGCGCAATGTTATCAGGCTGTTAACCTTGAATCTAGAAAGAAAATAATTTGTTAATTGTAATGAGTATAAATTCAATAACAAGATCAAAATCAAGGCAACATCTAACCCTATCAACAACCAAAACGGACTAGAAGAAACACATTCCAATTGGTCGTAAAAAAACAGAACGCTCACCAACAACATAGATATCCAAGCCATTGAATGATTTGCCAACAACGTTGAAAATTTATTCCTTGCATGCAATAAATGTCCCAAAGGAGCTGACACTGCCAAAGCCAAAATTCCGGGTGAGATTAAAACCAAACGATCTTTCATTTCGGAAAAATCACTCCCAAACACCCATGAATAAACATCCTCAGGAACCATAAAAATCAGAAAAACCAACGTTAGTGTTACCCAAAAACTTACGGTTGAGTACAAAGTGGCCAATCGATTCTGAAAATTCAAATTTTTACTATTCAAAGCTTTAGAATGCAAAACCATTCCAAAAGCATTTCCAAAAATCCAAACGGTATCTGCGATTAAAAACGTATTTGACAAAACGCCGATTTCTGACATTTCATATTGGTGGTTGGATGACAAAATGAATAGCGGAGTTTTATATATAAAGAATAAAACTATATGCCCAAGTTGCGCTGTAAACCCTTGCTTGGAATGTTCTCTTATTGTCAAATCATCTGAATTATAATTGGGTCTATCCCACGCTCCCATGTTCGATAACTTTTTGATGGCTGCAAAACCCCAAATCCAAGCTGCCGATGCCGTGCAAATTAAAAACCAATGGGTGTTAGTGAAAAAACGCCAGGAAGAAGTCCCATTAAAAGTCATGCCAAAAATCATGACAAGAAATAAAACTACAATCAACCCTAATTTCAAGGCTTCAAAGGAGAACTGCCATCTGTTTCTCAGCGAAATTTGTTGATGAGCCTGAAAATAATTGATGACCATATTTTGCCAAGTAAGTCCTAAACCAATAAACCAAAGGAATAGCCAAATCCAAGTCTGGTTGGGCATCAAATACTCAGCCAAGGCCGCTGCCATGGTTAAAATTACGGTAGAAATGATCAATAACCGTTTGGCTAATTTCTCAAAACCATACACTGCAAACCAATTAGACATAGCCGATCCGGCAAAAATCTCGTTGATCATCAATACCACCTGAAGGTAGAGCAGATACAGGCTCAATTGTCCCCGACCGTATGCACCCAAAGTATTGGAAATGATGACTACCGTGATAAATGAAACCACCGCTTTAGACAGTTGCCAGAAATAGGCCTTTATGGGACTGTCTTGGCTCATGAACTTTGATTTTCCAGGAACAATCCCAGAGACGATATTTTAAAATACAACGAAAGTTCTTTGGTTGATAATTGGGAGAATTTGGCCGCCATTTTCTCTCGATTGCCCCTGTTTATATAGGCATCTAATTTAGATGACAAAAACCAATCTTTCCAATCTGAACCAAACTTCTGCGTGAGTTGAGCCTCAGGCATAGAAAACCCTTTTTTGTCTAAACGGGCAAACAAATCATTGGGCAATAAATCTTTGAATGTATTTCGAAGCATTCCCTTAGGCATTCCACCTTCGGAGAGCGCATTGAGTGAATACTTCCCTAAGAAATATTTTGGCAACAATAAATCGTCTGCAAATGGGTTGCGACTTTCAAGTTGAAAAGCCATTCCATTTCTATCTTCCCAAGCCAGCATTTGATACAATCTCCCGTAAAATTTGGAATCTTGTAATGTACCATAGTAATCACCCAGCATTCGCTCTTTAACATCTTCCACCACGGGGTGTAATTCTAAATCATTGCTAAAAATCTGATCTTTACTGAACCAATTTCCCCAGAGATATTGATCTACTTTGTGTTTGAATTTTTGGGACATTTTCCCGCGCCACTTTCTTTTCAAAGCTATTTTAGACGCTTGCGAATATCCAATGGGCCAATGATCTTTAAAATCTTTTAACTCTTGATCTCCATCAATGATTGATTGAATAAAATAATCTGGATATCCCCCAAAAATCTCATCAGCACCTTGACCATTAAACAAAACGGTTACCCCAACTTCCCTTACTTTTCTGCAAAGTGCAAAATGCCCTATGTTGTTCCACGCCACAGGCGGGCGTTTGGTCAATTGCACCAATTGTTCAAAGTCAGGCGTACCAAGGTCTTCCACTCGTATCTGATGCATTTGTCCGCCGTGTTTCTTTTGGACTTTTTTCTGCCACTCGGTTTCATCGCCTTGCATGCCATTAGACCCCACCGAAAAAAGATGTAAAGGAGCATCCATACCCAGCTGCCATCTGCCAATTCCTAAAATAATGCTGCTATCTATTCCGCCGCTAACGGCAAAACCCATAGGCACATCACTCCTCAAACGTTTGCGCATACTTTCAAACAAAAGTTCACGCAAATCACGCACCTCATTCAATCTTTGATAGGTAGATGGGTAATACCATTGCCTATCAATGATACTTCTCAGATTGGGTATCCATCGAATCCAACAACCAGGTTTCAAGGTTTTCACTTCAGGATACCAATCAACGGCATCAGTCATTGAATACTTAAGATGCAGATAGATTGCTGTGGGATTAATTTCTTTAGATTCGTTGATTTCTCGGAGCGTTTGTTCTTCGCTGGAGAATGCGAATGTTTCTTTATTGTTTAAATAAAACAGCGGCTTCACGCCGGTTTTATCTCTCACTAGCGTGTAGGTATTTTCTAAAGAATCATAAATGCAAAAAGCAAAAAAACCATCTAAAAGCTGCAGGCATTTATCTTCCATTTTTGCCCAAAGCTCTAACAACACTTCCGTATCAGTATCAGTTATAGTGTTGATTTTATACTGTTTCCTGAGCTCTATATAATTGAATATCTCACCGTTGAAGGTAATCCAATATCTACCAGTGGCATCGCACATGGGCTGATGTCCTCTATCTCCAGGAGCAATTATTGAAAGTCTCTGATGCAGTATAAAACCATTAACTTGTTCGGTCAATAACTCTGTTGCTGATTTCTCAGGGATGTATTGCAGCATATCTGAATACACTTCCCTACCCCAAAACACGGGTTTTGGGTCTGAATTCCGGAGCATGAGAAGTAGACCAGCATCATCCTTTCCACGGTGCTTTAACTCATCGGAAAAACGGGTAGCCCATCGTTTCCAATAGGTTGGGTCTCTAACGACCGATGTTGATATGCCCGCTATTCCGCACATGTATATTGGTGTATCAATTGCTGAGCAATACTTTCACTCGAGTATATAAGTTTTGCATTTTGTTGTATCAGCAATCGATCAAAGTTTTCGCATTTTTTGCAAAAATCCAACATTGCGGTGGTTATTTTAAGTGTTTTTGCAGAATTATTCTCTTGGGGATTCCAATCCTCCATCAAAATGCCATTTTCAGCATTCAACATTTCCGGAATTCCACCCACATTCGATGCAATCACGGGTACACCCATTGCCAAAGCTTCGGATATCACGCAAGGAGCATTTTCAGAATCGCTTGCCAAAATAAATGCACTTGCTTGCTGATAGAATTCAATCAATTCTTCTGCCGGAACGGCTTCAAAAACATCAACATTCAGCTCTTTTAAATTGATACATTCTTCAAATAGTTGATCTTTTTTCTGTTGTGATATTCCCACTAATGTCAAACGAGCTTGGGGAATTTGATTCTTGACTTCTTTAAAAGCTTCAATAATAAGATTGGTATTCTTTCTAGGTTCAAAATTGGATACATGCAAAAAATGATTGCAACCAAACTTCTGAACGATTTTTGCATTTTCGAATACAGAATCTAATGCATTGGGAAATAATATATGCTTCTTATTTGACCCAAATGTTTGCTCCATAGATTGATGAAGATTGAGGTTGATGCTCGCACAATAATCAGTTTTATTCCACAAATACTTGTATGACTTCTGAAACCACCCATTCCGCTTATCAAACCGATCAGTAACCCAATCATTGAAGATAGCCCAATGTTCTGTTAGCCATAAATTATAATTAAAAAAGGGCTTCCAAAAAGCTGCTACAACTCCAATTTTATCGGCGGCATGAACATGCACTGTTCGCGGCTGAATTTCTAATAAAATTTGCAATAATTTACCCAATGAAACCAAATAATAAATTGCAAAATTCACAATTTTAAAGGCTTTGCCTTTGAACTGCGGAACAGCAACAAAAACCCATTGATAGTTGGTTAATTCTTGTATTCTAGTTGGCCTTTTCTCACCGAAAAAATAGGTGGCGAATGTTAAAACGGTTAGGTTGGCCTCTGAGTTTGCCACAGCCTGAGCATGCCTATGTATAAAAATGCCGTTGTACGGATTCTCAGAATTAGGGAACCAGCCAGCGACCCAAAGCAGCATTAGACAAAGGTAAAGTTAAAATCCCATAACTTTTTTGTCGTTTGTATCTTCTAATTTTTCAGTATTTGCAAGTCTCAATTGCTGGAAATTCTATCACAAAAAAAGAGGACTATAAAGTCCTCTTTTTTAAGGGCGACCGACCGGGATCGAACCGGCTACCTCCAGATCCACAAACTGGCGCTCTAACCAGATGAGCTACGACCGCCGTATTTCGCTTTGGCAGTAACACCAACGAATCAGTGTTACTTATCGAGGTGCAAAAATAAACATTTTTTGATAATTTACCTCAATTTTTGAGGCAAAATTCAAAAACTATTTACTGAGGCGTTGAAGTGATATATTTCAGCAATTCAGACCTTACTTCTGGATCGTTAAATCTTCCGTGGAAACTTGAAGTCACCGTTGACGATGAAGTATCTTTTATACCTCTGCTAGCAACACATAAGTGCTTAGCATCCATAATCACTGCGACATCTTGGGTCTGCAAAACCTCCTTCAACTCTTCCGCAATTTGAATGGTTAAACGCTCTTGAACTTGCGGACGTTTTGAATAATAATCAACAATTCGGTTCAACTTTGAAAGACCAATCACATTGCCGTTTGAGAAATAAGCCAAATGGGCTCTACCAAAAATGGGCACAAAATGGTGTTCACAAGTGCTGTAAAAAGTAATGTCTTTCTCAACCAACATTTCGGTATAGTCATAAGAATTCTCAAACAACGTGGGTTGTGGTTTATTCTTAGGATCCAATCCCTTGAAATGTTCATTCACGTACATTTTTGCCACTCTCATTGGCGTGCCTTTGAGGCTATCATCAGTCAAATCGAGCCCCAATACGTGCATGATTTCTTTGAAATGCTTAGCGATTAACTCAATTTTTAATTGGTCATCCATTTCGAAAGCACCTTCTCTCATGGGAGTTTCCTTAGAACTTCCCACGTGTGAGTCACCCATTTCATCCCATTGAGAAAGGATCTTGTTTATATTGTCTTTATCCATTGAATTCTACAAAATTTCTGGGTGTTTCATACAATCTCACACTGAGATTAAACTCTTCTCCCAATCGGTTTCTTAATTTCTTCCAAATTACCCAAACGATGTTTTCTGCTGTAGGATTTAACTCCTTGAACTCAGGCACATCCAGATTTAGATTCTTGTGATCAAATGCCTCAATCACGTCTTCATCTATCATATCTTTCAGCACCTTCATATCTATCAAATAACCGGTCACTTCATCAACTTCCCCCTCAACTCTCACTTGCAAATCGTAATTGTGCCCGTGATAATTATTGTTGTTGCACAGCCCGAAGAATTTTTTGTTTTCTTCTTCTGTCCACTGAGGGACATTCAATCGGTGTGCGGCGTTGAAATGTGCGGTTCGATATACAGCTACTCGTCTTCCCAAGGTAATTTTAAATAAGTAACAAGACTAATCGGAAAAGGTTTTTATATCAGGTAGCGGGTAGCGGGTAGCGGGTAGCAGCCCCTCGTCACTTGCCTCTCGCCCACCGACCATGGACTATGGACTATAGACTATAGACTACAGACCATGGACCACCGACTAACCCCTATTTCCCCGCCTTCGCGTGATCAGCTAAGAATTGTGCCAATCCGATGTCTGTTAATGGGTGTTTTAGCATGCCAAGTATGGCGCTCAAAGGACAAGTTACTACATCTGCGCCGAATTGAGCACTCTTTACAATATGCAATGGATTTCTGATGCTTGCTGCAAGAATTTGAGTTTCATATCCTTGTACGGCATAGATTTCAGCAATTTGTTTGATGAGTTCCATTCCATCCCAATTCATGTCGTCAATTCTACCAATGAAAGGAGATAAATAGGTTGCGCCTGCTTTTGCTGCTAAAATGGCTTGTCCGGCAGAAAATACCAAAGTGCAATTGGTGCGAATTCCACGATCAGAAAAATAACGGATGGCTTTGATTCCGTCTTTGATCATAGGAACTTTAACCACAATATTTTCGTGAATGGCCGCTAGTTTTTCGCCTTCGGCAACCATTCCTTCAAAGTTTGTTGAAATAACTTCAGCACTTACATCACCATCTACGATTTCACAGATGTCTTTGTAGTGTTTCATAACGGCCTCTTCGCCTGTGATTCCCTCTTTAGCCATGAGAGATGGATTGGTAGTTACTCCGTCAAGAATACCCAAGTCATTCGCTTCGCGGATTTGTTCAAGATTTGCAGTGTCGATGAAAAATTTCATGCGACAAAGTTACATCAGGAAAGTTCTCTATGGTAAAAAAAATCAACGAGTTTGATTTTCTAAGAGGTACCTAAAATCTGGCATTATTTGGTAAATTTTCTCTTTCTCTATTTGAGTAATATCAATGAAATAGCAATTTTTACCGGCATTTAAGGTTTGCCCACCCAGCCATTGTAGTTGAAACTCTTGTTCAGGAGCCCCTTTCAGCCATCGTCTTACAGGCATAGTACAGTACCAACCTGTGAGATTACCCTTGGGATCGCGAACCCCAATCATTTGTGAAACCGGCCCAATCAACGTTTGCCTGTACCTGGCCGTATCGTTGGCATTGTAAATTTCTTTCAATCTATTTTTAAAGGACGATCTTCCGCCGTTGGCCGCAACAATTGATGGGTGCAGATAATTCAAGAATTCATCAAAAT
This sequence comes from uncultured Rhizobium sp., assembly GCA_964408945.1. Lineage (GTDB taxonomy): Bacteria > Bacteroidota > Bacteroidia > NS11-12g > UBA955 > VMCP01. The sequence goes on along the minus strand of CAYPBJ010000025.1, from coordinate 15,613 downwards.
TTCCATTTCTGAATGCTTCATTGAAATTCTTTGCACTGGACTGAAAAGCCCGTCTGATTCGAAAACTATCCAACTCACTGGCTGTGAGATCGCCTTCAACTATAAGTGAATCCTGTTGCGGAGAAATCTCAGAACTAGATCCTGTATCAGAATTTGACCCGTTCGATGACTCAGAAGTACATCCCCCGATAAAACATCCCCCGAAAAAGAGAGCGGCTGCGACAAAAGTCAGTCGTTGAAACTGCATGTCACGAATTTACGCCAATTATTGAATACTGAAAGTGACCGTTCCCAGAATCATGCGGGGAGCATAAGTTCTGTATCCCGCAGGACGAGCAGCAACGATATGCTGTTCGTTGGTCAAATTTTGAGCTGACATCCTGAAAGACCAACGCTTTGTAGCCTGATAATTCACACTCAAATTATGAACCCAACTGGCAGGCAAATCATCTGTAAGCAAACTGGAACTGCTTCGGCGAGAGCTACCGTAAACAGACTGCCAAAAGAAATCAACCGATTTCCAAGTGTAACCCAACATCAAGGTTCCTTGAGCTTTTGGCATATAGGGCAATGGTGCATTGACTTGCACATTTCCCCACTCTTCGAAGGTGCTCTTAAACGAATCTGTAAATCTAGCATTCGTATACGTTGCCGTTGCTTCAAAAATGAATCCCTTGTATTTCAATCCATAGCGAGCCTCAACCCCATCAACTAAAGCACGTCCACCATTGAACATATCGCCAGAACCTGTACCACCAGACGCTGCCATATCAGAGCCCATCAGTTGATCGTATTCGCTTCTGAAATAGGTGATTTGAATGGGCAAAGTATGATGTTTAACACCCAATTCGTAGTTTGTGCTTTTCTCTGGAAGGACTCCCGGCGTAGAACCTGGAGGCGTAAATCCACGATGCACACCACCAAAGGCCAACCAATTTTTGCTCATTCTGCGATTGATACTGAACCCAGGCATCAACTCGTCAACGGCATTTTCTCTGGTTTTGACGTCTTTATTTTCTCTGTTGGGATTTGATTTGCCAAAATCTTCTCTCCACGCTTTCACTGACTCACCTCTCACACCAGCCTGAATGGTCCATCGCTGATACGATGCCGTCATTCTGTAATATCCGCTCAATCCTTGAGCATAATCAACTCGGTTGGCATCTGTACCTGGAGTTCCCCATTTTACAGGATTTATTTCACCGTTTATTATCTTATAATCGTCGTTTTGTTGAAAACGGTCTTCATAATCAGCATGAATTCTCGCTCCACCCTCATGAGTCACTTTCAATGCACCCATAGATTGCGTCCACAGTCCTTTAATTTGAACCCCTCTGCTCACATAAATTCTTTTATTAGACTTAATTTGAGCCATTCCCGAATCAACCCCAGTCATAGCTGCCATCTCACGAGCAAACTTTGTAGGATCCATAAGCACCGCTGCAATACTTTGATAACCGTTTCCACCATCAATTTTGTCTAATTTATGCCAATTACGGTCAATAAATTGTCTGTAAACATCTGCGCGAATCCAGCCTTTTTTCAAATTTGCTGTATACGATAACCGAGTCATCAAACGTTGCACATACATCGTATCTCTCGCGGCAGCAGTATACATGGTTCTAGGATTATTAATCGCATCAAACTCGGTCAAACCCAAATATGTTTGGTTCGATAACTCTTGAGTTCCACTAGCCATAAATTCCAAATGGTGCAAATCTCTTTTATCCAAATGTTGGCCCAATTTCACATATCCATCGTTGAGAATATATCCTGAAGCATTTTTACCTTTATACTCTTTAAAACCTTGAGCGCGACTGCTGTTAAATCCAAATCCAACACTAGTCCTAGGCGCCAACACCAATTCCCCTTGTATCGAATTTCTTATTTGTCCGAAGTTTCCGAGGGATGTAGATACAGCCAAATCTGTTTTTTCATCTAAGGTAGGCGTCAAAAAGTTTATCGCACCACCAGTGGTTTGAGGACCCGTAATCAGCTGCGCCGATCCTTTTAAAATCTCGATGCTGCTATACTTCCAAGTGGGTGTAGTAAAATAAGCCGCCGGCGATGCATAGGCAGCGGGAGCAACTGGAATACCATCTTCCAACAGTGTAATTCTACTACTTCTCAATACCCCCGACCCTCTCAATCCAACGTTCATTCTCAGTCCCCAGCCATCTTCTTGTTGGGTATACACACCAGGCTGCGATTGCAACAATTGGTTAGCGTCAACTTGATCAAATCGTTTCAATTCTTTTTGAGTAATGAGAATTTCAGATCCACTCAAATGCACAATTTGACCTACATCTTTTCTGGGAGCCAGAATAGTTACCGACTCAATTTCCACGGGAGCTATATCTGAACCGTTGGCCGTATCTTTTTTAACTGGATTTGTTTGGGCCTTCGCACTTAGCGCGGCTATCATTGCACACGCACACAACATTGTTCTCATCATTCTTGACACCATGCTTTACTATTTAGAATCTTTCTAATTTGACACAAATCTACATCACTCATTTTGAGTATGCAAATATTATTTAGAATTATTTTAAATAACCTGACATTTGTCATGTTTTGGTACTTGGTCTATGGTACCTAGTACTTGGTACCGGGTACCGGGAACCGGGAACAGGGAACAGGGAACAGGGAACCGGGAACCGGGTACCGGGAACAGGGAACAGGGAACCGGGAACCGGGAACAGGGAACCGGGAACCGGGTGCCGGGAACCGGGAACCGGGAACCGGGAACCGGGTGCCGGGAACCGGGGCCTTAGCCCATTGATCATTGACCAATGACCATTGCCTTCGAACCATAGACCACGGACCACGGACTTTGGACTCTGGACTCTGGACCCTGGACTTTGGACTCTAGACCCGGTACCAAGTACCTAGTACCAGGTACCAAGTACCAGGTACCAGGTACCAGGCACAAAAAAAGCCCCCGTTTCCGAGGGCTTCCACCATTTAAAACCTACAAACTATTAATTATTTGACCTCTTCGAAGTCAACATCTTGTACTTCGTCAGCCTTAGCAGATGATCCGCCAGCATTGGCATCACCAGCCCCAGACGCACCGCCAGCATTGGCATCACCTTGAGTGGCTTTGTACAAATCTTCGCTAGCAGCTTGCCATGCAGTGTTCAAAGTTGCAGTGTGCGCTTCTATATCGGCCATGTTCTTCGACAATACAGCTTCTTTCAATTTGCCCAATGCATCTTCAATTGGCGCTTTTTTATCGGCGGGAATTTTGTCTCCGTACTCTTTTAATTGCTTCTCTGTTTGGAAAACCAAAGCATCGGCAGCGTTGAATTTATCTACTTCTTCTTTTCTCTGTCTGTCAGCTTCAGCATTCGCTTCTGCTTCGTTTTTCATACGCTCAATATCTTCTTTGCTTAATCCTGAGCTCGCTTCAATGCGAATCTTTTGCTCTTTTCCTGTTGCTTTATCCTTCGCATAAACATTCAAGATACCGTTTGCGTCAATGTCAAAAGTTACTTCGATTTGTGGAACACCTCTTGGTGAAGGTGGAATTCCGTCCAAAATAAAGCGACCGATGGTTTTATTATCAGACGCCATTGAACGCTCACCTTGCAAAACGTGAATCTCTACCGAAGGCTGGTTGTCTGCAGCTGTGCTGAAAACCTCAGATTTCTTGGTTGGAATGGTAGTGTTCGACTCAATCATTTTGGTCATTACACCGCCCATGGTTTCGATACCCAAACTCAAAGGAGTTACGTCCAACAAAACCACATCTTTAACTTCACCTGTCAAAACACCCCCTTGGATAGCTGCACCTACTGCAACTACTTCATCTGGATTCACCCCTTTCGATGGCAATTTTCCGAAGAATTCTTTTACCAATTCTTGAATTGCAGGGATTCGAGTTGATCCACCCACTAAGATAACTTCATCAATATCGCTAGCGGTCATACCTGCGTCTCTCAAAGCCGCTTTACAGGGCTCAAGAGTACGTTTAATTAAACTATCAGCCAATTGCTCAAACTTTGCACGAGTCAATTTGCGAACCAAGTGTTTGGGAACACCGTCAACTGCAGTGATGTATGGCAAATTGATATCGGTTTCTGTGCTGCTTGACAATTCAATTTTTGCCTTTTCAGCAGCCTCTTTCAAACGCTGCAAAGCCATTGCATCTTTTCTAAGATCAATATTCTCTTCAGACTTGAACTCATCGGCCATCCAGTCAATCAAAACCTGATCAAAGTCGTCACCACCTAAGTGAGTATCACCGTTGGTTGATTTAACTTCAAATACTCCGTCACCCAATTCTAAAACCGATACGTCAAATGTTCCACCACCCAAGTCATAAACCGCGATTTTGATGTCGCGATCGGTTTTATCTAAACCGTAAGCCAAAGCCGCAGCAGTTGGTTCATTCACGATACGCTCTACTTTCAAACCAGCAATCTCACCAGCCTCTTTTGTTGCCTGACGCTGTGCATCGTTGAAATATGCAGGAACGGTAATTACCGCACGTGTTACTTCTTGTCCAAGATAATCTTCGGCAGTTTTCTTCATTTTCTGAAGAACCATTGCGCTCAATTCTTGAGGAGTATAGGTACGATCACCAATTTTAACCCTTGGGGTATCGTTATCGCCTTTTACCACTTCGTAAGGCACACGACCAATTTCTTTGGTCATTTTTGAATACTGCTCACCCATGAACCTCTTTATTGAGTTGATGGTGTTTTTGGGATTGGTGATGGCCTGGCGTTTAGCAGGGTCACCCACTTTACGCTCACCATTTCCATTATCCAAGAAAGCAATAATGGATGGGGTAGTTCTACGCCCTTCGCTGTTTGCAATTACCACAGGTTCATTACCTTCCAACACTGCAACGCAGCTGTTTGTAGTACCTAAGTCGATTCCAATTATTTTACTCATGATGCTAATTTTCTTTGCATCATACCTATCAAAGGAAATGCCAATTGGCTTTTTATGTCGATTTGTCAGTTTTTCGGGGGATGTTGAATCGCATTAGTGACAAAACATCCAACAGAACCAAAAGAATCTGCTAAGTTGTCTGAAATAGATCCTAAAAATTCAGGTATCTAGTCCATTTATTCATTTTCAAAATCCCTATTGAGGTGGGATCTACAGGCACATTCATGATAGATTGGGTGCTCCGAGACGCAAAAAGTCCATATCCCCCAAAAACATTCGAATATTCTGCCTGCTTCTGCACAATTCCAATGGATGGCTCATTTACAGATATGTAATCAACCAAGGTTTGATTTCCTGCATAAAACTCAATTCCAACAGATTTAATTCTCCTCGAAATAGTGGGCACTGAATCTAATTGAGTGGAAAGAAACTGTAACAGACTTTCCCTCTCTATTTTATGAATAATGGTAGGAGCCACGCCCCCATTGCTTCTAGGCACTGGGAAATTCGTAATCACATTCCATTTCAAATTCTTTGTACCTAAGAAACCAGTGTCTTTAGCTCTAAATTCATCCACTTGAACATAGAATTTTATATCGTAGGCATAAGAATTCGCAGCAGGCACGTATGATATAGTTATGTATTCCGTACCCAACGAAAATTGCGGATTAGAAGTTCTGAACGGCGCTTCAATACGTGTACGTCCAACGGTCCAAGTAACAGCTTCTATTGAATTGCCTGTTTCTAAACTCTTAACCACCAATTTATAGGGTTGATTTTCAGCAATCTTCGCCGTTGTTTGGTACAAATAATTGGTGGAATTGTTAAAGATTCCTGAATCTTTTGGAAGTTTGTTGACACGTGTCAAATTATATTCCGCACCAGTGTATACATCAATCAACTTTACTTCCACAGATTTGATGTAAAGACTATCTGCCTCTTTAGCCGCAACTAACGCACTGATATTCTCATTGAGAAATGCTTTGTTTACTTTAATATATTGAACAGAATCATTAGGATTAAGCAATCCATAAACAACGATAGTTTCTTTCCAGTCAGCATTTATATCTACTTCGTTGTCGCAACCGCTAACAAAAATCAGTGTCAAACCCAGTAAAACCCTCGAAATCCAATTCATAAAGAACCTCAAAGTTAAAAAAATATCACCTACTTATTTCGAGATGACCAAAATAATACCAACTTTGTAGCACTAACGACATGTCTGTACACAAAGAATTCAAAAAGATTACCACTCACTCTTTGATGGAAATGAAACAAAGAGGAGAAAAAATATCTATGCTCACTTCATACGACTATTCATTGGCCAAAATAGTTGACGCAGCTGGAATAGACGCCATTTTAGTTGGAGACTCTGCTTCAAACGTTATGGCTGGGCATGAAACCACCCTACCCATAACCTTAGATCAGATGATCTATCACGCTAGCAGCGTGGTCAGAGGTGTTGACAGGGCCCTTGTGGTGGTAGATTTACCTTTCGGAAGTTACCAAGGCAATTCGAAGGAAGCCTTGAATTCGGCCATTAGAATCATGAAAGAAAGCGGCGCTCACGCCATAAAAATGGAAGGCGGCGATGAAATTCTAGAAAGTGTTAAACGTATTCTAACGGCTGGCGTACCTGTCATGGGACATTTAGGATTAACACCTCAAAGCATATACAAATTTGGCACCTACACAGTTAGAGCTACCGAAGACGAAGAAGCCGAAAAACTAATAAATGACAGCAAAAAGTTGGAAGAGGCTGGATGTTTCGCATTAGTTCTTGAAAAAATCCCCGCCCACCTTGCTACTAAAGTTGCCGAAAACCTAAACATTCCCGTTATCGGCATTGGAGCAGGCAACGGTGTTGACGGCCAAGTTTTAGTGCTCCACGACATGCTAGGTATTAACAACCAATTCAATCCAAGATTTCTACGCAGATATCTAAACCTTTACGAAGACATAAAGGGCGCAGTTGGAAACTACATTTCAGACGTTAAAAACAAGGACTTTCCTTCAGAAAAAGAGTCGTATTGATTAGTACCTAGTACCTGGTACCTAGTACCTGGTACCTGGTAGTTGGTAGATGGTACCTAGACCAGAGACCAGTGACCAGAGACCAGTGGCTATAGACCGATGACCAGAGACTAGAGACTAGAGACTAGCGACCCACTACCCAAGACCTGATACCCGATACCCAAGACTTTATACCCGAAACCAATTACTTCGCTGTTAAGCGCATCTTGCGACGAGTGGTTTTAACCTCTTTTTCCTCTTCCTTAGCGGCAATACCGGAAATAGTTTGGTCAACCAAGATACGTCCGCAATGTTCACAATCAGTAACTTTGATGTGAGCACGGATTTCACTTTGACGCTGTGAAGGTATTTTACTGAAGCAACCACCGCATGATCCACGCATAATTGGGGCGACAGCAAGACCATTCTTCATATTCTCACGAATTCTGTGGTATGCTCTAAAATAACGATCATCCAACTTCTTAGATGCGCCTTCACGATCTTTTTCAAGCTTAAGAATTTCTTCTTCGTTCTCCTTGATGATTTCGTCTAATTCAGTGCGTTTGAAAACCAAATCTGCTTTGCGTTTATCAAGAGTTTGCTGAGTTGAAGTAAGAATTTCTGTTTTACTTTCAATCAACTTACCAAAATCACGAATTTTCTTTTCAGCCGATAAAATTTCAAGACCTGCGATCTCTTTTTCTTTATCGATAGCTTCAAATTCACGATTGTTCTTGATGAGATTTAACTGCTCGTCATACTTAGATATGGCTGCCTGAAATTCTTTGATCGCATTTTTCTTGTTCGAAATTTCAGAATTCAAACTTGAAACTTCTTCCTCGATGTGTTGAACGCGGGTTTCAAGTCCAGCGATATCGTCTTCCAAATCGGCTACTTCCATAGGCAATTCGCCCATTACCGCTTTGATATTGTCTATCTTGCTGTCGATTTGTTGCAACTTCCAAAGGTCGTGCAATTTTTTTTCTACGCTAACATCCATATTCTAAATATAATATACCGGGTTGGTTATAATTTGTGCAAAAAGGGTTGCAAATTTAGGAAATTTTTCTGATAAAATTTCTTTGAAAATCTCTAAAGTGTATTTTTCGGACTCAAAATGGCCGATATCACAAATTAGCAACTCCCCTTCCCCATCGAAAAATTCGTGATATTTAATGTCGGCCGACACAAAAACATCACATCCAAGCGCCCGAGCCTGCTTAATTAAAAAAGACCCGGCACCACCGCAAACACCTACTTTTTTTATAGAAACCTCATCTTTTTTTAGCCGAGTTAATCGAAAGGAATCTATTTCCATACACTTCTTTAAATGATTCACCCATTGCTCAAGACTCATATCCTCCGAAAGATATCCAACTAAACCAGAACCAACATCATTTCGCGTGTTTACCAATTGAATTAGATCGTATGCCACTTCTTCGTAGGGGTGCGCTTGAAACATTGCACTCAATACTTGATTTTTCAGGTGGTTTGGAACTACTACTTCTAATCGAATTTCAGTCTCTTCGCTTTTCTTTCCCAATTCACCGGAATAGGGATTGGCACCCTGGCTCGGTGTAAATGTTCCTATCCCCTCGAATGAAAATCCACAATCCTTATAATTTCCAATTTGTCCTGCACCAGCTAAAAACAAAGCCTCTTGCACTTGATTAAAGTGTGATTTAGGAACAAAGACTCCTAATTTTAATAGGGTATTTTCTTTAGGAAGTAATATGCTACACTGATGCAATCCTAATTTATCTGCAATTCTCTTGTTAACTCCTTGATGCAAAACATTATCTAGATTCGTGTGACATGCATATATGGCGATATCATTTTTAATGGCTTTAATGATAGTTCGCTCCACGTAATTTTTCTCTGTAAACTTTTTGATTCCACTAAAAACAATAGGATGATGTGAAATCACCAAATTACAGCCTAAATCAATGGCCTCTTGAATAACTTCTTCTGTACAATCAAGAGAGATCAACGCTTTGTGAATCAATGATTCTTCTGAACCAACAATCAAACCTGAATTATCGTAGTTTTCTTGTAACTGTGGTGGAGCCACATACTCAATTACTTTGATGATGTCTTTTAATTTGACTGACTCGTTCATAATTCAAAGTTGCATGAATTCCATCTAAAACACAAAGATTTAAGTGTTTTAAACGTATATAACCGTTTCTATTCGTTTAAGTACGGCTACTACCGTTTTTTGATGGTAAATTTGCAGCTTCAATTAACAGAAAAATGATAACTGCCATCCTCAAGAAAGGAAAAGAAATAGCCATCCAAAGAAAACACCCCTGGATTTTTTCGGGAGCCATAGATGTAATGGACCCTTGCCACTCTGGTGATTTGGTGAGGGTTTTAGACTCTCACAGACAATTTTGCGCCATTGGACACGTGGGCGATGGGAGTATTGCCGTAAGAATTTTAAGTTTTGAAGATCAAGAAATTAACGCGCAATTTTGGCAGTCCAAACTTCAAGAATGCGTTGATATCAGGACTTCTCTTGGTTTGGGAATTGACCAACAAACGAATGCATTTCGATTGGTGCACGGCGAAGGTGACGGATTGCCAGGTTTAATCATTGATATTTATTCCAAACATGCTGTTATTCAAACACATTCCGATGGAATGTATCAGCATTTAGATGATATTTCGAACGCTTTAAACACTGTTTTTAAAGGCAAATTGGAGAGTATTTATTCCAAAAGCAAAGCAGCACTGCATGATACCACCATAGAAGATGAATTTCTAATCGGGTCTGCTGAAAGTACAATTGCGTTGGAAAACGGCATGAAAATGAAAGTAAACTGGGTAAATGGCCAAAAGACAGGTTTTTTTATTGACCAAAGAGAAAATAGAGACCTACTAAGACATTACTCTATGGGCAAGTCTGTGCTCAATACTTTTGCTTATACTGGAGGATTTTCAGTATCAGCGCTTATTGGAGGTGCCACAAATGTGGTATCCGTTGATATATCTAAAGTGGCCACTGATTTGTGTACCGAGAATATGCTTCTAAATGAGGTTAATGCTAAACATGAATCGATTACAGCAGATGTACTACAATATTTAACGGAAGATACAACCATGTATGACATTGTCGTTTTAGATCCACCAGCATTTGCAAAAAGCTTAAAGAAAAAGCACTCAGCAACCATGGGTTACAAGCGTTTAAATGCAATGGGACTTAAAAGGGTTAAAAAAGGAGGGCTTCTCTTTACGTTTTCATGCTCACAAGTTATAGACGAAACCCTTTTTCTAAATACTGTAACCGCTGCTGCAATTGAAGTGGGGCGGTCTTGCAGAATCCTTCATAGACTTTCACAAGGCCCAGATCATCCTGTAAATATTTTTCACCCAGAGGGACATTATTTAAAGGGACTTGTTTTGATGGTGTATTAGCGGCAATATTCTTTGATGCACAAACAAGCATCATCCATATTGTTGTCACAAGCCTGTTTCCAATAAAAACATGCTTGGACTAATTGATTTAGTTTGAAATAACAAAGGCCAATGTCATAAATACAATCTACGTTGGTAGAGTCCATTGATAAGCATTTTTCAAAATCCATAAGCGCAAGATCAAATTGATTGTTGTAGAAAAAAGTAATTCCTCTATTTATATAATTACTGGAAACATTACTTTCCAGTTGAACGACTTTATTTAAATCTTTTAATGAAGAATTATAATTAAGTACTCTTCTTTGGGATAAACCTCTATTTACAAGTGAACCAATATGATTTGAATCCAATCTTAATAGGCTATCATAATACAAAATAGCCGTTGGATACAATTCCAAATAAAACTTTAAATTACCCCGAAAATAAAGGGATTTTAAATAATTAGAATCTTTACTAGTTACTAAGTTCCATTGGAAAAGTGCAGAATCCATTTCTTGATTTAAATAAAATTTCAATCCTGATTCGAAATGGTTCACGGTATCTATTTGAGCAACACATAAATCTAAATTTTTACTTTTGAAGTTTGTCAAACCACAATTTGACAAAAGAAATGCACCGCATAAATAAATAATGATTGAAAATTTAGCCACAACATTTATTTAACGCGTTTAGTAAATAAACATTTCTACCTAATTTAAGGTATTTACTTCTGCGCCCTTAGATAGAAAAGCCACGCAACCGGTACGAAAACCAAATTGGGTAGCCATACCGCTAATTGCGGATTTAGAACGCCGGTTGCACCTAAAGAAACGAAATACTTGGAGAAGAAAAGGAAAAATAAAATTACAAAAATTCCTACCCCAAGAGAAATTCCTAGTCCGCCTCGGGTCTTTCTTCCAGCAACTGCTACTCCAATAAAAATTAATATAAATGTGCTGAATGGTGAAGCATATCGACGGTAAAGTTCGGTTTGAAGTCCAGATACATTGGGTGAGCCTCGTTCAACCTCTTTGACAATAAAACTTTTTAATTCGCTTTGATTCAAACTCTGAACATCTTCTATTCTAAAGAAAAAATTATTGGGATTGAACCCTATCATGGTGTCTAAAGTGGCCAATTGTACCACTTTTTGGTTTCCGTTCGATAAAAATTCACGCTGAGTGACACGCTCCAATCGCCAAGTTTGTTGTTCGCGATTCCAATGGATAAATCTTCCAAACAGAGAACTTTTCAATTCAGTGCCTCTGTATTCTTCAACCGTAATTCCTACACCGGAGCTATCATGATTGCTGAAATACTCCATATACATGATTACTCCAGGCTTAATCTGACGGTATATTGCATTTCTAGCCTCTGACCAATAATCGCGTAAATAAGTATTTTCAAATTTTACCCGCTGCTTATCAGTTATAGGAATGATCCATGCATTAAGCATATAACTTCCCCAGGCAAATAAAGCACCAACCACTAGGTATGGACGAATGATCCTCATCAAAGACATTCCACCTGCCAACATGGCAATGATTTCTGTGCGAGATGCCAAGCGAGAAGTAAAGTAAAGTACTGATATAAATATAAATACAGGACTAAACGTATTAATGAGCGTGGGAATGAAACTTACGTAATAAGTAGTTATAATTTCATCTATTGGGGCATTCCTTTTGAGAAAATCATCAAGTTTTTCAGCGACATCGAAGATGATGATAATGACAATAAACAAAAAGATGGTAACCAGGAAAGTACTGATAAACTTTTTGGCAATGTACCGATCAAGTCCGTTAAAATACTTCCCCAACATTCCGTTATAATTTTTGATTGATTGATTTCAGCACTGAGGACTTCCAATTGTGGAAGTCGTTATTTAAAATTTGAACTCGTGCTTGTTTTACTAGCCATAAGTAAAATTTTAGATTATGTAAACTTGCAATCATGGCTCCCAACATTTCTCCCGATGCGAATAAATGTCGCATATAAGCAAAAGAATAGTCAGGTGAAATCAGGGAATCGATGGGTCTAAAATCACGTTCCCATTTTTTATTTTTAAGGTTCACAGTGCCTTCTCGAGTGAAAATCATGCCGTTTCTACCATTGCGGGTAGGCATTACACAATCAAACATATCAACACCTAATGCAATGGACTCTAGAATATTTTCGGGAGTACCCACTCCCATGAGATAACGTGCTTTGTTCTGAGGCAAAATATCACAAACCAATTCAGTCATTTCATACATATCTTGATGTGGCTCTCCAACTGAAAGTCCTCCAATCGCATAACCTTCTGCCTCGTGTTTGCAAATATATTCTGCACTTTGTTTACGCAAATCAGGGTAAACACTTCCCTGAACAATGGGAAACAATTCTTGGTGATGTCCGTAAAGTGGCTCAGTTTCACGATATCTTTGGAAACAGCGATCCAACCAACGGTGGGTCATATGCATGCTTCGAGTAGCGTATTCTTTATCGCAGGGATAAGGAGTACATTCATCGAAGGCCATCATAATATCAGCTCCTAAGACCCGTTGGGTATCAATTACATTTTCTGGGGTAAAGACATGCTTTGAACCATCGATGTGACTTTTAAAGGTGGCACCTTCTTCTTTAATTTTCCTGGTACCCGACAATGAATAGACTTGATATCCGCCCGAATCAGTGAGAAGGGGCTTCTTCCAATCAGAAAAACCATGAATTCCACCCGCTTCGCGGAGGATATCTAATCCTGGCCGAAGATATAAGTGATACGTATTACCTAAGATGATCTGAGCTTCTACATCGTTCACTAGATCTTCTCGCTTCACGCCTTTTACGGTTGCAGCTGTGCCCACGGGCATGAAAATAGGTGTTTCTATTACGCCGTGATCGGTCTCAATCCTTCCTGCCCTAGCTTTGGTGAAGGGATCCTTATGCTGTACAACAAAATTCAATTCTGAGCCATTAAAGTGATGGAAAACAATCTTGGATAAATGGCACTCATGGAACCTGAATAATAACTCTCAGGCACTCGAACCAACCCGTTATTGATTCCGTTTGACATTTTCAATTCTATACTTAAATCAACATATTCCATCCGAAATTCAAATCCAGCTCCGAATTCGTAATAGTATGTATTTTCTTTTAACGCAACCAAAGGCTTACTCGCTCCAATAACTAACTTCTCATTACTCTGAAAATCGTGTGACCAGCGCAATCCTCCAACCACAAAAAATCCAGAATTATTAGGCATGTCAGAACGGTATTTCATAGTTAATGGAATATCTAACGAAATGGTTTCTATTCTGAGAAGTTCATTGGGACGATTTGCCCAATCAAACTCTAAATTCCTGCCGTGCAATTGCAACATGGTCAACATTTTAGTTTCCCAACGTTTTCCAATTCGCATAGCTACACTGCCTCCAAAACCACCTCCTAATTGAGACTGTGGTGTAATATTCAAAAGTGAATCATTTCTTCCCCAGAAAGATGGGTCTAAATCCATTTTCATCATGGCTTGTGTTCCGGAAAACGCTATTCCCCAGAAGAATCGCTTTCGATATATTCGATTGGGATCCCTAGGTACCAAAGGTGCATAAGGAATTACATCGGCCCAAGCTGAGAAAGAGGTAAAAAACAGCAGCGATATTAAAATAATTCTACGCAAAAACGATTCAAAGTTACTTATAACATTCGTAAAGAGTGCACACACCAAAAGTTAGGCCTCTATATTTTACGTTTTCAAAACCCGAAGCCTTTGCAACTTTCACGAATTCTTGTCCCTCAGGAAAAGCAGCAACACTCTGTGGCAAATAGGTGTATGCAGTTGCATCTTTGCTTACCAATCTGCCCAAGGGTGGCAAAATGTATTTGAAATAGAACCAGTAAAGAGCTCCAAAAATGGGATTTGTAGGTTTGGAAAACTCAAGTACCACAAGGCAACCACCTTTTTTCAGCACTCTTCCCATTTCGGTCATTCCTTTTTGAAGATTTTCAAAGTTTCTAACACCAAAACTTACGGTGATAGCATCAAATTCTTCGTTTTGAAAGGGCAAATTCTCAGAATCTGCTTGTTGTAATTGTATGCGATCAGTAAGTTTTAGCTTTTCTAACTTGATATCTCCTTTGTCTAACATACCTCTAGAAATATCAACACCAATCATCTTTAAATTGGGCAATTTACTTAGCTCAATAGCCAAATCAGCTGTACCTGTGGCTACGTCTAAAAGGTATTTAGCACCGGTTTTCTGAATCACTTTTCGCACCTTTTTTCTCCATGAATAATCAATGCCAAGAGATAAAAAATGATTCAAAAAGTCGTAATTACCCGAAATATTATCAAACATTTCCTCGACTTGTTGTTTCTTTGAACTGTCGGACTGTGGATTGGGTTTTACGATTTCTGCCATTGAGGGTGCAAATATACATCAATCTATTGGGCTGATGACATCAAGTTTCCATGAAAATTAAGCAAGCAAAATTCCTCGGAAGTTGGGAAAAGTCGGTAGATATACCGCACAATAAGCTTCCCGAATTCGCCTTTATTGGCAGATCAAATGTGGGCAAATCATCGCTCATCAACATGCTAACCGAGCGTAAAGATTTAGCAAAAACAAGTTCCAAACCCGGAAAGACACAAACCTTGAATATTTTCAACTGCGATGATACTTTCCAAATTTGCGATTTACCCGGTTACGGATATGCCAAGGTATCGAAAGAAAAACGATTCAAATTTGCTACGATGATCAAATATTACTTGCGTAATCGCGAGAATTTATTTTGTCTATTCATTTTAATTGACTTAAGAATACCCCCGCAATCCATTGATTTAGAATTTATAAATGATTGCGGCGCTGATCAAATTCCCATTGTACTCATTGGCACCAAAGCTGATAAGCTCAAAAAAACAGAACTCGAAAACAATCATAAAGCAATTATGGATGCACTTTCCCAAGATTGGGAAGAAATTCCGCCGTTCATCATAACCTCCTCTGAGACAGGTTTGGGTAAAGATGCCGTTTGGGACGTTGTTAAGCAGGCGATGATAAATTAGTTTGTGGTCCGAAGTCCAAAGTCTGTTATCATTAGGTGTTGGCTAGAGACGAGAGACGAGAGGCTAGAAGTTTTTGCTGCAGCCTATAGACATCAGACCTCGGACTACTGACCTCGGACTATGGACTACGGACTACGGACTACGGACTATGGACTATGGACTATGGACTATGGACCTCAGACTACGGACTATGGACTATGGACTATGGACTACGGACTACGGACTATGGACTACGGACTACGGACTATAGACCAAACAAAA